>JBKDQE010000039.1:0-16002 GCA_046342195.1 Burkholderiales bacterium
CGTGGCCGAGCACAAAGGTCGCAATAAAAACGGCGAAGCCAAGGCGGTTTTGCAGGATGTCGCTTTGTTCGAGGAGACCCAAAAAACACTGGCCTTGCTGAAGATCCTTGCGCTGGGGCATCAGGATGTGGCCGCTGGCAAAGTTCAACCCGCAGATAACGTCGTTGCCCGCCTCCGCGCCCAGCAAGCCTCCGTCTGATGGCAAGGGTGGGGGTGATCTTGCACTGATTTTGAATTGTGCAGCAAAGCCTGCGGTCAGTACAATCCTCCGTGTTAATAACGATAAGGACGACATTGCCCCCTTGGTGCGACTTGGCCTGACCGGCGTGAACGAGTGGCCGCGCAGCGATTGACCGAAGGCCTGGAGAATTAAGGGCAATGCCACTTTAAAATTTCAAAAGACACTTTGACGCATGATCTGGGATGTGTTCTGTCATGTCATTGACAATTGGGGTGACATTGGAGTTTGTTGGCGTCTCACAGCAGATTTGCGTGCACGCGGGGAAGATGTGCGTTTATGGATCAATGCCCCTGAATCCTTGTCATGGATGGCTCCCCAAGCCCAAGGCGTATTCCTTTGGAACAAACACACAGTTTGGCCCGAACCTGGTGACGTTGTCATCGAAACCTTCGGCTGCGAATTGCCCGAAAAATTCATCCAGCGCATGGCCCAAAAAAATCGCCCTCCTGCCTGGATCAACCTCGAATATCTCAGTGCTGAGGCTTATGTTCAACGCAGTCATGGTTTGCGGTCTCCCCAGCAGGGTGCAGTTTCAGGCTTAGCCAAATACTTTTTTTATCCGGGTTGGGTGCATGGCACCGGCGGCCTTCTGCGTGAACAAGATCTGTTCACCCGGCAGGCCCGCTTTGATGCCCCTGGCTGGCTCGAATCAAAAGGGATTAGGCCTCACCCAGATGAACTGAAAGTCAGCCTGTTTTGCTACGCTCACACCCCGGTTTTGCCGAGCCTATTCAAAGCCTTGCAAATACAGCAGACTATGCTGCTGGTTACGGCGGGGCAAGCCGATGAAGCAGTTCGTACTTGTATTGGAGACAACACCCAAATAGGCCTCTTGAGAATAGTACGAATGCCCCGTCTGAGCCAGAAAGAGTTCGACCACTTGTTATGGGCTTGTGATGTCAATTTTGTACGGGGCGAAGATTCTTTCGTGCGAGCCCAGTGGGCGGCAAAACCCTTTGTTTGGCAAATTTACCCGCAGTCGGACCAGGCCCATGTGCCCAAATTAGAGGCCTTTCATGAACTCTGGACGAGCCAGGTTTCTGAGGCCCACCTCTGGGTGGCCCTCAGCCGGGCATGGAACGATTCTTCGCAAACCGTTACGCCACTACCTTGGCCTGCAACGCCCACCGAGTGGACACGCTGGCGCGCACAAGCCTGGCAATGGGCCCAAGCCCTGTGGCAAAAAGATGACCTGACAACCCAGCTACAAAATTTTTTGATCACCAAGGGCTTCAAATCGTAGAAGCGACGCCTGTAGGCTCCATCAACCCACCAAAGCGCGAAAACGCCACAAAATAATTCAACAAGGGTAAAATGACAGGTTTCGCGCCGGGTTGAAATCACGGAGGTCAACCCCCGTCAGCCTCGCGCTCCCTACACACGGAACCCCATTATGAAGATTGCTCAAGAAATTCGGGCTGGCAACGTCATCATGCAAGACAAAAACCCTTGGGTTGTGCTCAAAACCGAGTACAGCCGCGGCGGTCGCAACTCTGCCACAGTGCGCATGAAGCTCAAAAGCCTGCTGAACAACACAGGCACTGAAATCGTCTTCAAAGCCGACGATAAAATGGACCAAATCATCCTCGACAAGAAAGAGTGCACTTATTCTTACTTTGCCGACCCGATGTACGCTTTCATGGATGCCGAATACAACCAGTTCGAGGTCGAGGCCGAGAACATGGGCGACGCCATTCAGTACCTCGAAGACAACATGCCTGTTGAAGTTGTTTTCTACGAAGGCAAGGCCATTTCAGTTGAATTGCCCACTACCGTGGTTCGTGAAATCACCTACACCGAGCCCGCCGTCAAGGGCGACACCTCCGGCAAGGTTATGAAGCCTGCCAAGCTGGCCACCGGTTTGGAAATCTCGGTGCCCTTGTTCGTTGAAGTCGGTGATCAAATTGAAATCGATACCCGCACACATGAGTACCGCAAGCGTGTCTGACGCAATAACCTGACCTGGCTTCAAAGCAACCTCATGGCTTTTCATCTGATCTCTGGCTGCCCAAACCCGGCTCATCTACGATCGGTCTTGCAGAGCGCTTTCCCCTCGATTGAAAACCTCTGCCATTCAAGCCGCCAAGCTATGCTTTAACCCCCAAGGGGTGCCATGGTCTGAAACCTTCGGCGATGTTTATCACCCAAGGGCGGGCGCATTTGCCCAAGCTCGGCATGTTTTTCTGGCGGGCAATCAACTGCCGGCCCGCTGGCAAGAACCTGGCCGACGTCACTTTGTCATCCTGGAAACCGGGTTCGGGCTGGGCAACAATTTTTTAGCCACCTGGCAGACTTGGCGTGATCTCCCGGAACCCCGTCCCGCACTCGATTTTATCTCCATCGAACGCCATCCCTTCACTCGGGCCGATCTCACCTTGGCCCATGCCCAAAGCCCTTGCCCGGATCAAGCGGGGCAGCTTCTTGCCCAATGGCCTGCTCTCACCTGGAACCTGCACACTCTGCGCTTTGAGGCTGGCCAACTGCGTCTGTTTCTGGCTTTTGGTGATGCCCTGGAATGGTTGCCTGAGCTCCTTGTCCGCGTTGATGCCTTTTACCTGGATGGCTTTGCCCCAGCCCGCAACCCAGAACTCTGGCAGCTCAAGGTGTTCAAAACTTTAGGCCGCCTGGCCGCACCCGGCGCGACAGCGGCCACTTGGTCAGCTGCCCGGGTCGTGCGTGAAGGGCTCTTGACCGCCGGTTTCTTAGTCAACACGGCGCCGGGTTTGGGTGGCAAGCGTGACATCACCCTGGCCCGCTACGCCCCTCGCTTCACACCCCGTCCTTCACCCCGCCTGGCAAGGCTGGCCCTGAGCGCCGAACCCTCGGCCTTGATCATTGGAGCGGGCCTTGCAGGCTGCGCAACAGCGCGCAGCCTGGCGCGGCTGGGCTGGCGCAGCACCCTGCTTGATCGCGCCGTTCAGCCTGCCTCCGAAGCATCAGGCAATCCGGCCGGGATCTTTCACGGGATTGTGCATGGCCAAGATGGCACCCACTCGCGCATCTTGCGAGCCGCCGCTCTCTATGCAGCGCAAGAGGTTCGCCAAGCCATTGTTCAGCACGGTATTCATGGTCAGGTCAACGGTGTCGTTCGCTTGGAATGGGGCCGCAAGCTCGAAAAAATGAGCCAGTGCTTGACCCAATGGGGTCTGTCGCCTGACTATGTACGAGCCTGCTCTGCCGAAGAAGCCTCGGCCCTGAGTGGTTGGCCCGTGCCCACTTCAGCTTGGCTCTTCACAGAAGGTGGTTGGGTTGCACCTGCTGAACTCTGCAGAGCCTACCTCAACGAGGCCAGTGAGTATGCTCGGTTTGTCGGCGGGGCTTCGGTCGCAATCATTGAGCGCCGTGCTGATCAATGGTGTGCCCTCAACAGTGAGGGGCAAATGCTCGGACAGGCCCCTGTGCTGGTGCTGGCAAATGCGGGTGACGCCTTGCGCCTGCTAAATTGGCCGCGCACTCACCTGGATCCTGTGCGAGGGCAGCTCAGCTGGTTCGACAAGCCTGCTGATGCCCCAGCCCTGGGTTGGCCACTCCAAAGGTCCGAGGATCTGGGGCTTCCAGTGGCTGGCGCCGGTTACGCGTTGCCCCCCCTCAAGGGGTTGCACCTTTTTGGGGCCACATCTCAAGCCCACGATACCGAGCTCGTCCTGCGTGACACCGATCATGCCGCCAACCTGCAGCAACTGCATCGATTGCAAGGCCGCAGCCTGAACCCTGAGCAGGCCTTGGCTGCTGTTCAAGCCTTCCCACTGCAAGGCCGGGTGGCTTGGCGCTGGACTACTCCTGATAAGTTGCCTATGGTTGGCCCGGTTCCTCGGCTCAATGCCCCACCACGAGATCATGTTCGCCTCATAGAGCGTGAACCCGGCTTATTCTTATGTGCCGGCCTGGGCTCGCGTGGCATCAGCCTGTCAGCCCTGGCTGGCGAGATCCTGGCCGCACTCATCACGGGCCGCCCCTGTCCTTTGGAATCCAGCCTGCTCGACGCCATCGATCCAGCGCGTTTTTAGCGTCACTTGGGGGGGTTATTCAAGCTCTAGAGCCTCAGGGGGCATATCGTGCAACTTTTTCACCAAAGACTGTAAATGCGCCAAACTGGCTTCCTCGGGGGCCAGGGGTGCACCAACCACCAATTTGACAGAGTTGAACAAGCCGCGCCGGAAGGGGCAAGACATCGCCCGCCCGTCAATGCGTGAAAAAAACGAGCCCCAGAGATTTTGCAGCGCCATGGGCACCACAGGAACCGGATTGGCCTGCAAAATTTTGATGATGCCCCCTTTGAATTCAGCGATTTTTCCATCCCGCGTGATGGCCCCTTCGGGAAAAATAGCCAGCAATTCTCCTGAGTTCAACACCTCTCGGGCCGTCACAAAAGCACTCTCGTAAATTTGGGGGTCTTCGCGCTGGGGTGCAATCGGAATCGTTTTCGCCAAGCGAAAAACAAGACCCAATACGGGGCTGGCAAAAACCCGATGATCCATAATAAACCGAATAGGACGTGGGCTGGCTGCCGCCATCAGGACTGGATCCATGAAGCTGACATGGTTGCAGATTAAAATAGCCGGCCCCTCGGTCGGGATATGTTCCCCTTCAAAAACCCTGAAACGGTAAATACAGCGGGTCAAAATAAACGCCAAAAAACGCAACAGGTATTCGGGAACCAAGTAAAAAATATAAGCAGCCACAAGGGCATTCAATACCCCCACCACAAGAATAATCTCGGGAATCGTCCAGTGGAGCGCCAGCAAACCACTGACCAGCAAGGCGCTCACCATCATGAACAGGGCATTCAGAATGTTATTGGCGGCGATGATGCGCGCACGGTGGCTAGGCTGAGATCGCATCTGGATCAAAGCATACATAGGCACGCTAAAAAACCCCGCAAAAATGGCCAACAAAGCCAAATCAGCGATCACGCGCCAGTGGGCAGGTTGGGCTAAAAATGCATTCACCCCCCACGCTTCAGTCGGGGCGGCCAAGCTCAGCGAAGCCCAGTAAAGATCCGCCGCAAACAGGCTCATTCCGATGGCGCCCAAAGGCACCAAGCCAATCTCGACCTGCCTGCGACTCAAAACCTCACACATCAAAGACCCCACCCCCACGCCCAAAGAAAAAACCACCAACAGCAGTGAGGCCACCTGCTCATCACCGTGCAGCACATCTTTGGCAAAAGATGGAAACAGCGACACAAAAGCCGCCCCAAAAAACCACATCCAGGAAATGCCCAACAAAGAGCGGAAAACGGTAGAGTTCTCCTGAGCCAGGCGAAGATTGCGCCAAGTCTCGGTAAAAGGGTTCCAATTCAAGCGCAGGCCGGGGTCTGTGGCAGGCGTTGACGGCACCCAATGGGCAGTTACGCAACCCATGGCGGCCAAAATAAGACACAAGCAAGCCACATAGTGGTGACCGACCTCAGGCATGGCAATCAGCAGCCCCCCCACCACCTGCCCCAATAAAATCGATACAAATGTCCCCATTTCTACCATGCCATTGCCTCCGGTGAGCTCACGCTCGCTGAGGTGCTGAGGCATATAAGAATATTTCACAGGGCCAAAAATCGTCGAGTGCAGCCCCATCAACAGCACACACAATAGCAACAGGGGGACGTTCAGGCTGTAAAACCCCCAAGCCCCCAGGGCCATGATGGTCAGCTCCAGCCACTTGACGAAACGAATTAAATGGCTTTTATCGAACTTGTCCGCAAACTGACCGCTGGTGGCTGAAAAAAAGAAAAACGGCAGAATGAACACCCCCCCAATCACTGCCCCAGCCAAATCAGGGGGCAACCAGGAAATTTGCAGTTGGTATGTCACCATCATGACAATGGCAAACTTGAAAAGGTTGTCGTTGCCTGCCCCTAAAAACTGCGTCCAAAAAAAGGGCGCAAACCGACGCTGGCCCAGCAGAGAAAACTGGTTTGAAGCACTCATGTTGAATTGGCCCAAGATGAGGAAAAGTCTGTAAAACCTGCCCTGCATCCGCAGTCCGGGAAAGGCGCAGTCATCCACGATGGGTTTTGCAGAGATTCCTTTATTTTAGATTTTTCAATGGGTTCTGGTTCTCAAAATTGACCTTCAGTCCCTATGGACATCACACCATCTTCACTTTTTTGCACATAATTCGTGCCTGTATCGTAAAGCCCCGCTGAATCAAAATGAAAATTTCCCGAGGGCGCTTGAGTTTTTTCACATGTTAACTGTGTTTTTATCATGCCTCTAAAGTAAAACTGAGGCCAAAATCACCGTTTAACAGATGGCTTTCTTCCATGATTTACCACACCAAAGGAGATCCAACGTGCTGAATTGGCTCAAAGGTAAAGCGGCCGACGTGTCCAATACCTTGAAAGACGAGGTCAAAAAAATCAAAAACCACAGCTTTTTAGAAGGCGTGGTGGCGGGGTGTACCCTGGTGGCATTTGCTGACGGCATTGTGAGCCCTCAGGAAAAACAAAAAATGATGGGTTTCATTCGTATGAATGATGCTTTATCGCCCTTTGATGCGGGCGACATCATCAAGCTTTTTGAAAAGTTTTCGTCGCGTTTTGAATTTGATCGCTCGATTGGTGAGGCTGACGCGCTCCAAGCCGTTGCCAAACTCAAAAAGAATGAATCTGAAGCCCGCTTGTTGGTTCGCGTCTGTTGCACCATCGGGGCTTCTGACGGTTCTTTTGACGCTTTAGAGCAAGAGGTGGTTCGAAAAATCTGTCGTGAACTCGGCTTGAACCCGGCAGAATTCGATCTCGAAAAGTAATAAATCGCCTCGCCGGGGCTTTTTCGGCGAGTTTTTGACCGTGGCAACCATGCCGCTTTTTTCATCTTCAAAGGGGTCTATCTATGCCTATCAGTCTTCAAAAGGGTGGCAACGTCAATCTCAGCAAAGAAGCTCCGGGCTTGTCTGAGGTTGCTGTGGGCTTGGGTTGGGATGTCCGTGCCACCGACGGTGCTGCGTTTGACCTTGACGCCACAGCGTTTTTGCTCAACGCCTCTGGCAAGGTGCGTACCGACACAGACTTCATTTTTTACAACAACAAAAAAACCCCCGAGGGCAGCGTCGAACACCTGGGCGATAACACCTCCGGTGCGGGGGAGGGTGATGACGAAGTGGTTCAAGTCAAATTGAACCAAGTGCCTGCAGACGTTGATAAAGTGGTCTTCAGTGTCACCATCCATGAGGCTGAAGCCAGGCGCCAAAGCTTTGGTCAAGTATCCAAGGCTTTCATCCGGGTGGTCAATAAGGCCGACAATAAAGAGTTGGCCCGCTATGACCTGTCCGAAGATGGATCCACCGAAACAGCCTTGATTTTTGGTGAACTTTACCGTGCTGGCTCTGATTGGAAGTTCCGTGCCGTGGGCCAAGGTTTTAAAGGAGGCTTGGGCCCTTTGGCCAAGAATTTCGGCGTCAACATAGGCTAATTTGACCTGATTGATCCATCCGGCGGCTCGCCCTGAAAGAGGGGCCGTTCTGCAAAGTCAGCGTTTCAATAAGGAAAGGGTAGCATGTCTGTTTTTACCATCACTGATGGACAAGATCCATTTTTGCATGTATCCCTGCAAAAGGGTGAATCTCTTTATGCCGAGAGCGATTCCATGGTCATGATGGACGGCACCCTGGATTTATCGGGCACCATGCAGGGCGGCATTCTGAGTGGCATTGCAAGGCGCCTGGTTTCTGGCGAGTCACTCTTTACCCAAAAAATCGTCGCCACTCGGGGGCCCGGCGACACCCTCCTCTCGCAAGCGTCGCCGGGGGGGCTTCATGTCTTTGATGTTAGCCCTCAGTGTGAATACATGCTGAGTGATGGTGCCTTTTTGGCTGCTGACTCCGGGGTCGACATCAAAGTTCGTACCCAAGGCATTGGCGGGGCCTTGTTTGGCGGCACCGGAGGTTTCTTCATCATGGCCGCCACCGGCCAAGGAAAGCTTTGTGTGGGGGGCTTCGGCTCGCTTTTCCTCCTTGACATTGATCACGGGCAAAACCCTCTCATCGATAACGGCCATGTGGTGGCTTGGGATGCTCGTTTGAACTACGAAATGGTCATGTCCACCAAGCAAGGCTCAGGCTTTTTTTCCAGTTTGGTCAGCAGCCAAACCTCCGGAGAAGGCTTGGTAATGAAGTTTTCCGGGGCGGGCAAAGTGCTGGTTTGTTCTCGCAAACGTGATGCCTTTGCCGGGTGGCTACGCAACATCGTGAGCCCTTCTTCGTGAAGCCACCCGTCAGATGCCTGGCTCATATTTAATTGTTATTTTTTCCAAAGGAATTCATGATGGCAGTGAGTCTGCAAAAAGGTCAAAAAATTTCTCTTGAAAAAGAGGCTGGCGGTTCATTGAGCCGCATTGTGATGGGCTTGGGCTGGGATCCCATCAAGAAAAAGAGTTTTTTGGGTTTTGGCGGCGGGCAAACCGATGTCGATCTTGACGCCTCTTGCATCATGTTCGATGAAAACCAAAGAGTCGTTGACACGGTATGGTTCCGGCAATTGAAAAGTCGTGACGGCAGTGTCGAGCACACTGGCGACAACCGCACGGGGGCCGGCGACGGTGACGACGAGCAAATTCTCGTCAACTTGCCCCAGGTTCCTGCAAGTGTCAAAAACCTGGTTTTTGTGGTCAACAGCTTCACTGGCCAAAATTTCAGCCAAATTGACAATGCCACCTGTCGAATTCTCAATGGCCAAAATGGGCAAGAAGTGGCCCGTTACAACCTCTCGTGCCAAGGCTCTCATTCTGCTCAGATCATGGCTAAACTGTACCGCCACAACGATGAATGGAAAATGCACGCCATTGGCGAAAATTGCTCAGGTCAAACCTTCCAAGACCTGCTCCCCTTCCTCAAGCAGCATCTCTGATCGCTGAATACAGGGGGCTTGCCCCCTGCTTGCAGTTTTCTGAAGGCCCATCAATCCGTGGCCTCATAAAAAAGCAAGCAGATCCCCGTCAAACGCTACCATCGCCACATCCCTCCATCAACCACTGGGCAGCCGGCTTTGTGCCGGTTGTTTTTTATGAAAGTTTGGTTCAATCGCCATTTTCCCTTGGTTTATCGTGTTTTGCGACTCCTTCGTGAAGGTGACGTAGATCGCCGGCTGACCTTGCTGTGCAGCCACCGGCATCGCTTCTTCCCAGGGTTTGCCGCCGCCGATGAGCAGGCGATTGAGCCGCGAGGGTTATCGCCACAAGACTATGTCCGGTGGTGTCTTGATTTTGCGCTTACCCATCGGGTCGATGTGTTTGTTCCTCATTATCGGGTGCACGCCATCGTTGCAGCCAAAAACGAGTTTGCGCAGCATGGAATGCGGGTTTTGCATGTGGCAGACGCCAAAACCCTGCCTCGGCTTCACCACAAGGGCTGGGTGTATCGTGAAGTCAAGGGCTTGGTTCCATTGGCCGAATCGAGTGTCATTCGCCATGCGGCAGAGCTTCCTGCAGCGCTCGAAAAACTGTGGTCTCAAGGTTTGAAAGCGTGCATCAAGCCGGTAGTTTCTATTTATGGCAAAGGCTTTTACCGGCTTCGCAAGCCCCATGAGGCTCATCATAAGCGCCATTTCTCGGCCCGCGATTGGGCTGCCCGGCATGCTCCGAAGGGGCCTTGCGCTCCCCAACTGGTCTTAGAGTACCTGCCTGGCCATGAGTTTAGTGTCGACTGCATCGGAGATGCCGGGCGTTTTGTGACTGGCGTTGTACGCAAAAAATCCATGCTCTCGGACACCCAAGTCCTTGATGATCACCCTGAATTACTCAGCTACGCTGCCCGCTTGATTGAACGCTTCGGCTTGAGCGGGCTTGTCAATATCCAATTCAAAGAAGACAGCCACGGGCAAGCCAAGCTGCTGGAGATCAACCCCAGGCCGTCTGGCGGGGTGGCCATGGCTTGCTTGTCAGGCATTAATTTACCCTACCTCGCTTTGTGTGGCGAATTAAATGGCTACGCCAGCTTGACCATTCCCGAGGCCCGCTTGGGCTTGCGGGTCACGGAAGTATCTTTGCCTGTTGTTTTACCCCATGTCTGAATATCCTGTAGAGCCTGAGTTTCGCGAAATTCGCTTGCCCAATGGTTTGCTGAAAGTTCACGTTCATCATGCCTACTGGCCTTTAAACCGCCTCTGTGGTTTTGCAGCACGCAACAACCCCCGTCGAGGCTTTCTTTTTGTGAGCAAAGTGCTGGGCAAACATTGGCCCAGTGACCCCCTCGAGATGCTTGCAGCCCATGAAGCATTGGCTTCGCGCATTTCTCCCCCTGATGCCGTGCCAGCTGTTTTTATCGGTATGGCTGAAACTGCCACAGGTTTGGGCCAAGGTGTGTTCGAAGCCTATCTGCGCCGGTATGGGCCTGGCAGTGCCATCTATATTCAAACCACGCGTTACCCGATATCAGGCGCCACGATTTTGCCGTTTGAAGAAAAGCACAGCCATGCTCAGCGCTTGCGTTTGCATTGGCCCGAGCGCACCGATTTGCAGGCCATTTTTTTAAACGCGCCCATGGCCGTTTTGATCGATGACGAGCTCTCGACAGGGCAAACTTTTCTCGCGCTTTCGGCCGCTTACCAAGCGGTCAACCCGAGCCTGCGGCGCCTGAGTTTGGTGTCCCTGACAGACTTTATGGGGGACGACGCTCGTGCTTGTTTCAAGGTGCGGGCGGGGGTCGAAAAAGTAAACTTTATCTCCCTGCTCGCTGGGTCATTTGAGTTTAAATCCAACCCGGCTTTTTGCGCTGCAGCTCCTGCGACAGCACAAGCTGAGGTGAGCTGCCGCAGGGCTCAAATGGGGCCCTTCAGCGCCCGGTTGGGAACGGATCAGCCCGTTCATTTGCCAGACACCCTCATGACCAACCTGCTCAAGCAGCTTCCTGTGGGGCGGCCTGTGTTGGTACTTGGCACCGGAGAATTCATGCATCCTGCATTTTGTGTAGCACAAAAGCTGGCTCATACAGGCCGAACGGTCACGGTTCAGTCCACAACCAGGTCGCCCATTTTAATGGCCGCCGACATTCAATCTTGCATCAAGGTTCCAGACCCTTACGGCGAAGCCATTCCGAACTATCTCTACAACGTCAACCCCGCTGGCCAGTCGATTATTTTATGTACTGAAACCCAGCCTTCTGAACGGCTTGCTGACATTGAGCGTACCTTGGAAGCCAAGCTTGTGATGCTGAATGGAGCGGTTCATCATGGGCCATGACGGGTCTTCCTCGGTCTTTGTGTTTGTCGATCTCGATGACTCTCTTTTTAATAGCCTGCGCAAGTGTCAGCCCGGGGTTCATTTACAAGCAGCGGCTTTGTTATCCAATGGCGAAGTGGTCTCGTATACCAGCCCGGCACAGCGGGCTTTGATTCAATGGCTGCATCTCGGGGCGCATGTTATCCCTGTCACAGCCCGCAGCATGGAGGGTTACGCCCGGGTGCTGGTGGACTTTCACGGCCCCGCCATTGTCAGTTTCGGAGCCATCATCTTAAATCAGCAGGGTCAGCCCGATGCTCAGTGGCAACAGCGCATGGCGCTTGATTTGCTGGCTGCAAAACCTTTGCTGCAAGAGGCTTGCGAGAGTGTTTTGCAGCATATTGCCCAAGAAGGTATCGATGCTTGGGCTAAAGT
Organism: Burkholderiales bacterium; assembly: GCA_046342195.1. Taxonomy (GTDB): domain Bacteria; phylum Pseudomonadota; class Gammaproteobacteria; order Burkholderiales; family Burkholderiaceae_C; genus CANHBY01. The sequence goes on from JBKDQE010000039.1 coordinate 11,827, forward strand.
GGTTGAAGAGCTTGGTCAAATGCAATACCTGCTCTTAAAGCATCGGTCCGCCGATGCCCAAGCCTTGGCCCGCATTGCGGACTTTTGTTTGAAGCCTTGGGCCGCTCATCGTCCTGGCTGGCGGGTGTTTCAAAACGACAATAACCTGACCCTGCTCCCCCCGGCCCTCGATAAAGCGCATGCAGTCGAATACCTCATGAACATGCTGCGAGCAGAACATGGCCACATCGTCACCGTAGGCATGGGAGACAGCCTCAGTGATTCAGGCTTCTTGAGCCTCTGCGATTACGCCATGGCCCCCAAGGGCACGCAGTTGGCACAACGATTGTTAATAGGGGGCGCCTGATGTCCGCAGGCTTTCATGGCAGCTACCGCGAGCGAGAGGTCACCTTCTTATTGAAGCCCCTCAACCTTGAGCTCATCTCTGACATCCAGGAAAAAGAACGCTTAATTCAATCTGGGCAGCGGCATTACAGCGAAATATTGGGTCTTGAGCACTTGCCTTCAGCAGCTTACTTATCCTTGTTTCATGAAGCCGTGCATCACAATGTTCGGCGCATGGCCCGCGATTTGGTGATCTTGGCTCGTCGAATCCGTGCAGTTCGCCCCCATCAGGTCACCCTGGTTTCCCTGGCGCGCGCTGGCACTCCCATCGGAGTTTTGTTACGCTATCTGCTGCTTGAATTGATGCAGCTTGATGCCCCGCATTACAGCATTTCCATCGTTCGTGATCGAGGCATCGATAGCAACGCCTTGGATCACATCTTGGCTCATCGTGAAGCCTCCTCTTTGGTATTTATTGATGGCTGGACAGCAAAAGGCTCCATCACCCAAGAATTGCAGCGCAGTTTGGCAAGCTTTGAAACCACCCGAGGCATCAAACTGCCATCTGAACTCTTTGTTCTGAGCGATTTGGCAGGCGTGGCTCATGCCTGTGGCACCACACAAGACTATCTCATTCCATCGGCATTGCTCAATGCCACCGTGTCGGGCCTCATCAGCCGCTCAGTCTTGAATCATCAAATTGGGCCTCAAGACTTTCATGGTTGCGTCTACTACAGCCAATGGTTGAGTACCGATCTTTCCCAGTGGTTTGTGCAACGGGTACTGTCTGAGGGTCGCAACTTTTATTCTCAGTGGCTGGCTGAGCCTTTACCCAATGCAGACCTCAAAGAAGCACGTCAGGCTTGCACAGACCTGATCAAGAAAGTCTCAGTCAGCCATGACGTCCCTGATGTGAACCTCATCAAGCCCGGGATTGGAGAATCGACTCGCGCGCTGTTGCGTCGCACGCCAAAGTTAATTCGGCTGCGTGACCCTCAGGCCCCCGAAGTTCGTCATCTTGTTCAACTGGCCCACGAGCGGCAGGTCTTGCTGGAGGTCGACCCTTCCCAGCCCCTGCATGCAGTGGCACTTATTCGGAATTTGGCTGATGGTTAATGCGTTTCAATTGGGGGCGTCTTTGTACGTCCCAGCAACTCACCCGCGCCTTGAGGATGTTCTGGCCCAACGGGTGCATACTCATCTGAAATCGGTCATTATTTGCACCGAAGACGCCATTGCCGAGCGCGACCTTGGCCATGCCTTGCGGTGCTTGCGGGAGGTCTTGAAAACTTTGGTTCCTCAAAGTGGTTTGTTGCGCTTTGTCCGAGTTCGAAACCCTAAGGTGATGCACGAGGTGGTGGCCATGCCAAGGGCTGAGCAACTCGACGGTTTTGTTTTGCCTAAGGTCACGGCCGACAATTTAGCCCTCTACCAAGCCATTCCTCTTCAGCAAAGTCAGTACTTGATGCCAACGCTCGAAACAGTCGAAGTCTTTGATCTCGAGGCCATGCGCGCCTTGAGAAAGCTCTTGCTGCACCCCGACTTGCGCGAGCGGATCCTGGCCCTGCGCGTCGGGGGGAATGATCTTCTGCGGCTGATCGGTATGCGCCGACCCCGTGGGGTGACCCTTTATGATACCCCCTTGGGCTTCGTGTTGGGGCAATTGGTTCTGATTTTCAGGCCTTATGGTTTTTCAATGACAGCCCCCGTCTTCGATATTCTCAACGACGAAGAAACGCTGCGGGAAGAAGCCCAGCGCGATGTTGCTTTTGGTTTCTGCGGCAAAACGGCAGTCCACCCTGAGCAAATCCGCGCCATTCAAGATTGTTTTCGGGTCAATCAAATTGAGCTGGAAGCCGCCCAACGATTGATCGATCCCGACTGTCCTGCAATCTTCAAACTCGGTGGCACCATGTATGAAACGGCTGTTCACGGCCCTTGGGCCCAACAGGTCTTTTCCAGGGCTCGGTATTTTGGCGTGGAATAGATGCTCTGTCGTTATTGATTTGGCCCGGCAAAATTTAATCTTCAATCATGTTGTTATTCCTGAGCAGGCAGGGAGCCATTGAGTGCCAGCCAGTGCTGACTGCAGTGAAGGCCGCGAGAAAAGTGATGAACATTGCTGAAGTACTCTGACATCTGGCCGGCCTAAGGCATGGTATGCCGATCCGAATCCTTGCTCTACGGACGGTACGCTGGCGGATTGCTCTGATGCGGTAAGTTTGATTGAGGCATATTGATGCTAGGCATCTGATTACCGATAAAGGCGATGACAGTGACGCCGTCATTCGACAGGCCCGGAGCCAAGGTATGCAAGCGCAAATCCCGCCACCCAAGAATCGCAAGGAGCCGCGCGGCCATGACAAGCCCCTTTACCGCCAGCGCCACCAAGTCGAGAATGCTTTTTTGCACCGCAAGGGATGGCGCGGCATTGCCACGCGTTACGCTAAAAATCTGGCTTCATTCCTTGCTGCTGCACAGATTCAATACCTCGCCCTTTGGCCCTGAATCTCGTGACGACATCCTCTAAAGCGAAAAAACTCGATTTTTCTTTATGGAACGGTACCCTGGCCATCTTGAAATAATTCCTTGACCCATAGGCCCTGTCAACCAGTTCATAAACAGACGCGAGCCAGAATGACGTGTTTTGGCTGACTCCATGACATGCAAATCAATGTTCAGGGCAGGATCTTGATCAGCCAATACGATCAAGCCACTGTGCGCTCCAACTCGGGCCCAAACACCTTTTTCAACCATGGTGCAGGCTCCAATTTTTTTGGCATGTAACCAATAAGCCCCCCCGCCTTGATCACGCCGATACCACGGCCCTTCTGGATTGATTTTGGCTATACCCCACATCAACTCTTCAAATCGGTGAGTGGCTGAAGCGTCGGGCCGGCTAAGGAATAACAAACCCTGCCTGGCAATCGCACGCATAAGACCCACCATCATGGAAGCACCCGGATCACGATGGGCTGAAATTACATGCCTCAAGGCCCTCGCAGCCGAATGAGGCCCCACCACCACAAAGCCGCCGCGACCAACCAAGGTGCGCATATGGGCCCATCCTTGGCGTTCCAAGTCAAGCTCACGATCAGGATCATTGGTCAATGACAAGTGCGCTTCCCCCCGCTCTAACTGTTGAAAGGCCACCAATGCTGAAACCGAGATTGGCGCCACCAGCACCCCCGTATGATCGATAAATGATCTTAGCCAGGCGCCAACGAGGCCTGATTGCACGAGAGATTCATCGCAAACCAAGCGAAGAGACTCCCGCTGAAAACTTCCTTCATTCTCAGAATTGGCAGACTGGAACGATTGAGGCAGAACCCCGAAAGACGCCCCACCCAAGACACTCCAAACACCCATACGAATAAATCTTCTGCGCCCACCCAACTCAAGCTTCAAGGATCTCAATTCAGACAATGAATGCAAAATAGGACGTTCCATCGTGATTTCAAAACAGTCAGGCAAATGCTCAGATTAAACAATATCAAGCCAGATTTGTCATAAACGTCTTGCTGTACTCACATCCTTTTCTGTCAAGCGGTAAAAATAGACTTTCTGCAGTAAAGTCTTTGCCTCAGATAGAGACTCCCGCCGCCCTAACAGGCTGCTGAAATACCTAGCCTCCCTGTCCACGCCCTGGTGGCGTGATGCGTTATCACTGTAGCCCATCAACGACCTGAAGCGACACATCCCATGCGCGGCGCCGACACTTTCAGCGAACAGCCCTTCACCCTCAAGAAGCTCGACGATTTCGTGCCTGCCAAGCACCCTTTGCGCGTCATTCGCTCGATGGTCAACGAGGCCCTGGCCGGGATGAACGATCTGTTTGCCCAGATGTACGCC
>JBKDQE010000040.1:0-6485 GCA_046342195.1 Burkholderiales bacterium
GATCGGGATGCCGGCCTCGGCCTGCCTCAGAAAGCCAATGATCTGCTCTTCGGTAAATCTGCTCTTCTTCATGTCCGTCATTCTCCTGGTTGACGGACTTCACGAACTTTATGCTGGTACGGCTGGTGGGGGGCAGGTCACATAGAGTAAACATGGAAAGCAGAAGGCAAATTCGTCTTTGACGCTGGCTCCTTTGGATTTGGCAAACGGCCAAACAATTCCAACGTTTTTGCTTTAGGCGTGGCAGTAAAAGCAACGTAGGTTATGCCACGGTCGTTTGCTCTTGCTGCCATCTGTGCCGCTAACAAATCTTCAGTAGAAACCTCACCGCCATCAGCAAGGTCTTGAAGTTCCTCCGCACTCAACAACTGCTTCAGTTTCGATGCTGCTTCACCAGTCTGTGACAAATGCGCTTCGTCAGCAATAACCGCGAACTTCTTGCCCTGCGTTGCTGCCAGTTCTTGAACGGCTTTCAAGGCAAATGGGAAGGTTTGGATCGTACAAACAACAATCTTTTTGTCACCAGATAAAGCCTCGGCAAGTTCTGAACTTTTACTACCACCCTCCCCTTTGATGGTGGCTACAACGCCAGAGGTGCGCTCAAAGTCAAAAATCGCTTCTTGTAGTTGGTTATCAAGCACCGTACGATCACTAACAACCAATACCGTTGAAAAAATCTTTTCGTTCTTGTCGTCATGTAAGTCCGACAAAAAGTGCGCTGTCCACGCGATCGAATTAGTCTTGCCAGATCCTGCCGAATGTTGAATCAAATACTTTTGGCCAGTCCCTTCAGTTCGTACTGCTTGAATAAGTTTGCGAGTGGCATCCAACTGGTGATAACGCGGAAACAAAACGGCTGTGATTTGCTTCTTGGAATCACGTTTGGTCACCATGTAGCGACCGATGATCTCTAGCCAACTATCGCGCTGCCAAACTTGCTCCCAAAGGTACGATGTACGGTGTCCTTTAGGGTTTGGTGGATTTCCAGCAGCGCCATGATCTCCCAAGTTGAAAGGCAAGAAGTTGGTACTTGGACCTTGTAACTTGGTAGTCATCATCACCGTGCGATTGCTCACAGCAAAGTGAACAAGCGCACCACGAGGAAAGTCCAGCAGGGGTTCGGTTGTGTTCCGTCCCTTAGGCTTTGGAATTCGGTCAAAGCGATACTGATCAACAGCGGCGTTGATGTCTTGCGTGAAGTCCGTCTTCAGTTCAGCAGTGGCTACAGGGATACCGTTCAGGAAAAGAACGAGGTCGATGATGTCATCGTGATTTGTGCGAATCTGTCGCACTACCCGCAAACGATTTGCCGAGTACTTTGCTTGTAGTTCGGTGTTCATTGCTAGCGCAGGCTTGAACTGCGCGAACTTGAGTGGTGCCCTAAGGCCAACCATCTCAATACCGACCCTTAGGACCTCAAGGGTTCCACGCTCATCAAGTTGTTTGCGCAGGCGTTCAAGGAGCATCATTTCGGCAGATGAACCGTGGCTCTTTTTCAGTGACTCCCAAGCCTGAGGCTGAGTGTCTTGAAGCCATGCCACAACATCGGGCGGATAAATTGCTCTTGGTGTGTCGTAGCCTGTGGTATCACCTTCACTGCCGGGATCGGCATAAAGCCAACCGTGAGTCGCTAGGTGAGCACAGATCTCTTTCTCAAATTCGACTTCGTTATGGAGTGCCATTGGATGCGTTTGTGTTTGAAGGATTGATCTGACGGATTTCAATTGGCAAAGTAACCTGACCCTTCAACAATGCGGCCAGTCCCTGACGTATCGCCTCTTGGTCTGATTCAATAAGGGCATGACCTTGTGGCGCATACACCTTCTTGATTTCAACTGCGTCAAAGTCATACCCTAGCAAAATTGACATCTCCAGGAGCAAGTCATACAAGAGTTCTTGTCGCTTTGTTTCCCATGCTGGATAGGAAGCGGAAGATTGAAGCAGATGCTCAAAGTAGACTTTCCATTTTGTAATGATCTTCCTGAGTCCGTAGAACTCCAGTGGAACAGCATTGATTGCCTCGACATGTGCTCCAGAGAGATTCAATGCTCTAGTAGCCATCAGCGTCTTGAACACTCTCATGCGCGAATTTGTTATTTCTCTACGCCGCTCCAACCATTTTTGTGCCTGTACAGCAAGAATAGGTCCAAGAAAGGTGGCGACGATGATCAGTACATCTGTAAACTTAATTGCCCAATCAACTTTCAAATCAAACGGCATTTAAATTCCTAACATCAATTTGACCAGTGACGGCACTGAAGACTAACGCCATGCGACGTTCCAGCAGAAGACCAACACTCATTTCCGCCTCGGAAATAAGACTCGAATATCTACCAAACTCATTCATAACTTGATCAACAATTTGTTTTTGCTCGCTTAATGGTGGCAGACATAAACTCATATTTCCAATTTGCTCAAAATTTAACCCCTCCCTAGCAGCACCATTTTGAACAAAATCAATCTGAGACTTAATTGCGAATGATTTAAAAAATATTTCAACAAAGGGAAGAAGTTGTGGATTTACAAGTCTAATAACGCATACGTGTTGATTTACGTTGGCATTTGGGAAATCTTTTGGCACAGAGCATGAGCGCCCAATAGACCCGCCCGTGATATTTAAAAGAATATCCCCGGACTGTACTCTGGAGGTTGCCATTTGTTGATCAACCATTTCAGGGATATAAACAACTTCATTGATCCTTAAACCTTCGTCATATACATTCTGGCTGCGAAGAAAAACAACCCCATCATCCACATAAACTTCACTGCCCCCATTAGGTGTTTTTCCACTTGATATGCGAGAAGTTAGAGATTTAATCTTGTGTACTACCCAGTGCTCAGGCACATCACCCAACCATTCAACACCAGAATTTTTCAACTTCACATTAGAATCGAGACCTTTCGTCACAGCATGGGAAATCACTGCCTGACGTTTCTCCTTCAGAATTTCAATCAGTTTTTGTTGCTCCGCGATTAACAAGTCAACTTTATTCGTCTGATGATCTAAAAATTTAGAAATTTCTAATTGTTCATTAAGAGGTGGTAACGGACATGGTATATCTAAAAAATTCTCTGTGCGTATAACATTTCTCAATCCCGTGTAATACATTTTGAATGCTTTATATTGATCACGGGAGAGGTGGTAATTATAAAAAAAACTAGCCGAAACACCACCATTAACTCGTCCAACAGTATAGGCTCCTGTAACCATTCCCTTACATGGAGATATGCCGACAGCACGAGGAGTTTCTTCGACGTCGAATAGACAAAATACTAAATCATCTTTCTCGACTACCTGATATGTATCGAATTCAGCAGGAAATTTCCCTTTCGGATTATCCATGTTTCTCGGAATAACTCCATGAAGAGTCAAAGACAATAGCGTATAAGAGCCTTTTGATTCACCGACCAAATTTTTGCGCAAACTTATAACATTTTTCAGTCGCTTTATTTCCCAATGAGTAGGCACTTGGCCTAGCCAATTAATGCCGCTATCTTTGTAATCTAAATAACGAGGAAAACTCATTTCGAAAGTCCCTCAATCATCTTCAAGATGAGATCCGTAGTTTGCTTTAAATCAGCATCAATTTCAGATAATTGACGAGGTGGTTCGAATACATAGAAATGGCGATTGAATGGAATTTCGTAGCCCACTTTGGTCTTATCTGGGTCAATCCAGGCATCAGGAGCATGTGATAGCACTTCACGCTTGAAGTACTCTTGAACATCCTCTTTGTAAGGCACATTCTCTGTGTCTCGTAACGAGGCATCTGGCTGTGGCTTACCCTTTTGTTTACCCTTCAGACCCAGCACTAAATTACCTGTCTCATCGCGCAGAGGACGCTCGACAGTTATCGAAAAATAGCCAAAGTCCTCGTTATCAAAAATTCGACTGATGGGTTTGCCGTCTTTCTCAGCCTCTACAAAATCGCCAAACAAGCGGGTGATGTAGTCGATCTGCTCGTCGCCTATTTCCTTTCGTTTGCTGCCAAGGTTCTTCCGCATCTTTTGCCACATGCTGCTGGCATCAATAAGTTGGACCTTGCCCTTACGTGCCTCTGGCTTGCGGTTGCTGATGATCCAAACATAGGTGCTGATGCCAGTGTTGTAGAACATGTCCGTGGGCAAACCAATGATGGCTTCCACTAAATCGTTCTCCAACACATACCGGCGAATTTCGCTTTCACCGCTACCCGCACCACCGGTGAACAAGGGAGAGCCATTCAAGACAATGCCAAAGCGACTACCGCCCTCATTTGCTGGGCGCATCTTTGAAAGCAAGTGGAGTAAGAACAGCATTGAACCATCAGACACTCTAGGCAATCCCGGGCCAAAGCGCCCATTGAAGCCTTGTTGTTCATGCTCTTTGCGAATTTCTTTCTCGACCTTCTTCCACTCAACACCGAACGGCGGATTGGAGAGCATGTAGTCGAACTTCTTGTGAGCATGGCCGTCTTCACTCAATGTGTTGCCAATTGCGATGTTGGCAACATCTTGCCCTTTGATCAGCATGTCCGCTTTACAGATCGCGTATGACTCTGGGTTAAGTTCTTGCCCAAATACCGTCAATCGTGCCTGTGGATTGTGTTCCGCAAGATATTCACCAGCCACACTCAACATGCCACCGGTGCCAGCAGTAGGGTCATAGATAGTGCGGACGACACCGGGCTTGCTCAGGATGTCATCGTCTTCAATGAAGATCAAGTTGACCATCAAGCGAATGACTTCACGCGGGGTGAAATGTTCACCTGCCGTCTCATTGCTGATTTCAGCAAACTTGCGAATCAATTCTTCAAAAACGCCCCCCATTTGGACGTTGCTAACTTTGTCAGGATGTAGGTCAACCTGAGCAAACTTTTCAGTCACTTGGTACAGCAGTCCAGCCTTGGACAGACGCTCAATCTGTGTATTGAACTCAAAGTGGTCAAAAACATCCCTGACTGATGGCGCAAAGCCTTGGATGTAACTGAACAAATTGGCGCTGATGTTGTCAGGATCCCCCATAAGTTTCTTCATGTCCAGCGGGGAGGTGTTGTAGAAGGATTGCCCAGCCTTGCGCAGAACAAATGGTTCTGGATTGATACCCGCAGCCTGCTTTTCAGCATGTTCTTTAAGTACAGTCTCTTTTGTTGACTCTAGAACACAGTCCAAACGACGAAGAACTGTAAATGGCAGGATGACCTTGCCGTAGTCGGATTGCTTGTAATCGCCGCGAAGAAGGTCGGCTACAGACCAAATGAATGCTGAAAGTGACATGTTTGTTTGTTTTATTTGATGACAGGGAAAACGCCTTTTTCAAGGCTTTTGATTGTTTTTTGTGCTTGCGTGAGATAGCGCTTGACCATAGCCCCAAGCAGGTTGCGTCCTACAGCACGGTCCTGCTTCAGACCTGAATAGGCATCCTTGATCGCTAACTTGTGTAGTTTGAGTTCGACGCCAATTTCCCATTGCTTGATCTGTTCAGCCTTGGGCTTCGCATTGTTGAGGACCCATAGATCGTAGACGTTCAACGCCGTTTCTAGGTTGGCTGTGGTGTAGTTCCGTGAGAGTTTGTATTTTGCGGTGCTTTCAACTTTAGACAAGGCTGGTCTCCCCTGCTTGCCTGAGTGACGCTTGTCTAGGAGTTTGCGAATTTCCCCCATCAACTTCCGCTTGCCCACTGCCAAAGGGAATGCGACAACCATGACCTTGTCCTTGGTCCATTCAGCATGCCAGTTCGTAGCAGACTCCACCTCATGAAACTTGACTTCAAGTTGCTGCTCACCAAAGAGACGAGCGCCACGACGATCCTCTTGCCACCAGAGACGAAACTCCTTGTCCCGCACATCGCCAAAATCTGCGTACAAATGGGCAAGTCGCCCCTGCCCTCCGTTGGCGCAGCAGTCTAGGTAGTCTTGATTGCGCTTGAGGTACGCCCACCACCAGTAGTACGGGCTACGCTTTTGGAAAGCCTCTGACCTGCGGTTCTTCGCCGTGCCGAAAGTCGGGTATGGAGCGAGGAAGAAGGTAGCCAATTCTTAACACCTAAATGATGGTTTATGGGGCCATGATAGCAGGGACACGCCCGAAAATCATAATTTTGATTGGCATTCTGACCTAGTCCTCTGGGATGGCCGGCTGGAGGTCTGAAGCGAGCATTACTTAGAACTTATCCGTAAATTATGTTGACGCTCAATGGAACTTTACGGAACGCGATGATGGCCGCAGCAAGATGGTTGAGCGCAAGGAAGCTGCGTTCGAGTTTCTCATAGCGAACGAGCAGTTTGCGGAAGCGGTTGAACCAGCTATGACACACCTCGACCACCCAGCGTCTGGCTTTCTTCTTCGGGTTGCGTCGCTTGATGGTAAGCGCGCGCCAAACCCATCTTGACCCCTACGCGAAGCTCTGCTCAGGTTTGGAGGGGGGCGTCCAGCGGTGCGGCAGCAACTCAGCCAATCGGCTGTTGGGCCAGGTGGGGAGTTGGGTGAGGATGTCTTTGAGATAG
>JBKDQE010000041.1:0-14485 GCA_046342195.1 Burkholderiales bacterium
GGCGTACATCTGGGCAAACAGATCGTTCATCCCGGCCAGGGCCTCGTTGACCATCGAGCGAATGACGCGCAAAGGGTGCTTGGCAGGCACGAAATCGTCGAGCTTCTTGAGGGTGAAGGGCTGTTCGCTGAAAGTGTCGGCACCGCGCATGGGATGTGTCGCTTCAGGTCGTTGATGGGCTACAGTGATAACGCATCACGCCACCAGGGCGTGGACAGGGAGGCCAGGTATTTCAGCAGCCTGTTAGGGAAAGCTACGCTCACGATCGGTGTGGAACGCACGTTCCCACATTTCGAGCAGATCACTTCGGATTGATGGCGCCGGGTTCAGCCCTTTGAGCATATCACCAATCCTTGGGTGCCCATTCGAAACCAGCCTACCGGATTGTGGATCTGCAAGTCATTTTTCCGGCCACTGTGGTCGCCGGGAACAGACATCAAACTCGTCTGCCTCCCGGGGACAAGTCAGCCGGTTCAATTCCCAATTCCGAGATCGAACCCGCGCCCCTCAATGCCCATGAACCGCCTTCCAAGCTGTGAACTCGGACGGTCGTAAACCGTAGCGCGCCAGCACCCCCTCGTGCAACCTGCGGAGTTCCTCAATCGTTAAGGCTTGTACGCCCGCTTGTTCACCCGTAGGAACACGCTCTTCCACGGCTCGCCGAATGGAGGAAAGCGGTTCAAGTTCGGGACGCGTAATAACTTCGCGGATGGTCTGCTTGATGAAATCACGCCAGGCCAAGCGCAGAGGATCGGGCTCTGCCAAGTCTTGTTTGATCGCCAGATATTCCTGCGTAGAACGCTCGTAGGCCCAGACGTAAAGGTCACGCAGCAGCTCCACGCGGGTCATTTCGTACACGCCGAGGGTGGCTCGGCTGTAGGCTTGCTCCGGCACGTCCAGAAAAGTCAGCGGGCACAGATTTGCACGGAACAGCGGCAGATTCGCAGCCAATCGCGAGGTGCGCTTGTTGATGTCCGAAAATGGCTGCAGGTAGGGCAAGTGCACCATCATGAAGAAGGATTGCTCAAACGGATCGCCAATCTGGTTCGCTTTACCCAGAAGCTCATCCAGCGCGTGTTCGATTTGCTGTGGTGTCGAAAGCGGGCGATAGACGCTTTTGCCGATATCGACAGCGTGCTGGCGAATTCGCCCCTCATCGGCTGGATTGGGCAGCAAGTTTTCCGCCAAAGCGCTGTGCAAGTTCATGAGCGTGTAGCGGTTGAACTCCGCACTGTCGATGTTTTCGACCAGCAGCTCGATCGCTGTTTTATGGTTCAGGATCATCTGTGTTTCGATGGCCGCCTTGCCCCGCGCGGCCTTGCCATGCTCGATGAGCTCGCGCGTGTCGAGCCGGGAGTAGGTGTTGCCCTCAAGATGGCTTGATGCCCATGACAAGTCGATCAGCAATCGGTTGAGAATGGCACGGCTGTAGGTGCCTGCAGGTTCGTCAACGTCAGTGGTTCTGCCCATCTTGTGCAATTGGCGGCGCAGGGACTCAGACAAATACCAGGTCTCATTGGGACGGTAAGTATCCAGAAAATCACGCTGGTAGCCTACCGGCTTGCGCGCCTCCGAAGGCTGATCGATATAGGCCAGGATGTCCTGGCTGTCGGCAGACAGTGGAATAAACGGCGGGAAGCGATCGACTCTGGTGGCCTGTACTCCGCGACCAGGTTGGGCCTCTGCACGAAAATAGCGACGGGCCCGACCTTCACCCAGCGCGGCAACCTGGCCGCTATCGATCAGCTTCGCGATCAAGCGCTGTGCTGTTCGCCTGGCAATCTCAGGGTGCGTGGTGAGCAGCTCGGCCAGCGTCAATCCGTTCTCGGAGGCCCGGATGCTGTTCAGTAAGTCTGTGGTGGAAGACATCGGGTTGTGGCGCCATTCAAGGTTCATATGGCGCAACTATGGCGCAGTTTCCCAAACTGCGCCACATTTAACCCAGAGAATGGCGCAGTTCACGGCAATCTGCGCCACATTGAGGTGGAGGACGGAATCTCCGGTGGGCGCTGCGCCCAATAGCGCACAGGACCGGTAGGCTCCCAACAAGCCGGCGAGCGCGCCGCCACGCTCATGAGCCTGATCGAATCCGCCAAGCTCAACGGCCACGATGCGTGGGCCTACCTCAAAGACATCCTCACCAAACTCCCCACCTGACCCAACAGCCGATTGGCTGAGTTGCTGCCGCATCGCTGGGTCGCGCCAGCATCAGCCTGAGAGACATCTTCAGGGCGGGTCAAGATGAGTTGTCCGCGCGCCTACGATGGCACCTCGATTCGGCAGAGAAAAAAGTCCAGCTATTGCATTCAAAATCCCTCAAAAATCGGCCTCAATTTGAAGTTAATTTAAGGGAAATTCCCATAAGGATCGGCGCTGAAATGCCAGCATTCATTCGGGTTGGATGATTTTTGCAGGGCCGACTACTTGTCCGGTCCCCGCCAGGGCGTTGCATTGGGCCGTGGGCGAAGAGGGATATCAAGGCTTCAATGGGCCCCAAACTGGGCCAACCACAACCTCAACGCCGAGCAATAAATGCCGTTCCCGCATCGCCACTGGGCGACGTGCCCACCATAATCAGCTGTGATCCGCCGGTGATGGCGTAATTGACGGCGTTGCCGTTGACCGTTGCGTTGGGATAGAGGCAAGGGGCGCCGCCGAAGGTGACCGTGGCGTTGAAGACGTTTTTGCCGCTGGGCCGGGGGGTCAACTGGCCGCTCATGGAACAGCCCGCAATGGAGCCTGTGAAGGTACCGCTCCCATTCACTGCCATGGTGCCGGCTTGGCCGCCCACGGTCGTGCCGCTCCAGACACCTGCAATCGCTGCCACGTTGGCTGGCGTGTTGTAGTTGAAGCTGCTCGCGGGAACGCTTGATGCAGCGATATTCCTGACTTCGGCAGTCGTGGCGACCGAGCCGGTGAACAATGTGCCGGACGCATAGTTCACTGACATGGAGCCTGAATACACCTGCCCGGTGTAGGGATAGTCTTTGACGGAGGCCGAGTACGTTGAACCGTTGGAGGTGCCATTCGTCGCGTGGACCACGCCGTAGACGTAAACCGTGCTGCCTGACAGCGTGCCGTAGAGTGCCCAAGCGTCATTGTTCTCAAGTACAAGCGCATTGAAGTAGCTGCCTCCGCTGGTGGTGCCTTCATAGACACCTTCCAGCTTTGCAGTCGCGGTGGTTGGCGTGTCACCCCCGCCGCCTCCGCAGCCTGCCAGGAACACGGAGGCAGCTATCGCTACCGCGGAAAGGGTAAGTTTGAAGTTCATCAGTCATCCTTGATCAGTCAAAAAAATGGTCCCGCACGACCACGCCAAGGCGGCGTGCATCCTGCAGGTTCTCTGGCTCAATGCACCCAGCGCACAGGCCGCCGACAACCCACGGGGATGGGGCTGGCTGTGTTCAGAGGTGTAGAGGGCCTCGCTCATCGCGATGCAGTGGCAGAACCCCAGATGGTTTGAGCACCGGAAAAGATGCCGTAGCCAGTGCCCATGGTGGCGTCGATCACGTCCTGAGAAACCTCCAGGGCCGGCTCCTCCATCACCCGCAACTGTTCGATCGCATCCATCGAGAAGCTGCGCAGACTTTCGCGAAGGTGGCACCAGGCATCGAGGTACCAGTTGTTCTGGTAGTACACCAGTCGCTGGGGCGACACCTCGCGTTGCAGACGCAGGCCCGATTGCCGGTTCAGGTGGGTCATCTGGATGCGCTTGCGAGACACCGTGGCTGTGGCCAGAACCTCAAAGGCCCGTGGCGGCAAGATTCGCTTCTTCGCGTTGAGCATCAAAATGCGCCTGCCGATGTCGTTCTGCGCCGGGCACTGGCGCCCCAACAATTCAGACAACCTGTCCTTGATGGGGCCGAGCGTGGCAGCTAACACCGTGGGTTCAAGCTGGGACAGCAAATGCTGAATCGTCAACAAGGCCAGCAGCTCGTCATGGCTGAACCAAAGGCCCGGCAACTCCATGCCATCGGTCTCACTCTCCAAAAAATAGCCCCCCCGATCTCGATCGAAAGCGATCGGAACATGCAATTGATCTCGAAGCTTGGCAATATCGCGCTTGAGGGTGGCCGTGGAGATTTCCAGTTCAGCCCGCAGATCTGTTGCTGAGATGGCCACCGCGCGGGACAACAAACTCCGGTAGCGGTAAAGTCTTGCGATTTCACTCATCAGTCGCCCCACGTCGTGGTCTTGAACAGCGCCACCGCCTCAGGTTCGGGTGGGCGCTTCATGCTCAGTAGCAATTGGTGTTGCAGTAGCTGCCAGTGCAGCAGGTTGTGCAGGTCACGGCGCGCCCGTTGTACCAAATCGTGTTCGTAGTGCAGTTGGCCCACACAGCGAAGGATGCGCACGCAGCGATCGCGGCAACCACAAGTTTCTTCTTCATCTCCATTCACTCCCATTAAGTCTTCATAAATCACCGTCCGTTTTCTTTCGATCAATGCGGGGGGACGTGAACCCCGCAGTGCTGAAACCGCTTCATTCAAACCTTCTCCCGGAAGCGCCAGGTCATCGAGAGCAAGGCATGGGTCGCCCTGCGGCTTGCGTGGCACTGTTCTGTGGTGACGAGAAATCGTCAGTGACTGAAGAGTTAGAAACTGACGATCATCCCCAACGAGAAGCTCAAGCTGTGAGCCCTGTGGGTGCCACCCGGTACCGCGAAAGTCTGTATGGATGAACAGCTCCCAGGCTCATCTGATGAGCCTGGGAGTAATGAAGCGAATTAGCCATAAAAGCGCACTTGCCATCAACCTGAGGGCAGGCCTGGCGGCAGCCAACGCACGGCCGCCCCTGCCCTGCTGAGCACGCAGATCCTGAGTCGACTCCGCTCCAACCGCCAGGAGGGTGGAGACCATCAACGCCATCCTCTCCGCAGCCTTCGGGTCACACCCGGCAGCTGCCACTCGCAGCACTCTTTGGCTGTGGCGCCCCAGAGCAAAGCTTGCTTTCGCGTGGTCAGCCAGGGCATTGATGAACAAGGCCCAGACTTGGCCCGACATCAGTGCTGGCTCCGCCACGGAGTCGAGGGCTTCCTCAAATACGGTGCCCGATACCAGCTCACGAACAGCAAGCAGGGCGCCAGCAACATCGCAGCCCGACATGACGGCGTTCTCGAAACACCGAAGGATGGCTTCGGGCCTTGGGGGAACCGCCCGGTTCGATGCCGTCACGCCCGTCAGGCAGGACGAGCTCTGTTCCGCAGACCCCGCAGGGTGCCCTATCAGGACCATCGGTACCTCAAGGTCTTCCAACGCCATGTCCCGGACTCGCCCCCGCACTGCAGTTCGACCGTTTCGCCAGACTGAGGGCAAGCATGCACTGTCACTGCTCTCGGCCACGGAGGCCCCGCGCCTCAGGGGTGAAGCCAGCGACAAAGCAGAGGCCTCCCGCCCCGTTGCCTGCATTTGCTTGACCTGTCGAATGGCGGGCAAGCCCTGCAGCTTCTCCCCTTCTGCCCTGGCGTGAACCAAGATGAGATTCGTTTGGCTGCTGAGCAGTTGGTATTGAAGGGCCAGCGCCAATTGATCGGCTTCGTTCAGATCGGGCATGCGCTTGGCAGCGGCCAAGCGGCTGAGGTTGTGATCGCCTGTTGGCGTCAAGCGCTCCGGGCTGGCCTCATAGGACTGGCCGGCCGCGGCCCAACTGAGCTTTGGCGAGACCACCGAAGGCTGCGCGAGCCTCGCATAAAGATGCACCGATTCCTGGTCAAAGAAATGATTGGGAAGCGGCGTTTGCCACAGGGGCTCCTGGCCCCAATCGACCGAAACCTTGTCGAGTTGCGGCCTGCGCATGCGGTGAATCATGCGGTCGACAGCCTCCGACATCGACTCATTCGGCGAGACGAACTCACAGGCACCGCCTGTTTGCTCGGCCAGGTCTCTGAGCAGGCTTTCGGCGGGCGAAGCACCCACGCCGATTGCGAAAACTCGCTGCCCCAGATTGCGGCAGGTCTCGATGGCCGAAGCGCAATCCCACACGGCTGCATCGGTGATGAGCAACACACTCGGCGCACGTTCGGCAGAGCCCGGGGCCTCGATGGACCGCACCGTGTCAGCCAAGGCCTGGCTCAATTCGGTTCCACCCAGGTTGGCTTGGGCGGTGCTGACAGCACGTGACACCCAATCAATGATGCCGGGATGGCAGGGTTGCAGTTCACTGAGATCGTGAATCAGCTCGTCGCCAAAACGACTGAACGAGAGATGGTCGGTTTCATTCAGGCCCTGCAACAGACTGTGAATCGCCTGTCTCGCAGACCGAATGCCATCACCTCGCATGGAGCCCGAGCAGTCCAGCAAGATCTTTAGCAGCAGAGGGTCTTGGCGCTCGAAGGGCAGTTTCGGGCAGAAGCTGGCGAGCACGAAGGTGGCATCCCCATCGGTGGCCGACAAGGCAAACGAATCACCCAGCGCACCATTGAAATTCAAGATGAAGTCTCGGTCGAGAAAGGCACCCCTTTGCAGGCTGACAACGATGCCACCATCAGCGGCCGCCATCGTGACCGCATGGCTGGCACAGCTGATGTTTGAGCGGGCCAGGGCACCAGACACATGAACCTCTGCGGTCAGCGCGTATTCCACCAGGGCGTTGCTCTGGGTGGTTTCGTGGCTGGCAAGCAGCCCTTCTGCATGGGCATCGCCGTATTTTTCAGCCACCACCGTAGGCACGCAAAGCCGCACCTGGCCTTGCTCGTATTTCAGCAGTTGCGAGTATTCGATCTCAATCGAAATGGTCTCGCCACGCTTGATGTTGCCCAGGTTGGCGGTGTAGAGGCCAGCGGCTGTCTTCTCGACCATCACGGCCGAATTGCCGTCTTCCACGGCACGCTCATAGTCAGCCAGCGCCTGGCGCTTCTCGGTGACGGTGGCCTGCATGCGCTTGCCAGCCAACTCAACGGCCATGCCCATCAGAACGGCGTCCCATGGCAGAGGAAAGGTGTAGATGATCTCCACATTCTCGTCAGAGTCATTGAGGTAGTGCTGGTGCATCGTCATGGTCATCAACAGTTCATCCACCCGACCGGCGAGGTGAACTGATTTCAAGGCGAGCACTTCGCCGCTCACTGATGAAAGACTGAATTGGTTCTTCAAAGCACTGCCTCCTGGAGGGTCACGGCCACGGGCCGTGGCGCAGATCGAAAAGTAGGTCGAAAAAAATGGCGCACCGCCCCCATCCCATGCCGCGATGGGTTCTGAATTCGTGTTCAACAAGGGCTGGGCGCGCCCGAAACTAGGTCACCCATCGCCAGCTTGGTTGCCAAGCACCCTCTGCGCGGCCAGCATCACCTCTCGCACCAACGCCCTGAGTTGCTCAGGTGAGAGGCCAGCCTCTTCAGGGGTGATCTGGAGCTCAATGCCAGGCGCAACAAACAGGTGGCTTCGGACTTCCACCGAACCGGGGCTTCGCTGCCGAGCGGGCACCGGCAGGCCGCCGCCCTGCAGCACCTCACGAATGCGCTCAAGAGAAATACCGGCATCGGTGAGTTGCTTGATGCGCAGCAGTTGATCGAGATGACGCTGCTCGTAATAGGCCGCTCGGGTTTCGCCGATAGGCCGATCAACCAAGCCAATTTGCATGTAGTACCGGACCGTCCGCTTGGGCAGATCGGTCAAGGCGCAAAGCTGATCGAGATTGAAGTGTTTGTCCACCCGCCAATTATGACAAATGAATTAAAGCAGTGCAAGTGTTCTTATATGGTCGGCCTTGCAAACCTACGGTGCAGCCGGCCCCGAACTTCCGTCAATTTGCAGCTGCCGGCCTCTGCATACCGGACATCAAGCCGTCATAGTCATCTTTAGTGAACGCGGGAGCAGCCAGCAGATTCAAAGCGAGCTTACGCTTCCGATCCATCAACAACTGCAATTGCCAATCAAAACTCTGCTCTGCGGCCGTGGGCAGGATCGCCAACGGGTAGTAAACATGAACCGGCTTGGTCTGGCCAATCCGGTAGGCACGGTCTGAACATTGGTCCTCGACCGCTGGGTTCCACCAGCGAGACAGATGGATGACGTGGTTGGCAGCCGTCAGCGTCAGGCCAACTCCACCCGCTTTGGGCGACAACAACATGACATCAAAGCCACTGTCTCTCTGAAAGGCATTGACGCGCTCTTGCCTGGCCTCGGTACTAACTTGGCCATTGATGACCATGGGGGATTTCGCGAGGCCATAACGCCTTTGCAGCAACAGCGGCAACTGATCAGCATCCTGGAGATCGATCGACTCCAAAAAGACAAGTACCTTTTCACCGCTGGTGGAGACCTTGTCCAGGATACTCATCATGGCCTGGAAACGGGCGGAATCCTCCACCTTTAATTCGGATGCCTGAACGCCACCCTCCATCAACGAAGGATGCAAAGACACTCGCCGCAAGGCATGAATCATGCCCAACGTGCCCTCTGGGCCTGAGATTTTCTTCATGGCCAAAGCGCGCTCGTAGGCCTCCAACTGGCGCGCCGGCATGGGGATTTTGATGAGGTGTTCATGCTTTTCCGGCAAGCCATCGAGCTTTTCAGACTTCAATCTACGCAGCAACAATTTCGGCTTCTCTTCGAAAGCCTCTTCTTGCCAAACTTGGTCACGGAGGGCCTGAACATTGGCGCCTTCAACCTCATACTTGGCGCTGAATTCCTTAAGGTCTGACAAAGCACCGGGCTGCACAGCATCGGCGATACACCAGAGATCGGCCAGGCGGTTTTCAACGGGTGTGCCCGTCATGGCCAGCATGAAATCAGTGTTCAGCGCCTTGACTGCGTGAGTCATGCACGCCTTGGGAGACTTGATTTTTTGGGCCTCATCGAGAACCACTGCAGCAAAAGGCACGGCACCAAAACTGAGCTGGTAGTCGGAAACGGCTTCGTAATTCGCAAGCACAACATCGGCGGACGACAACCGCGAGGTATCGAGGCCGGCTGTGCCATCGACATGTCGACCGCGCCTCATGGCCTTGAGGTGATCGCCATAGGCCCGGACGAGATCGCCCAAGCCAGGTGCGAAAAGGTGTTCCTCGATTTCCGCCTCCCAGTTACGCAACAGACCCACTGGCGCAATTACCAGAAGAGGTTTTTTCGGCAACACGCCCTCATCCATCTGCTCGCGTAGCCACAAGCAGAAGGCAAGGGCCTGAAAGGTTTTGCCTAGCCCCATGTCGTCGCAAAGCATGGCGCCGCGACTGCCTTCCATCCAATGCCTTTGCAGCCAGGTCAATCCAAGTTCCTGATGCTTTTTAGGCGTGGTTTTGAGGCCATGGGGCAAAAGTGCTCGACCTGCCCGCCGGCCGAGGCTTGTCCGGGTGAATGAAGTTTCATCAAAGTTCGTCTCGATGATCAGGACGTTTTTGACAGCGGGATCTTCTGGGCCATCGAGGCTCGGGCCCCTTGGCGGTCGTGTCATTGCCGCGTGCAGCTGCCCTAAGGCACTGGCATTCGCAGCTGTCGCGGCGATGTCTTGGCCGGCGATCGTAATGGTCAACTTGCCATCAGCTAGAGCGGCCTGAATATCCTGCACCGCCCGCGCCACTGTAGGCTCGTCCAAGGGTAAATCTACCCCCCCGATGCGGAGCCCTCCAGACTGCGGCGCATCCCATTTTTGGGCCGATATCTTGATCCAGGGTAATACTGGAGCAATCCATTCCCCGACATCCCGAACGCGCTCAGCAAACTTTTCAGTTTCAACAAAGACGGTTGGCTCAGACTCTTCCGCCCCCATCATCTCGCGAATAACGGCCTCCGGGTACATGGCCGCACGCTTGCGGTGTTCGGCAGGCGCCTGTCTAAGCTTTCGAACAGCTGCCAATGCACGCTGAAGGGGCTCGTCCGCGATCACATAGGTTCCCTGCCTGAGGGGGAAGGCAGGTACACCCTCTCGCAATTGATCGAGCCGTTGCGGAAAGATTTCCTCATCGGCCTCGGACAACGCCCTCACCTGCGCGCTACCACCCATGGCCTCTCGCCCTTCGGTCAGCAGGACTGGATCGAGCTGGACATCACCCCGCGCATCGGTGCGAATTGAGAAAGTAAGGGCAGACGCTGTAATGACCCGGAATGACCGTAGAAAGCTGTCCGTGAGCTGGTCAGATCTCGACTCGCCCAAAGCTTCTCGAATGCTCGCCCAAAGGCGGAACTGCTCTTCAATGGAGGCGTCCTGCGTCCGGTTAAATCGCTCTACCAAGTCCAGAACCTCGTAGATGGGCGAATTGATCCTGTAACTCTTTCCCTGGTGGTTCAAGCACAGACCATTGGTGTGCACGTCGCGTGCGGTGATGGTCTTGCCAGGCTGCAGCCAGCGCACATGAATCTGCGCACCAGGCTTGCCCATCGCCCCCGTCAACCGAATATCAAAGGCTAATGGGCAATTAGCGGGCAGCCCCAACTGCACGGCCGCCGTTTCGGACCAAGAGGCCACATTGCCAGCAGGCACCGTGACAACGCTCTGACTGAGCAAGGCTGGGTGATCTGTCAGAAATTCGTTTAAGGCTGTTGCCGCCTGGATAGGCAATGTCCCCACCCAGCTCGAAACCGTGGTGTCCAGATGCCAGGTGGCAGCGTGGGGCGTCATGTTTAGTTTCACAAAATCTCCCGATCGCTCACATAGGCGCTGGTGTGGTGACGGATAAAGTCTCGGGCCTTGCGCTGCCAGCTGCCCTTGTCTGAGTGCGCGTGAGTCAACTCCGGCCGCATATTGAGACCCTCATGAAAATCCATGGAGGTGGCGATTCGCAAGTCCGCCCCGTGATAGGTCTGCTGATACAGCCGCGGAGCCTGTGAACCGCCTTCGCGATAGGCTCTCAGGCTTCCGTTATGACTCCACTCGGTGAAGACCAGCCCGCCAATCTTTAGCAACAGCACCGACTGGTTGTTTGACGCGCCGCCTTCAAGTCGCGCACAGCCCATCCTCTTTTCATCCATCTTCAAGCTCTTTGCGGCGCGCCATGCGTCGTCGCCCAGGGCCATCCAAGCCTCGTCGATGTAACCTCTTTCGTAATACGCCATCCAGAATTTTTGGCGGTGCTGCCAAATTTCATCGGCGGTCCGCCGTAGCAGCTCTATGAACCCGCGGAGGGTGTCACCGGTCAGCCAGTTCAGTATCACGCCCTTGGCTTCTGAAGAAACGCCATCCCACTGGTAATGCAGATGCGCAGGAAATCGGGGATCCCCATAGCCATCTGGCCTGATGAAAAAATCAATCAGGATGTTTTTCAATGAATCAGCAGGCTTGCGCCCGACCCAAGAGCCCAACAGCGCATCCGCGAACAAGACTCGCGACTCGGTCTTTGCGACATGGACATCACCACGCTTTGCCCAGTCGATCAGACGCTGCACTGTTTGATCATCACGCAACTTTTCTCCCGGCAGACCCAGCCCCGCCCTGAAAACTGCAAAGCCAAAATAAGACGGCAAAAACCCTGGCCACAATTGAAGTTCCTGGATCAGCCCATCAAAACTCTTGCTTCGATCGAGAAAGAGCAAATTGGCCAACCGCCCCGGGGCTTCTAGGGGGCTGAAGAAGCGAAATAAGGACTGAAGTTGCCGTAATCTCTCTGCAAATAGCCCCTCAGCAGATTGAATCGCCCCAGCCAACCGGGTTGCAAAAGCCTGGAATTCAGTGCTCCGCTGCAAGAACTTTTCGCAATAGGTGAAAAAGAGCGGAGCGAGCCACCGCTTGGCAAGCCGCGGACTGGTTCGCAAAGCTTGTGGCAGATGGACTTCCCAGTATTGGCGCACCAAATCCGGATCGATTTGCGTCAAGACTGGGCCGGGGCTCACCCAGTACGCGAATGGCAGCTTACGCAGTTCGCTACGCCTCAGATCGACATAGCCGCCTGCACGCGCCCTCGCGTAGACCCCTCTCAAACGCTCGCCAATGTCCAGCATGTCGGAGGGCGACGGCGGCCTCAGGCCAGGGTCGTCGAGCAGTGTGACTGCCGCTTCCAGCTTGGACATCGCGGGGGGCAAAGGTGAGAACATGATCAGTTCTTCACCGAATCGTTGGAGCCACCGATTAGCGATTCAACATCTGGTGGGCGATACGTCAGGACGATCCGGAGATCGACGCGGCGATTTCTGCCGTCTGCTGGGTCAGACTTGACCAACGGCCGGCTCGCTGCATAAGCGCTATAAGAAAAAATCGGGTGATCGCTTTTGTTTTTGAACTCGGCTAAAGGCGTGCCCTGCACCAGAACCGAATTGATTGAAATGGCACGATCCAAGGAGAGCTTGATGTTGCCACCCTCACGATTCATGGGGCGACTGTCAGTGTGGCCTTCAATGAATATGGTCTCTATCTCGTGCCCATAGGGGTTTTGCTGGCAAGACAGTTCGGCCAGCTGATTGGCCACAAAACACTTCAAAACATCGCCTAATTTTTTCGATGTCTCACCCAACTTTTGGGCGGCTGACTGCTTCAAAACTGAACTGCCAATATCAAAAAGCAGTTCCTCCGGCAGGGTGATGACACCGCTGGCAGGGTCAACTTTCACGGTCGGCAAGCTCTTTCGAATTTCTTCGCCAATGGCAACCGTCACTGCACCACGAGGATCCCTGTCACCAGCGCGGGCTTCTTGCTCAGCCTTCTTCTGCAAGGCCAAAAATGCCACCATGATGATGAAGACGAACAGCAATCCAATCATCAGGTCCGCTGCCGAGGCAAGATAACTGTGCTCAGGTTCCGCCGCAAAGGACGGTGTCTGACTCGACTGAAGCCCCCACATCGCTATGCCCTCTTGGACTTCTGCATGATGTCGGCAAGTTCCTCAACCGACTCTGCAAGTTCATTGACCCCTTTGTCAAAGCTGCTCACAGCTTTGGCCAAATGTCCGTCCATCTTGCGGTGAAGGTCCGCCACCTGATTTGTGTAGCTGGTGACGCCTTCAGTCATGGATGCAACAGTCTTACCAAGGGTGGCTGCCGTTGCCTCAATGGACTCCTTGGTTTGCTTGCCGGCCACTTCGAGGATTCCGGCAACCCGCTCAACAGCCGCCTGCGCTTTGGGGGCTACCTCCCGAACAGCAGCCACAACGCTCCGCTGTTCACGTGAGAGTTCTTCGACGTTGTCGACGATTTCGCTCATCTTTCCGCCGACCGATTGCAGCGAAGAAGCTGCGTTTACCAAACCGCCGGAAATTGAACCAAGGCTCTGGATAGTCAGCGTCGTTTTGTCCAACGCTTCGTTCACGAAATCGGCGCCTCTTTTCCCAGTATTCGACGCCTCAAGCATGGTCGCTTCCAGGTTGTTCATAGCGAGATTCAGTGCGCCCGCTGCAGTTTCGAGGGTCGCCCCCCCAGTGGCCAGATTTTTTGTAATCTCATGAAAGGTGACACCTGCACGATCGAGTTTTGCTGCCAGTTCAGCCAGAGCTTGACGAAGTTGAGCCATTTCCAAAGCAGTGGTTTTGTTAAGGATCCTCCCAAAATCCTCCAGCATTTTCTGGATAGCCTCCTGATTCATGGTGCCCAGCTTGTTGCTGAGTCCATCAATCGCCGCCACCAACTTAGCCGTCATGGACTCCATCTGGGGCGAGAATGCCCTATTAATGGCGACGGCCAACGTGACAGCCAGGTCAGTTTCGAATCGCTTGAACGCACCCGTTTGCTCGCGGGCCTCGGTCAAAATCTCTTCGGTCATCCCCAGGCCGTCGTTCGCAATTTCCAATTGCGCTCGCAGCAGCATCTCCGCGCCACCGCTAGGCACCACCTTAACGAGGATATCGATCAAAGAGTCACAAGCCTTTGAAAGGTCATTCAAAGCCAACTTGGACTTGTAAGTCCAGGCGATGGATGCAAAAAGTCCTGCCAAGGATGTCAGGAATTTGCCCCCAGCGACTTTGAGCAGTTCACTGATCGCCTGCTCGGTTTGCCTGGCTGTGGAGTTCACCTGCGTGAGCGTGGCTGTGGTATCTACCAAAGCCCAAGATAAAAACACAAAGGTGAAAAAAAGACCAATCCCCACCAAAATATTCGGCAAGGCCTCAGCCAAACCGAAGTTGAATCGACGGCTCAACAAGGCTCCAGGGTTCCACAAATCTTTAGGACGACCAAACATCACCGCCTTGAGTTCACCCTTTAGTGAGAGCTCAACGATCCGATCTTCAGTTTCTAGCCAGGTAGATGCCAGATTGGGATGAGTTCTGAGCACAGCGCGGACACGCTCGACCGATATCGGCCACGCTTTTGGCTCCTGCGACAAAGCCGCGCTGATGCCCATTAATCCGCCGACGACATCACGTACGGCTGGCCGATACCAGAACAGAAAAGCACAGAGCGCAGCGATGAGGATGAGCCCCGAAAAAACCAAGACCTCCGTGCTACTCGTCAGAAAAAATATAAAGGCATTCATCAATGCTTCCTAGCAGGCTGCTGAAATACCTAGCCTCCCTATCCACGCCTTGGTGGCGTGATGCGTTATCACGGTAGCCCATCAACGACCTGAAGCGACATTATCCCATGCGCGGCGCCGACACTTTCAGCGAACAGATCTTCACCCTCAAGAA
>JBKDQE010000042.1:0-146405 GCA_046342195.1 Burkholderiales bacterium
ACGAAGCACGAAGGGCTGCCGCGGTTTGGCGCCAGGACTACAACCAGGTCAGGCCCCACAGCAGCCTGGGACGCATACCCCCGGCGCAATTTGCCGAGCAGCATCGCCAGCGCGCTGGCGATGCTGCTCGGTCTGTCACAAACAAAGAAATCGATTAACCTTCAATTTGGACTTCCTTCCTTTTGATTGGTACGCCGGAAGGGGGCAGGTCACCGGATAGGCCTTCTTCATTTGCTTGATCCAGGCGTACTTTGCAAAACATCCTGAGCAAAGTACGCCGCAGCTTTTTTTGCGATTTCAAGCTCCATCTTCAGCCGCGAGATTTGCGCTCGCATCCGAGCCAACTCCATTTGCTCGGGCGTGATCACCGTGGGCTGATCCCCAGCACCCTCCAACTTACCCTTGTCGTGCGCACTCACCCACGCCCTCAGCGTGGTCTTGGCAATGCCTAACACCCGCGCCGTCACCGCAATCGACTGCCCCGCCTTCACCTGCCTCACCGCCTCGAGCTTGTACTCCAGCGTGTATTGCGACCGTATTTGCTTATCCATCATCCATTCGCTTCTTACTTGGATTTTGAGGGGGGCTAACGTCTACGGTTTTGAGGGGCAAGGTCAGTTTTCTATGAGCAGTTAATAGCCAAGCGTGTTCAATGATCGTTGCCAAGTCGACATACTGTGGTTGCCAGCGGAGTACAGATTGGGCGTGCCTTGAATCGGCAACTAAGCGGGCAGGGTCACCTTCACGGCGGGGGCCGTCAATGACCGTGATGCTGCGGCCCGTGACCTGGCGTGCGGTATCGATGACTTCTTGAACCGAAAAACCATGGCCATTACCGAGGTTGTAAGCTTGGCTTCCTGCCCCGTTCATCAAAGACTGCAAGGCCAGCCAGTGAGCTGAGCAGAGGTCTTGAATATGAATATAGTCTCGAATGCAGGTGCCGTCGGGGGTGTCGTAATCACGTCCGAACACCGAGATGTGGGCTCGCCGGCCCGAAGCCGCCTGTAACACCAGCGGGATCAAATGTGTTTCAGGCTCATGCCGCTCACTCAACTGCCCCTCGGGGTCAGCCCCGGCTGCATTGAAGTAGCGCAGGCAAACTGATTTTATGTCAAACGCTTTGTCGTAGTCAGCCAGCAACTGCTCAACCATCAGTTTGGTGCGGCCATAAGGGTTGATGGGCTGCTGTGGATGATTTTCGTCGATGGGAGTGTAGCGGGGCTCGCCAAACAGGGCGGCCGTGGATGAAAAAATGAACCGCCTGACCCCATGGGCACGCATGGCATCCAACAGCGTGAGTGTATTGACAACATTATTCTGATAGTACTTGTCAGGCCGGGCCACCGATTCAGCCACCTGAATGAACGACGCAAAGTGCATGACGGCATCAAAGCCACTAGCCAGCACGGTGTCCAACAGCTCGCGCTGGCCACAACTTCCCAGAACAAAATCACCATACAGCACAGCGTCTTGATGCCCTGAGGAAAGGTCATCCAGGGTAGTCACGCAGCAACCCGAGCGGCCCAAGAGTTTCACCATATGCGAGCCAATGTAGCCTGCACCGCCGACAACAAGTACCTTCATGAGGGGAGGGGAGGGAGTTATTTCGGGCTTAATCTGCCTTCAGGGCCTCAACCTGAATGCGCAGCAGCACGTTCATGTTGAAACCCATGCCTTTGCCATAGTCAATGCCGAAATCAGCGCGATTGAAATTGCCGATGGCGTCGGCGCCGCATACTTCACGTTTGAGCATGGGGTGCTGGATGCACTTGAACTGCTGAATTTGCAGGGTAAGGGGTTGGGTGATACCACGCAGTGTGAATTGCCCTTCAACGGTGCTGGGGCGGCCCTCCGTAAAACCGGCGAGTTGGCCTGTGTAGTGGGCCACAGGAAACTTCACGGCGTTCAGCATGTTGGCACTCAGAACATGGTAATTCATGGTGTCGTGCCCAAAATCCAGGCTGTTGATGTCCACCGCGATGTCAACCATTCCTGTTTTTTCTTCGGTATCCAGTTGGATTTGTCCGCTTGTTTTGTTGAATTTACCACGCCATATCGAGACCCCTCCGAGGTGATCTACCTCAATGCTGGGATAGGTATGGCTGGGGTCAATCTGATAATTGACTGGGGCTGCCCATGTGGGTGTGGCGCTGAGGGTCAAGAGCATGACTGCAGGAATCAATAAGCTGGGTTTCATGGCTTCTCGGTGAGTGAAACAGGCAGGATTGAAGGAGCTTCTGCAAAACTTCTTGCCATCATTGGATACCTTGCTGGATAGCGTTTGTATCTTTGGCTTTTTTGATGCGATCAGGCTTGTCAAGTTCCCAAGGCCACAGCATTTTTGGGGGCCGATGGCTTTTGATCGGGCTTTGCGGAGGTTCCCGAAGACTTTTTTGGCTTATTGGAAGACCCTTGACGTGTCATCAATGGGAGCACAGAGGATAAAAAAGGGGGGTGGTGGGCGGTGCAGGGTTCGAACCTGCGACTTCCACCGTGTGAAGGTGGCACTCTACCACTGAGTTAACCGCCCAAGAGGAGAAGCCTCAATAGCTCTCCATTATGCCACCGAATCAGGCATTTGACGCCAGAGGGTTTTGCCGCCCGAGGCTTTATCCAGTTCGGTCAGTACCGATTCATGGCGTTCTATTTCTTGGGGGCTCGCCTTCAAAATAGGCAAATGGAAAAAACCTGTTTTGATGCTCCCGGTCTCGGAAGGCCCAGTGGGGCTTTCCCCGTCGGTATCGATGGCGAGGGTTTCCTGGCCGCGCGTCATGCGCACATAGACCTCAGCAAGCAATTGGGCATCGAGCAAGGCGCCGTGAAAGCTGCGGTGGCTGTTGTCAACTTCCAGGCGCTTGCACAGGGCATCCAGGGAGTTGGCTTTCCCGGGGAACATTTCGCGGGCCATCATCAGGCTGTCGGTGACGCTTCGCGCCATACTCCCGACCGTGCCCAGACCGCAGCGGCGGAATTCTTCGTTTAAAAAGCCGACATCAAAGGTGGCGTTGTGGATGATCAGTTCGGCATCAGCCAAAAATTCAGCCAATTCGCTGGCCACTTCCGAAAAGATTGGTTTATTGGCCAGAAAATCATCGGTCAGGCCATGAATTCGAACGGCCTCTTCGCTGTTATGGCGCTCGGGGTTCACATAGTGGTGAAGATACCGTTCAGTCAGGCGACGTCCAACCATTTCAATGCACGCAACTTCCACAATGCGGTCTCCCGTCAGGGGGTTCAAGCCTGTGGTTTCTGTGTCTAAAAAAACTTGCCTCATGATGCTTTGCGACCTGCCCACCAAAGTGCCATACCTGACAGTACCATGGGCGCAGACAACCATTGCCCCATACTCAGGCCCAGCCACAGAATACCAAGAGCCTGGTCTGGCTCGCGAAAATATTCGGCAATAAAGCGGAACACCCCATAGCCCATCAGGAACATACCCGACACCTGGCCCAAGCCTCGAGGTTTACGTGCATAGAGCCACAATAATACAAACAGGGTCAGGCCCTCCAAGCCCAATTGATAAATCTGTGAAGGGTGCCGGGGCAGATCGGTTTGTGATTGCGGAAACACCATAGCCCAAGGCAGATCAGGGTCGGCCAGACGCCCCCACAATTCGCCGTTGATGAAATTACCCAGCCGCCCGGCGGCCAGGCCTGTAGGCACGCAAGGGGCGATCAAATCAGTCACTTCCCACAAGGGCCGACGATGCCGTCTGGCAAAAAGGGCCATGGCCACAATGACCCCTAAAAGGCCGCCATGAAAAGACATGCCCCCCTTCCAGACAGATAAAATGTCCAGGGGGTTCGACAGATAGTGGCTGGGCTGGTAAAAAAGTATAAAGCCCAGCCGCCCCCCAAGGATGACCCCAAGAACCCCGTAAAACAGAAGGTCTTCGATATGGCGGTCTGTCCAGCCGCATTGAGCGAACTGAGGTTGCTTCACACGCCATCGTCCCAAGATAAAGAAGAGGCTGAATGCCAGCAG
Source organism: Burkholderiales bacterium (assembly GCA_046342195.1). GTDB lineage: Bacteria > Pseudomonadota > Gammaproteobacteria > Burkholderiales > Burkholderiaceae_C > CANHBY01. The sequence continues at coordinate 3,988 of JBKDQE010000042.1, forward strand.
GTAGGTCAAGCCATACCAATGAACGGACAAAGGCCCCAGGTGAAGGGCCACAGGATCAAATTGGGGGTGCGTCAACATTTGCTCATGATAAGGGACAGCGCCTTGGCAATCGACTGGCTTCTGCGACTGATGCGCGGAATGACAAGGTGGTAGCTCAAATAATGGCAGGCCCTAGCTGAATCGACATTCAGTAGATACTACGGGATTTGTGGAGAGCCGTCCAGGATGAACAACCCCAAGCGATACGAATTGACGCAAGCGCAGTGGTAGCGATTGGAGAAAGATCTGCCAGGCAAAGCAGGCGACCCAGAGCGCACAGGCGCGGACAACCGCACGTTCGTCAACGCAGTGCTATGGGTTCTGCGCTCTGGCGCTCGGTGGATTGACCTGCCGCAGTGCTATGGCAGTTCGAGCCCACCAACAGGCGGTGACTGGGAGCGGGGGTAAAAAACTCGGCTATGGGGCGTAGCCGAGGAGGATTAAGCACAAAGATTCATACGGCCAGTGATCCTCGGGGACGACCGCTGCGTTTAATCTTGACACCTGGTCAGTCCAACGACATCACACAGACCGAGGCTTTGTTGGAGGGTTTTGAGCCCGCCCATGTGCTGGCCGACAAGGGTTACGACAGTTGAGCCTTGGTGGCTCATATTGAAGCCATGGGCGCTGAGGCGGTGATCCCGCCACGCAGTTGCCAACAAAGCCGAGCCTTTGACTCCAAAACCTGTCATGCCCGCAATGACATCGAGCGATGCTTTGCGCAACTCAAACAGTGGCGCCGCCTCGCCACACGCTACGACCGCAAAGACTCAAACTTCCGAGCATTCCTCTGTATCGCCTCTTTCCTCATCTGGCAACCAACCTGAATGTCGATTTAGCCTAGGGGCTGTCATCAAAATCCAAAAAATGACAAACGCATCTCATCTCGCAGGCAGGGAAAATCAGAAGAGTGGTTTACATTTCATGCAGGGCTTCAATGCCCAGCAGATCCAGCCCGACCGAAAGGGTGCGGCCTGCCAAGTTGGAAAGCTTGAGGCGCCCGACATCCAGATGATCTTCCTGAATGATGGGGCAGTGTTCATAAAACCGAGAGTAGGCCGAAGCGAGTTCGTAGAGATAGCTGCACAGCACATGCGGGGTGCTGTCGCGGGCGACCATGATCAATGTGTCTTCAAAACGCAGTAAAAGCAGTGCCAGCGCACGTTCAGCAGGGCCGGTGATACTGAAAGGAATGGCGTTGTCCCAGGTGCGGGCCCGCTGGGCGATGCGAGAGGGGCGAACACACGCATATTGCAAATAGGGGGCGGTATTGCCTTCGAAGCTGAGCATGCTGTCCCAGTCAAAAACATAATCGCTTGAGCGGTTTTTCGACAGATCAGCGTATTTGACTGCACCGATGCCCACGGCTTGGGCGATTGCATGCTGTTGCTGGGGGGGCATCTCAGGGTTTTTTTGCATCACCAACTGATGCGCGCGCTCAACCGCTTCGCGGAGCAAGTCTGTGAGTTTGATGGATTCTCCTGCCCGGGTTTTGAATGGTTTGCCATCTTTGCCCAGCACCATGCCGAAAGCCACGTGTTGTAGCGTCACATTGGGCAGAACAAAGCCGGCCCGGCGTGCCACGGCAAAAAGCTGTTGAAAGTGCAAAGCTTGGCGAGAGTCTACAACGTACAAGCAGCGATCGGCTTTGAGAACTTGAGCCCGGTAGCGGACGGCGGCCAAATCGGTGGTGCCATACATGAAGCCGCCATCTTTTTTGCGCACCATAAAGGCCGAGGCTTCACCCTCGCGGCCTTTGAATGCTTCAACGGTAACAACCGTGGCGCCTTCGCTGGTGTGGGCGATGCCGGCGTCGAGGAGGCCTTGGACAAGAGAGGTTAATTCATCGTTGTAGGCGCTTTCTCCGCGGACATCGTCGCGTGTGAGCTGCACGCCAAGTTGTTCATAAACTTTATCGCAATGAGATATCGATACTTCTACAAAGTGCCGCCAGAGGGCCAGTACCTCGGGGTCGCCGGCTTGCAGGCGAACTACATATTGCCGCGCCACATCGGCAAATATCGGATCATCAAAGCGGGCCTTGGCTTGGCGGTAAAACGATTCAAGGTCAGATAAATCAGCCTCGGTGACCGAGCCTTTGCGGCTTTCAACAAGGAAAGCCACCAGCATGCCAAACTGAGTTCCCCAGTCGCCCACATGGTTTTGACGGATGACGATATTGCCGAGGAATTCATGCACTCGGGCCATGGCATCTCCGATGATGGTAGAGCGAAGGTGCCCCACATGCATTTCTTTGGCCAAATTGACAGAAGAATAATCAACCACCACACGTTGAGATGGCCCCAAGGTGATGCCCAATTGATCGCTGTCGCTGGCATGCTGGAGCTTGGAGCAAATAAAGTCAGGGGCCAGCGTGACGTTGATAAAACCGGGGCCGGCCACCTCCATGGTGCCAATGAGACCTTGGCCGTCAATGTGCTGAACCACTTCTTGGGCAAGTTCGCGTGGAGGACGTTTGAGTGACTTGGCCAGCGCCATGATTCCATTGATTTGATAATCACCAAAGTCAGGGCGGCTGGCGACCTGAACGATGGGGTCGGCAGAATCCAGGCCACTGAGGCGCACGAGCACGGTTTTAAAACGTTCAGTCAGTGTTTGATGAATGGACATATTGACAAGACAGGGATTCTGGAGAGCCATTGAGCAATTCATCAAAGAACGCGCTGAACCGAAGCCCGGAGGGCCTCGGTCAATTCAGCATGACAATCCAGCAGGTGGGCTTTGGCTTCTATGGATAACGAGGGCCGGTTTATGGTAGCCTTCAATTGGGTTTGTAATACTTTGGCGTGCATACGCAGCAGGCTCAAGGCATCTGCGGGCATGTCTCCACGAGGTTTCGTCAAACGTAAGAGTACGCGGCGAAGATGCTCTCGTTGAAGGTTTCTGCGCATTGGGGGGATGTCTGTGGCGGCTCCAGCGCTTGTGACTTCACTCCAGATCGCATGTTGCAAGGTCTGGTACACCTCGTTCAGCGAAACCATCTGAGATCGCTCCCGGGCGGGCGTGTAAAGGGGGGCTTCAAGCAGTCGCGCCGCTACACCCGGGCTGAATAATCGGTCGAGGGCTGCGGTTTGTAGTTGCAGTACCGCGGTAGGAATGCTCACCGGTCCACTGCGATCAGCATCTTCAAAGTCGGTGCTTGCCCGGGCCAAAAAGTCTGGTTTGAACTGGAAACTGTCGGTCTGAAAAAAATTTTGCGTCAGCATGGTCAGCGCTTCACGTTGCTGCCGCCCGGAGAGGGGTACATATGCTGAAGCTTGTCCAGAAGCCCCAGCCGTGGTGCGTGTGACTTGAATACCACCGACATATTTGGCCATCATGTCAGGAGCCGGCCCCAGGCGTGCAAAGCCCCGCAGCAAAACCCGGCGCTGACGCGCCAGGTCGTCACCAAGACGCACGCCCCGCTCTTGAACCCGGCGCCATAACTCGCGAGCCAATTGTGTACGGCGTTGCCAAAATGCCAAGGGGTCAGTGCCTAAATCAAAGCGGTTGGCAAAGGGGTCAAGCCCACCGGAAGCCCCCCAACCTGCGTCGGCATCATCGGCATAAGCCAAGCCGGGCAGGTGGCTCCGGGAGGCTATTTTTTCAAGTTCCTGGGCTTCAATGAGAGGGTCGAGGGGGCGATAGGCGTATTCAATGGCCCAATGATCATAAGGCCCGATGCCCTGATTGATCAGTACCGAAGGGCGCTCGCCCTCGAGAGCCAAGTTGATGGGGTTGTAGTCCATCACGGAGGCTGAAATGCCATTTTTTTCTGTGAAGGCAGGGTCACGCAATTGTTCGGGGGTGTAGGCCGTTGAACCCTTAAAATTGTGTCTCAAACCAAGGGTGTGTCCAACTTCATGGGTGATGGTGTCCTTGACCACGGCCTGGGCATAAGCTTCTACTTGTGGGCTGTCCGGTTCAAGATCACTTCGGGCTTCCAGCAGGTCCAGTGCAAAGGCCAATTCGGTCGAGGCATGATGGGCATATTGACAGGCCATACGATCAAGTTCAAGGGCCATCGGTATACGCGGGGCAAACCCGCTATCTTCAACCATTGAGCGTCTGGCTGCGAGCCCAAAAACATCGCTCATGGCAATATCAGCGTCGAGAATTTCGCCTGTTCGGGGGTCTGAATGATGAGGCCCGACAGCTATATTGGCATCAGCCGCCACATACCAGCGAATCGAGGCATGTCGAGCATCCAGAGTGCTCCATTCGGCATTATCAGGCTGCTGTTTCACAACAATGGCATCCTTGAAACCAATTTTCTCAAATGCCTGGTTCCATTCGAGCACCCCCGCAGCGACCGACGCACGATAACGCTCGGGGATGTTTTTATCGAGCCAATACACAATGGGCTGTTTGGGTGGTGATAAGGGGGCATCGGAGTCTTGTTTCTCCAGGCGCCAGCGGTTGATAAAGCCTTGGCGTGGCTTGAGTGTCCGATCATCGCTCAGGTCAATGACCTCATCGGTAAAATGGCCAAGACGAGCATCGGCGCGGCGAGGGCGCATGAGCTCCTCGGGTGCCTTGCTCAGGTTAACAACCATGCCCACCAATAAACTGCGTGGGTCAGGGGCCGCGGGAAAAACCACCGGTGGTGATGCCATGGCGCCTGATCCGTGGGGCGGAACTGCAGGCAGGCGTGGTACCGCAAAATGCAGCTTCACTTCAAAAGAAGTTTGCTCAGAAGTGAGCCAAACTTGATCAATGAATGAATTGCCTCGATCAAGGCCATAGTTGAGCCGATAAGCGCGCTCCAGGGAGGTCGAGTAGCCCATCAGGTCTGACAATACAAAAGAGGCGTCGATCAAGACCGACTTGCGCTCGGGGTGAGGCAGGCTTGCCATCGGAACTGAAGCCAACAAGCTGTGGCTGAAACCCTCTTGAACTGCGAATTTCAAAGGCAAATGACTGGCCGTGTAGCGCGCATTCAGGGCAATCAACTGAATGTGTGCCCCGGCCAGTTTGCGAAAACTCACCAGCCAGTCGGGCCCCATGAAGCTGGCATAAAGGCCGCGTTCCCCCACCGTACCGCTGACCGCTGTAGAGAGCAAGAATGGAGCGGCCCTTGATTGCCATTGAGCCTCGGGAATTTCAAGCCAGAAACGATCGGCTCGTTGCCAAACCGGTAAAAATCCCTCCTTGCGCGTGGCCCCCTTGATGACCTCAGAGAAGGGTTTGAGGCCAGCAAACTCAGGCCGGCTTTCAGCGCCAGCAGGTGCTGAAAGCCCTGAGACCGCCTCAGGGAGGGGCGCTGTGGCTGCAGCATGTGCGGCAGCTGGTTTGGATGATTCAGCAGCAAGGGGAGGGGGGGTTGCGCAGCCCGCCAGCAAGCTTATAAAAAGGCATACGGTATAAACTTGGAGGTGGGTCATGCAAAAACCTTTATTTCAGTGCCTTAAAACGCACTCTTTTTGGGCGGGCACCCTCTTCACCCAGTCGTTTACGCTTATCAGCTTCATATTCTTGATAATTGCCATCAAAGAAGACCCATTTTGAATCGCCCTCCGCCGCCAAAATATGGGTGGCAATGCGATCAAGGAACCAGCGGTCATGGCTGATGACCATGATAGTGCCTGCAAACTCAAGCAGGGCATCTTCGAGAGCGCGCAAGGTTTCCACATCAAGATCATTCGAAGGTTCATCAAGCATCAGCACATTGCCGCCCTTGGCGAGTGTTTTGGCCAAATGCAGCCGCCCACGCTCACCCCCCGAAAGATTGCCCACCAGCTTTTGCTGGTCATTGCCTTTAAAATTGAAGCGACCGAGGTAAGCGCGACTGGGCATCACAAACTTGCCCACAATGATGTTGTCCAGGCCGCCGGAAACATCCTCCCAAACGGTTTTGCCGCTCTCAAGAGAGTCACGGCTTTGATCCACAAACGCCATCTTGACGGTAGGGCCGGTTTTGACGCTACCAGAATCAGGCACTTCTTGGCCAGCGATCATGCGAAACAAAGTTGATTTACCCGCTCCGTTGGGGCCAATGATGCCCACAATGGCACCGGCAGGAATTTTGAAGCTTAGGTTGTCGATCAAGACGCGGTTGCCAAAGCTTTTGGTCACACCTTCAAATTCAATCACTTCATGGCCTAAACGATCAGCCACAGGAATGAAAATTTCATTGGTTTCGTTGCGCTTTTGATATTCTGCGTCGCTCAATTCCTCGAATCGTGCCAATCGTGCTTTGCTTTTGGCCTGGCGGCCTTTGGGGTTCTGCCGCACCCATTCAAGTTCTTTTTTCATCGCCTTGGTGCGAGCATCTTCACTTTTTTGTTCCTGCTCAAGGCGGGCTTCTTTTTGCTCAAGCCAGGTACTGTAATTGCCCTTCCAGGGAATGCCAGAGCCACGGTCGAGTTCGAGAATCCATTCGGCGGCATTATCGAGAAAGTAGCGATCATGGGTAATGGCAACCACCGTACCTGAGAAGCGACTCAGGAATTGCTCCAGCCAATCTACCGACTCGGCATCCAGGTGGTTGGTGGGTTCATCGAGTAACAGCATATCGGGTTTGGACAAGAGCAAACGGCAAAGAGCCACACGACGCTTTTCACCGCCCGACAGCCGGCCGATCACGGCCTCCCATGGAGGCAGGCGCAGGGCATCTGCAGCCAGTTCGAGTTGCAAATCAGTATTTTCAGAGCCTGCGGTAGCAATAATGGCTTCGAGCTCGGCTTGTTCAGCAGCGAGTTTGTCGAAGTCTGCATCGGGGTCAGCATACTCGGCATAGACCGCTTCCAGGCGCGCTTTGGCAGCCAAAACACCGCCGATGCCTTCCTCGACGGCCTGGCGAACAGTTTGCTCTGCATCAAGCTCTGGCTCCTGTGGAAGATAACCTATTTTCAGGCCGGGCATTGGAATGGCTTCGCCTTCAATGTCTTTGTCGAGCCCGGCCATAATTTTCAGCAGGGTCGATTTGCCCGAACCATTCAACCCGAGTACGCCAATTTTGGCGCCTGGGAAAAAGCTGAGCGAAATGTTCTTGAGAATTTGCCGCTTGGGTGGAACGATCTTGCCCACGCGATTCATCGTGAATACATACTGTGCCATGGCTACCTTTGTGACCTGGTTGAAATTGTTTTGATTTTGATATTCGGCAGCTGGGTGCACTGCCTCAATAACCCCTGTATTTTCTCGCGGGGATGGCGGTGTTTTTGATGTTAGCGGTTGCTGGCGACGCCAAATTTATTGGCACCATTCGGATGGTGCTTGGAGGTCCCGCTTGAGGCCATTTGTATGGGTTTGGATGACGCCGATTTTTGTGAATCAGCTACTCGAACGCGCTGACGCTGGTTTGATGGAGAGCGGGCTGTGGTTTGAGGCAGTTTAAAAGAGTGAGGTACGTAAATCACCAATGTTTGCTGAGCCTTAAGGGGCTTCTTGGGGGGTATTTTGTTCCATTCGATAATTTGTTCGGCCTGAACTTGGTATCGATGGGCAATCCCGGTCAGGGTATCTTTGGCTTGAGTGCGAACCACCAGACGACGCAACGGTGGAGGTTCTGGGGCCAGTGCAATCAAAGCGTTGTCTACGATGTGCTCAGCAACGCGGTCAGGGCTTTGTGATTGCCGAGGCACCAGCAGGGTCGAGCCTGCCTTGATCAGCATTTTAGGTGGTATGCGGTTAATTTCCCGCAGGGCTGTTTCTGTCCATTGCCACTGCTTGGCCGCATCGATTGTCCGGATGGTTTTGGGGGCGACCCAGGCCGTCCAGCTGGCCATAGCTCCGCGGTGTTTTGCCAAATTTTGCACAAACGAATTGGCATTGTCATATGGCAGTAAAATTTGTGGCGTGCCTGCCGCTAAAATAAGCGGCTTGTTCATTTGAGGGTTGAGAGCCTTAAACTCAGCCACAGACATTTGCGCCAAGCGTGCGGCTAACTCAACGTCGATATCCCGATCAATCGGTACACTCAAGAAATAAGGGTGGTTCTCCAGGGGGGGGAGGCGCAGGCCGAAAAGCCCGGGGTTCATGACAATGTTTTTGACGGCTTGTAATTTGGGAACATAATTTTGTGTTTCCTGCGGCATTTTCAGGTTGACATAATCTGTAGGCAAGCCGGCAGATCGATTGCGATGAATGGCCCGCCGCACGTTGCCTTCACCCCAGTTATAGGCTGCCAACGCCAAGTGCCAATCTCCAAACATCCCGTACAAGCGTTGAAGATAATCCAGGGCGGCGCGGGTTGAGGCAAGAACACTGCGCCGATCGTCACGAAAAATATTTTGCTTGAGTGCAAAGTCTTTTCCGGTGGCCGGCATAAATTGCCAAATGCCCGAGGCTTTTGCCGAAGATAAAGCTTCGGGGTTGAACGCACTTTCGATGAAAGGCAATAAAGCCAGTTCAGTGGGCATTTTGCGGCGACTGACCTCTTCGACAATGTGAAAGAGGTAACGGCTACCGCGTTGGGTCATGCGGTCAACGTAGTCGGGGCGAGTTGCGTACCACTCTTCGCGTGCCCTCACAAGATCATTGTCAAGGTCAGGAATACCAAAACCACTGCGAACACGGCTCCAGAGATCAGCTCTTGGGTTGGCATCTTCGCTCAAGTTGACCCCCGGGCGCAGCGGGTCTGTTGCCTGGGGGGCATCTCCTACGATTTCTAAGGGCGTAATGGGAGGCAGGGGGTGGATCAAAATGCCTTGGGCTTCAGCCATCAGATCAGGATTGGCTGCTGCCCCGACAGCTTGAGTGGGTAGGCGCGGGCCAGGTGATGGAGATGGGAGATTTTTGGAAGAAATCTTTGGTTGAGTGCTTTTTATAGGGTTCAGGCTGGGAGCCGTAGAGCAAGCACCCATGAGGCTGGCCACAAGCAACACCGAAAGAGCCGGCAAACGAGGAAGCACGAAAAGCCAACGGTTGGGGGCGTTCATCGGTAGAAGTGTCTTCATATTTGAAACTCGTTTTTCCATTGTCGAAGAATGGTGAAAACTGCGAGTTCACCAATGAAATCAAAATCATTTATGAGCATCATCCCCGAATGGGTTTGAGCCGATGTCAACACCTCGGGCACTTTACAACGTAAAAAAGGATTGATGCGAGACTCAAGTTCAATAGAGCTTGGTAAAGTGGGCTTTCCAGAGTGCCTTTGACGCTTGGCCCACGCCAGATGGTCTGTGATTTGAGCATTTCCTGGCTCTACGGCTTGAGCAAATGTCAGATTCGCCACGGTGTATTCATGAGCGCAGCATACCCGGGTCTGGGGGGGCAGTGCTGATAATTTATGGAGTGAACGTAACATTTGCGCGGCAGTCCCCTCGAACAGGCGGCCACACCCCCCTGAAAAAAGGGTATCGCCACAGAACAAAACAGGCGCCTCTGAGCCCTCCAGGCCCACATAGGCCACATGACCGAGGGTGTGCCCTGGGATATCCATAACCCGAAACGCCCATGGGCCCAATTGCACAATGTCTCCCTCTGACACACCCTTCAGGGGGCCGGTAATGCTTTCCCGGGAAGGCCCCACAACTTCACCTTGAAGCACTGATCGAAGAAGGGGCAGGCCTCCAACGTGGTCATGGTGGTGATGGGTTACTAAAATACCCACCAATTCGAGCTTTAAAGCTTTCAGCGCGAGCAGCACGGGTGCAGCGTCGCCGGGGTCGACCACCAAGGCATGCTGCTCATCGTGCAACATCCAGATGTAATTATCTTTCAATGCAGGCAAAGAGGTCAGTTTCATGAGCAATGGCACCACGGTCATCGATTGGAATTCTTGGCTGCAAACACCCGCGGGACAGTATGTGCTCGAATGGGAGCAAACGCATCTGGATGCGGTTGTGGTAAATATTTTTGGTTTTCATGCCATTCAACTTGGCTTGCCTGAATTGCAGGGCCTTCGGGCCAATCGTATGCCGCATCGGTGGCAAGCGGCCGACTGCCCACATGAGCATGTTACGATACAATGCCACTTTGATGCCCTGCCATTTGAGAGCCAAAGTCTTGATCTGGTTGTCTTGCCCCATACGCTGGAATCTGTCTCTGACCCCCGTGATGCTTTGCGCGAAGTGGATCGGGTGTTGATGCCCGAAGGGCGTCTTGTGATTACAGGCTTCAACCCGGCCAGCTTTTGGGGTGTGCGTCATCAGTCGGGGCGCCTTCGTCAACGTTTGGCACCCCGCTCGGTACCGAACTTTTTGCCTGCACACTCTGATTTGATCGCCCAGCGGCGCCTTCGAGACTGGTTTCATCTTTTGAATTTCGAAGTCGAGGGCGGGCAGTTCGGCTGCTATCGACCCCCCTTCAATCGTCAGCAGTGGCTTCAGCATTTTGAATGGATGGAGGCCGCAGGAGACCGTTGGTGGCCAATGTTTGGCTCGGTATACCTTTTGGTGGCGGTGAAACGGGTACTTGGCCTGCGCCTGGTCGGTTTGGCCAAGCATGCCAATGCCAAGCACCAAGGGGCTCCAGCCACGGCTATCATGTCCCCATCACAGCCGACTTATTCTTCTGCCCCGACTTTTCATGATGAATGAACTCCATGTTTCTGTGCCACATCCCTGTGTAACTATTTACACTGATGGTGCCTGCAAAGGCAACCCTGGCCCGGGTGGCTGGGGTGCCTGGTTAAGCTGGAATGGGCACGAAAAAGAACTTTTCGGTGGTGAACCCCTCACTACAAATAACCGCATGGAGCTCACGGCCGTGATTCAGGCCTTGGGCTGTTTGAATCGCACCTCCGAGGTGATGCTTTACACCGACAGCGAGTATGTGCGAAAAGGGATCACCGAATGGATTTTGAACTGGAAACGTCGGGGCTGGAAAACGACTGACAACAAGCCCGTCAAGAATGCCGAGCTCTGGCAACAATTAGAGGCTCAATGTCAGCGTCACCAGGTCACTTGGCACTGGGTCAGGGGCCACTCCGGCGATCCTGGCAACGAACGAGCCGATGAACTGGCCAATCGAGGCGTAGCCCAATCTGTAGGGGGGCGTCCGGCCTAAAAGACGAGTAAGCCCGAGTTGGGTTGATTGATGTTGTCCTCCTGCCTCCCTTGTTTTCTGAATGCTGCGAGTACGCGCATTTCGATGAAACTGCACCATCCTCCCAAAAAAGTTACGACTCAAGCCCCTCATCAGGAGCCAACAGCGAAGGCTGCGAGGCACTCCATGAGGAGGTGACTTTCATCACCTCTTCAATGGTGGTCACCCCTTCCAGAATTTTCATGGCCCCTGCCATTCTCAGTGGCCGCCAGCCATCTTTGATCACTTGTTCTTGAAAACGGGGTTTGTCCATGACGGGGTGAATGGCCGCCTTTGCTTCCTCCGACATGGTCAAGAGCTCATAAAGCCCGGCCCGGCCCCGATAACCCGTCATCCGACATTCCAGGCAACCCACGGCTCGATGGGCCCGCGACTTGCCCTTGAAACGCCAAGGCTTGATCATTTCAGTAATCATTTCAACGTTAAAATCAGGATCAGGCTGTTTGCAATGCAGGCAGAGGGTTCGTACCAGGCGCTGCGCCAAAATGCCCTCCAAGGTTGCACTGATCAAGTAAGGCGGAACTCCGAGATCCGTCAGGCGGGCAATGGCTGAGATGGCATCATTGGTGTGCAAAGTACTGAACACCAAGTGTCCAGTGAGTGCTGATTGCACTGCCATTTCGGCAGTTTCCAGGTCACGGATTTCCCCCACCATAATAATATCGGGGTCTTGCCGCATGAGTGCGCGTACACCCTCAGCAAAACTGAAGTCAAGTGTCGACTGGACCTGGGTTTGGTTGAAGGCGGGTTGAATCATCTCAATCGGGTCTTCCACAGTGCATACATTGACCTCTTCAGTGGCCAAACTACGCAAAGTAGAGTACAGTGTCGTCGTCTTCCCTGAGCCTGTCGGGCCGGTGACCAGAATGATGCCATGAGGTTTGGCAATCAGTGATTCCCAACGTCGCCCCACATGACGCCCGAAACCCAAGGCTTGGAGCGGCTTGACAGTGGTCTCAGGGTCAAAAATGCGCATGACCATTTTTTCACCGAATGCCGTCGGAATGGTTGCCAGACGCATTTCGATTTCAACCCCTTTGGGGTCTCGAGTTTTGATACGCCCGTCCTGAGGGCGCCGTTTCTCAACGACATCCATACGACCTAGCAGTTTCACTCGGGCGATCATTGCGTTCAACACCCCAGAAGGAAGCTGGTATACCGTTTGCATCACCCCATCAATGCGAAACCGGATGGCGCTTAAATCACGACGGGGCTCAAGATGAATGTCGGATGCGCGCTGCTGGTAGGCATATTGCCATAACCAATCCACCACCTGAACCACGCCTTGATCATTGGCCTCCAGTTGCCGATTGCTACGCCCCAATTCAACCAACTGCTCAAAGCTTGAAAAAGCAGCCACCTCCCCAGCCTTGACCGCTGATTTTACCGAATTTGCCAAGTTGTAAAATTCGGTGGTATAGCGAGCCAAGTCGAGAGGGCTGACCACCACGATACGCAATTTTTTTTGGGTATGGGATTCAATTTCTGCCACCCAGTTCAGGTCAAAAGGCTCACAGGTGGCAACCACCACCTCACGCGCTCCGACTTGAATTGGCAATGCCAGATGTTTTTCGGCGTAATTGATCGACATGACTTCTGCCACGCGCCCTACATCGACCTTTAAGGGGTCAATATGCAAATAGGGAAAGCCGGCTTTTTGAGCCAGCCATTCGGTCAGCACTTCCAAGTCCATGGTGACCCCATCGGACAGTCGAAGCAGACCGGCCCCCGCCAATCGGATTAAAGGATGCTGGCTGCTGTCTCCGGCGCCAAAACGCTTGGCGGTACGAATGGCATCTTCCAGGGCAATCACTCCGTCAGTACCCAACCAATTTAAAATTGTTCGCCAATTCAGTCGCCCACGAAAAGGTGCACGAGGCGCCCTCGGGGAGGTTAGGGAAGCATTCATGACAGCGGGCTCATTCCAGTTCAGGGCTCATGGCATCGGCAAGTGATTCAATGCGGGCAAGGCTTGATGGGCATTATGAAATGTGCATTGTGCAATTTCTGCCAAAGGTAGCGCACGCAAATTCGCGAGGGTTTGCCCAATCTTTGGCAATTCCATGGGCTCATTTCGGGCTACCTTGCCTTGAGCCCGGTTTGAAGCGGTTTGATACAACCAGTGCGGAGGAATGTCTGGCGCATCAGTTTCCAACACGATAGCGTCCAAGGGCAAGCTCTGTGCAAGGTGTCGAATCCGCAGGGCACGTTCGAAGGTCATGGCCCCACCAAAGCCCAGCTTGAAACCCAAGCTCAAAAACCCTTGAGCCTGCTGCTCACTGCCATTGAACGCATGGGCAATGCCTCCAACAACCGGCACCCGGCGCAATCCATGAAGCACAGCATCGACCGATCGGCGCACATGCAAAATCACTGGCAGGTTCGATTCTCTCGCCAAGCGCAGCTGTGCTGTATAAAAGCGGCGCTGTCGCTCAAGGTCGAGCCCTGGTACGAAATAATCCAGACCGATCTCTCCGACTGCTGCCAAAAGTGGATCATCGCGGGCCTCCTGCAAGACTGATCGCAACACATCAAGATCTTCATCGCACGAACGATCCACAAACAAAGGGTGAATACCTAAAGCGTAGGCAAACCCGTGCTGGCGAGCCAAGGCCTGCAAAGGCTTAAAATGATCAACTGCCACCGCCGGCAACACCAGCATACCAACACCCGCTGCTGCCGCGCGGTCTATAACCTGCAAACGATCAGGGGCAAACTCTGGAGCATCAAGGTGGCAGTGCGTGTCAATCCAAATGCCCATTGAACCTGACTTTCATGCTTGCTTACAGCAGCCCCCTCATGAGCTTGGCTCAAGCAAAGGGAATTCTGCTCTCCATACAGGCTCGCCAACGAACCGCCATCACCTCGCCTGCGGCCCTCATCAATTCCAAGGCCAACAAAGGCAGGCGGGGAGCCATTTCGGCAAAGCGGGGGTTGCGCAATGCCCAGACAACACAATCCTGAATGGCTTCCACGTTGGCCATACGGGGTTCGCTGGCAAACAAACAAGGTTCGCCAACCACCGAACCTTCGCGAAGAATCGCGATCCGATTGGAACGATCTCCTGCGCCATTGACAAACACACTCACGGAGCCACGCCCAATGAAATACATGGTCCGGTCAATCTCGCCTTGGGTAATAAGCAACTCTGAAACAGGGACTTCACGCTTGATCAGATAGGGCTCAAGGCTCTTCCATTGGGCCAAGGTGAGTCGAGGCTTGAAAGCATCTGGAGCATTCAGCGACTGGATCACATGAATCAAATCAGAAAATTCCATACAGGCTTCACTTTTGATAACACTCTTTTCACTCTTTTGCCAAAGCGGTCTGTGGGGATAGCTTATACATCAATTAATGACAGATTGGTGCCCCGGGCCGGAATCGAACCGGCACGCCCTTTTTCAAGAAGCGGCGGATTTTAAGTCCGATGTGTCTACCAATTTCACCACCGGGGCCTGCCAACAAGATTGTGCCTGAATCAAAGAGACCGCGACAAGTCGCCTGCGTAGTTTACTGCCAATTCATTGTTGTGAGAGAACCATCAAGTGTTCAGCAAAATCCGTAACATACGGCGCAGAGGCTCGGCCGCACCCCATAAGAGTTGATCACCAATGGTAAAGGCGCCCAAATACTGGGGCCCCATAGCCAGCTTACGGACACGACCCACCGGAATCGTCAAAGTGCCAGTGACGGCCACAGGGGTCAGGCCTTGAATGGTGGCTTCACGAGTATTGGGTACCAGCCTCACCCAAGGGTTGTCATGAGCAATCATGTTTTCGATGTCGGCCAGCGGCACATCCTGCTTGAGCTTGAACATCAAGGCCTGGCTGTGGCAACGCATGGCACCAATGCGCACACAAAAACCATCAACCGGAATAGCAGGGGTTCCAAAGGCTTCACCCTGACCAAGAATTTTATTGGTTTCAGCACCGCCTTTCCATTCTTCACGCGACACACCGTGGCCGAGATCTTTGTCGATCCAGGGGATGAGTGAGCCCCCCAAAGGCACGCCAAAATGGGCGGTTTCATCCGCTTCAAGGCTGCGCTGCTTGACGATGATATGGCGATCAATGTCAAGAATGGCACTTTTGGGGTCATCAAGCAAGCTGCGCACCTCGGCATGGAGCGTGCCAAATTGGGCCAGTAACTCACGCATATGCTGCGCACCGCCTCCCGAAGCGGCCTGGTAGGTTTGGGTACTCATCCATTCAACCAGACCCGCCTTGTACAGCGCCCCTACGCCCATCAGCATGCAGCTGACAGTACAGTTGCCGCCGATCCAATTGCGCCCTCCGGCCTTGAGCGCTTTCTGAATAACAGGCAAATTCACGGGGTCAAGGACAATCACAGAATCGGTGTTCATACGCAAGCTTGAAGCGGCATCAATCCAGTGGCCGTTCCAGCCCGCAGCGCGCAGCTTTGGAAAAACTTCAAGGGTGTAATCGCCACCTTGAGCGGTGATGATGATGTCGCAGCGGCGCAGAGCCTCGATATTGAAGGCATTTTGGAGATGGGTTTCGTTTTTGGCCATCAAGGGGGCTGCCCCCCCAGCATTGCTGGTACTAAAGAAAACCGGCTCGAAAAGAGCAAAGTCGTTTTCTTGTTGCATGCGATCCATCAAAACCGAACCCACCATGCCCCGCCATCCGACGAGACCGACCAATCTTGTGCTCATGATCTGTATTTCCTGACAATGAAAGCTATTACAAAAGAAGCAGCCCAGCCATTTGAAGTGAAAGAGCCAGGGCCTGCCATCGCGCGGGATGAAATCAGCCTTGGGTTTTTAAATGGGCGACTACAGCGTCGCCCATTTCTTTCGTGCTGACCCGTTGAGTACCTGGGCTGTGAATATCAACCGTGCGCAAGCCCTGCTTCAATACCCCCTGAACCGCAGACTCAATGCGCTGAGCGGCAGTTTCCTGGTTGAGACTGAAGCGCAGCATCATGGCGGCACTGAGAATGGTGGCCAAGGGGTTGGCAATACCTTGGCCAGCAATATCAGGGGCTGATCCGTGGCTGGGCTCGTAGAGGCCTTGGTTTTTATCATTCAGGGAAGCTGATGGCAGCATGCCGATCGAGCCGGTGAGCATAGCCGCTTCGTCGCTGAGAATGTCGCCGAACATATTGCCGGTGACGATCACGTCAAGGCGCTTGGGTGCCTTGACCAACTGCATGGCAGCGTTGTCGACATACATGTGTTCGAGCTCGACATCGGGATACTGGGCATGCACCTCGGTGACCACATCACGCCAGAACTGAAAAGTTTCCAGCACATTGGCTTTGTCCACACTCAGCACCTTGCGCGAGCGTTTGCGCGCGGCTTGGAAGGCCACATGCGCGATGCGCTCGACCTCTGGTTTGCTGTAGCGCATGGTATCGAAGGCCTCAGGGTGGCCCGCAAAAGCGCCATCAGGTGATCTGCGGCGGCCACGAGGCTGGCCAAAGTAAATGTCGCCGGTGAGTTCTCGGATGATGAGCAGATCGAGTCCCGCGACGATTTCAGGCTTGAGGGTGGAGGCGTGGGTGAGCTCTTTGTAGCAGATGGCCGGCCGGAAATTAGCGAACAGGCCCAGGTTCTTGCGCAGCCCCAGAATGGCTTGCTCCGGGCGCAGGTGGCGCTCGAGCTTGTCGTATTTCCAGTCACCTACGGCTCCGAACAACACGGCATCAGCCGCCTGAGCCAAGGCCAAAGTAGCGTCAGGCAAGGGGTGCCCATGAGTGGCATACGCCGCACCGCCCACCAGGGCCTCCTCGATATCGAGATGCAGGTCTAGGCTGTGCAGAACTTTCAAAGCCTCAGCCACGATTTCAACCCCAATGCCATCACCTGGCAAAACCGCAATTTTCAAAATGCCATCCTCCAATAAAACCGAGCTCGCAGAGAGGCCCGGGGGACAATTAGACTTAGATCCGCCGGGCCAGCCAAGGCTGCTTCAACAGGCGCTCTGACTCAAAGGCCCGTATTTTGTCGGCATGTTGCAGGGTCAGTCCGATCTCGTCCAGGCCATGTAGCAGGCAATGTTTGCGAAAGGGCTGAACCTCAAAGGGCCAAGATATGCCGTCAGGCTTGAGGACACACTGCTCGGCCAGGTTGATCGTCAGACTGTAGCCTTCTTGCGCAGCCACTTCCTTGAACAATTCATGAACCTGGGCCTCCGGTAAAACAATGGGAAGCAGGCCGTTCTTGAAGCAATTATTGAAGAAAATGTCAGCATAGCTCGGGGCAATCAAGGCTCGGAAACCATACTGGCTGATGGCCCACGGAGCATGTTCACGCGATGAGCCGCAACCAAAGTTTTGACGGGCGAGGAGAATCGATGCCCCTTTGAAACGCGGCTCGTTCAATACAAAATCGGGGTTGGGCCGGCGCGAGGCGGGGTCTTGGCCTGGCTCCCCGACATCTAGGTAGCGCCATTCGTCAAAGAGGTTGGGGCCAAAGCCGGTTTTTTTGATGGACTTGAGAAATTGTTTGGGAATAATGGCGTCGGTATCGACGTTTTCACGGTCGATGGGGGCCACCAAGCCTTGGTGAATTTGAAATGCTTGCATTTTGAAAATCCTAGGCGAGACAACGAACGTCCATAAAATGGCCCCGCATGGCCGCAGCCGCAGCCATGGCCGGGCTGACCAGATGGGTGCGCCCACCGGTACCTTGCCGCCCCTCGAAATTACGGTTCGAAGTGGAAGCGCAGCGCTCACCCGGCTCAAGGCGGTCGGCATTCATGGCCAGGCACATCGAGCACCCCGGCTCACGCCACTCAAAGCCCGCGGCCTTGAAAATCATATCAAGGCCCTCACGCTCGGCTTGCTCTTTAACCAAGCCTGAGCCCGGCACGACCATCGCGAGTTTGACATGGGCCGCACGTTGCCCACCCAAGCGCTTGACAACTTCAGCCGCCTCGCGCATATCCTCGATGCGGGAATTGGTGCATGAGCCAATAAACACTTTGTCGATGCTTATCTCCGAAATGGCTTGATCAGGTTGCAAAGCCATATATCGCAAAGCACGCTCCATGGCTGCACGCTTATTGGGATCAGCTTCTTGGGCGGGGTCAGGTATGCGGCCCAGGATGCCCGTCACCATGTCTGGAGAGGTGCCCCATGTCACCTGCGGCACGATTTGGGCAGCATCCAGCTCAATGATGGCATCCCAGTGGGCGCCTGCATCAGATTGAAGCGTGCGCCAGTAAGCTGCAGCCTGATCCCATTCAGACCCCCTTGGGCTGAATGGGCGGCCCTTGACATAATCAAGGGTAGTTTGATCAACAGCCACCAAACCGGCACGGGCACCGGCCTCGATGGCCATATTGCAGACAGTCATGCGGCCTTCCATGGACAAGGCACGAATGGCAGGGCCCGCAAACTCGATGGTATAGCCCGTGCCAGCCGCCGTACCAATTTGACCAATGATCGCCAGCACGATGTCCTTGGCACTGCAACCCGGAGATAAAACGCCATCAACCTTGACCAGCATATTTTTGGCTTTCTTGGCCAGCAAGGTCTGGGTGGCCAGGACATGCTCAACCTCACTCGTACCAATCCCATGGGCCAAGGCACCGAACGCACCATGGGTGGAAGTGTGAGAGTCTCCACAGACCACCGTCATTCCGGGTAAGGTGGCCCCCTGCTCAGGGCCAATGACATGGACAATACCTTGACGCTTGTCGTTCAGTTTGAACTGTGTGATGCCGTGGCGGTCGCAGTGGGCATCAAGGGTTTCAACCTGTAAACGAGAAATCGGATCCAGAATGCCGAAAGATCGGTCGGTGGTGGGCACGTTGTGATCACTCACAGCCAAGTTGGCCGAGAGCCGCCAAACTTTACGATCGGCAGCCTCTAGGCCATCAAAGGCCTGTGGGCTTGTGACCTCGTGAACCAAGTGACGGTCAATGTAGAGCACGGAAGTTCCGTCGTTTTCGGTATGAATAACGTGCTCGTCCCAGATTTTGTCGTACAGCGTGCGCGCCATGGGCAATCCCTGTGAAGCTGAAATCAAAACATAATTTTAGGCGGCTTCGCGGCCTTTTCCCTCCATAGACACAACAACAGCAGCGACAATGCCATCTATGAGTACATACGCACTTTTTGAAGAATCTGGCAAATTTCAGGCTGGGCGGGTGATGTCCGGGGCCGAGACGTCACTGCAAGTCGAGCTGGAATCAGGCAAGCGGGTCAAGGTCAAGTTGGCCCAAGTGATGTTGCGATTTGATCGCCCCGAGCCTGCCGATTTGCTCACCCAAGCTCAGGGGCTGGCTCAGGAGATTGATCTGGATCTGGCTTGGGAATTTGCCACCGACGAAGACTTTCATTTTCTCGATTTTGCCCGTGACTACTTTAGCGCCCAAGCCCACGTCACCCAACAAGCCGCCGCCTTGTTCCGGCTTTTTGAAGCGCCTCATTATTTCCGGCGCTTGGGCAAAGGGCAATTCAAAAAAGCTTCCGCCGAAGTTCTGCAAGCAGCGCTTGCAGGCATTGAACGGAAAAAACAAATGGCGGCCCAAATAGACGGCTGGGCCCAGGAGCTGATCGCAGGTCAGTGCCCCCCACCGGTGTATGAACAAATCTATAAAATTTTATTCAAACCTGACAAAAACGCGCCCGAGTACAAGGCCGTGGTAGAAGCCGCCAAGCGTTCGAAGCACTCGCCCCTAGACCTCCTGAAAGCTGCAGGTGCCATTGACTCTCCTTACCAGTTTCACTGGCGACGATTTTTGTTTGAACACTTTCCCCAAGGCACAAGCTTTCCCGCCTTGTCTGTACCGCTACTCAAAGAAAACCTGCCTGCATCTGAGGTGCAGGCCTTCTCCATCGACGACTCTTCAACCACCGAAATTGACGATGCACTCTCGGTGCAAGGTATAGGCTCAGGAAAAGTCACTTTGGGCATTCACATCGCAGCCCCGGCCCTGGCCATCAGCCCTGGCAGCCCTCTCGATAAAGTCGCCCGTGATCGTCTTTCCACTGTTTACATGCCAGGGCATAAACTCACTATGCTGCCCGCCGAGGTGGTGAGCTCTTACACACTGTCAGAAGGACGCCTGTGCCCTGCTGTGTCACTCTATTTGGAGCTGGATGAATCTACGCTGGCTATCATGTCCACACAAACCCGGGTTGAAAGGGTTCTGATTGCCGCTAATTTACGTCATGACCAACTTGAATCGGTGGTGACCGTTGAAACCCTGACCGGCACATCTGAGGCCTCATACCCGTTTGCTGCCGAATTGGCCTTTGCATTTCGCTTGGCTCTGCACCTGAAAGCTGTCCGCGAAGAGGTGCGGGGCAAGCCCGAAAACTTTAATCGCCCAGATTACAGCTTCAACCTGGAGGGAGTAGAGCAAGAACCCACAGGCCAAGAACGTGTTGACATCAGTGTGCGTAGCCGAGGTGCTCCGCTCGACCTCATTGTGGCTGAAACAATGATTCTGGCCAACAGCACTTGGGGAGCATGGTTGGCTCAATGTGGGGTCCCTGGCATTTACCGCAGCCAAGCCAGCATGGCGCCCGGAGTAAAGGTGCGCATGGGAACCAAGCCAGCCCCTCATGCGGGCATGGGTGTGGCGCAGTACACCTGGGCCACTTCGCCTCTTCGACGCTATGTGGATCTTGTCAACCAATGGCAAATTGTTGCTTGCGCGCGACACGGGCTCACTGCGGCCTTGGTCGCCCCCTTCAAGCCCAAAGATGCTGCGCTGTTTGCCATTATTTCGGGCTTTGATGCGGCCTATGCCGGCTATAACGGTTTTCAGTCAAGCATAGAGCGCTACTGGGCCCTGCAATATTTGCTTCAAAATGGCCTGACCGAATTGGATGCCACTGTCATGAAAGAAGGCTTGGTTCGAGCGGAGTCCCTGCCTTTGGTATTTAAAGCCCATGGAGCTGACTCTTTGGTGCGGGGAACAAAAGTTCGTGTGCGCGTTTTGGGCACAGACTTATTAACCCTTGATCTCCATGCCACAGTCATTGCGCAACAGGGGCCCAGCCCAGAAACTGGGCTGACACCTGCAGACACTCAAGCCCCTGATGACCTCCACGACGACCCCGCCGACAATGCGGGCCCTATCACTTTGGCCATCGACTTGCAAGAGTCCCCACCCGACAATGGATGATGCCGACTATGTTTAAAAACCTCAGCACTTTTCATTTGGCCATGGTTTTTTCACTGACTTTTCATGGCTTATTGTTGTTTGTCAAATTTGTAGACCCTGAAGGTTTCAACAAAATCTTCAAGGACATTCCCCTTGAAGTGATTTTGGTCAATTCGAAATCCACTGAGCCGCCCCTGAAGGCTGAAGCGATTGCCCAAGCTTCTTTGGCAGGAGGCGGGGATGTCGAAAAAGGCCGTGCCACATCGCCTCTGGCCCCCTCCCCAACCACCGAAATAGGAAATGCCGACGACACCAGCCAGAAGCAAGTTGAGCAGCTTCAGCAATACCAGCAACGTATCCTGGCTGACTTGCGTTCTCAATTGGCAGCCTTGCCCGCTCCGGACGCCCACAAAGATCAAGGTTCTCCGACCGATCGTGCCCAAGAAGAAAAGCGCCGTCATCTGGTTGATCAATTGGCAGAAATTGAGCGCCGCATCAATGAGGAAAATGCCCGCCCGAAAAAGCGCTACGTCAGCCCCTCGACCCGGGAAGAAGTTTATGCCCTCTATTACAGCCGCTTTAAAAATAAGGTCGAAGACCGTGGCACCGCCAATTTTCCCGAGTTCCGTGGCCGCAAACTCTACGGCGACCTGATCATGATCATCACCGTAGACAGCGACGGATACGTCATCAACACCGAAATTCCCAATTCTTCCGGCGACCCGCGTCTTGATCGTCAAGCCACGGCAATTGTCAAGGCCAGCGCTCCCTTTGGTCGGTTCACCCCCGAAATGCGCCGCCAATTTGACCAGCTTGTCATTACGTCAAAGTTCCGTTTCTCCAGGGAAGATGGGCTGCAAACCACAGTGACGGCCAACTGATCCCTTCATGACTGCATCACCCTATCGTGACCCGCCCCCCACCCACCTCCATTTATGCTGTTTTAGGCAACCCCGTGGCGCACAGTCAGTCTCCATGGATTCATACAGAATTTGCCAGGCAAACAGGGCAATCCCTGCGCTATGACAAGTGTCTGGTGCCAGAAGGTGGCTTTTCCCGCCATGTTCACGAATTTGCTGCCTCCAGCAACCCGCCTGCTCATGGCTGCAATATCACCATCCCCTTCAAAACAGAAGCTTTCTTTTTGGCGCAGCGTCATACAAAGCGGGCCTTGCTGGCGGCCGCAGCCAATACTCTGCGTTTTGATTCAGAAGGCTGGCTGGCAGACAACACCGACGGCGTAGGCTTGGTACAAGACATTCAAATCAATGCAGGCGTTCAGCTTCAAGGTTTACGCATTTTGCTGATCGGAGCCGGTGGGGCGGCATCGGGAGCATTGGGGCCCTTGCTTCAAGCTTGTCCTGAAGAAATCATCATCGCCAACCGGACACTCGATAAAGCTCAAACCTTGGTCCATCGCCATCAAGAGGTGGCAGGATCCACCCATCTCGAGGCCCGAAACCTTGATCAATGTGGGCAGCATTATGATGTCGTTATCAATGCCAGTTCCAGCAGCTTGGCGGGCAGAGCCCTGCCCGTGGCAACAAGTGTTTTCAAACCAGGCTGTTTGGCGCTTGACATGATGTACGGCCCGGCGGCCCAGTTTTTCATCGAAGTGGCTGCCCAACAAGGGGCCATGGCTCGCGATGGCCTGGGCATGTTGGTTGAACAAGCGGCCGAAGCTTTTCATCTTTGGCTCGGAATCAGGCCCCATACCAAGCCTGTGTTGGCCGCATTACGCCAACGCCTGGGCCACAGCACTAATTGATCCCTTCCATGCGCTGGCTTCAACACTGGATACGATTGATTGCGCTCACTTTACTGAGCACAGTGGCTTTGCAGCTGTTTTTTCTCAGCCGTATTGCCCTGATGTCGGTCAGTTCGCCCCAATCTACCAGCCTCCAGCGCTCGGAAGCCTGGCGCCTGATTAAGCAAGAGAAGCCCATCCACTGGCAACAATCGTGGGTTGATTACGCTGACATGGCCCACCATTTGAAACGCGCCGTGATTGCCTCAGAAGATGCTGGCTTTGCTGAACACAGCGGCGTTGATTGGGATGCCCTGGAAAAAGCCTGGGAAAAAAATCAAAAAGCTCAAGAGCAAGCTGATCGTATCAACGAACAAATCACCCGCGCGAATCAAGCATTTCAAAACTTCAGCAAACCTCTCAAACTGACCAAACCAACGGTGCAAGCCAAGGTGATCGGAGGGTCCACCATCTCACAGCAATTGGCCAAAAATTTATTTCTTGGCACCGAGCGTAACTTGGCCCGAAAAGGGCAGGAGTTTATTATTACGATGATGCTCGAAGGCTTTTTGTCAAAACAACGGTTATTCGAAATTTACTTGAACCATATCGAATGGGGTGAGGGTATCTTTGGCGCTCAAGCGGCAGCCTACGCTTACCATCGGGTATCGGTGGATCAATTAAACTCTTATCAAGCTGCCCAGCTCGCTGTCATGCTGCCCGCGCCTAAAAGATTTGAAAAAAAGCGAGAGTCGCCCTACCTGCGCAGTCGTGCAGCAGTCATCCGCGCCCGTATGGGGTCTGTTGAATTGCCTTGACGGCGGCCCCCAAGGGGCCGAACGCCACAACACAGCGAAGCCTTTGCTTGATTACTCCTGTCTTTATATGCAATCAGACATCCCGTGCCAGGAAAGCCTTCCATGAAACGCCGTCATTTTCTACCTGCCCTGATGGGCTTGACAGCGGGCGCGGGTGGCATCAGTCTGTTTGTTTTTCATGAAAAGCGTAGAACCGAACAAGCGCGGCGTGAGGCCAAATTCTGGCGCCTTGAGTTTTTATCTCCTGAGGGCAGGGTTATTGCTTTATCACAATTTAAAGGCCGCCCCCTTTTGCTGAATTTTTGGGCAACCTGGTGCCCCCCTTGCCTAAAAGAAATGCCCCTGCTGAGCCACTTTCAACGCAATCAAGGCTCGCAGGGTTGGCAAGTGCTGGGTTTGGCGATTGACGCCGTTCCTCCAGTCAAGGCTTATTTGAAACAAAATCCGATGGAATTCGACATTGGTATTGCCGGTTTTGATGGGCTTGATCTGGCGTTCGAACTGGGCAACTCGACGCGACAACTCCCATTTTCAGTGCTCTTTAACCGCGAAGGTACCGTTATCGGGCGCCAATTGGGTGTTCTGACTGCACCTGATTTGGCCCAGCTACAGGGCTGAATCCTGCAGCGGTTCCTTAGTGGGGCCACCCTCAAGACACCTGTCGGTTAAGAAAGGTTCTGAAAGCAATTAATTTTGCATCAATGAACCGCATTTGCTTTCATTGCGCATAAACTTTAAGAAATTCTGCAAACTCCCCCGTGGCGATCGCAGGCTTTGTCAAATTGTGCCTGCGGTGTTGGTTTTCTGGCCTGTAGCGTCCGCGACAGGCTGTGCAATCCACCTTGCACTGACGCCCGGCAAAGCCATGGTCATTCAAAATGAGGGTTGCAGATTGTCCTTTACATTTTTTGATGCCTTTGGGCTTTACCCCAGGGCTATTTCGTCAATGCAAATTCTCGTTCTCCACGGCCCTAACCTAAATTTACTTGGCACACGCGAGCCCAAGCTTTATGGCTCGACAACCCTACAGGAAATTAACGACGATTTGCTGCAAATTGCCACACAATCGGGTGCCAAACTGCAAATTTTTCAAAGCAATCACGAAGGCGCACTGATTGATCGGGTTCAAGCAGCCCTCACTGATGGAACCTGCTTTATCATCATCAACCCGGCGGCATTGACGCATACCAGCATTGCCCTGCGTGATGCCTTGGCGGCCGTGAACCTGCCTTTTGTAGAAGTTCACCTGTCTAACGTGTATCGGCGCGAATCATTTCGCCATCATTCTTATTTTTCTGATCTGGCCCAAGGCGTGATTTGTGGTTTGGGCCCCTCGGGTTATCGTGCTGCCTTGGCTTATGCCTTGCAACAGTCGGCACACTGAACCCGACGATCGCTTCACAGCCCCTGTCCTAACTTCTTAGAATGACCATGGATCTTCGCAAGCTTAAGACCTTGATTGATTTGGTGTCTGAATCCAATATTTCAGAACTGGAAATTACTGAGGCTGATGGCAAAGTCAGAATTTTGAAGTCTGAACCACCCACTGCGGCAGGCCATGCGCCTTCCCAGCCTGCCTATCAGGCAGCCCCCACTGTCATCAATCCGATGCAAGCGGCTTCGCCGATGGCAACGTCGATGACGGCACCAGTTTCTCCTGCCCCGGCCATCGAA
The DNA here is from genome assembly GCA_046342195.1 of Burkholderiales bacterium. Lineage (GTDB taxonomy): Bacteria > Pseudomonadota > Gammaproteobacteria > Burkholderiales > Burkholderiaceae_C > CANHBY01. Next base: position 29,343 of record JBKDQE010000042.1, read on the forward strand.
ACCAGTCATGCGGTCAAATCACCCATGGTCGGCACTTTTTACCGTTCAGCCACCCCGGGTGGCAAGCCCTTTGTTGAATTGGGGAGCTCAGTCAAAGAGGGTGACCCTATTTGCATCATTGAAGCCATGAAAATCATGAACGAGATTGAAGCCGATCAATCAGGCACTATTACCCGCATTCTCTGCGAAGATGGTCAAGCCGTAGAGTTTGGTCAAACTCTGTTCATGATTGAGTAACTGCCTCATCGATCCCATCCTTGGGTTTCTGGCCTGCTGCACACCCAAGAGCGTCTGCGAAAATCAGCTTGCATTCACTCTCCAGCCAAGACGCGCTCGTTTAGAAGGGGTTTGGCAGAGTTTTTCTTAGGCGTCTGACCCAAAGTAACTATGTTCAAAAAAATTCTCATCGCGAACCGAGGCGAAATTGCCCTTCGTATTCAGCGTGCCTGCCGTGAATTAAATATTCAATCCGTGGTTGTTTACTCGGAAGCCGATCGCGATGCCAAATATGTCAAATTGGCCGATGAAGCGGTTTGCATTGGCCCTGCGGCGTCGGCTCAAAGTTATCTGAATATGCCGGCCATCATCGCCACAGCCGAAGTCACGGATGCAGAAGCGATTCATCCTGGCTACGGATTCCTTTCTGAAAATGCCAACTTCGCTGAACGGGTTGAGCAAAGCGGCTTCACTTTTATCGGGCCCACCCCTGAGGCCATCCGAATCATGGGAGACAAGGTCTCCGCCAAGCAAGCCATGATCAAAGCCGGGGTCCCCTGTGTGCCCGGATCGGAAGGAGCCTTGCCGGAAGATTCCAAAGAAATTATCAAAATTGCAAGATCTATTGGTTACCCGGTGATTATCAAGGCTGCAGGCGGTGGAGGCGGACGCGGGATGCGGGTCGTGCACACCGAAGCGGCACTCATCCATGCCGTTCAAACCACCCGATCTGAAGCTGGAGCTGCTTTCAGTAACTCTCAGGTATACATGGAAAAATTTCTGGAAAATCCTCGTCATATCGAGATCCAGGTTTTAGCTGATCAACATAAAAATGCAGTTTGGCTTGGGGAGCGCGATTGCTCGATGCAGCGTCGTCATCAAAAAATCATTGAAGAAGCGCCTGCACCGGGCATTCCGCGCCGGATCATTGAGCGTATCGGTGACCGTTGCGCAAGCGCCTGCAAAAAAATTGCTTATCGTGGCGCAGGCACATTCGAGTTTCTTTATGAAAGCGGGGAGTTCTACTTCATTGAAATGAACACGCGTGTGCAAGTGGAGCACCCTGTCACTGAATGGGTCACAGGCATTGATATCGTGCAACAACAAATTCGTATTGCTGCCAACGAGAAATTGCCGTTTTCCCAGCGGCAAATTCAACTCAAAGGTCATGCCATTGAGTGCCGTGTGAACGCCGAAGACCCCTACAAATTCACGCCCTCACCAGGCCGCATCTCGACCTGGCATGCTCCCGGCGGCCCGGGTGTCCGAGTTGACTCACATGCTTACACCAATTACTTGGTACCACCTCACTATGATTCCATGATCGGCAAAATCATTACCCATGGCGACACCCGTGAACAAGCCTTGGCCCGCATGCGAATCGCTTTATCTGAAATGGTGGTAGAAGGCATCTCAACAAATATTCCGCTGCACCGAGAACTGCTGGCAGATGCCAAATTTTTGGAAGGTGGCACGAATATTCATTACCTTGAAAGCTGGATGAACCAACGAAGCCGCTGAGATGTTTGAACTAGAACTGCAAACCACTGGCGAATGGGCAGAAACGCTCTCAGAGGCCCTGATCAATGAATTAGGGGCCGTGTCAGTCAGCGTCGAAGATGCTCATGCCAACACCGAATCTGAGCAAGCCTTGTTTGGAGAACCAGGGCTGCCACCACCGGTCCAAGGCTGGGATCACTCCATTATTAAAACCTTGTTCCTTGAAAAATTCCTGGCACTGGAGGCCCTGGCCTTGATTCAGTCTCAAGACTGGGCTGACGCTGTCAAGGTAGGCCCTTTGGTAAGCGTGCCAGACCAAGACTGGGTTCGATTGACTCAATCACAATTTAACCCCGTGCAGATCACTCCGAGTTTTTGGGTGGTACCTACTTGGCATGAACCGCCAGAGCAAGCCCGTCATGTGATTCGCCTTGACCCAGGGCTGGCCTTTGGAACCGGCACTCACCCTACCACTCGCATGTGTCTTCGATGGCTGGCTCAGCAAGCTCACCCTGAACAGCCATGGCCCAGTGTGCTTGATTATGGCTGCGGCTCAGGTATCTTGGCTATCGGAGCGGCCTTGCTTGGGGCCCAAAACGTCATGGCGGTCGATATTGATCCTGCTGCTCTCATTTCATGCCGAAGCAATGCCCAAGCCAATGCTGTCAGGCTCATTGTGGGTTTACCAGAAATAGCCCAAGGACCTTTCAATGTGGTGCTGGCCAATATTTTGGCCACCCCACTTCAACTTCTCGCACCTGTTTTGTGCAATTTGGTACAACCCGGAGGCTCTTTGGTTTTGGCGGGCATCCTCAAGCGGCAAGAACAAGTATTGCAAAGCGTCTACGCCGATCACCTCACCCTGAAGGTATCTGACGAAGAAGATGGCTGGATCTTGATGACAGCCCAACGTGAGCCCCTATGATTCCGAATATCACAATCGGTGCTTCAACCTGCCTCTTGCCCATGTGTCAGGTTCAGTTTCCAGAATGATCTTTGCCCCATGAGCTTGGCTACACGCTGCACATCCTGCGCCACTGTTTTTAGAGTCGTCCAAGACCAACTCAAAGTCTCAGAGGGTTGGGTTCGGTGCGGGCGTTGTGGTACTGTTTTCAATGCCCTTGATGTCTTGTTTGACCTGAATCAAGGGAATGTAACTCCCCCTCAGCCGCCCTCACAAACCCCTGTACCCCGAAAGCCTGATGATCAAAAAAACCGGTCATTCGATCGAAACAAGGAGTCTTCCGGGCCGCCACGGAAGAAGGAAGCAGAGCCTGGGCCCCAATCCAACAGACGCCGATCTGACTTTGCCTCAACTTTATTTTCTCCTCGCTCGGAAGGCCTCAAAGATCTTGCAAATGCTCGATCTGCCGTTGCACTCGAAGCCTTCAAGAAAGCGAAGCCAAGTCCGCAGCGGAAACTTCTACCCGGATCTTATGAAGTTGACAAAACGATCATTGCGGGCACGGAATCTATTACAGATGATGGCGACAACGGTCATCAACCAGCCACTCTTGAGTTTGTTCGCTTGGCTGATCAAAAAGCCAAGTGGGCGCACCCCCGTGTTCAGCGGATTGTCGCATTAAGCATTGCCATGCTGCTCCTGACCCTCTTCATTCAGGTGGTGCATCATTTCCGCGATATCACCGCAGCCAAGTGGCCCGAAACAGCGTCTCTGTTGCTGCGCTGGTGCCAACTATTGAACTGCCAATTGCAAGCTCCACGTCATATCGAAAACGTGGTTGTGGAAAGCGTTGCCATGACCCGCAGCCACAGCAGCAGCAATAAATTCCTGCTGTCTGTTGTATTACAAAACCGCAATTCTTTCGCCGTTGCCATGCCCGCCCTCGACCTCACACTCAGAGACACCAACGGGGTGCTTATCACCCGTCGCATGCTGAAACCAGAAGACCTGCAACTCAAGACTGTGACCATTGAGCCTCGTTCAGAAGCCCAAGTGCAAGTTGTGCTGACTGAAAAAGATCAGCGCATCGTCAACTATACCGTTGAAGCATTTTACCCCTGATGGCTTGTGCCACACTGCCACTGGTTCATCACCAGGCATGGCAGCATTGCCTAACTGACCCTGGAGACTTCGATGTCAGCCCTGATTTGCGGCTCACTTGCTTTCGATACCATCACGACCTTTCCGGGCCGCTTTGCGGAGCAGATTTTGCCTCAACAGGTGCACATTCTGAATGTGTCATTTCTGGTTCCTACGTTGCGGCGTGAGTTTGGCGGGTGTGCTGGCAACATTGCCTACAACTTGTTTCAACTTGGTGGCGAGCCCTTGATCATGGCCACTCTTGGCAGTGACGATGGGGCTCATTACCTTGATCGTCTGAATACTTGGGGTATAAGCACCGAATTTGTCCGCATGATCGACGCACAATATACCGCACAAGCTATCATCATCACTGACACCGACAACAATCAAATCACTGCGTTTCATCCGGGGGCGATGCAAGAGGCTCATTCACAGCTTGTTCCTGCAAGAAGTAACATTCATATTGCCATCGTGGCCCCAGATGGCCGGGAAGCCATGTTGAAGCACGCTGCCCAGTTGGCGGCGGCCCACATTCCTTTCATCTTTGATCCTGGCCAAGGGCTGCCGATGTTCGATGGACAAGAGCTTCATCAATTTGTGAAGCAAGCTTCCTGGATCGCCTTGAATGACTACGAAGCCCGCCTGCTTTGTGACCGCACAGGAGAAACTTTGGAATCGCTCTCGAGATCGCATTTGCGCGGCGTGGTTGTCACTCTTGCAAGCGATGGGTGCGAAGTGTGGGAACAAGGCCGCCGCGTGCACGTCAAGGGGCAGAAGGCTGAAGCGGTGATTGACCCCACTGGCTGTGGAGATGCCTTCAGGGCAGCCCTGCTCTTTGGCCTCGAACAAGGCTGGCCTCTTCAGCGCTGCGCTGAATTAGGCAACCAACTGGGTGCCCTGAAAATTGCACATCGCGGCGGTCAAAACCACATCCTGAACAAACACGCCTTGGGCCTGTAGTCTCGGAACATGCAAGCTGAAAAATGGGCACTTAGGGGTAATCATTCTAGCGAACCATTTGGGCAAAAGCCGAGTGAGCATGAATGGACTCGAAATTTTCTACCGTCACGCTGTAGTGACCCACTCGATCATCTGAATTGAGCCTCAGGGCCACATCCCGAACAAGGTCTTCCACAAATTTTGGATTTTGATAGGCGTGCTCGGTCACCCATTTTTCATCAATGCGCTTAAGCATCGGCCAAATTTCACTAGAAGCAGAGTCTTCTGCAAACCGAACCAGAACGGGCCAATCCAAATCATTCAACAACTCAAGTCGAAGAGTAACGTGAGATCGCTGATTGTGAGCGCCAAATTCGGAAATTTCTTTAGAGCAAGGGCACAGAGATTTGACTGGCACCACCGCTTGAGCCCACACTTGAGCTGGCCCTTGTGGACCTTGCTCGACGACCCAGGCACCTTGATATTCCAACAAACTTTCTATCCCGGAAACGGGGGCCTTCTTGCACAAAAAAAACGGAAAACGCACCTCGATACGGCCTTGGGTGGCATTTAACAAGGTGAGCATTTGCCCTATGGCCAGCCGCAAGCCCGAGGCATCAAGCGGGGCATCCAAAGCACCCAACCATGCCACAAAACGTGACATATGAGTTCCCTTTTTATCTGCGGGCAACATGACGTCCAGATCCCACTGGCCCACGGTGGGCTGAACAGAGGCGCCCACTCGAAGCTGAAATGGGTAGCGAATATCTTTGATACCGACACGATGAATCAAGAGGCGTCTTGCATCAGACTCGCTTTGAGTGTCGGCAATGGGGATGTTTGATGAAGCTGGTGGCATGGAAAAAGCACTCAAAAGGCGTGAGCCGTTCGTTAAACCCGGTGAGGCCGCCCCATGGCGGGCCATCTGACAGAAAGATTATTGATTGACAGCTCGCACCAAAGAGGGATGCACACCAAAATGCTTGATGATTGAAGCCTCAATACCTGCAGCATCCAGGCCACACAAAGACATCAATCGGGTAGAATCACCATGCTCGATGAATTGATCAGGAAGCCCCAAAGTGAGAACAGGGCGAACCAAACCTAGAAGCTGCAAGGCTTCCATGACTGCGGTTCCTGCTCCCCCCATCACACAGCCCTCTTCGAGCGTGACCAAAGCCTCGTGACTGAGGGCCAATGCTTGAAGTAAATCAACGTCCAGGGGCTTCACGAACCGCATGTTCGCCACAGTAACATCAAGATGATCAGCCACTTCAAGGGCAGGGTAGAGCAAGCCACCAAAAGCCAAAATAGCCACTCGCTGCCCGCGGCGTCGCAACTCACCACGGCCAAAAGGCAGGGGATGCAGGTCAGTTCCAGGGGCTATGCCAACTCCGGCCCCTCTGGGGTAGCGAACTGCCACCGGGCCAGAATGAGCGAAGGCTGTGCTCAATAACTGACGACACTCGCGTTCATCGGCGGGAATCAACACACTCATTTGGGGAATACAGCGCAAAAAGGCGATATCATAGGCCCCTGCATGTGTAGCCCCGTCAGCGCCCACCAAGCCTGCCCGGTCCAGTGCAAACACGACAGGTAAATTTTGAATTGCCACATCGTGAATGAGTTGGTCATAGGCGCGTTGCAAAAAAGTGGAGTAAATTGCAACCACAGGTTTGAGGCCCTCGCAAGCCAAGCCGGCAGCAAAGGTTACCGCATGTTGTTCAGCAATGCCGACATCGTGATAGCGTTTTGGAAAACGCTTCTCGAATTCCACCATGCCAGAGCCCTCACGCATGGCCGGGGTGATTCCAATCAAACGGTCATCAGCGGCAGCCATGTCGCATAACCATTGGCCAAAAACTTGGGTGTAAGTGAATTTAGGGGGTGTTTCTGGCTTTTTCAGGCCCTCATCAGGGTTGAACTTTCCGGGGCCATGATAAGCGACTGGATCGGCTTCAGCGAGCTTGTAACCATGCCCTTTTTTGGTGACCACATGTAAAAATTGAGGCCCTTTGGCTTGACGCATGTTTTGCAAGGTGGGAATCAATGAATCAAGGTCGTGTCCATCAATCGGCCCCACATAGTTGAAGCCAAATTCTTCAAAAATTGTGGCGGGAACGACCATTCCCTTGGCATGCTCTTCCAAGCGTTTCGCCAATTCAAACAAAGGAGGTGCGCTCTTGAGTACGCTTTTCGCGGTATCTCGGGCCGCTGCGTAAAATTTGCCACTCATGAGCCGGGCCAAGTAACGGTTAAGCCCCCCCACTGGCGGGGAAATGGACATATCGTTGTCATTCAGCACCACGAGCATATCGGCATGCCCACAGGCATGGGGCACGCCGGCATTATTCAGGGCCTCGAAAGCCATGCCCGCGGTCATGGCGCCGTCGCCAATGACGGCCACTGTCCGCCGATCTTCGCCTTTTAACTTGGCCGCCAGAGCCATTCCCAGGGCAGCTGAGATCGAGGTCGAGGAATGCGCGGTGCCAAAGGTGTCAAACTCACTTTCATCTCGGCGGGGAAAACCACTGATCCCCCCCAATTGCCTCAAAGTGACCATTTGTTGGCGGCGTCCCGTGAGAATTTTATGCGCATAAGTTTGATGGCCGACATCCCAGATGAGGCGATCATAGGGGGTATGGAACACATAATGCAAGGCGATGGTGAGCTCTACGGTGCCAAGATTGCTCGACAAATGACCACCTGTTTGAGAAACACTGTGCAACACATATTCGCGTAATTCGTGAGCCAAACGCCCCAATTCATGGCGAGACAGAACTTTGAGATCTGCCGGACTTTCGATAGATTGCAATAACGAGGCGGTCATGAGTTCAACTCTCTCTTTGAATGATTTTGTCAGCCAGAGCCTTCAGGTGGCCGATATGATCCAAACCGCTTCGAGCCAGTGCCGCATGAGCCTGCCCGCCAAGTTCGCGGGCATAATGAAGGGCTGCATCCAGGCCTAACACACTGACATAGGTTGGTTTATTGGCCTCGACATCCTTGCCGGCGGTTTTACCCAGCACCCCAGTGGCCTGAGTCACATCAAGAACATCATCAACCACCTGAAAAGCCAAACCAATGGCACGCCCAAAGTCCGAAAGTGCCTGGAGCGAAGCGGCTGAGGGGGAACCGCACTCTGTTCCCATGATCACACTGGCTTGAAGCAAAGCGCCTGTTTTGAGGCGGTGCATTTGGCGCAGTTGATTCTCACTCAGCTTCATGCCCACACTAGCCAGATCAATTGCTTGCCCTCCGACCATACCCGCGTGGCCGGAGGCACGTGACAATAAGGCGCACCAGCGCGCCTGCAAGTCGGAGGGGACCCCTTGAGGGGGCGTGAGCACCTCGAAAGCCAAGGCCTGCATCGCATCGCCGGCCAGCATGGCAGTGGCCTCGCCAAAACGCACATGGGCCGTTGGTTTACCACGGCGCAAGAGGTCATTGTCCATGCAGGGAAGGTCATCATGAATCAGTGAATAGGCGTGGATGATCTCGACCGCACAAGCTGCGTGCATGGCCCATTCCCGGACACCCCCCACGGCCAGCGCGGCAGCCAGCACCAAGAGAGGACGAATGCGTTTCCCGCCATCCAGAATGCTGTATCTCATGGCCTCACCCAAATCTGCCGGAGCCTCAATGGGCACCCAAACATTCAGAGCCGACTCGACAGCATCAATCTCAGAACGCATCCATAATTCAAATTCGGTCATAAGGGGATCCAGGGCTTGAGTTGGCCGTCTTCCAAGACCTTCACCTGCTGCTCCACGGCCTCAAGCCGGCTTCGGCAAAACTGCAGAAGCTCCGCGCCACGGCGATACCCTTCAATCAGCTGCTCGAGTGGAACCTGCCCAGTCTCCATCGTGGAAACTAAACGTTCAAGCTCAGTCAGAGCTTCTTCATAGGACAGCGCAGGCGACGATGCGGAAGAATGAGAAGCAGGCATGGTTTCAGACAAAACTCAATTGTAGTCAGGTGGGCCACGCAAGATGGTTGAGTCAGAGAAGGACTTCACTGAAAACCTGCGTTGCCAAAACGCAACAAATTAGTATGCGCAGGGCCCACGAAGAGCAAAATCTGGTACTTGATGCTTTTCAGGCCTTTTTCAAGGCCGCTCCTGAATCGTGACTCAAATACGATCTTCCTCCAGTTTCGCAGCACTCACTCTGGCTGCGATCGGTGTCGTTTACGGAGACATCGGAACCAGCCCCCTGTATGCCCTCAAAGAAGTTTTTGCGCATGGTCGGGTCGCCTTGACCTCTGACAACATCTATGGCGTGTTGTCACTGGTATTCTGGACACTTACCATTATTGTGTCTTTAAAATATGTGGCCTTGATTCTCCGGGCTGATAACCATGGTGAAGGAGGTCTGATTGCCATGCTGGCGCTGGCTTCTCAGGCTGTGACTGACCGCCCGAAAACCAGGAATATTTTGTTGGTCGTGGGTATTTTCGGAACTGCGGTTTTTTTTGGCGACGGGGTGATCACCCCGGCAGTGACCGTGCTATCGGCCATTGAAGGCCTTGAAGTGGCTACACCTCAATTTAAAAAACTGGTCTTGCCCCTCACCCTGATTGTGTTGACCCTCCTTTTTATAGTGCAACGTCAGGGCACTGGAAAAGTGGGCAAATTTTTTGGGCCAGTCACCCTCCTGTGGTTTGTGGCCTTGGCCATGCTTGGGGTTCAGCACATTCTCAGCAATCCGCAAGTGCTGTGGGCACTCAACCCCTTTCATGCGGCCAGCTTCATTGTCCGCGAACCTCATGTTGCCTTCGTGGCCTTGGGTGCGGTGGTGTTGTGCGTGACCGGAGCTGAGGCGCTTTATGCCGATATGGGCCATTTTGGCAAACGTCCAATTCGTTTTGCCTGGTTTCTTTTGGTCATGCCGGCCTTGGTCCTGAATTATTTCGGGCAAGGCGCCATGCTGCTACAGCACCCCTCCCATATCGACAATCCGTTTTACCAAATGGTTCCTGAGTGGGCTCTCTACCCCATGATCGGATTAGCCACCTGCGCCAGTGTCATTGCCTCTCAAGCTTTGATCACCGCAGCCTTTTCGGTCACCAAGCAAGTGATCCAGTTAGGTTATTTACCGCGCATGCGCATTGAGCACACCTCCGTTCGAGACACCGGACAAATTTACGTCCCATTCATCAATTGGAGTTTATATGCCTGTATCGTCCTGGCGGTAGTTGCCTTTGGCTCAAGCAGCGCACTGGCTTCTGCGTATGGCATTGCCGTCACTACTGACATGCTCATTACAACATTCATGACCTTTTTTGTCATTCGCTATAGCTGGAAATACCCCTTGCTGCTGTGCCTCGCTGCCACAGGTATTTTCATCGTCATTGATGTGTTGTTTTTTACCGCGAATATCGTCAAACTCTTCGAAGGCGGATGGTTCCCGATTGCTATCGGCATTTTAATGTTCACACTGATGATGACCTGGAAACAAGGCCGCGAATTGATGATAAATCGGCTTCGATCAGAATCCATTGGGTTATCCACTTTTCTGGAGGCGGTTTTCCTTAATCCGCCCGTACGGGTTGAAGGGACGGCGGTTTTCATGGTGAGTGACCCAGGTATCACACCCAATGCCCTCCTGCATAACCTGAAGCACAACAAGGTACTGCACGAAACCAATCTGTTCGTCACGGTCAAACACCATGAGTTGCCCTGGATTGGTTTTGACAAGCGGGTCGAGGCGGAATCCCTGGGCCATGACTGCTGGCAGGTGACACTGCATTTTGGTTTCAAGAATGACCCTGATGTGCCAGAGGCACTCCGCTTATTGAAAGGTCGAGGAATTCGTCTCGAAGAAATGGAAATCAGCTACTTTCTTTCCAGAGACATTGTCATGCCGACCATCGGCGAGGGTATGATGATCTGGCGTGAAAAACTTTTTGCCAGCATGCACCACAATGCCTCTGCAGCGGCCGACTTTCTCAATTTACCCGCCAATCGGGTCGTGGAGCTTGGTTCCAAGGTCGAAATTTAAAGCTGCTGTGAAACTCCTCTTTGTTGCTGATCCTCTGGAAACATTCAAAATCCAAAAAGACTCCACTTTCGCCATGATGCGTGAAGCGGCTCGGCGCGGTCATGAATTGTTTGCCTGCGAAACACGCCATCTCATGTGGAGCCGGGGTGGTCAAGTGTGCGCGAGAATTCAGACGGTACGTCTTACAGGCACAAGCTGGCCTTGGTTCGAACCCAGTCATCATGGTGAACACCCCACAAATTTGGCAAGCTTCGATGCAGTGCTGATGCGTAAAGACCCCCCTTTCAACACTGAATTTTTTTATGCCACCCATCTTCTTGAGCAAGCCGAGCGCGAAGGGGCCCGTGTGTTCAATCGGCCCTCAGCATTGCGCGAGCATCCTGAAAAGTTGGCCATTATGGCCTTCCCACAGTTCATTGCCCCCACGCTGGTCACCAAAGATCCGGTTGAGTTGAAGGAGTTCCATGAACAACAAAAAGACATCATTCTCAAGCCCCTTGATGGCATGGGCGGGAAAGGAATTTTCAGGGTGGGCCCCGATGGACTGAACCTCGGCAGCATCATCGAAACCCTGCAAGGGGAAAAGCCACGCACCCTGATGGCTCAGCGCTATCTGCCTGAAATCAGCCAAGGTGACAAGCGTATTCTTTTGATTGCAGGCCAGCCGGTGCCTTATTCATTGGCGCGTATTCCACAGGGCAAAGAAATCAGAGGCAACCTGGCCACCGGAGGAAAGGGTGTGGCGCAGACCTTGTCCACCCGTGATCGTGAAATCGCCGAGTACTTGGGCCCTGTCTTGTTTGAGCGTGGTTTGATGTTGATTGGGCTAGACGTGATTGGTGACTGCCTCACAGAAATCAACGTGACCAGCCCGACATGCTTTCAAGAAATAGAGCAGCAAACTGGTTTTGATGTGGCAAGTTGCTTCATGGAGGCCCTTGAAGCTGCCTGCCCTCACGCTTGAAAGGCCTGTGATTTTTAAAGCAGCAAAATTCAAATCAATCGAACCGCTGTTTGAGCTTGAACCTCTTCCCGGCTGAGACCAGGGGCAATTTCGACCAACTTCAACCCTTCTGGAATCACATCCATGACGGCCAAGTCTGTGATGATGCGGTCAACCACTCTCACTCCCGTCAAGGGCAGTGTGCATTCGGGCAAAATTTTAAGGTCGATGGTGCCATCTTTCTTTTTGGCTACATGTTCCATGAGCACCAGCACACGGCCTACACCGGCCACTAAATCCATGGCGCCGCCCATGCCCTTGACCATTTTTCCGGGGATCATCCAGTTGGCCAGATCACCCTGCTCACTGACTTGCATGGCACCCAAAATGCTCAGATTGATTTTGCCGCCGCGAATCATGGCAAAGCTCTCATGCGATCCAAAAATACTGGAACCCGGAATCGTTGTGATGGTTTGCTTGCCAGCATTGATCAGGTCAGCATCCACCTCATCTTCAGTCGGAAACGGACCAATTCCCAGCATCCCGTTTTCGCTCTGCAACCAAACTTCAGTATCAGAGTGAACGTGGTTGGCCACCAAGGTAGGCAGGCCAATACCGAGGTTAACGTAAAAACCATCTTGAAGCTCTTTCGCCGCACGTGCGGCCATTTGGTCGTGGGTCCAGGCCATGTTCAAACTCCGGGTTTTTCAGTAATGGTACGCTTTTCAATGCGCTTCTCAGGCTTTGCATTCAGAACCAGCCGATGCACATAAATACCGGGCAAATGCACATTATCGGGGTCAAATCTGCCGGTCTCGACAATTTCCTCTACCTCGACCACCGTGATTTTCCCCGCCATGGCCACTGCCGGATTGAAGTTGCGTGCCGTGCGACGGAAAACAAGATTGCCGCTCTTGTCAGCTTTGTATGCCTTGACCAACGACACCTCAGGACAAAGCGCACGCTCCATCACATAAGTTTCACCCTCAAACTCACGCAGCTCCTTGCCCTCAGCCACAACTGTGCCCACCCCGGTTTTGGTGAAGAAAGCAGGAATACCTGCCCCACCCGCCCGCAACTTTTCTGCCAGGGTTCCCTGCGGAGTGAATTCAAGCTCGAGCTCACCAGCGAGATATTGCCGCTCAAATTCTTTGTTTTCCCCCACATAGCTGGAGATCATTTTCTTGATTTGGCGCGTCTCAAGAAGCTGACCAAGACCAAAACCATCCACACCTGCATTGTTTGAAATCACGGTGAGGCCATGCACCTGGCTATCACGCAGAGCAGCAATCAGGGCCTCAGGAATACCGCATAAACCGAACCCGCCCACAGCCAGTAATTGGCCATTCCGGATAATGCCTTGCAGCGCCGCAGCTGCGCTGGGATACACCTTGTTCATGAAATTGGCTCCTTATTTTTAAACCAAGACTTAGCGTACACTGATTTGAGCTCTTTCAGAGTTTGATGATTCATTTGAATTTCAAACAATAATTGATTCCCCGATGTCACACGCAAGCCTGCTTCTCCCTGAAACACCGCCATCAAGCCTGTTGATTCGGCAGGCTGAAACTTGAAAAAGTTCTGAGCGCGCAGTCGTAATTTAAGGCAGCTCTGAAAAAAGGTTCAGAGCCCCCTTGAATAAGGGCAGAAAATTGTTTATAATCGTTGCCTCTGTTCCCTGATAGCTCAGTCGGTAGAGCGACGGACTGTTAATCCGCAGGTCCCTGGTTCGAGTCCAGGTCGGGGAGCCAAATAAAGTAGGCAAAAAACTACAAAACCAAGCCAGTCAAGCGGGCTTAGGTCTAAATACTGAGAAAGTTCTCAGAAACACCATCCTCAAATCAAAAAGCCTTAGCAAAAGGCCGGATGCCGCTGATTGCCCAGATCATCTTCAACCTCAAGCGGCCTTTTGTATTCAAGCTGTCGCCAAGCAGCACCTGGAGCTGCTTGGCAGCCAGTAACGTGAAAAAACTCAGTTTACCAACGTGGCGCGGCTTGGCCTGAGGCTGCCCAGAACCGTAGGGCAACGGGGTTGAGACTGTCACGTGGCAGTGGAGGGAGAGAGGATGAACCCGTGCTTGCCCAATATCTTGATCCAGCAAGTGGCGTTGCACTATACGTTGAAAGCATCTTAGGGCCTGTTCACACTAAAGATGCCAGATGCGTTGTTCTTCAAAAGGCCTTGAGCAAGGCGCAAAATGAAGCCAGGGCAGGCCCCCGGCGAGGCTTTGCAACACTGCGCGCCTTGCCCTGCGCCCCAATGACCGCGTTCGCACTGGCATCTTTAGTATTAACAGGCCTTGGTCGCGATCTCCTTGTCCTTGTAGGGGGTGGCGTTGGCAAGCATTGCATAAATGGTTTGAAGCATCTTGTGCGCCAACACTATGACTGATTTTTTGCTACCTTTACGAATAGCCAGCGCATCGGACTTGGCCTTCAGTGAACAGCGCGTTCGGGCTGCCACCTGCGTGAATTTGCACAGTAGCGCCAAATCATCCATCAGTTTTTTAACAGGTTCCTTCAATGCAGCGAAAATACTTTGGTACCGACGGTATCCGTGGTACGGTAGGGCAAGGTTCTATCACACCCGACTTTATGCTTAAGCTTGGACATGCTGTAGGGCGGGTTCTCAAAGCATCCATTGAGCGTCCGACCGTCCTGATCGGCAAAGACACTCGAATATCGGGGTACATGATGGAATCGGCCCTTGAGGCCGGTTTTTCTTCGGCGGGTGTGGATGTCGTTTTGACCGGGCCCTTGCCGACGCCAGGCGTGGCTTATCTGACCCGTGCCCTGCGCCTTGATTTGGGTGTGGTGATCAGTGCTTCGCACAACCCCTTCCCTGACAATGGCATCAAGTTTTTTTCTGCACATGGTGAGAAGTTGCCAGATAGCTGGGAGAGCCATGTTGAAGTGGCATTGATGCAAGAGCCGGCATGGGTCGGCTCTGATCGCCTCGGGAGGGCGCGTCGTTTGGATGATGCTCAGGGCCGCTATATTGAGTTTTGTAAAAGCACCTTTGTCGCTGACATGTCCCTTAAGGGGGTCAAAATTGTTGTTGACGGTGCTCACGGGGCAGCTTACTTGGTGGCTCCGCATGTTTTCCACGAACTCGGTGCGGAGGTGGTGTCTATTCATTGCCATCCTGATGGGTTTAACATCAACGAAAAGTGCGGGGCCACCCATCCGCAGGCCTTGGTGAATGCTGTGCGCGAGCATCGGGCTGATTATGGTTTGGCTCTGGATGGTGATGCAGATCGCCTTCAGATGGTGGATGCCGATGGCTGTTTGTTCAGTGGCGATGAGCTTCTTTATGTCATGGTCGCCGATCGCCTGGATCAGGGAGCTGCTGTGCCGGGGGCTGTGGGCACGCTCATGACCAATATGGCAGTAGAGCAGGCACTCCGCTCGAGAGGGGTTGATTTTGTTCGAGCCAAGGTCGGTGACCGCTATGTGCTTGAGGAATTGCTGGCCCGCGGCTGGAACCTGGGTGGGGAAGGCTCAGGTCATTTGCTCGCACTAGATAAGCACACCACTGGAGACGGTATTGTCAGTGCTTTGCAGGTGCTGTGTGCTGTTCAGCGTACGGGGCGATCCCTGTCACAATGGCTCGAACCTGTGAAACTCTTTCCCCAAATTTTGATGAATGTGCGCATTCAGTCTGAGAAAAACTGGTTTGATAACGCTGAACTGATGTCCGTCAAAGAGCAAATTGAGCAAGCGTTGGGCGAACAGGGTCGTGTATTGATTCGTCCCTCAGGCACTGAACCCGTGGTTCGGGTGATGGTGGAGGCCAAAGATTTGCAAACTGCCCAAATGTGCGCGCAACGTTTGGTCCATGCCCTGTCTGCGGCTCAGTGAGCGGCAGAACGTTCTGCAAAATCTCTCTCGGCGAGGTTGTTTTTTTCAATGACCTTGGCAGGCTTCCTGATCCCGAACTCTTTGTCAGTGTCACATGATTGTCATGAATGACTTTTAAAGTCCAATACGGATGAAAAACAAAGAAGACAATAGAAAGGTTGTTTGGAAGTATGTTTACAAGATTCAAAAAATTTGGCATTTCCGTCGCTGCTATTTCAATGGCAGGTTTTTCAGTCTCTGCCATGGGGCAAGAGGCCACTGGGGCGGGCGCTACGTTTCCGGCTCCTTTGTATGCGAAATGGGCAGATGCCTATCACAAGGCCACAGGCGCGCGCATCAACTATCAATCGGTAGGTTCTGGGGCAGGCTTGAGACAGATCCGCGGAAAAACAGTCGACTTTGGCGCCTCTGACATGCCCCTCACTGATCAGGAGCTGAGCAAAGATGGTTTGATTCAATTCCCGACCGTCATTGGTGGTGTCGTGCCAGTAATCAACATTGCAGGTATGCAACCTGGTCAAATCAAGCTGACAGGGCAGGTTCTGGGTGATATTTATCTGGGCAAGATACTCAAGTGGAATGACCCTGCGCTTTTGGCCCTGAATCCGGGCGTCACTTTACCAGCGGCTGATATTCAGGTGGTGAGCCGCGCGGATGGCTCAGGAACCAGCTTCATTTTTACCAATTACCTTTCCAAGGTGAATGCTGAATGGAAAACCAAAGTGGGTGAGGGTACGGCTGTCAAGTGGCCAACTGGTGCCGGTGGCAAAGGCAATGAGGGGGTGGCGGCTTATGTCAAGCGACTGCCCAATTCGATCGGCTATGTTGAGTATGCCTACGTCAAACAAAACAAAATGACCTATGCTTTACTCCAAAACAAAGATGGTCATTTTGTAGCCCCAGATGATTTAAACTTCAAGGCCGCAGCAGCGGGGGCTGACTGGTCGAAAAGCTTCTATCAGGTCTTGACAGATCAACCGGGTAAAGACACATGGCCCCTTTCTGGTGCTACTTTCATCATGATGCACAAGGTACAGGATAAGCCTGAGCAAGCTTCGCAGGTTCTGAAATTTTTTGATTGGGCCTATATCTCGGGAGACAAAATGGCCACTGAGCTGGAATATGTGGTTTTACCAGAGGCCGTGAAGGGCCTCGTTCGTAAAGAATGGGCTCAAGTGAAGGATGCTACCGGTAAGCCTGTGCCCTCTAAGTGAATCGAACACAACTCCCATTCATTTTTTTCGTGTGTGGCCAACAGCAGCAGAGACTTTCCAAGTCCTGCTGCTTTTTGCTGATTGGATAACCCGTGTCTTCCATGTTACCTGCTTGCCTTGATAAAGCTGCCGCACGGTCATCGGCATCTTTAGTGACTGCACCTGTTCGCCGATCATCCTCTTACTTGGATGGAATTTTTTCGTTTTTGGCTCACACCGCTGCGATCTTGACCATTGGTCTGTTATTGGCCATTTTGGGTTCATTGGTGGTGGGCGCTTGGCCCGCCATCAAGGAATATGGCCTGAGCTTTCTGTGGCGTCATGAGTGGGATCCTGTCAATGAAAGCTTCGGTGGCTTGGTCATGATTTGCGGCACGCTCATCACCTCCCTGATTGCTTTGCTCATTGCAGTGCCAGTCAGCTTCGGGATTGCCTTGTTTCTTACCGAGTTATCACCGCGTTGGTTGCGTCGGCCTTTAGGCGTTGCTGTGGAGTTGCTTGCGGCTGTTCCTTCTATCGTTTATGGCATGTGGGGCTTGCTGGTGTTCAGTCCTGTGTTAGCCACTTATTTGCAACAGCCTTTGCAGCACGGGCTGGCTGATGTCCCCTTTTTGAAGGCTTTAGTGGCTGGCCCGCCCGTCGGACTGGGGTTGCTGCCTGCAGGAATCATTCTGGCCATCATGATTATTCCCTTTATTGCCTCGGTGATGCGCGATGTATTCGAAGTCACGCCCCCGATGCTCAAAGAGTCGGCCTATGCCTTGGGCTCTACCACTTGGGAAGTGGTTTTCAAGGTCGTGCTGCCCTTTACAAAAACCGGCGTAATCGGAGGCATCATGCTGGGCTTGGGACGAGCCATTGGTGAAACCATGGCGGTCACGTTCATCATTGGAAACTCGAACCAACTTGACAGCGTGTCTTTATTTCAGGCAGCCAGCAGCATCACTTCAACTTTGGCCAATGAATTCGGTGAAGCCATGGGCTTGCACCAAGCAGCCTTGCTCTATTTGGCGTTGGTGCTGTTTTTTATCACTTTTGTGGTTCTGGCACTGTCCAAATTGTTGCTGAATCAACTGAAAAAAGGGGAAGGAAGCCGCTCATGACTCAGTTCCTGATTGTTGTGATGGCGCTGGGCATCACGTGCTTTTTTGTCGTCAGGCGCTGGCGCGCTCAACTACGATTAACCTCCCCCTCAGCTCATCCTGCTCACCTGAAAAAGCATCTTAAGCGGAAGGCCATCAATGCGCTCGCTTTGGCTTTGTCTTTGTCGGCCATGGGCTTCGGATTATTCTGGTTGGCCTGGATTTTGTTCGAGACCATTCGCCTCGGAGTGGGGGGGCTCTCGTGGTCTATCTTTACGGAAATGACGCCTCCGGCCATGGCCGAGACGGGGGGGCTGGCCAATGCTATTTTTGGCTCATTCATTATGGTGTTTTTAGCGACTTTTGTGGGAACTCCCATCGGGGTGATGGCAGGAATTTATTTGGCTGAATATGGTCAAAAAAACATGCTTTCCCGCTCTGTACGATTTGTCAATGACATTTTGTTGTCTGCCCCTTCTATTGCCATTGGTCTTTTTGTGTTCACCGTCATTGTGCTGCC
The DNA here is from genome assembly GCA_046342195.1 of Burkholderiales bacterium. Classification (GTDB taxonomy): domain Bacteria; phylum Pseudomonadota; class Gammaproteobacteria; order Burkholderiales; family Burkholderiaceae_C; genus CANHBY01. The sequence continues at coordinate 47,667 of JBKDQE010000042.1, forward strand.
CATGAAGGGGGCTTCTGCTTATGCTGGCATTATTGCTTTATCTTTCATTGTGATTCCGGTTGTCATTCGAACCACGGAAAACATGCTCTTGCTGGTACCAAATACTCTACGCGAGGCGGCTTATGCCTTGGGCGCGCCAAAGTGGCGGGTTATTTCGAGCGTCACCTTGAAAGCCGCTCGATCTGGTGTTATTACGGGTGTATTGTTGGCCGTGGCGCGTATTGCAGGGGAAACAGCTCCTTTATTGTTTACTGTCATGTCCAATCAGTTCTGGAGTACCAATTTGGCCAAACCGATGGCCAACCTGCCCGTCACGATTTTCAATTTTGCAATGGGCCCTTATCCAGATTTACAAAAGTTGGCTTGGGCAGGCGTGTTTTTGATTACTTTGGGCGTGCTTATGCTCAACATCTTGGCGCGCGTTTTATTTCGCAATAAAAAATAATGCACGGAGTTGTTGGATGGAAAAAAAAATAAAAGTATCTGAACAAGAAAAAATCAAACTTTCAATTCGCAATTTGAATTTTTACTACGGGAAATTCCATGCCTTGAAAAACATCACGATGGATATTCCTGAGAAAAAAGTCACGGCTTTTATCGGGCCATCGGGCTGCGGTAAATCAACCCTGTTGAGAACATTCAATCGTATGTTTGAGCTCTACCCTGAGCAGCGGGCCGAAGGCCATATCATGCTGGATGGTGAGAATATTCTCGAGTCTAAGAAAGATGTGGCTTTGATGCGTGCAAAGGTAGGCATGGTATTTCAAAAGCCAACTCCGTTTCCAATGTCTATTTACGACAATATCGCTTTTGGTGTGAGGTTGTTTGAAAATCTTCCTCGCATCGAAATGGATGAGCGGGTGGAGTGGGCGTTGAAAAAAGCAGCCTTATGGAGCGAAGTCAAAGACAAACAGGGGCAAAGCGGGTCGAGCCTTTCGGGGGGGCAGCAGCAACGGCTGTGTATAGCGCGTGGTATTGCCATTAAGCCTGAGGTGCTGCTTCTTGATGAGCCTTGCTCTGCACTGGACCCCATTTCTACCGGAAAAATCGAGGAGCTCATTCACGAACTCAAAGATGACTATACCGTGGTTATTGTAACCCACAACATGCAACAAGCGGCACGCACTTCTGACTTTACAGCCTATATGTATTTGGGTGATCTCATTGAATTTGGCCGTACCTCTGATTTATTCATGAAGCCACGTCGCCAAGAAACTGAAGACTATATCACGGGTCGATTTGGTTAATGGTTTATTTATTTCTTTTTGGAGGGTTTGGTGATGGCCGAAAAACACCTTTCTACGCAGTTTGATACTGAGCTCAGTGGTATTTCTACTAGGGTATTGGAAATGGGAGGCTTGGTTGAATTGCAAGTTTCACAGGCGGTTGAGGCTCTGACGCAGTTCAGTGGTGAAATGGCCTCCCAAGTTTTAGCGCAGGAAGAGGTGGTTAATGCCATGGAGGTGCAAATTGATCGCGATCTCTCCAGTATCATCGCACGGCGCCAGCCCACGGCTCGAGATCTGCGTCTTTTGATTGCTGTCAGTAAATGTATTGCCAACCTGGAGCGTGTGGGTGATGAAGCCGCCCGTATTGCCAGAACAGTGCAGCGGCTGATGAGCTCTGGGGCCAGTGCGCTGATGCGTCTTCCTGTGAATAGCCTGGCTTACGAAGCAGAGTTGGCAGTGGCTCAATTGCGTAAATCACTCGATGCCTTTGCTCGCCTTGACGTTGATCGTGCGGTAGAAATCCTCAAGCAGGACGACCAAATTGACCAAGAGTTTGATGGTTTAATGCGCAAGCTGATCACCTTCATGATGGAAGACCCTCGCACCATTTCCGCCAGCATCGACTTGGTTTTTGTGGCCAAGGCCATTGAGCGCGTGGGTGATCATGCCAAAAATCTGGCAGAGTCAATCATCTATGTGGTGAAAGGCGCTGACGTACGCCATGCAACGGTAGAGCAGGTTGAAACGATTGTCCGTTAACCAATTTTTGTCGAACCACCTTGTGCCTGGCACTTCAAACACTTTCACCGTGTTGCGTCCATCCAAGTTCAACCGAACTGTTCAGAATTCGGCTCCAGCCTGATCTATTGGGTGCGATCGAAACTGAGAGAGGATTTTTGTCATGAGCCGAATTTTGGTTGTTGAAGATGAATTCGCCATTGCCGAACTGATCGCCATCAATTTGCGTCATGCAGGGCACGATGTTGTGATGGCCCACAATGCCCTGCTGGCCGAAGCGGAAATTGACCGCATTCTGCCCGACTTGGTGTTGCTTGATTGGATGCTGCCTGGTCAAAGTGGAATCATGCTCGCACGATCTTGGCGAGCACAGCAGCGCACGAGGGAATTGCCCCTCATCATATTGACCGCGCGAACAAGAGAAGAAGATAAAATCATGGGCTTGGACGCTGGTGCTGATGATTATTTGACCAAACCATTTTCCCCCTCCGAATTGTTGGCACGTATTCGGGCGGTCTTGCGTCGGCGGTCGCCTGAGTCCCTGGATGTGCCGCTTGAGGTGTCTGGCTTGCACCTGGAACCCTCAACGCGCCGAGTCTATCGTGCCGGAGTTGATGTAAAGATGGGGCCTACCGAGTTCAAATTGTTGTATTTTTTTTTGGCTCATCCGGGGCGGATTCATAGTCGTTCGCACTTATTGAATCGGGTGTGGGGAGATCATGTTTTTATTGAAGACCGCACTATTGATGTGCATGTCAAACGATTGCGGGAAGCGCTCGATAAAGTAGGTTGCGCCCGATTGATCGAGACCGTGCGCGGAGCGGGGTATCGTTTGGCCCCCATGCCCGCAGCCAATGAATCTTGACACCATGGCCTGCAATGTGTCGATGAGTTTGATATCGTTTGCCATAAAAAGGCCCATGGAGCGCCTATGAAGGGAATTTTGCCAAGTGTTTTTTGGGCGATTGTGCTCTGCGGCTTTGGATCGTTGTTAGGGGGTGGGTTGGGGCTTTTTTGGAAAACACCAACCCTTGGTGTTTTTTTCGGTTCACTGTTGGCAGTGGCATTTTATGCTTTGAGGCAGTCGCTGCGAGCCCAAAGTTTTCTGCGCTGGCTGAAAGACACTCATGGCCCTGCACCCCGCCATGAAGGGTTCTGGGGCGAGATTGGTTACTTGACCGAGAAGGCTTTGAGGGCGCTTGAGCGATCAGTGGTCCAAGAGCGCTTGCAAAGATCCCAGTTTTTGTCAGGCATCGAAGCCTCACCTAACGGTGTGATGCTGCTCAATCAAAACGATCAAATTGAATGGTGTAACTTGGTGTGTGCTGAGCACTTCAATCTTCACAGAGATCAAGACATTCACCAAACGGTCACCAATCTGATTCGTTCTCCTGTTTTTGTGGCTTACATGCAGGAGGGTATTTTTGATTCACATGTTTTGTTCGGGGGGGCAGGGGGGCGGCGTAAGCTGATGGTTTTGGTGCGCCCTTACGGAGAGGGCATGAAGCTTCTTCTTTCGCAAGATGTCACTGAGCGGGAACGTAACGACGCGATGCGTCGGGACTTCGTTGCGAACGTATCGCATGAAATCCGCACGCCTTTAACCGTGCTTTCTGGTTTTATTGAAACCATGCGCAGTATGGAGTTGTCGGCCCCGGAGATGCAGCGGGTCATTATGCTCATGAACCAGCAGGCCCAACGCATGGAAAGTTTGGTGACTGATCTCTTGATATTGGCTCAACTTGAAGGCAGCCCCCCACCGCCCCCGGATTGTTGGTTCGATGTGCATCAGATCATTCAGCGGGTTCAGGCAGATGCCATCGCATTGTCAGCAGGTCGGCATCGGCTGAGTTTTGTGGGGGCGACTGACTTTGAAATTGCAGGTTCTGAATCAGAGATTCAAAGTGCCCTTACCAACTTGGTAACCAATGCGGTGAGATACACGCCTGATGGAGGCATGATTCGGGTGCAAATTGCCCAACGAAATGACGGAGAGATCGAGATAGAGGTCAAGGATTCTGGGGTGGGTATCGAGAAAGATCATATTCCCCGTTTGACTGAGCGTTTCTATCGGGTTGATGGGAGTCGATCCAGGGAAACTGGTGGAACCGGTTTGGGCCTGTCGATCGTCAACCATGTGGTTCAGCGTCATCATGCTCAACTGCAAATTGAAAGTGAAGTAGGCAAGGGATCCATCTTCAGGCTGATTTTCCCTGCCAGTCGTATTCGGATTGCTGTTGAAAATTCTGAGGGGCCGGATTTTGTTCAGTCCCTGGCAACCGAGTGACGCCGATTTGATGCGCCCGTTTTGCAGAGGTTCCTTAACGGGATCTTGGGCTTTATTTTGCGATTTTGGGTACCGGGAGTGGAACTGAAGGTTCGCGACGGTAAATGACAAAGTTTTCGAGGCGATTGGTCGGTCGCTGCTCGGCGGCAATGAACATCCAGCCAATGGGTGTGGCACTGACTTCAGCTTCTGGGCGCTCAGATTGCAATAAGAATTCGCAGGAAGTGTTTAAACTATTGCTTGTAGCTTCAACGCGGTATCTGCCAAAATAAATCAGGGATGCAACCAGCGCTTTGCTGGCCCCTGGGGTGGCAATGCAGCTTTCTGGTGAAACATGCTGCGATACTTTTTGAACCAAAGGCCGCATACTTCGGGCGTAGTCGAGCAGCGGAAGCCATAGTGTCATCAGGAGCAGCCAGCAAAGGGCGACACCGCCGGCAGGCAAGACCATGCTTTTCCAAAGAGCGTACTGATTTCGCCTGGCTCGCCAGCGCACCAGCCACACCCAGGCGATGCTTCCAGCGAGGGCTATGAACAAGGCAAGCGCATTGAAATAGGGTTGCAAACCAGGTGCCAGCTTGACCACATTGGCTGAAGGTTGCTCAGGAAACCCTGTTTGCATTGCAATGTAGATCACCCAAATGACGATCGCGATCGCAGTAAAGAAAAAAACAGAAAACCAATCGATGGCTGCTGCAGTGGCTCGATCAAGGGTGGGAAGAGCAAATGCTGCCAAGATGGCTAGCGCAGGAATACATAACATCAAGGCCCGATCTGATCCGCCCATGAGGATGCTTGAGATCATGCTGACAAGAGCGCAACCGAGGGGGATGAAAATGTGTCGGCGAAACCAGTGGTACCGCCAACGCCAGAGCGTCCAGAGGGCGAGTGGCCAAGCAGGCCAAGTAAACCATATCAGCATGCGAAGAATGCTATAGGTAGGGGTAGGGTGGTTGATGCCCAGGCTGCTTTGGATCTGCCATTCCAACGCTTTAAACTGAAGGACGATTGTGATAATCACATAGATGACTAGGCACAGTAAAATCAGCCCACTGAGATGGCGGGCGCCCGCATAACAGGATTTGATTCCACTGAAACCACAAACAAAGCCCATGATCACCGCTATGGCAGGTGCTCCGCTGGCTGCCAAAATGGCTAGCGAGAGAACAGCACAAATACAAGCCTTGACGAACTGGAACGGGCTGGCTCCTGTGGCATACAGGAGCATACATACTCCCAGCAGTTGCAATATTTCAGGAGTGGTCTCGTGACCTAGCTGCAGCAGCCCCAGTGTGGCAATGAGAGCCAATAGTGCGCCATCTGCGATAGCGCATGCGTAAGCGGCAGGTTGAGCCTCGCCACCAAAGGCAAAAGGAACAGGTTGGGCTGCTTCAGTGCGAGCCAAATGGTAGGCCGCAGACCAGGTAAACGACAGGGCCGCTGCGAGCAGTAATGAAAACGGAATGCGTGCTGCCAAAGCCTCAGGAACAACAGGGTTTAGTAGCTTGATAAAAAAGGCTCCCAGCCAGTAGGGGAGTAAGGCTGTGTCTGCGGCAAGCCCTCCTAAATGAGGCGTCCACCAGGATGTGCGGCCCAGAGCAATTTCGAGCATGTAGCCAAAGGCTGTCACATCGGCATTTTTCCAGGGATCTCGCCCGAAGAGCCCGGGTAAAACATAAGCAGCACAGAAAATGAGTAGAGCCCAGCGTGGAAGCCTGACGGCAGCTTGATGAGAGACTAGCGCAGGGTTAGGAGGGGTCACGTTGGTGCCTTCAGAATCGGTTGGCTTGTGCAGCAACAGAGAACGAAAAAGGCAGCCAAAGCTGCCTTGACAGAAAAGAGGCCCCCAAAATCACTACCGGTAGGGCTGTTCTTGCGATGGAATTACTTTTTGGTGCCCACAAGGAATTTATTGTGGAACCTTTCAACACGGCCACCCAGAGAATTAACACTCTTTTGGTTTCCAGTATAGAAAGGGTGTGATGTACTGGTGGTGTCAAGCTTGATGACGGGAAGTTCACGCCCATCATCAAGCTTGATGGTTTCCTTGCTGGTAGCACAAGAGCGGGTGACGAATTTGAACCCATTGGAGAGATCCAGGAAACAAACTTCGCGATAATTGGGGTGAATGCCTTCTTTCATATGAGCCTTTCAAATGTTGGGTTGGTTTTTGCGCATTAAGGTGCGCACCGGTAGCCACGCCGAGGCTGGGACGCACTTGCCTGAATTGCTCTGAAGCTGGACAAAGCGCGTGGCAGCGCTGCTGCAGCTTCGTGAATGGTGAAACAAAGTATTGTATGCGATGGTCGGGGTGATTAACCGCCGCGGCGCATCATGTCGAAGAAATCAAGGTTATTCTTGCTGGATTTCATTTTGTCAAGAATGAATTCCATGGCTTCAATTTCATCCATGGGATAAAGTAGCTTGCGCAAAATCCAGGTTTTTTGAAGGATTTCTGATTTGAGCAGTAGTTCTTCGCGCCGAGTTCCCGACTTATTCAGAAGGATCGAAGGATAAACTCGTTTTTCCGCCATGCGCCGGTCCAGGTGAATTTCAGAGTTGCCTGTTCCCTTGAATTCTTCGTAGATGACTTCGTCCATGCGGCTGCCAGTTTCGATCAAGGCGGTGCCAATAATTGTGAGAGAGCCACCTTCCTCAATGTTGCGGGCCGCACCGAAGAATCGTTTGGGGCGCTGCAGTGCATTGGCATCGACGCCACCAGTGAGGACTTTTCCTGATGAAGGCAGCACATTGTTGTAGGCGCGGGCCAAGCGGGTGATGGAATCCAGAAGAATAACGACATCTTTTTTTAATTCCACCAAGCGCTTGGCGCGCTCGATCACCATTTCCGCAACTTGTACATGCCGTGGAGCTGGCTCGTCGAAGGTCGAGCTGATAACTTCACCCCGAACCGTACGGGCCATTTCTGTGACTTCTTCGGGGCGCTCATCGACGAGGAGTACGATCAGATGGACTTCTGGATAGTTGGTCGTGATGGCATGGGCCATCTGTTGCATCATGACAGTTTTACCACTTTTGGGTGCTGCCACGAGGAGGGCGCGCTGGCCTTTTCCCACAGGGGCGATGAGATCAATGATTCTGGCTGTGATGTTTTCCTCAGACTTGATGTCGCGCTCAAGCTTGAATTGTTCTTTGGGAAAAACAGGTGTCAAGTTCTCGAACATGATTTTGTTTTTGCTTTGTTCTGGAGCAAGACCATTGACGCGATCAACCTTGACCAAGGCAAAGTAGCGTTCACCGTCTTTGGGGACTCGCACCTCTCCTTCTATGGCGTCGCCTGTATGCAAATTGAAGCGGCGAATTTGGCTGGGGCTGAGATAAATGTCGTCAGTGGAGGCCATGTAGCTGGTGTCTGGTGCTCGAAGAAAGCCAAAGCCATCAGGCAAGACTTCAAGTACGCCATCACCGAAAACCTGCTCGCCGGCTTTGGCGCGCTTTTTCATGATGGCGAACATCAGCTCCTGCTTGCGCATACGATTGACGTTTTCAATATCGAGCGCTTCGCCCATGGTGATGAGCTCAGAGACATGAAGCGCTTTCAGTTCAGAAAGATGCATGGGTTGATACCCTGGTGAGAAAGGAGGGGCCAATGAGTGTGCCAAGGCCAAGAGCCCTGCGCGAGCTGGCTTCTGCTGATCTGGGCTTTGACAACAGCGTGCGCGCAGCCTGGGTTTTTGATGGGGAACGCATGAGCAACAGTATCAAACTGACTGAGCCCGGACTTCAAAGGGAAAATTCAGGGAGGAAAGGCATCAGCTTGATGTCAAGGAAGACCCAAAGAGAACCTGCAGCGTCGTCCGTGAGTTTACGCAAACCTTTTTAGCTGCGACCATCAAGGGCGGAAACCAACAATCTTTACTTGCTTGATGAAGCTGGGCGGAGGCGTTAGCAGAAGGAATTTTGCGGAGATTCCTTGGGGAAATCAAGCTGAATCGAAACCTGTGAGGGTTCGATTTGGTAAAGGTGCAACAGTATTATAGATTGCTATTGATGAAAGCTTCTAGTTCTGCCTTGGATTTATTGCCAATCACCGTACCAGCCAGTTGGCCGTTTTTGAAAATCATGAGGGTGGGAATAGCACGGATGCCAAATTTACTGGGCGTATCGCGGTTTTTTTCGATGTCCATCTTGGTGATTTGCAGGCGACCGGCATAGTCTCTTGCAACGTCTGCCAGGATGGCTCCAATTGAGCGGCAAGGACCGCACCACTCAGCCCAGAAATCGATCAGGACTGGTTTGTCAGATTGCAGGACAGATTGCTCAAAGGTGGCGTCAGTGGTGGTGGTGATGAGTTCGCTACTCATGGGTTTTCCTTGGATTTGTTGCTGGAGTTGGGAGAATTGCAGATTTTGCGTATGAAGGGTATGTTAGAGCCGATGTGATTTCTGTGGGATTTTTCTTTGAACCCTTGGGGATGATTGGGGAACCATAACAGCACAAGGCCACTTTGGTTGATCGGTTTTCCTTGGGGCCCGGGAGCACACCAGATTTTCGGATTCGGGCCACAATATACGATCATTCTCACACAAACCGTGCGTTTGGTGACAGCTTCAGGGAACCTCTGCCAAACCTCTCGCGGCGATCGCATCTTTTCCAGAATGAGGTCTGCGGCCTTGGCTTTTTTGCCTGTAGCCCCCGCGACAGGCTGCAAAATCCGCTTGGCATCCCTCATTCGGGAAAGGCGCGCTCATCGACGAGGGGTTTGGCAGAGGTTCCCAAGCCTTTGATCGCCAGAAGGCGTTTTGTAGAGGTTCTTTTGCCGGGAAATGAAGGGCAAAGTGTTTGACGCCATGACATAGGGATGAATGGTTGCCGTATTGGCTGGACGTTTTTTTCATGATCACCCTGATTGAAAGGATTTTTTATGTTTTTTCGTGATGCAAGGCTTGCTTTGTCACTGGCTTTTAGTTTGATGGCGGCTGGCTTGCCAGTGACCGTTTTCGGTAATGAGCCCAAAGTGCTCAATGTTTATAACTGGTCTGACTATATTGCGGAAGACACCCTTAAAAATTTTGAGAGGGAAACAGGTATCAAGGTTCGTTACGATAACTATGACAACAATGAAGTTTTGCATGCCAAACTGGTCGCTGGCAAGACGGGTTATGACATTGTGGTGCCTGGGGCTCATTTTGCCAAAATGCAGATTGAAGGTGGTCTTTTGCAAAAGCTGGATCGAAGCCAGCTAAGCAACTGGGGCAACCTTGATAAAGCCTTGCTGGATCAGTTAAGTGCCGTGGACCCAGGTAATCAATATCTGGTCACTTGGCTTTGGGGTTATGTGACGGTAGGCATTAATGTTGCCAAAGTTAAGGCAGCTTTGGGTGATTTGCCTATGCCAGTGAATGCTTGGAACTTGCTATTTGACCCAAAATATATCAGTAAGCTGAAATCTTGTGGTGTCAGTTTTCTGGATTCTGCTTCTGAAGTTTTGCCGGTGGCGATGATGTACACAGGCAAGCCAGCTTATAGCCGTCATTTGGCAGATTATGAGGGTGCGGCAGCCATGCTTAAAACAGTGCGGCCCTTTGTGACCCGATTCAGCTCTTCGGGTTACATCAATGACTTGGCTTCAGGCTCTTTATGTGCTGTGATGGGCTTTTCTGGTGATATCAATATTGCCCGCAATCGTGCGGCACAGGCTCAATCTGGGGCCGAGATTGAGGCTTTGATACCGAGTGGGGGGGCAACTCTTTTTTTTGATACCATGGCCATTCCTCGTGATGCCAAGAATATTGAAAATGCGCACAGATTTATCAATTATATTTTGCGCCCAGAGGTTCACGCTGCTTTGACGAATAAGGTGTTTTATGCAAACCCAAATACGGCGTCTTTAAGGTTTGTCAAAAAGGATGTGGTTGAAAATAAATCGATTTTTTTGAGTGATGCCGACAAAAAGCGATTTATACCCCCTGATGCGGTCCCACAAGATGTTCGTCGGGTCCAAACCCGAGTGTTTACCAATTTTAAAGCAGGGCGCTGAATTTTTTAAGTGCATTCCTCAACTGACAAGCCAAATAATCAAAAAATTTTCTTCACGATACCTCTCATTTTTTTGACTGACTGGAGCGACACCATGAACGGGGCACAAGAGGTCATGGTGTTGGCATGACGCATCGTGCGACTGATGCGGCTCGGACGTGAATGCCCGGATCTGGATGCCGGCCTGCTGTTCTCGCGGGACGAATAAAACAGGGCTAGTTTTCTGACTTACTGGCAAACCGCTACGGTAACCCCTACGTGTATTAATCCCTTTGAAAACAGGGCTAGTTTTCTGACAGGCAAATCTAAGCTGGGCGAGTATGAGCGTGGGTCTTAATCCCTTTGAAAACAGGGCTAGTTTTCTGACGAAGAGTGTTACCGACAGCTGCTGGCGATCAGGTCTTAATCCCTTTGAAAACAGGGCTAGTTTTCTGACCCTAGTCGGTTCAGAGCCTAGCGATAGGCTCTGAAGTCTTAATCCCTTTGAAAACAGGGCTAGTTTTCTGACTTTCTAAGGTGAAAACCATGGATGACCACAAAGCGTCTTAATCCCTTTGAAAACAGGGCTAGTTTTCTGACGAAATAGCCCTCAAAAAGGACCCGGAAGGGGCCTTTGTCTTAATCCCTTTGAAAACAGGGCTAGTTTTCTGACTCAGCCCACAGCCCCCAAGCCCGCTCATGCGGGGTCTTAATCCCTTTGAAAACAGGGCTAGTTTTCTGACTTTATGAACAGCCTCATCAATATGGGCTTTGAGTCTTAATCCCTTTGAAAACAGGGCTAGTTTTCTGACAAAACGGCCCAGAAAATGGCTGAGCTAGTAGGTCTTAATCCCTTTGAAAACAGGGCTAGTTTTCTGACATCTCCAAAAGGTGCTTGCCAATATCTGCCAAGGTCTTAATCCCTTTGAAAACAGGGCTAGTTTTCTGACGTTAGTTGATGTGGACATTGCTGTGGCGTCCAAGTCTTAATCCCTTTGAAAACAGGGCTAGTTTTCTGACAAAATGGGTTTTCTCAATGATAGACCTTGGAACCGTCTTAATCCCTTTGAAAACAGGGCTAGTTTTCTGACACTGCAGCCATGAAGTGATAGCGACCATCACTGGTCTTAATCCCTTTGAAAACAGGGCTAGTTTTCTGACGGTGCGGGTAGTCTCATACAAGCGAACCTCCCTGTCTTAATCCCTTTGAAAACAGGGCTAGTTTTCTGACCTGTGGCCCTGCGGTCTGACAGCCGTATCACCCGTCTTAATCCCTTTGAAAACAGGGCTAGTTTTCTGACTCCGTGGCGTTGCTGTGAATGATGAGTACGGGTCTTAATCCCTTTGAAAACAGGGCTAGTTTTCTGACCAGAGAAAACAATAACTGCTAACACAGATTTTGGGTCTTAATCCCTTTGAAAACAGGGCTAGTTTTCTGACCCTCAGGGCCGACAGTGTAGTAACCCTCGATACGTCTTAATCCCTTTGAAAACAGGGCTAGTTTTCTGACCAAGAGTGGCCACGATGTGGGCAGGCCTGGGGGGTCTTAATCCCTTTGAAAACAGGGCTAGTTTTCTGACTGAACCTCACCCCCCACACCATCACAATCCGCGTCTTAATCCCTTTGAAAACAGGGCTAGTTTTCTGACTGGGCCTCCCGATAAACAAATACGCCCTTTATATGTCTTAATCCCTTTGAAAACAGGGCTAGTTTTCTGACCCGCTCTTTAAAAAATAGCGCTCACACATCAAGGGTCTTAATCCCTTTGAAAACAGGGCTAGTTTTCTGACGTAGGAAGGGAGGGGTGGTTAAGCTAGCTTAACCAGTCTTAATCCCTTTGAAAACAGGGCTAGTTTTCTGACCTGAGGGGGGCAAACCTGCGCGGCGCGCGCCTGGTCTTAATCCCTTTGAAAACAGGGCTAGTTTTCTGACTAAGAACACAAAAGGGGAGGTGGACTTGAAGAGTCTTAATCCCTTTGAAAACAGGGCTAGTTTTCTGACGGGCTACCAATAAACAAGTACTCCCTTTATATGTCTTAATCCCTTTGAAAACAGGGCTAGTTTTCTGACAATGAGGTATCCCTGAAGAAAGACCCTTCCGGGGTCTTAATCCCTTTGAAAACAGGGCTAGTTTTCTGACCAGGGCCGACAGCCGTATCACCCTCGATACTGGGTCTTAATCCCTTTGAAAACAGGGCTAGTTTTCTGACAAACCATAAAGTCCCTGTTCCCTGTCCAGCGGTCTTAATCCCTTTGAAAACAGGGCTAGTTTTCTGACCACGTTATATCACGTTAGCGGCTATCCGCTGTACAGTCTTAATCCCTTTGAAAACAGGGCTAGTTTTCTGACGGAGTGCTATAGGCAGATGCTGGCGATAAGCCAGTCTTAATCCCTTTGAAAACAGGGCTAGTTTTCTGACTGGTTCTTTTAGCAAACAGGTACGGAAACCCCTGTCTTAATCCCTTTGAAAACAGGGCTAGTTTTCTGACACACGAAGGGCGAGTTAGCGCTGAAGAAAGAGTCTTAATCCCTTTGAAAACAGGGCTAGTTTTCTGACCTTGGGAATTATAAAAACGATTGGCTAATCCTTGGTCTTAATCCCTTTGAAAACAGGGCTAGTTTTCTGACAACGTGGCGATGGGGATGGGAAGCGGGGTGGAGGTCTTAATCCCTTTGAAAACAGGGCTAGTTTTCTGACATTTTTAAGGCTGTTGATATTGAGTTGTAATTTTGTCTTAATCCCTTTGAAAACAGGGCTAGTTTTCTGACTCGTAAAGAACACAAAGGGGGAAATCGCCCTCAAGTCTTAATCCCTTTGAAAACAGGGCTAGTTTTCTGACCGCAAATTTGAAGGGGGTAGACCTTAGGGATGTGTCTTAATCCCTTTGAAAACAGGGCTAGTTTTCTGACCTTCGAGGCGTAGACCTTCAAGGGGTCGACCTGTCTTAATCCCTTTGAAAACAGGGCTAGTTTTCTGACTCTGTCCCTCCCGATAAACAAGTACTCATTGTGTCTTAATCCCTTTGAAAACAGGGCTAGTTTTCTGACGAACCACCTGCCGTTTAAATCAGCGGTAGGTCTTAATCCCTTTGAAAACAGGGCTAGTTTTCTGACAACTTTTTTTGGGGGAATAGCATGAGCAACTGTCTTAATCCCTTTGAAAACAGGGCTAGTTTTCTGACTCACTCAGTTTCGAGTGACCCCAAGGGGGCCTAGTCTTAATCCCTTTGAAAACAGGGCTAGTTTTCTGACATACGCTGCGCGCGTTGATGCGCGCCTGGCAGGTCTTAATCCCTTTGAAAACAGGGCTAGTTTTCTGACGGAAAAGCTTGCATTGAAATGGGTTTTCTCGTCTTAATCCCTTTGAAAACAGGGCTAGTTTTCTGACTTCACAGGGCTATACAGTTCACGCATGCTTCAAGTCTTAATCCCTTTGAAAACAGGGCTAGTTTTCTGACATCAGTACAATTCATGATGATGGCAATTTCGTCTTAATCCCTTTGAAAACAGGGCTAGTTTTCTGACCCGTAAAGGAGCGGCCCGGGAGTGAGTACAGTCTTAATCCCTTTGAAAACAGGGCTAGTTTTCTGACTACAGAGCTTGACGCTGTGGTGCAGAAAGTAATGTCTTAATCCCTTTGAAAACAGGGCTAGTTTTCTGACCTTCCGCGAAAGCCGAACGAGCAGCGTTCCACGTCTTAATCCCTTTGAAAACAGGGCTAGTTTTCTGACTTTTTTTAACTTTTTTTCAAAGAGGGGGACATAGGTCTTAATCCCTTTGAAAACAGGGCTAGTTTTCTGACCACCTATTCGCGAAAGTATCATCAAGGACTTGGTCTTAATCCCTTTGAAAACAGGGCTAGTTTTCTGACGTATGTGGTAGAGGGAGGTACTGAGGTGGTTCGTCTTAATCCCTTTGAAAACAGGGCTAGTTTTCTGACGTCAACCTGACAGGTGCAGACCTCTCAGGGGGTCTTAATCCCTTTGAAAACAGGGCTAGTTTTCTGACCCCTCAGGATCAAAAATTGTTGCTTGACAAGCACTTGCACGATGGTTTGGCAGGTTTTGGCGGCGATGGAGATCTGATCTGGGAGCACAGTGGACGGTGCGACTCAGGTTAAAACTTTTTCGACGCGAACCCGATGGCGCAAGGGGCTTGAAGGCGGCGCTGCGGAAATCAGAATATCTTCAGGCAGGATGGACGGGCCGATTATATGGCATTCGGCTTGCACGGGGATGCGGTAGGCCCGTACATCGTCGGCTGAGGTATCGATTTGGCCTTCCAGGGTCAGCATCAAGCGATGTAATTGGGCACTGCTGGCCTGGACAAGGAAGACGCTGTACTGAAGCGGAACCCCCCACTTTATCATTTGGCGATGGACTCGCTGCAAGCGTTTGGAGTCCTTGATGTCGTAGCAAACAATCCAGCCGGTGATTTCGTGGAGGCTCATGGGGTGAATCCAGTCATTGGGGGGGGCGTGGGGGATTGCGAGGTCAGGCGTCGAGTTGTCGTCGAGCGCGGCCTTGCAGGCTTAATAAATGGGTTTGTAATAAATCAGAGCAGCTTCTTGACCAGCCTTCAAACAGCGCCGCAGCCTCGCAGGGGCGATCGATGGCTGCGGCCAAGGGGCCTGAGCAAAGGCTCATGCCCGCCCAGAGTAGTTGAGTCAAGTCTGAGGCCAAGGCAATGGGGTCTTCGGCCAGCCCCCAGTAACGTGGGCGCAGACCCTGTTTGGACAGGCTGGAGGCCACCAGCGCCTCAGCCATGCCGCGTAATCGTTTCGGAAGCACCTCGGCCACTTCGCCCAAATAAACCCAGGCACGTTTGGCCCGCTGCCACTCTTCCGCAGAAACCGGCGCACCGGCGCTTTCTCGTTCGGCGGCCCAACGATTGAGTACTTGCAGTCGTTCGCGTTTGAGCCAGTGGCCATAAACTTCGGGCCATTCAGGGTCATCGGTGGCCAGGATATCCAAAACGTCCGCCAAGGGGGCGGGCTGGCAACGCACAGGCCAGAGATGGCCCAGTGATTCATCACGGCTGCCCACCCAAGTGATGGCAATGCCTCGCTCCATGCACAGCGCCAGCGCTGCGCCGCTCCATTCGGCGTGGATGTTGCTGACAATGCGCAGTAACCTTGTTACTGGAATGCGTTGCACGGATCCAGCCTCATTGTTGATGACCAAGGCCTCGCCCGTGGAGGTCATTCGGAGCCGCCCGGGGGATGCCAGATACAGCGTTCTGGCATCCACTGTGCGTTGAATCGGGGCCTTGGGTAAATTTTGTGGCATGTTCGGGTGGCCTTGGGAGGGGGTCAGTCGGCTGCGCTCAAGGGTTCGTCGTCCTCTGGATCGGTGTCAACCCAGGCCGTGCCTTCTTGATGCATGGTTCGGGCGAGATGCCTGCAGGTATGGCGTAGCCAGCGATGGGCTGTGGGTACTTCGCGTTGCCAGGCGGCATAGAACACACTGCGGCCGGCTTTGCCCAAGAGGCAGGCCCCTCGATCCAGCGTGAAATGATCGTCTCGCAGGGCCCGCGTGCGAAATTGATCCCAGACCCAAAGGTCAGCCCGTGCGCGGAGCGGTTCGATCAAGTCACTCGCCAGAGACTCGCGGCCATAAGCCGGCCGGTGATAGAAGCCCAGCAGCGGATCCAGGCCGGCGGCATGGCAGGCCTGGATGGCTTCAACATGCAGCAGGGTGTAGGCCAGCGACAGGGCTGCATTGGCCGGATCACGGGGGGGCCGGCGGTTGCGGCCGGTGAAGTTCAGGTTGGGGGGCAACACAGCGGCCAGCGCTGAAAAGTGGGCCCGGGCCGCGGCACCTTCCAGGCCCCTGAGAGACCCTGCACAGGGAGCCTCATGAACCTGGGCACAGAGCGTGGCAATTTGCGCCGACGCATCAAAAAGTGGCTTTCTGGCATCCGGTCTTGTGGTCATCCAGCGGGATACTGCCCGAATTTGTCGTTGCAGTTTGGCTTGAATAAGCCCTTTCGACCACGCAAGGCAAAACACAGGGTCGGTGACGCGCTGCGCTTGTGCCATGCGAATCGTGGCATCGTTGTGCGCTGGCCCGAGCACTGTTGCGACATGTCGCCCCATTCTGGGACTGAACAAGACCGTGGCAACACCGGCTTCGGCCAGCTTCAGCAGCACACTGCTGTCAAGCCGGGTGTGTGCACCTTGAATGATGCAGCGATCGATCAAGCGAAGGGGCACGCTGCCCCGGCGCTGGCCGGCTTCATACAGGGTGAGGGCGTCGCCTTCGGTACGAACTTCGAGTTGGGCACGATCAAGGAGCAATGTGGCCATAGGATCAAGGGCTGGCTTCAGCCAATGTAGAAGTAGTCGGGGTCGCAGGGGGCCTGGCCGCAGCCGATGGCATGGGTGCGGCTGCGGGGGTCCAGACGAATCAAGGCGAAGCGGTCTTGGGTGTCAAGGTAATTGGGCATTTCAGCCAATAAAGCCTGTTTCTCGCTCAAGGTGAGCCAAACTTCATGAACGCTCTTTTGCCCCCCGGTGGCATGAGCCCGCAAACGTTTGAGGACAGCGGCCCGGCGACGGGTGATCTGGATATCGTAGGCAGCAAGGTAAAGCTGACGATGCATGGTGACCAAATGAAGTTTGGGTGAGGCCATTATTGGGCCTAGACTTGCATCACCTTCAATTGGCAAGCTTGCATTTTTATTCCATAGGCTGGGGGTGCCTATGGCTACCTTGTGGATGCTGCGACTGGGCGCAGCATCCAGGGCGAATCATTTCATTGACTTCAGCCAAATACGACTAATTTGGCCTTTGAGGTTGCCCAATGCGCGGTGAGCCACGATTTCGATTCCGGCGTTGCGGGCCCTGTCTTGGTTGGCCTTGTGGGCAGAGAGTGCTCCGCGGTAGTCTAAAATCATGGCGCGGGTGCGCAAGCCACCAATTTTTCGGAGGGCTTCGAGTTTGTACAGGGCTTCGGTGGCCTTGTCTTCTCCGCTGGCACCTTCGGTGGCCAAATTGGCGGTCTTGCACTCAAGCAGGTGCAGCGTGTGGCGGTACAGAAAGGCGACATCGATTTCATTTTTGGTTTTTCCATCAGGATGCACCAGTTTCAGGTTCAGTGCGATGTCGGTGATGCCTGGATTGATACCACGCAGATCGTTGATGATATTGTGGGCATAGAGTTCGAGCCAGCCGCCGTTCACGAAGGCCCGACTGGCCTCATTCGGGAATTGAATTTGGCGCTTGCCACGCCGTGAGAGCTGCCCTGCCTGCTCGAACAAGGTGATCAATTCGTCTAGGGCAATGGAGTCGGCGTCACGATCAGTCAATTCGTCGCGCAGTTGTTGGCGGGATGAATTTGAGGCTGCCAGCCGGTTCAGGATGCCCAAGGCCCCTCCGTGATCTCCCACATGGTCGATGATGCGAGCGGCAAGATCTCGTTGTTCCCGGCTGGTCACGGGGTGCTGCTGGTCTTCGACCTGGAAGCCATGCGCATTCAGGAATTCATGTACTTTCATCGAGGCTTTTAAGGGCTGTTTGGTCGTACCCTCCCCAATCATGATCACTTCGTCGCTGTCGATGTTTACGTAAAATACGGGTTTTGCATCCAAAGCAAAGACCTGTTGCGCAGCCACGGCCATGATTTTGGTGCCGCCAGTGACATTGAGCGCCACCAGGCCAGCGTTGGCATTGGCCGCAAGAAATTCCAGAAAGGCCTCTGAGAGGGCTGAATAATCGTAAGCATCAGGCAGTAACAGGGTTTCAACCACCAGCCCAGATACTTTTTTGCGCAGCACCTGACGCAGGCTCTCTGCGGCCTTTTCCATTTTGGGGGTGGTGGCAAGAACCACCCGACGCGGCCGCCAAGAGGGGTCGATGACGGGCAAGAGGTTGGGCGTGGCTTGTTCTGAGACCAAGCATAAGTGGGTGTCAAAGGGTGTCATGGTGAGGTTTTTGGAGTTTTGATCGGTCACTGATGTCTAATTCATGCGGCCTTTGGCCACGAAGTATGGCTCCAGGCTGGCCCCGAATTTGTCAAGGTCATCGGCTTGTAATTCAAGGCCCCGTGCTTCCATGGGGAGGTCGAGCCGCAGGTGCAGATAGCGGCCACCGCGCTCACACACGCAGGCGGCCAGTTGCACGGGCAAGGTGCCGATTACGGTGTCACCGGCCTGAATGATTTCTGGATCCAGGTGTTGAACCCAGCGTTCCACGGTCAGGCCCTGCCGTTGTGCCCAGGCCACTGCGCCCGGGTGTCTTGAAACAAACCATACTGTCATGCGATACAGCTCTCATGATCATCTGCGTCAGCAGAATGAAATTCAAGTTGATAAGCCCCCATGCCCATCGTGGCGTTCTTGCCAAGGTGCAGCCATTGGCCCAGTTCCAGCCAGGGCATGAGGGGAAAAAGATCACCATGCAGCACCCAAGGGCCGACCACGCCGCCCAGCGTCATTTCCTGCTTTTGACGGGAGGAGTAACGGGTCCAGTCTTTCCAGTGGAGGGCGCGATGATCGGCATGCAGTGTTTCGGCGTGAGTGAGCAGTGCCGGGATGTCCAAGGGGGGGTGGGTGACGCCCAGGTGCAATTCGAGCATCAGGCGCACACGGCGCAACAGGTGGGTGGTAAATACCCGAGGCGAGAGTTCACGCACACCAAGGGGCCGGCCATCGTTCTGCAGGCGCAGCGGCGTTTGAAGGTGAATGGTCGCGGTTGTGGAGCCGTGCTGGCGTTCTGGTATCCACTGCCATTCGGTGGGGTGCGCAATGAGGCGGCCGCAGGAAAAGTCCCAGGCCTGATGGAGGGCTCCGCGGGCATCAATGGCATCCAATGCCAGCAGCTCGCCTGATGCCCGTACGGATTCCTTGCCCCAACCCTGGCGCAATGAGCGTTGCCAGGCTTGCGCCACCAATGGCAGTTGCCGGAGTGTGTCCGCACCGGCCAGAACGATATGCCAAGATAAAGTTTGGCCTGCGGGCAGGTGCCGGGTATGAAGGCTTGGAGGCTCAATCACGTAAGGGTTGGGGACTTGGCTGAAGCGCTGAGCCAAGAGCGTCTGTCGGGGTGGCATTTCAAAAATGGCCGGGTACGGGCATGTTCGCCACAGCGTGCAGGGCTTGCACTCAGGCAGCCCTGTCAGGCATGCTGTGCGCTTGAGCGCTGCACCAAACACCCCTCGCAATAAAGACCCGGCGTAGTCGGGCAAGGTCAGGTCGCTGCGAAAAGCCGCTGTGAGGCGGTAGCGGGTGAGGGGAAGGGGGGGCATGTGCCAGGCCCCCGTGCAAGACAAGCGCTGAGTCATGGGATTACTGGAGCCACTTCAAGACTTGGAGGGTTTCTTGATGATGGTGGTCTTTCTGGGGGTCTTTTTTCTCGGTCTTTTCACGCCAGCGGCCCTGTTGCTGCATAAGTATGCGCAGCCGCCGGGCAATTTCCAAACGGTACTCAGGGCATTGGCCATTTTTGAGGATACTGAAAAGCACCGCGCGCTCGTCCTGATTTTTGTCGATGCGTTGATCGAAGAGGTCGGCGATGGCTCGTTCTGCGGGCGACATCAGGGATTTTTCTGCCAGCCGTTTGGCTTCCTCAGCGGCGGCTTGCTGGGTCTTTTTCCGTGTTTCAAGGGCCAAGCCTGTTTGCCCATGGCGCTTTTGATCGATGGCCATGGCGCCGTAGCCCACCGCAGTTTTGGCGCCAAAACCCAGCCACTCAAAGGCATGTTTCAAGGCGGCTTCGATCAGTGGCTTCCAGCCCCCGGTTTCGGCAAGTGAATGGTTTTGGCGGCTCAGTAACGGGTGATCGCAGAGAATATGAAAATCAAATTCTGAGCGGGGCGGCACCGCCAGGAAGTGGATGGGGTTGGGGCTGCCCGAGTCATGTGGGGACTCTTCCTTTTGGTGATAATGGCTTTGATGAGGGGTCATGACTTCGACCACCAGGGCGTCGCCGTTCATTTCGGGAAACACATCCCAGAAGCTCAGTGCTCCACGAAAAGCGCGGTCGTTGTCTTCGGTGGAGGCCGTTCCGAAGAGGGCCTCGATGGATGAATCATTCCAGCCGAAAGTGTCGCCCCATTCGCCACTCGCCAGCTCAGTGGCAGCCTGGCGCAACACACCTTTTACCCCGCTGCCAGCCAGGTAAGGCAAGCCATAAGGGTTGAGAAAGGCAAAACCATTTTCGAGGGGGTGTTCATTGCCCAAGCCCGTCGAAAAGGGAGCGATTGACACGGCTTCACAGCGCAGCAAATGGTTGCTTTCCAGCAGGGATAGGGCTTGATCGTTTTGGCGAAACCGTAAGGCTTTCAGCAATTCAAGATCATGGTGGCTCAGTTTGCTGGCCTGCTTGAGGGCCTCCTTTTTATGTTGACTCACCCATGACCAAGAGGAATCGAGGAATGACAAATACATGCCAAATTTCAGCCCCGGCGAGGCTTGGGTCAGGTCTTGTTTTTGCAGGTATTCAGGCAGTGCGGCCATGGCCATGTTATTTCTCCCCATGGCTGGCCGCAGGCGCCATTTGGCGCAGCCAACGCAGCCAGGCAAAGGCTTCGGTGGTGATCATTTGAAAGGTGTGTGGCGGGGCTTCCATCAGGCCGTTCATGAAGAGGTCGAATTGGGCGCTGGGAAGATTTTGCTTGAACCGTTCATGCAGCCAATTTCGAAGATGCTCACCCAGTAATTTGTGGTGAGTGTCTTTGTTGCCTTTTTCGTGCAGAAAAACCAGCACCTGCATCAAGCCGCTGTTCATGATGAGGGCCGGCAAGCCTTTGGCAAGATTCTGGTAAGCGGGCTGGCAAGTGGGCTGGCAGCATTTCCAGGCATGAGCAGCTCGTTGTTGTTCCAAGGTATGAGCAGCTCGTTTTTGTTCCAAGGTTTCGACGATGGGTTTGTTCATGATCTTAGCCCTCCACCACTTTAGCGATAACCAAGCCGCGGCCTGTGGTGGCATCGCCGCCAATTTGCAGCAACTTTTGATTCACGAGCTGGCGCATTTTCATCAAAACTTCGTGGGCTGGCAGCGAGTCAGCTTTGGGGTTGCGGGTGTCACTGGCCATCAAGGGCGCCATCAGCAAGGATTCTGGCGGCAAGTTTTCTGTGTAAAACAGCCCTCCTTTTTTGGCTGTCCCGGTTTGCTCGTCGATGCAAACATGCGGCTCGACAACGGTGGCGTGCTCTACAAAGTAGCCAAAGTCAGTGTCTGACAGCACCACCAAGTCTTGGGCGAGTTTGGTGCGAAAGAAGGCGTAAGCTTTGTCTTCTGGAAGCGCGCGCTGTGCCAGGTCAGTGCCCAGTGTGGCCAGAGGCTCAGACTGATCGGCTTGGTATTCAAAGGCTTCCAGGTGAAGCTTTGAATCAGGGGAGAGCAGGGCGGTGTTGGTGACCAGGCATGACTGCTCCTTGACCGTGGGAATCACCCAGGGGGCGCTGATGCCCAGGGCTGCCATCAAGCGCTGTGTGCGGGCCAAGGCTTGTGGGCAGGTGATATACACATAACCCCCCCTCAGGCTACGCACCGGAAACGCCACCAATTGAGCGTCGCCGATACTGACAGCACCTGCATGCAGGTCGCCACTGGCCGAGGCCGGCGGGCCAAAAAGCCGGTGAATGAGTTTGAAGTCACCGCCCAAGGCCTCAAAGCCGTGGCGCAGTGCGCCCTTGATGCCCGACCCGGCAAAACAGGGGTGCCTGGTGTGGCGTTCTCGCTGGATGGGGTTGTCGATGATGCCTATGGCGCTACCGGCACCGAGGTGCACCGGGCTGATGGCATAGAGGAACAAGGCGGCTTGTCGATTGAACATGGTGCTGACTTTCTTGGGTTTCTTTGGTGAAGGGCTGGTTTTTTGAGAACGGACTACCAAGCGGCAAAGGTGAAACGGTTGAAGCCCTCGGCGCGTCGAGCTTCATGGTGGGGGGTGTCAGCCCACAAGCCCCAGGTGGTAAGCTTGCGAAGCTGTTCGGGTTGGGCTTGCAATTCATCCAGCCAGTACACACTGCCGGCAGGCACTGCTCGGAGGGCTGTTTTGGGCTGTTGACGAGCCAAATCCCAGCCACTCACGACATCCGCCCGGTTCAGGGATGCACAAGCGAGTCGGGCACGTACACCGCCCAGCTCAAAGCTGTGGCCCGGCCCGCTGCCTTCAGGCAGCCAGCCTTGCGTAAAAATGCCCGGTGTTGTCAAGATGATTCGGCAACGACCTTCTTTGGCGATGGCATGCAGGTCAGGTTCAGGGGCACGATAAGCCACCGACTTCAAGGAGGCCGCTCGCCCGTCACCACCCAGCCTGAGCATGGCGCGAGGAGGCAGTGTCGCGCCACTCACTGCCGTGATAAAACCAAGCCCTGGTTTAAAGGCAATCGCTTGGGCCGTAAATAATTGATGATCTGCGGCGCGGCGAAGCGTGGTGTCCAGCCCGATCCCCACTCGTGAATCGATTTTCCAAAGATGACTGGCATGGCCAAGTTGACCTGGTGTCGGTTTCTGGCCGGCCAAGTAGGCTCTCCAGCCTTCATCATTGACCCATATTCCGCCGGCGGGCTTGACACGCTGAGTGCCAGGAAGTACCGGCCACATGGGCAGTGTCGAGGAACTCATCAGCCCGTGCGTGATGGCCTCGGGTTGAATGCGGCTCACGGTGCTGAAATGCCCTTGTTCGTCGCGCGTGACGATCAAATCAGCGGGGGCCGCATGCAGGGCAGTGATGGTGCCGTCGTCTTGGCATTGGGCCAAGTCAAAGGCCTCCAGTGTGAAGGTGCCAGGCCGGGATATGGAGCCGATGGATGGATGGACCACATGGCCTTGGGCGAATTTTTCAAAATTCACCCCCTCATTGGACAATATTTGACTTCTGAGTGCCCCGGCCAGCACACTGGGCCAGGGAGGTACCAGGCTTTCGCCAAAGCTGCCTGGGTCACCAAAGAGCTTGTTGCCGCGCAAAAACAAGACATCGAGGGGTTCAATAAAATGGAATGAAGTGGCTTGCATCATGATGGGTCAGCCTTCGCAACGGGATTCTCGAGCCAAAAACTCGGCAACACTCAGAAAATGCTGAAGCCAGTCGAGCCGATTTTCGCCATCTTTCGGTGGAGGTCGCAGGTTGTCATTGAAGCTCAGGTTGGCCAGCCGCTCAGCCAAGGCATCAATGTCGCCCGGGTTGACTGAATTTGGGGCGGCCTGACGGCCCATTTGTTGGCTCAGCATGGCTCGGAGCATGTTGGGGTCATGGGGTGGCAGGTCTTTTAGCCACTCCAGGGTGTGATAGACGGCACGGCGTGAAACCCCCTCTTTGGCGAGGAAGTCCCGCAGGTCGGTCAGAAGGCGGGCCGGCTCGCCCCACTTGGCAGTGATGCCCACGGCACCGCCAGATCGTTTGACAATACGGAGGGTGAAGGCATCACGACCGCCCCGATTCTTGGCCTCTTGCTCGGCTGTTCGCAGCTCGCGCAGAACCGACGACAACGGTGCCTGGTGGTGGGCCACGACCGCACCGCAACTGGCGGTGGCTTTCTGGCCCATCATGCGCATGATGCGCAGGCCGCCACGCCGTTTGAGCACGGCAAACCCTTTGCTCAATGTCAACCCGTTCGAGCCAATCTCGTGTTTTTCGCCATCCTGGCTTTGGCCGGCATAGGCGCGGCGCAGGCGCTGCATTGCAGGCAGCAGTTGTGCCACCGGAAGCATGGCCAGCACGTCGTCTCCGCCTGCATAAATCACGCGCCCAAGAAATTCTTCTTCCAGCACATGCGGCACGACGGTGAGGGAAAAATCATTCAGCGCAGCTGAGATGGCCAAGTGCCGATTGGCCGACACCGCACGTTTGCTATCACCGTAGTCCTTGAGCAAGGCTTCGCGCTGTGCCTGTTTCTGAAAGAGGCCTTCCACTTGGGGATGAAAGCTTTCACAGTAGGTGATCGCATATTCATCGTCGCCGGCCAGCCAGGCCCCCATACGATCGCCGTCCATGAGAATCATGCCGTAATACGTTTCAAGTGAGCCCTGCCCATTGGGGGCCAGTGTCTGTCGCACCCAATGTCGCGCCTGCTCCGCCGAGGCGCTTTCAGTGTCTGTATCGGCTTGGTCAAGCAGGCCAGGCAGCCGGCGTGCCAGATCAATCGCCGGATGCTTGGCATGCTGTCTTGAGAGGCGTCTTGGGAGGGCCACAGCATGGGCCCGGATGTCTTCTTGCAGTGTCGCGGTCAGTGCCTGGTTTCCGGGAGCCCCCGATTCCAGCCAGGCATCAATTTGGTGGGCCAGCGCCATGGTGTGGGTCGATACAACAAAGCGCCGCAAGCTGCCGCCATTGCCGATGGCCTGGCCCACTTTTTCAGCAAACAAGCTCGGCCATAACCTCTTGATGGCCGCCAAAGCTCCGAGATGCTCACCTTGACGAACCCATGCAGCTTGTTTTTTTGCTATTTTCGACCAGAGGGAGTTCTCTCGTTGACCGGGGGGTATCTGGAGGTGCGCACGGTCGATGGTGAGCCATTCCGTTTCACCCGTCAGTGAGCAGCGCCAGCCCTCTTGAGGGATTTGACTGAAACGCTTGCTGGTTTTGGCAGCTGCGAGTGCCCGCTCGGCGAGGTCATGGATGGCCGGGTAAAGCACCCCGGGGTTGGGCGAGAAGAAACTGATGTTGCTTTCCCAAGGCACCTCTTTTTGCAGCACTTGCCAGGCAGGGCTGGCAAGAAAACCGGCAGGCTGCCCGGCTTCCACACCGAAAAAAGGCGCCATCGCGGCAGACAGTTGGGTGGTGTCGAGGTCGGTTTGCTTTTCGGGATCACGGGCTCGAATGAGTGAGAAAGGCACTGCGGCCCAGTGAACCTCAGGAAAACCTGCCAGTTGTTCGCGCATTTGCTGGTAGCACGGCAAGCTTTTGTTGTCAGGCACGCCCGCTTCTTTCAGCAAGCGTTGCAAAACCTCATCGCCCAAATTTGCAAGCCAC
The DNA here is from genome assembly GCA_046342195.1 of Burkholderiales bacterium. Classification (GTDB taxonomy): domain Bacteria; phylum Pseudomonadota; class Gammaproteobacteria; order Burkholderiales; family Burkholderiaceae_C; genus CANHBY01. The sequence goes on from JBKDQE010000042.1 coordinate 72,820, forward strand.
TTCCGCACATCAGTTTCCACCTTTTCAGCCAGTGATCGGGCCTGAGACCGGGGCACAATGGCCACAAAGCGGTTGGGCAGGGCAGCGGCGAACAATGGGTTGGCATCTGTGGCCTGTTGTGTCCATTCACATTCGGCAAAAAGCCGTTTGGGCAGGTTCATTTCCTGAAGCCACAGATCCACCTGCGGAACGCTGCGCAACCTTGGAAAAAGAATGGCATCCGGCCCCAGCGCCTCACACACGGGCTTCATGGCCTCCCAAGCCAGGCGCGAGAGCAAGTGGGAGCCGGCCCACAGGTCAGAGGTGGATCGCGCCGCCGCAATGAAGCTCTGCACCGGCCCGATCGCCAGGGTGAGCAGGGCCACTTCCCCGTCAGGGTCGGCGGCGAAGGCTCCAGCAAAAGCAGAGGTCAGGTCAAGGTGATCCCAAATGCTGTGGTCTGGAACCCGGGTGTCTGCAGGCAGCATGGGCCAAAGTGAGCCGAGCTTGCTGGCATCATCGTCTTTGCCCAGTTCGGGGCCAAAACGCCAGCAGGCCAGCATGGTGCGATACCAATCAATTTCGCCAGCAGGTGTTCGCTGGATCAGCCTTGAAAAATGAGTGAAACTGGATGATTTCAGATCGTCCAAATCAGTATTGGCGAGGTTTTTGAGGTCAAACTGCTCACCTGTCAAGGGGTGAATCAGGATGGGCTTTTGGGTCCACCGAACTTGCGCGCCCCTTTTGATCGACTGGACACCTTGGTGGGTGCGCACTTCAATTTCTTCCATGGGCCACTGCGGACGATCCCCCGCAGCAGCCCACCAGTCTGCCCGGCGCACAGTCTCGTAAATACTTTTGGGAATGCCATGCTTGAATACCGCAGTGTGCAGGGCTTTGGTATTGTCGGGGTCCAGGTGGGGCACTTCAATGCGCTTAAAACCCAGCAGGCGGTGTAGCACCTCCGACGACCCGCCTTCATGACCATCGGGGTCTCGAAGCAGAACGAGGGCTTTTTCTGCGGGGTCGTGCAGTCGTGCATGGAGTTTGGTTTGCCAAATGAGGTCAGTTTTCATCAGAGTAGGCTCAGGCAGAAAGACGATGTAAATGCTTCAGCGCATCAAGGTGTTGGTGGACGTGAGTCCAGACTTCCTCGAGGATCTTGAATGTGGGTTGGAATTCAGGAGGGGGCTGGCATGGCATGTGGTAAATCAGGCCCTGCAATTGGCCTTGGGCCGTAGGCCGAACTTTGAAGCGCAGGGTGTTGGGTAGCCGACGGTTCTTCCGTTTCCATTCAACAACATCGTGATTCGTCACCGGATATGACAACCAATGGCGCGGTTCGGCCTGCCCAGAAGGTTTGCCCTGGAATGCAAAGGCGGGCTGGGTTCGCAGACTGATTTTGATTTCAGCCAGCCGCTTCATCACGGCGTGCCAATCGGGAAGATTGTCGGTATGCCAAATGAGGGGGCCGAGCTTGTCGCGCCCGACGGCATGCGGCCAATCAAGGGCCAGGGCCTCCCGCCAGTCGCGAAGCATTTGAGGGGGAAGCGTGGCTTTGAGATCGGGAGTGTCGTCTTCAGGGGTCAGGGTCAAAGAACCCCAGCCATTGCGGCTGCGTCCGCCCAGGGTGCCCAAAAAATTCAGCAGGGACAAGGCCTGTTCAAGGCGCAGACGCTCCTTTCCATCCGGGAAAGCGAGGGCGAGTACAGCCTCTTCACCACCCTCCAGGGCAGATCTTTTATTGAGCCCAAACCCCAGGTAAAGCTGAGGGCTGATCGATTTGAATTTTTTTACTTCCGGGTGCCGCACCCCGCCAGAGTCGAGGCCGACCCACGTTTTCTGCTTGCCCACATTCCAGTGGCTCAATCGAATTCGAAGCTGACTTTGCCTCGAGCCTGTCTCATCGCCATCTGCGGCCAAACCAAATAAGTCACCTTCTGTACGACGCATGGCGCGGATATCGAATGTGCCTGTTGACGATGCCCAATATGCAACGCGCCACCAATGCCTGATCAGGGCTTTGATGGCCGGGGTGCGCCATTGCCCTGACTGCTCGGCGTTGCCTAAAAAAGCTGGCGTATGAAAGCTCATTCGGTAGCGATGCTGAATTATGGTCATTGTTCGTTTTTCCTAGGTAAACCCGGCCAAACTCCTCGTGGGCTGGCAACTCGCAACTATATGAAAGTTTTGAAGAGTTCACTGGTTTGGCAAGCTTGCCAATCTGCGGGCGCACGCAAAATTGGGCCGGCGGTTTTTTGACCCACAGCTGCGGCTATTTTTTGTCCTCGCTGTGGCGTATCAGGGTGATGGACCCTGCCAGCAATGGCACCGCGTAGCGTTTGTGGCGGTGGGTGCCGCCATCGTCGAAGTACAAGTGGCTACGGCCGGGGTTCAAGCCCGAGGCCAAGGCTCGGCGTAAGCGTGACACCATCGGGGAGACCTTCGATCCGCTGCAATCGGTGCGTAGTGATTCTTCAATTTTGTCGGGAACACGCATTTCACCGTAGGCGTGGCGTAGGGCACTCAGAACGTCCAAAGCCCAAGCAGGGTCGTGGGCGTCTTTGAGAGGGGCCTGCAAGGGTTCCATGGACTGAATGGCTCGGCTGGCAAGCGCCACATAAAAGGCAAAAGGGGCCGGTTGAAGCTTGATTTTTTTGCCATCGGCAAGCACTTCCCGGCGGGCCAAATGGATACTTAAATGGGCCGGGCCCAAAGCCATGTCGGCGCCAGCCACGGTGGCCCCAAAGCCCTCGCGGCCCTCCAGCAATGCCAGCGGAAGGCCCTGTCTGAGCCGAACAAATGGAATCATGGCCAGCCCGATACGAGCCTCAGTCGAGCTGACACTCAAGGGTCGGGGCGGGGGCGATGCTGCTTGGGGTGGGGTGGACGTGGAACGCAAACTCAGCCACTCTGGCTGGGGACGGGGGTACCAAAAATCCGGCGCACTCTCGAAGGGCTCGCTGACCAGCACATGCGACAAACGATCTTGTAGGCGCCCTAAAAGTGACAGAACATATCCAGCGTAAAAGCCCATGGTTTTTCGCCCACCTGCCAGGCTGACATGCAGCGCACAGTCGGGGTCGGCGGTGAGGATGCGCACCCGCTGGGTGATTTCGTCGGCCAGCCTGGAATTGTCGTCAGCGGTACGGATGTCCATGAGGGGACTCCCGTCCATGGCCTTCACGGTATGAATATGGTTTTCTGTGAACCGGATGCCTGCCAAGCCAAAATCTCGGCAAAAGCGGCCAATCATCCCCGATTCGGGGTTGAGCAGATGGTGGCGGATACGCTGTGCACCTTCTGCGGTGGTGACCACTTCGATCTCGGTCGGAACAAACCGCTCCTCGGTGCTGGACGATATCGCCAGCGCATAGAGAGTTTCGGTGATGATTTGAGGGCTGAGGCCCGAAACGGCCAACAAAACGCGACGTGGATATTTGGCAGGGTTCATACCACTGATCGTAGCGCGTCAGGGAACCTCTGCAAAACCCCTGGCAGCCTGTCGGACTTGGGGCGTTGCTCGCAGGCTTTTTTAATCGGTTTTTGCAGGGTAAAGCGGCGATGTTCCGATGCTGAGCTTGTGGAGCACGCTTCGGAGGGGGAGTTTCTGCTATTCCGAACTCATGGACGATTCTTCGGGTTCATCAACTAAAATTTCGGTAAATCAGAAACAGTCCAGCGGGTTTTGCAGAGCTTGCTTGGCCTTCCATCCTTGGTTGAAATGAATCAGCAGGCCTTGGTGCTTATGCTTGCACGACGGGCGCTCAGAATGACAAAGTGGCAGCCTGATCGTCATGCCTCCTGGCAACATGGGAAATCTGCATCAGAAAAGCAACACCTCAGCGAGGAATCCCTTCCACCTGCCTCAAGCGACGGGGTTGGTCGAGATGGGGTAAGGGGGCTGGCCTGATCATCAGGGCTTGGCTTGTGATGCCGGCATTTCATCAAAACCCAATTGCCTCAGATAGTTGCCTGCGGCCCGTTCTGTGTAAAACCAATTCTCTTCGATCAGGGTAATATCTTTGGGGGGGGCGTAGGTTTTTTCGGGTTGCTTGCGCAAGGCTTGTTTCATGAATTGAATCCAGATGGGCAGCGCCAGGCGCCCGCCAAGTTCCCCTTCTCCCAAACTGCGCGGGGTGTCATATCCGACCCAGGCAACCGCCACCAAATCAGGTTGAAAGCCCGCAAACCAGGCGTCAAGGCCATGATGGGTGGTGCCTGTTTTCCCATAAATATCCGTCCGGTTGAGGATGGTCAGTGCGGTCGAGGCCGTTCCGCCACGGGTCACTTCCCGAAGCAGCATATTGGTGATGAACGCATTACGGGCCGGAATGACTCGTTGGGCTTCGTTGAATGTCAGGGCTTGGGTCTCAAAAATGACGTTGTTTTGGGCATCGGTCATGCGCGTGATGAGGGTGGGCGCAACCTTGTAGCCACCATTGGCAAAAATGGCATAGGCGCTGGCCATTTGCAGGGGTGTGACCAACCCTGAGCCCATTGCAAGAGTCAGGTGATGCGGATGTTTATCGGCGTCAAACCCGAAGCGGGAGATCCAGTCTTGGGCCGACTGAATACCCGTCATTTGCAAGAGCCGAATGCTCACCAGGTTTTTGGACTGCGCAAGACTTTGCTTAAAGCTGATGGGGCCATCAAACTTGCCGTCGGCGTTTTTCGGTTCCCAGCCTTGTGGGGTGCCTGATGAAGGCGCAAAAAACAAAGGAGCGTCATTGATATAGGTGGCGGGCATGACCCCGTGTTCGAGTGCGGCAGAATAGAGAAACGGCTTGAAGCTTGAGCCCGGCTGGCGCCAAGCCTGATCGGCATGATTGAACTGATTGCGATCGAAGTCAAAGCCACCCACCAGAGAGCGGATTTGGCCATTGTGAGGGTCCATCGACACCAAAGCGCCCTCGGCTTGGGGCCACTGGGTGATGATCCACTGTGATCCTGTTTTCAAAACTCGAATCACCGAGCCGCGCTGGATGCGAATCGAGGCGGGCGAGTGTGTTTTCAGGGCCGCTCGAACGGTTCGCAGCCCCTCCCCATTGATGACCAGAACTTCGCCAGAGGCCAGGGTGGCCACCACACCTTGAGACGATGATTGCGTCACCAAGGCCACACGGAGATCCTCATCATCAGGGTAATCGGCCAGTGCTTGCATCACCATGGGGTCTGAGCCAGAGATGCCATCAGGCAAATCTTCCCATCCTTCGGGGCCCCGGTAGGGCTGGCGCAACTCATGATCGAGTAAACCTTTGCGCAAAGCCTGGTAGGCGGCTTGCTGGTCACTTGAATGGATCGATGTGCTCACTTTCAGGCCGCCTTGATAGGCCTCTTTGCCATACTGCCGATGCACCGCCTGGCGTACCATGTCTGCCACATACTGTGCATAGGTTGGTGGTGGTGAAGATTGCCGCAATTGCAGGGGCTGGGCCTTCGCCGATTGATAGTTGGCCTCATCAAGAAGCCCAGTGCTGCGCATGCGTGCCAGAACCACCAATTGCCGCTTGCGGGCCCATTCAATATGGCTGATCGGGTTGGCATGAGCCGGGTTTTGAGGCAGGCCTGCCAGCATGGCATATTCGGCAATCGACAGATCAGCCATGGAGCGGCCAAAGTAGGTTTTGGCGGCCGCCTCAAAACCGTAAGCACGTTGCCCCAGGTAAATCTGATTCATGTAAATCTCAAGGATCTGATCTTTACTGAGTTGGTCTTCAATTTTTAATGCGAGCAGTATTTCCTTGATCTTGCGCTCATGGCTCTTGGGAGATGAGAGGTAAAAATGGCGCGCCACCTGCTGAGTGATTGTCGAGCCTCCTTGGCTGCGGTTGCCCCAAAAAATGGTCAGCCAAGCCCGGGCCATGCCTTTCAGGTCAACCCCGATATGCTCCCTGAATCGGGGGTCTTCAATGGATAAAAGGGCCTCTTGGAGCTGTTGAGGAATTTGAGGGAGGGGTACAAAATACCGTCGTTCCAGGCCGTACTCACCGATTTCAACCCCATCCTGGGTGTAAATTTGAAGCGGTTGACGGGCAGGGTGGTGGCTCAACTGGCTGATGTCAGGGAGGTCTTTGGACAGCGCAGCAATCCAGAGCCCCAAGCCCATCAATGCGAGCAACATGGCAATCAGAACAAGCCATAGACATTGGCGCACCATGCCACCTCTTTGGCGCTGCGTTGGGCAGGAAAATGCTGCCGGGTATTGCAAGCCATTGAGGTGATGAAAAATTCGCTCAGAAAAGGCAGGCATCGGGCAAAGAGGCGAAGCAGGAAACTGATCGTATCATCAACAACTCAGCCTGAGTACTCAGACCGTCTCTGTAAGCGATGGATGCTGGCCTGATTCAAGTTTGTCAGTCAAAATCAGTTTCTGAACCGGCCTTGCGCCCCAAAAGTTCTTCGAGGGCTTGTGCCACATTTTGTTCGGCCCAAAGTACCCGAACCACCGCGCGGGTGATCGGCATATCAACCCCGCAAGCCTGCGCACGCTGAAGCACCATCGGGGCGCTACGCACACCTTCTGCCACATGCCCCAGATCAGCCAGGATTTTTTCCAAGGGCTTCCCTTGGGCCAAACCCAAGCCCACTTGCCGATTACGCGAAAGATCACCGGTGCTTGTCAGCACCAAATCACCCAGTCCTGAAAGGCCCATGAAGGTGGAGGGCTGAGCCCCGAGGGCCAAGCCCAAGCGGGTCATTTCAGCCAGACCGCGGGTGATTAAAGCCGCCCGGGCATTGAGGCCCAAGCCCCATCGTCCATCGGCCAAAGCGGCTTGGGGCCAACAAAACCCATCGGCAATTCCGGTGGCGATGGCCAGCACGTTCTTAACGGCCCCGCCCACTTCGACCCCGACAGGGTCTGCGCTGGTATAGACCCTGAGGCTGCCCCCATGCAAGCATGCGGCCGCACTTTCCCGAAGCGCTGCATCATGGCTCGCCACCACCAAGGCGGTGGGTTGGCCACGGGCCACTTCCTGGGCAAAGCTGGGGCCGGAAAGTACCCCCACGCGCAAGCTGGGCGCCAAGGCGCGGGCCACTTCATGCCCAAGCGCCGCCGTATTTTCCTGAAAGCCCTTGCAAAGCCATAACACCTGGCTGTAACTCCCTCTGGAAGAGCCTGCTTGCAAACGAATGAGGATGTCGGCCAAGCCGGCCATCGGTGTGGCCACCATGAGCAAGCCGTTTTCAGCATGGCGCACTGCATGATCAAAATCAGGCGTGATTTGCAAGCCCGGGGGCAGGGCGAAGCCAGGCAAATAAGCCGCGTTGCACCCTTCTTTGCTCATGGATTCAGCCTGAGCGGGGTCACGTGCCCATAAACATACTGCTGCAGCCCGTCTGGCGAGCTGAATGGCCAGCGCCGTGCCCCAAGCGCCGGCGCCAAGAATCGAGAGAGGAGGGAGGGGGCTTGGAGTTGTCACCTTAATTCAGGCTGGTCGGGCCATTGGTGGACGCCATGGCGGCCTTGGCGGCCGCTTCGTTTTCGACTTGCTGAGCTTCGAACATGCCCTGGAAATTGACTTCACTCAACATCACGGGGGGAAAGCCAGCCCGCGTGCACATATCAGAAACCGTGGCGCGAACATAGGGGTAAATAATATTCGGGCAGGCCACCCCGATAATGGCCTGCATCTGCCCCTCAGGGAAGTTGCGAATCTCGAAAATGCCGGCTTGCTTGGCCTCGACCAGAAACAGCACCTTGTCATTGATTTTTGTGGTTACAGTGGCCGTGACAGTCACTTCATAAAGAGAGTCGGCGATGCCAGAAGCTCCCAGGGCCAGATTGATTTCCACCTGAGGCTGTGTCTGCTCCAAAAAAATAGCGGGGGAGTTGGGCTGTTCCAAGGACAGGTCTTTGAGGTACACACGTTGAATTTGAAAAACAGGGGCGTCGTTATCGGCCATAGGAACCTCGGTCAGGGGTACGGGAAGGGTTTGTCAGCTTGACAGCAAGGGCACGAGCCCGCCGCGCTGATCCAGCGCATAGAGGTCATCGTAGCCACCCACATGAGTATCGCCGATGAAAATTTGAGGCACCGTGCGGCGCCCCGTGAGTTGCACCATTTCATCCCGGGCTTGGGGTTGGCGATCAACCTGGATTTCATGGATGGATTCAACTCCCCGCTGTTTCAGCAGCGCCTTGGCCCTCACACAAAAAGGGCAGATTTGGGTGGTGTACATTTTAATAAGGGGCATAAGATTTTCCTGAGAGCAATTAGGCAGGCTGTTTGTTGAGTTTGTCGATGGGCAAGCCGGCTTGACGCCAGGCATTTGTACCTCCTGACAAAGCCTGGCAATTTTCAAAGCCCAGTTTCTTCAGGATGGGCAAAGCACGCAGGGCCCGGGAGCCTGTGGGGCATAACACAATCAGCGGCAACGTCTTTTTCTTGGGCAATTGGCGAGAAGATTCAATCTGGGAAAGAGGGATGTTCTGGGCCCCTCCGGCATGCCCCTGAGCAAACTCTTCCGGCTCGCTGACATCAATCAGGACCGCCTTTTCCCGGTTAATCAGTGTGACGGCATCGTTGGGCCCCAATGAGCCGCCTTGCGCTCGACGAATGGCCGGGTAAGCCAGCATGCCACCAGAGACCAGGGCGATCATGCCCCAAGCCCAGTTGTAGTTTTCAAGAAGAAAATTCACGGTCAGACCTTATACATCGAAGTGCGAGGAAGCCTGCACGCAATCCAGCCATCAGACTTGCTGGAAGGAAAGCGAAAAGGGGAATGGCACTGATTATAAATAGGACTGACGCAAACCAAGCCCGGTCAGCTGGCAGGGTACCTCAGCAAGGATTTCAAGACCGTGAACTTGAGGATGGCTCGTACCTGAGCGTCATCTGCCCGGATGCCAAGTCGCGAAAGAGCCGAGCCGGGGAGATCACGCTGCGCGTGATCGACTACAGCCTGCCGGGTGTGCCGGGTGCGCAAGAACGCTACCGCCTGATCCCCACCTTGCCGGATCCGAAGAAAGCGCCGGCGCTGGAACTGGCGGCTCTCTATCACGAACGCCGGGAGGTGAAGGGTGTGTTTGACAAACTCCAGACCCACCTCGCGCAGCGTCGCCGCACACTGCGCAGCAAGACCCCCGATGGGGTGCGCCAAGCGTTCCATGGATGGGTTTTGTTTCTGGCGGAAGCGGTGAGATTCGAACTCACGAACGGTTGCCCGTTGCCGGTTTTCAAGACCGGTGCAATCGACCACTCTGCCACGCTTCCTGAGTGGATGCTGAAGGGGCCGCCTTCAAGCAAGGGGTTCAAGCAGACCATGCGCTGCCTGACAACGACTTTCTGTACAGGCCTAGGCTTGCTGGGTAAAAACCAAGGCCCGCAGTGCAAGTGATTGTTGGGTAATTTTTATTATAAGGCCTTCTCAGGCAGGCAGCCGCACTTGAGGGCAGGGAACTTGAATGAATTCTCGTGTGTCGCCCTGAAGCCGCACCGCCGTGAGGCACCGGCCCCAGATGCAGCCTGTATCGATACCCAAGAGATGAGGGCGGTTCAGCAGGCCCAGGCTGGACCAATGTCCGAAGGCGATGTTTTGCTGTTCTGTCAATCGATGGGGGGCCTCGAACCAAGGGACACACCCGGCAGGCGCGGCAGAAGCACTTTCTTTGCTGCTGAAGTTGAGGCGGCCCTGGGGTTCGATGAAGCGAATGCGGGTCAAGACGTTGAGTGTGAAGCGCAAGCGCTCGACGCCTGATAAATGGGGGCTCCAAAGGTCGGGTTGATTGCTGTACATGACGCGCAAAAAATCGCCAAGATCAGGGCCGCGAAGAACGTCTTCCAGTTCGGCGGCAAGTTGCAGCGTCATGGCAGTGTCCCATTGAGGAACCACCCCGGCATGAACCATGAGCCAGCCATGCGCCAGCACCGCCATATGCTGCTGTTTCAGCCAATGCAAATGTTTTGTGTGGTCTGGGGCGCTCAAAACCTGTGCCAGAGTGTCATGACGATGGGCCGGACGCACCCCTTCAGCAGTGGCCAGTAAATGCCAGTCATGATTGCCCAGCACACAGGTCACGGAGGCGCCCAGGTTTTGAAGCAGGGTCAGTGTTCCCAGAGAGTCAGGCCCCCGGTTGATCAGATCGCCAAGCACGAAAAGGTGATCCCGGGAACGTGAAAAATTGAGGATTTGCAACAAATGATTCAAAGGCTGGGAACAACCCTGTATATCGCCAATCAAATAGTTCATGTCATGATTCTGCTACGCTGAACACCCTTTTGGCTACGCGGTAATCGCATGGATGTTGCTCTTCTGGTTTTTCTGATCATTTTGAACGCTTGGTTTGCCATGTCTGAAATGGCCCTGACTGCCTCACGCAAGGCCTGTCTTCAGGTGATGGTCGAAAGTGGTGATTCTGGCGCCAAAGCCGCTCTGGCCTTGCACGACGACCCCACCCGATTTCTTTCCGTGGTGCAGGTGGGAATCACGTCGATTGGGGTATTGAACGGTATCCTGGGAGACGCCGCTTTTTCAGCGCCCTTCGCAGAATGGCTTATGCACACCTTGGGTTGGCATGAAAAATCGGCCACGATCAGTGCAACGGCGATGGTCGTGATGGTCATTACCTTTGTCACCATCATCTTTGGCGAGTTGGTGCCTAAACGGCTGGGCCAAATGTATCCCGAGGCCGTGGCCCGTTTGGTGGCTCGACCAATGGAATGGTTGTCCCTGATGACGCGCCCTTTTGTGCGCCTGCTCTCGATCTGTACTGAAGGTACCTTGCATCTGTTGGGTGTCAAACTGGATGCTTCACGCAGTGTCACTGAAGCTGAAATTGCCGCCAGCCTCGAAGAGGGCCTGGATGCCGGCGTGATTGAAGCCCAGGAGCACCAAATGGTTCGTAACGTGTTTCGCCTGGATGACCGGCAAGTGGGCTCCATGATGATTCCCAGGGCGGAAATGACTTGGCTGGATATCAAGCAGTCGCCACAGGAGCTGCTTCGGGTGATTGTCGAGAATGAGCATTCCCGCTACCCCGTATGCCGAGGCGGCCTGGAAGAGGTGCTGGGAGTGGTGTCGGCCCAAACGCTTTTGCAGCAAATGATGCAGGGCGGCGAGGTTGAACTCACCTCCAGCCTCCAGCAACCGGTTTTTGTGCCCGAAACACTGTCAGGCATGGAGCTTCTGGATCACTTCAAGGCCTCCTCAGTTCAATTGGTGTTTGTGGTGGATGAATACGGAGAGGTTCAGGGCATGATCACCGTACGTGATGTCCTGGAAGCCATCACCGGCGAATTTGGCAATCAGTCTGAGGAGGGTTCTTGGGCTGTTCAACGGGATGATGGCAGCTGGCTGTTTGACGGCCTGATTCCTGTTCCTGAACTGAAAGACCGGCTTGAGCTCAAGGCCCTTCCCGAGGAGGACCGTGGCCGCTACAACACGCTGGCCGGAATGATCATGTTGTTGTTAGGGCATTTGCCTAAAACGGCAGAGAGGGTTGAATGGGAAGGCTGGCGTTTCGAGGTGGTCGATCTGGATGGCAAGCGGATTGACAAGGTGCTGGCCACGGAAATTCCTTCTGACACAATGACGGAAGGGCTATTGACATAAATAGCAGGTATGAGACGCGCTATCTTGAATCCGGGTACCTTATGAAATTTTTTCACTTGATCGCCGCTTCGGCTTGTTGGGGTGCCCTATTTTTTGCTCAGCCTGCGTGGGCTTTGCGATGTGGAAATTATTTAATCGATACCGGGTTGCAAAAATCCGAGGTGCTGATTCGTTGTGGCTCGCCGATGTCCCAGACCAGTCGGTCAGAGAGTCGCAGGGTGGCTCAGCGTGTCGGAACGCCCCAACAGCCGATTTTGCTGCAACGGGAAGTATTTGTTCAGGTTGAAGAATGGGTTTACAATTTTGGCCCCACGCAGTTCATGCAGCTTCTTGTTTTTGAAGAAGGGCGTTTGGTGAAAATTCAGAATTTGGACTATGGACGTTGAAGTTGACAGAACCGCTGCCAGCTTTGTCGCTGTTGTCACTCTCTTGGGCCTCAAACCATCGTTGGTTTTTTTCACTTTGCCCTGAGCCAAAATGCATCGTTTTAACAGGCCCTAGCGATAACGGGCTGAGGTAATGAACTGCCGGAAAGCTTCGCACCATACGATCACAGTGGTGTAGTCGCGTGGATCAATATGGGCGGGCACCTCAACAATGAATTGATCGAAGGTTTTAACCTCGGCAATTTTCGCCATCAGGGGCTTGAGGCGCTGGAATGCCTCTTCAGTTTCCACAAATTCAGGTGACAGGTAGAGCTTGTAGTCAGGGCCGGGAGCAAGCTGGCCTTGAAATGTGATGTGTTTTGTGCCCACCCAGACCTTCCCTTCACCCCAATGCAAGACATCGCTATCGGCCAAATCACGGCGAAAGGTGCCCTGAAACAGACCTTCCCGGGAGGCAGCAAGCACGTCTTCAAGGGTGGGGCTCTGCGGGGCTGTCCAGATAGGCAACCAATAGATTCCGGCAGCAAAGCCAATACCGAGGGCCGCCAGATGGGTCAAGGCCCACCTGAAAATACGCCGAATGATCACCATGGCTTTTTTATTTGGAGATTTTTCAGCATCTCGGCCCCGGTGTTTTTGTCAAGGGCCATCCATCAGGCGGCCAAGAGTTGCCTCAGCACAAACGGTAAAATGCCGCCGTGCTTGTAGTAGTCGACTTCAATCGGGGTGTCGATGCGGAGCGTCAGGGAAACCTCTTGTGTGCGGCCGTTGGCCGAGGTGATCACCAGGGTCGCCTCTTGCTGAGGTTTGAGATCGTCACCGAGTTTGATGTCGAAAGTTTCGTCACCCTTGATACCCAGGCTTTCCCAGCGGTCATGGCCCTTGAATTGCAGAGGCAGCACGCCCATGCCCACCAAGTTGCTGCGATGAATGCGCTCAAAGCTGCGTGCCACCACAGCTTTGATGCCCAGCAATTGGGTACCCTTGGCGGCCCAGTCACGTGATGAGCCGGTGCCGTACTCTTCGCCGGCAAAAATGATGGTGGGGATGTTCGCGGCCATGTACTTCATGGCGGCGTCGTAGATGAACATCTTCTGGCCCTTTTGCGCACCTTCTTGGTACAGGGTGACCCCGCCTTCTTCGCGCGACCCGTCAGCTTTAGCCGGAATCATCAGGTTTTTGATGCGCACATTGGCAAAGGTGCCGCGCATCATCACATCGTGATTGCCTCGGCGTGATCCGTAAGAGTTGAAATCGTCCTTGAGGACTTTGTTTTCTTGCAGCCAAGCGCCTGCCGGCGAGGCCGCTTCGATGGAGCCCGCCGGTGAGATGTGGTCGGTGGTGATGGAGTCACCAAACAGCGCCATCGCACGTGCGCCCTGGATGCCGCTAGCCGCCAGCTTGGGCTCCATGGCGAAACCATCGAAGAAAGGGGGTTTGGCAATGTAAGTCGAGGCGGGCCAACTATAAACCTCACCAGGTTGGCCCTTGATGGCCTCCCACAGCTTGCCAGGATCGGTGTTGACCTTTTTATAGTTTTCACGGAAGGCTTTGGCATTCATGGCAAGCTTCATAAGCTGGTCAATTTCTTCGCGGGTGGGCCAGATATCGCCCAGGAATACATCGCGCCCGCCCTGGCCTTTGCCTACGGGCTCAGTCATGAGGTCTTGCATGACATTGCCTGCTATGGCATAGGCGACCACCAGCGGGGGTGAGGCCAGGAAGTTAGCCTTTAGCTTGGGGTGAATGCGAGCCTCAAAGTTGCGGTTGCCCGACAGCACCGCTGCACAAATCAACTCGTTTGAGGTAATGGCTTCATTGATGTCAGGGGTGAGGTCTCCGGCATTGCCGATACAGGTGGTGCAGCCATAGCCCGCGACGTAAAAGCCAAGCTTTTCAAGATAAGGCAGCAGTCCGGCCTTGTCGAGGTATTCGGTGACAATGCGGGAACCGGGGGCCAGTGAGGTCTTGACGTGGGGCTGGACTTTCAAACCGGCCTCAACGGCCTTCTTGGCCAGCAAGCCTGCCGCCAGCAGCACGCCAGGGTTGGACGTATTGGTGCATGAGGTAATGGCGGCAATCAGCACATCGCCGTGGTGCAGCGTGATGCCGTCACGGGTTGTCACGGCCTGGCTGAGTTTTTCAGGGAGTTGATTGAAACCATTTTCAGCCGTGGGTTTGCTGAATAATTCGCGGAATTGCGTCTTGACATGACCGATTTCGATACGATCTTGCGGGCGCTTCGGGCCGGCCAGGCTGGGCGCTACGCTGCCCAAGTCAAGCTTGACCACGGAAGAGTAATCGATGTCGCCCGCTTTCGGGGTGCCGTAAAGCTTCTGGGCCTTGAAGTAAGCGGCAAAGGCTTCGATTTCTTTTTTGGTGCGGCCGGTGCCCTGGAAGTACTCAATGGTTTTGTCATCCACTGGGAAGAAGCCCATGGTGGCGCCATATTCGGGGGCCATGTTGGCCACAGTGGCCCGGTCAGGCAGGGACAAGCTGGCTGTGCCTTCGCCAAAGAACTCCACAAACTTGCCTACCACCTTGTGCTTGCGCAGCAGTTCGGTCACGGTCAAGACCAGGTCGGTGGCTGTGACACCTTCACGCAGGCGACCGGTCAGCTCAAAACCCACGACATCCGGTGTCAAAAAATAGACCGGCTGGCCAAGCATGCCCGCCTCAGCCTCAATGCCACCCACACCCCAACCCACCACGCCAATGCCATTGATCATGGTGGTATGGCTGTCGGTGCCCACCAAGGAATCAGGGTAGTACACGCCCGCTTGATCAGTGCCTTTACGCCCCTGATGGACGCCGCGGGCGAGGTATTCAAGGTTGACTTGGTGCACGATGCCAAAGCCCGGGGGTACGACACCAAAGGTATCAAAGGCCTGCATGCCCCATTTCATAAATTGGTACCGCTCCTGGTTGCGCTTGAACTCAAGCTTCATGTTCAGATCAAGGGCTTTTTTGTGGCCGTAGTGGTCCACCATGATCGAGTGGTCAACCACCAAATCGACGGGCACCAGCGGTTCGATACGTTTGGGGTTTTTGCCCATCGCCGAGGCCACATTGCGCATCGCGGCCAGATCAGCCAAAAGCGGCACGCCGGTGAAGTCTTGCAGCACCACACGGGCAACCACAAACGGGATTTCATCAGTGCGCTCTGCGTTGGGTTTCCAGTGGGCCAATTGTTCAACATGCTCGGCAGTGACTTTCCGGCCATCGCAGTGGCGCAAAACGCTTTCCAGCACAATACGCAATGACACCGGCAGACGCGAGACGTTCGGGAACGCCTTGCTCAGTTCGGGCAATGAATAAAAAAGCCCTTCTTGACCGCTGGGCGTTTTGAAGGTTTTGAGGGTTTTGGCAAAAGCATGCTTGGGGCGAGAGGGCTTGGCTTGGGCAGTGGTCATGGAACTCTCTGGTGAATTGAACTTTTGAATTGTGCACTCTGTGTTGATCTCAGGGAAGAATTCACCACTCGATGGATGCACTGATGCGACATAAAAATTGACCTCCGTGCCTGTTTGCCATGAATGAAGGCTCAAGAGCCTGTACTTTGCGTTATCGTTTGATAATGACTGAACCCACTTTTTTTTGGCACGACTACGAAACTTTCGGCAGCGATCCACGGCGCCATCGGCCCTCGCAATTTGCCGGCTTGCGCACGGATGCCGAGCTCAATGAAATAGGCGAGCCGGTGATGCTGTATTGCAAACCCTCCCCCGATCAACTTCCTGAGCCTGAAGCGTGCTTGCTCACGGGCATCACGCCGCAACACTGTGAGCGCGAGGGCCTGCTTGAGCATGAGTTTGCCCGCATCATTCATGAACAACTGGCTCGGCCAGGTACGGTCGGGGCAGGTTACAACTCGATCAAGTTTGATGACGAGGTCACGCGCTTTCTTTTATGGCGCACATTGTTCGACCCTTACGCGCGTGAGTGGCAAAACCAATGCAGCCGCTGGGATCTTTTTTATGTGGTGCGTTGCGTATACGCCTTCCACCCTGAGCGAATTCAATGGCCGTTGAATGATCAGGGTCTGCCCTCATTCAAGCTTGAACACTTGGCTCAGGCGAATCATTTGGTGCTTGATCATGCTCACGATGCCCTGTCAGACGTGCGCACCACGGTGGCCTTGGCTCGGCTCATCAAACGTGAGCTGCCCCGATTGTGGAGTTTTTGCCTGGGCCTGAAAGACAAGCAAAAGGTCTTGTCTGAAATCGGTGTCGGGCGAGCTTTCTGGCATGTCTCGGGCATGTATGGTGTGGAGCGTGGCTGTTTGGCGATGGTCTGGCCGCTGGCCCCGCACCCTCGTCATAAAAATGAAATGATCCTCTGGGATTTGTCGCAAGATCCATCGGTGTTGCGCGGCCTTTCTGCCGAGCAAATTCGTGCCCGATTATTCGTGCGCCAAGCGGACCTGCCCGAAGGGCTGAGCCGTTTGCCCATCAAGACCCTGCACCTCAATCAGTCGCCGGTGGTGGTGAGCCATTTACGAACGCTTCGGCCTGAGCTGGCACAGCGCTGGGGTATCGACGTTGATCAGTGCTTGCGCCATGCCGACATGCTGGCGCAAACCGAAACCTCCCCGGCTTTGTGGGCAGAAGTTTATCGGCGCGAGGCAGTCGGGCCTGAGCCCGATGTTGATGAAGACCTGTACGGTGCCTTCCTCAGTGAGCCAGATCGACGCGAGCTGGAGCGTTGCCGTACAAAACCGACAGAAGGGTCACGCGCCCCGGCGTTTTCAGATCATCGATTGAACGAATTATGGCTGCGCTACCGAGCTCGAAATTTCCCTCATACCTTATCAAACCCCGAACTCGAGCACTGGAAAGCCCATTGCCTTGAGAAGTTGGGCGACTTGGAGGTGTACCTTTCGCGGCTTGAAGCCTTGCGCCACGATGAACGGGCCCAGGGAGAAGGTTTGTCAATTCTGCATGCCCTGGCTGAGTATGCCCAACAGCTTGACCATTGGATTGAGCCTCACCATTGATGAACCCCTGTTTCCGAAGTCAGAAGCAGTTTCTGCGCATTTGGCGCTGAATATGTCCTTATTTTCTGGTTTTGCTGGCGGCCTTCGTGCTTAAGCTGGCAGCATTTGTCTCGTGCAGGCCGCGGGCATCGTTTGTCAGAAAACGGTTTGGGCTCAACAGGGTGCCAAGCCTCGGGAGGTGAAAAATCATGGCGATTGTTCTTCCAGCCCCCAGCCGTCCGCCAGTGAAGGGGGCCCCTGCCATACAGCTTCGGGCCTATCGGCAATGGAAAACAGGCCAATCTTTTGCTCAAAGAGATCGCTGGGCTGATGCTGCGGAGGCCTTCATTCATGCCTGCCAGTGGCCGCAAGATGGCGCTTACGGTGTGGCAGCCATTCATGCGCTGATTAAAGCAGGGCAGCCTGAATTGGCCCTTGAGATGGCTCGCCGAAGCCATCTGGCTCACCCTGATTTGACCGTGGCCTATACCCTCGAAGCTCATGCTTGGCTGTCTTTGGGGCGTCATTCCGAGGCGGTCAAGACCTTGGCATTGGCTCCGGCTCATCTACCAAAAGACTATGATTTTTGGGTGTCCCTGGCGGTGGCCTTGCAAAAAGAATCCCGGCATCATGAAGCCATTCAAGTGTTTATGCAGGCCCTGATGATGCGGCTTGATCAGCCACTCACCCATTATCACCTGGGGACGTCTTTCAGGGAGCTGGGCATGAAGGCCGAAGCGGCTGAATGTGTTCGCACGGCCTTGGCCTTGGGGCTGGAAGACGGTGAAATGTTTGCAAGGGCTCAATTGCTGATTTTAGAACGTGCCGGCTTGGAATGGGCCCGGGCCAATCAGGTGATGGTTGAGCTTCGAGAGGCTGTAGCCAAGCTGCCTGAGGGTGCGCCAGTCCAGACGGGAGCGTTTCAGCATGCTGTATTGGTGGATGACCCCCTGGAGCAATTGAAGGTGGCCCGACATTTCGCCGCCCATGCCTCTCAAGCCGTGCCGCAGTGCCCTCGAGTCAGCTCACAGCGTCGGGACGGTCGTGTCAGGGTGGGCTATGCCTCTGCAGATTTTCATAACCACGCCACATCTTATTTGATGGTGGAGATGCTGGAGCATCATGATCGTTCGAAATTTGAGGTATTTTTGTTTTCCAAGGGGCCTGATGATGGCAGCGATATGCAGCGACGGATCAAGGCGTCGAGTGAGCACTTTGAGGACGTAAGTGGCTTGAGTTTCCAGCGCATGGCTCAGCATATCTGTGATCTTGATATCGACATTCTGATCGACTTGAAAGGGGGAACTCACAACACCCTGTTACCCGCCTTTGGTGCGCGGCCTGCCCGTTTGCAAATTTCTTGGTTGGGGTATCCGGGCACCACAGGAGCCTCTTACATCGATTATGTGGTGGGTGATCGTGTCGTGACACCCCTTGAGCATGCCCATCATTTCAGCGAAATGATTGCCCAAATGCCTCATTGCTATCAGCCGAATGATTCAAAACGTCTGAGGCCTTTGCAGGCCGATCGAAAGGCCTGGGGTTTGCCGCAAGAGGCCTTGGTTCTGTGTGGGTTTCATCAGCCCTACAAAATTTCAGCCGAGGTGTTCGATGTGTGGTGTCGTTTGCTGCATGCTGAGCCACGCGCTGTTTTGTGGCTGTTGAGCTGGAACCCCAGTGTCCAGCCGCGACTGACTGAAGAAGCCAAAATCAGGGGTATTGCGGCAGATCGTTTATTTTTTGTGCCGATTCTTCCGCTGGCCGATCATTTGCACCGATTGAGCTGCGCAGATCTATTTTTGGATGCCTGGCCTTGTCATGCACACACCACAGCCAGCGAAGCCCTGTGGGTGGGGGTGCCCGTGCTGACATGGATCGGGCCCACGTTTGCGCAGCGTGTTGCCGCCAGCTTGTTGGAGGCCGTCAGCCTGCCGCAGTGCGTGGCTACAGACCTCATCAACTATGAACATAAAGTTCTTGATCTATTGAGAAACAGCGCAGCTCGACATCAGATCAGGGACCATCTGATCGCTCAAGCCCCTAAGAGCCCCTTATTTGATGGAGCTTGTTTTGCCCATGATTTTGAAGCCTTATTGCTGCGCATGTGGGAGCGCTATCTTGATGGTCTTCCCCCGGCTCACCTTCCTGCCATCCAGCCAGATTTCACGACTGACGCGCGCAATGACGAGGGAGCGGCTTGAATCATGACGCACCCTCATGCCATCGCTCCGGGTATTCCCTTTTGACAGAAGCTCTGATTTGAAGCAATGTGTAAATTATACACCTTTATCAACAGCTTGGCCTTGATGGAGGTTTGCTTAAAAACCGGAAAAAAGAGTTTATCTATCCAAGTTTTTGATGTTGAAAGATAGATGATATGTCTCAGAAATTGCCCATTTCTCCCTCGAAGCAGCCGGGGCCCGGAAACATTCCAAACAAACCTGCGCCAAAGCTCTCTCCTCAAGAGCTTATTTTGAAAGCCGCTCTTGAGAGCGCTCGTCGTCACAATCAGCCCGTCAAGGTCACTGTGCCTGTAGATGGCCAAACCTATCATCAAGTCAAGGGGGGGAATATTCCCAGCCCGGCCCACCCAATGCTGGACGTGCTGGTCATTAATGCGCCGGCAGAGGTCAAAAAACCAGGGGCCAAACCAAGCCTTGGGCAAGCGTTGTCTGATGTGGGTTTTCAAGCTTTTTCCGAGAATGGGGGAGGCGGGGCCGTTTATGTCATTTTCGATCATAAAGAGAGCGGTCGTCGCTATGCCCGGGCTTTGATGAACGCGGTAGCGCAACCCTTGTTTGGAACAGCCCCTTCTCTCATTCCAAAGGGTGTCAGCAAAGAGTTTTTAACAGGCTTTCACGAGGCCTACACAGGGCAATCTTTCATCAATGCTTGGGCAGGCGTGAATGCGGGGCTTTCTCTTGTTGGAAAGCCCTTGGGTCTCAGTTGGCGCAAAGGGCCTGGCAAAGGGCCGCCCAATGGGAATGGAAACGCTGGTGGGGTCAACCCGAGTAAGGTCATCATCAACATCAAGCCCACCAGCGTCGAAAGAGTCCTTCCTGATAATCCTAAAAATTCTCCTACTGTCACAAAAAACACAAATAAAATCCCCCCCGCCTCTACAAATAACCCCCCCCCAGGAAACAACAATATACCAAATAAAAAAAATAAAAAATTCAATGATGGTTTTCTCAACAGATCCACCCCTCGTAATAAAAAAGGAATGCCTGTCAGCTCTGAAGAGTATTTCAAGGTACAAACTTTCAAGGAAATGAAAGAAGAATTTTTAAGTCGCTATGGAAGTAAATATTTGCCAACAGATGTTGGTGATAGTGACAAAAGAGTACGGGAATTCTTCTTGCATGATGTCCTTGTTCATGGTCTTGGCGAGCCCAACGAAAACAAAGCATTTGTACACAGAATAAATGGGAGGCTGATTGAGTTTGTTTTTGGTGAAATTTTAGCACCAGGTCCCAGCAGAAAGAGTGTTGCTGATATTAATATTTTCTATAAAACGATTGATGAACAAGTGGTTACAGCCCTAAGCAGCCCCGAGTTTATGAAAAAATTAAATAATTCATTGAATGATCATTACAATCTTCGTCCTGAATCTATAAAATCAGAGCGCCCGCAATATTTGCTTTTTTATCCTATTGATATTATGGTCGGTCATGTATTTGTCATGGAGCGTGAATTTGTAGCTTCACCGCCTGCTGATTACAAGCCTCGCCCCCTGTCTGCCGAAGATTTGTTTTGGATGTATCAATTTTATAGGGGCGAAGTCAAGCGTATCGCCCAAATGAACAACATGACTGATGCCGAGTTCATCAAGTACATCTTGACGCAACCCCTCGACAAAGTTGAACAATTAAAAATCAGTCGGCCCCGATCATTCCCGCGATGGGGTGCCACGGATCCTCCTCCAAAACACTAAAGTGGTTTCTTGAGCTGGTTGACCGCAAGGCCTTTCTGCAGAGGGCCATTTCGTTCGGCTCAGGCTCTTGCGCCTGAGCCCCGCTTGCTCCCTTAAAAACGCAGTTTGCGGTTCAGCGATTCAGCCATTGGCCTTGATGCCCTTGGAGTGGCTCAATATTCTTTCGCAGTAGCGGGCCATCAGGTCAACCTCCACATTCACGGCCGAGTGAGGTTTCAGTTGGCTCAATGTGGTGTTCTGCACGGTGTGCGGAACCAGGTTGATACGAACTTCACAGGGGGCCTCTGGCCCAGGCTGGTCATTCACGGCATTGAGGGTCAGGCTCACACCATGGATGGTGATGGAGCCTTTGACAGCCATGAATCGGGCCAGAGGGTGAGGAACCTGGAGGCGCAACTCCCAGGACTCTCCCACGGGCTCAAAACGTGTCACATGGCCCAGGCCATCAATGTGGCCACTGACCATGTGCCCGCCCAGACGGTCTTGAGGGCGCAGTGCCTTTTCCAGATTCACCGGGCCTGTCTGGTCAAAGCCCGTGGTTCGTGCGAGGCTCTCGGCCGACACATCCACAGTCAACCACCCCTCTTGAGAGTCAAAGGTGGTCAGGGTCATGCAGGCGCCATTGATGGCGATGCTGTCGCCATGACGGGCGTCTGCGAGGTAACCCGGAGGTGTCAAAAGCCGCACACGAACACCGTGCTGCTCATCGGAGCCCAGCGGTGTGACTTGGGTGATGTGTCCAATACCTGTGATGATGCCAGTAAACATAAAAAGGGTCGATGGGTAAAAAAATGTTGAGAAGCTGTTTTTATCTCAGAACAGACTCAGCGCGAGGGTCGGGCAAGAATTCGCAGATCATCGCCAAGCCGAGTGATGTCATGGAAAATCAAGCGGTGGCCTTCATGCAGATGCGTGAAGGGCCCTAATTGGCCGAGGTCTCGTCCGCGGCCCATCAAAAGGGGAGCCATATAAACCAGGTATTCATCGACCCAGCCGCCAGCAATCAAGGCCCCGTTAAGAGATTCGCCGGCTTCGACATGCAGTTCATTGATGCCACAGTTGGCGAGGTCGGCAAGCAGGGCGGCCAGATCGACATGTGAAGAATGGCTCTGCTGTGGTGGCAGCAACCTGACTTCAACCCCCATCTTTTGAAGCATTTGGATTTTTTCCGGGTGAGGGGTGGTGGTGTAAACCAACGCTGGCCCACCCGTTTGGAACAGCTTGGCCGAGGGGGGAATTTGCAGCTTCGAATCAATTACTGCACGTAAAGGTTGCAAATGGGTAAAAACCAGTCGTACATTGAGTTGAGGGTCATCGGACAATACCGTGCCGCTGCCTGTGAGGATCGCTCCGGCGCGTTTGCGCCAAAGATGGCCATCGGCACGTGCCGCAGTCCCGGTGATCCATTGGCTTTGTTTATTATAGAGAGCGGTGCGACCATCCATCGACAAGGCCACCTTGAGACGCACCCAAGGTCGCTGACGCTGCATACGTGAGAAAAACCCGATATTGAGCTCACGGGCAGACTCCCGGAGCGGCCCCGCAGGAATTTCATCCACTTCCAGGCCCGCGTTTCTCATGCGGCTCAGCCCTTGTCCAGCCACCAACGGGTTGGGGTCTTCAATCGCGACCACAACCCGTTGCAGCCCCGCATGAATCAAAGCATCACAGCAAGGGGGGGTGCGGCCCTGGTGCGCGCAAGGCTCCAGGGTGACATATGCGGTGGCTCCTTGTACTGAAAGGCTTCTGGTTTGGGCATCCCTGAGAGCCATGACCTCTGCATGAGGCCCTCCGGCCCGTTGGGTGTGCCCTTGCCCGATCACCTGACCATGGCGATCCGTGATGATACAGCCCACACGGGGATTAGGCTCACTCAGACCCACAGACAGCTCTGCCAGAGCCAAGGCCTGTCGCATGAACTGTTCGGTAGAAGGGGGAATGGGGATATTCACTGCGTGACTGTATCGGCAATCGGCCCATCTGGCGATTGATGGGGAGGTACAGGGGCGAATGTGAAATTCTGGAGGATCAACAGGCTTTCAAGGCGACGTGGCTTGAAGATCTGGCGGCATTTGGGGTTGTGTGTCGGTAAACCTCATGACCTCAAAGTAAATTGAGGGCGGGTGTCCCTCTTCAGAGGACAGTCCCAGATAGATGGTGCCACTTCCATGCAATGTGCAAGAGCCCCGGCGTAGTGTGAGCATTTCCTTGTCATTGACGAATCGAATAAAAGTTCCGTTGTAGCTGAGGTCAGTCAGCTGAAAACCGCCGCTATGCCACTCAATTCGAGCATGATTGCGAGACACTCGTACATCGTCCACACAGTAAGTTGCTTGGGGGCTGCGTCCAATGATGATGGGCAGGCTGGCGGCTGAAAAAACCCGACTGATAGGCCCCCAAACCAATCGGATGCCTTCGGGATCCTGTGCAGGATGATCCATTTCAACATAGGCGGTGGTGTGGCTGTCCAAGCCGGAATTGTTGTCTTGCAGGTAAACATGCACCGGCTCAATGCGGCCTCTGAGTTGCATTTTTTCCAGGCTTCGAAAACGACCTTGCATTTCTTCGGGAATCGCCTCGAAAACCGGCCCGGTGACGAGGGTTTCATTGTCGCCCGCATGGTCCAACAGGCGAGCAGCCACATTGACGGCATCGCCAAAATAATCGCCAGAAATTTCAACCACTTCTCCGCGTGCCAAGCCCACCTGTAGTTTCAGGCTGATGCTGTTGTCGCCGACGCTGCCAATTCGATCCAGGGCCTCATGCATTTCACGCGCGGCTTGCACCGCAGCCAGCGGGTCAAGAAAAGTGGCCATGAGCCCATCTCCCAAGGTTTTCACGACATAACCATGGCTGAGTTGCACGATGCGTGCAACCAGTGTCACGCTTTGGGTGACCAGTTGGCTGGCTTCAGTATTGCCCATCGATTCATACAAGCCTGTACTGCCTCGTAGATCTGCAAACAGAACGGTACGTTCAACGATCATGGTGATGCCTTAGGCGTTGTGAGCTCCCTTGGATGCTGAGTGTGCACGACTCCGGCTTGGCCGAAAAGAGCATTTTGTCAGCTTGTCGTCATGGGGAGTCAGATGAGCCGGTTCCAAACGGGCCTTGGAAGGCTATCGGTTGATCAAGTTTTGGGGGTATCCCTCCCAAGGGGGGCCCTCTAGAGGGTAGTCACAAGGCTCCTATTCCAAGAAACTTGCCGGATGCATCAAAAACCTTCCATCCATACCACCCATGCCAGCCGCTGGCCCGGGGCGGGTGGCCTGCCCCTGATGATGCTGGCTTGGCTGGCAGGGGTCATCCTGCAATTGCAGCAACGTGATTTGGCAGCCTTTGGATGGGTCTTTGCAGGCGGTGGGGCCAGTTTGTCATGCGGTCTATTGGCTTGGCTTTTTTCGGCTCAAAAGCGTCTTTGCTGCTTATCCGCAGTCCTCATGATCGCGGCTTCTTTGCTGGCTGGAATATCCGTCAGTGAGTGGCATGCACAAGTCAGTGCTCGTCAAATTCTGCCAGCAAAGTGGCAGCGTCAAACCTTGGAGCTGCGCGGAATTGTCTCCAGCCTCCCCAAATACAGCCCAGAGGGTGTTCGCTTCGAGTTTGAAATCAGTGAAGCCAGCATGGCGGTTTTGGCAGATTCATCCGGCTTTACTCAAGGGCATAGGCCACCCCGGCGCTTATTATTGGGCTGGTATGCTCAATCGGCCCAGAGCGGCGTGCTTCCAAAGCAGGTTCCTGTGGTTCGGGCGGGAGAGTATTGGTCTCTTCAGGTTCGTCTTAAACGGCCGCACGGCCTGCTCAATCCTCATGGCTTTGATCGTGAGCTGCATTTGTTCGAGCAGGGCATTCGTGCCACAGGCTCAGTGCGCCGTGGCGAGCGGCTGGGGCTTGATACAGGCTATCGTATTGAGCGCTGGCGTCAAGCCGTGCGCGATGCCATTTTTTCTGCACTCGATGACGCTCGTGCCGCAGGCGTTCTGGCGGCACTGGCCGTGGGAGACCAAGGCGCCATTGAAACCAGTGACTGGGATGTTTTCAGGGTTTCAGGGGTTGCCCATCTGATGAGTATCAGTGGTTTGCATGTGACCATGTTTGCCTGGTTGGCCAGTGGTTTGATCCGCTGGGCCTGGAGTCGAAGCGGGCCGGCCATGCTCTGGTGGCCTGCACCCCTGGTGGCCCGTTGGGGGGGGCTGATGGCCGCATTCGCCTACGCCATGCTCTCCGGGTGGGGGGTGCCAGCACAACGAACCGTGTATATGCTTGGCGTGGTTACAATCATCTCCTGCTGGAATCGCCGCTGGCCCTGGGCGTGGGTTCTTCTGGCGGCGGCAGTGGTTGTCACGGCGCTGGATCCCTTGGCCTTGTTACAAGCAGGGTTCTGGTTGTCTTTTATGGCGGTGGCTTTGTTGATGCTGAGCGCCAAGCCGGGCGAACCCTTGAAAGCTCCCGGAAAGGGGTGGCGTGGCCTGGCCTCAGGGCTTTGGGGCCATATCGTCCAAGGTTTGCGCACTCAATGGCTTGCCACTTGGGGCCTGACACCCTTGAGCCTGGTCATTTTCCAACAATTTTCCCTGGTCGGTTGGGTGGCCAATCTGCTGGCTATTCCGGTCGTGACTTTATTAGTCACCCCCTTGGCCATGCTCGGAGTGTTTTGGCCCGGATTGTGGTCAGCTGGTAGTTGGGTACTGGGGCTGTTGATGAGCTATCTTGAGTGGCTTGCAGCTTGGCCTTGGGCCGTTTGGGTGGCTCCGGCGGCTCCATGGTGGGCGCAGTGCGCTGGCCTGATCGCAGCAGTCATCTGGATGGCGCCAGGCCCCCTGGCTTTACGCAGTTTGGCTGTGGTGCTGGTCTTGCCACTGCTGGCCTTTGTGCCTGAAAAGCCCCCCGATGGCGAATTCGATATGCTGGCTCTTGATGTGGGGCAGGGCACGGCCGTACTCATTCAAACCCGAAATCATCGGCTTTTGTTTGATACAGGCCCTTGGTATTCTCCTGAAAGCAATGCTGGGCAGCGTGTCGTGATTCCAGTATTACAGGCCCTGGGCCACTCAAATCTTGACCTGCTGGTTCTCAGCCACCGGGACCTTGACCATGTCGGCGGCGCTCAATCCCTATTGCGCCAAGTTCCGGTGGCCAATATGCTGAGCTCACTGGAGCCAGCACACCTGCTTCATCAACAGGCCGCCACAGGCCACATTCCTTCTTTGCGCTGTGAGGCTGGGCAATACTGGGTCTGGGACCATGTCCGTTTTGAAGTTCTTCATCCCGGCGCAGATGATTACACTCGCACTCTCAAGCCCAATGCAATGTCTTGCGTGATCAAAGTGAGCGCCAAAACGGGCAGCGTCATGTTGACAGGCGATATCGAACGAATGGAAGAACGCTCACTTCTACGAAACCATGGTTCAGAATTGGCCAGCACGGTTCTTCTTGTTCCTCACCATGGCAGCAAAACCTCCTCTTTGCCTGAATTTCTCGCATCGGTTCAGCCCTCAAGGGCCGTGATTCAGGCTGGCTACCAAAATCACTATGGCCATCCAGCCGCATCAGTAACTCGCCGCTATCAAGAGCAAGGTATTCCTCTCACCAGCACCATTTCTTGTGGTGCATGGCGCTGGAAATCATTCGAGGTTCCTGCTTGGGGGCAATGCGAGCGGCAACTTCGGCGTCGCTATTGGCATGCCTCTGAGGGCTTGCTGAGCACTGAGGAAGTGTTCGAAGAAAGCCAGGGAGGCTGAATTCCTGGATGCTGCAACTGCGCACAGCATGATCCTGCCTAATAACAATTTTCCAAACAGGCCCTTAATTTTGCCCGGGCCACTCATGATGCGTTCTTGTCAATTTTTTGGCCGCAGCCCTTCAATAGGGCTCAGTCGAAGCTTGACGGGCCGTCGAGAGGCGTGCCCGAACGTGCAAGGCACAGGCAGCAAACAGCAGCAGGCAAAGGCCGATTTCTATTCCGGCCAACACCGCACTCAGCCCCCGGTCACCACTGACGCGCACAACGCCTTCTGTGAAATAAACCCATACCAACAGGCTTACCCAGCGGTAGGTGTACATCCGGTTTTTCAGTATGCCCGCCAAGGGTAAGGTCAAGGGCAGTACTTTCAGGGCCAGCATTCCACTGCCCACAGGAGCCCAAAAAAGCTCCCAGCCCAAACCCAGCACGATCAGGCCCAGCAGGCTGAAAACCGCCAGCCAGCGCGAGGCCACAACCGATTGAGATATGGGTGGCTTGTCTGAAGAAGAAGCTAATTTATTGATCTTCACGGGGTACTTGATCAGCATGAAAATACCTTAGAAACCTCTGCAAAACCCCTTGCGGCGATCGCATCCTTTCGCGAATGAGGTCTGTGGCCTTGGCTTTGTTGCCTGTAGCCCCCGCGACAGGCTGCAAAATCTGCCTGGCATCCCCCATCCGGGAAAGGCACGCTCATCCACGAGCGGTTTTGCAGAGGTTCCCTTGCATGAATGAAAATCCCGTTTTCAGAGCGATCTCTTTAGCGGGCATGGTGCGGCAGAGTTTATGGGAACCACAATGATTTTCAGCAGGATCAAAAAAAAATTGACTCAATCCGCCATAGCTATTGAAGACTGGCCATGGCACGACATGTTCAGCACCCTTCACTTGCGTTTTCGTGAGGACCGCCTTGGCCTGACGGCAGGCAGCCTGACCTTCACAACCCTGATTTCTTTGGTGCCCTTGCTCACAGTGATGCTGGCCGTGTTTGCCGCATTTCCCATGTTTGGCGCTTTTCAGTCAGCCCTTGAGCAGTATTTTCTACGGCGACTCATTCCCGAAGACATCGCCAGACCTGTTTTGCGATCCCTCACCCAATTTTCGTCCAAAGCCCAAGGTGTTGGTGCCGTCGGTATTGTATTTTTGATGATATCAGTGCAGTCCTTGATGCTCACCATTGACCGCACCCTCAATGCCATTTGGCGGGTTCGTAAACCCAGGCCTTTCGGTTCTCGAATGGTGTTGTATTGGGCCGCTGCGACACTGGGGCCCCTCTTGTTGGGGGGCAGTCTGTCGCTGACTTCATACGCAGTCTCGGCTTCCAAGGGGTGGGTCAGTGCGCTGCCTGGGGGCGTTGCTTTCCTGCTCAGCCTGATTCAATTTTTGTTGCTCACCTTTGGCCTGACGGCTCTTTTTCGCTTTGTTCCCAATACCTATGTAAGGTGGCGTCACGCGCTTCTCGGGGCCGTGGTGGCCATGGTCGGGTTTGAATTGGCCAAACGGGCGCTGGGCTGGTATTTAAGCACCGTACCTACCTACGCCATAATTTACGGCGCTTTTGCAACGGTGCCCATTTTGCTTATCTGGGTGTTTGTGAGTTGGAGTATTTTTTTAGTGGGCGCTGTGATTGCAGCTTATGCCCCCAGCCTGAAGCTGGGCATGTTGCGTTATGCTGATGTGGCAGGCGCGGCATTTCAATTGGCGCTTGGTATCCTGCGTTTATTGGCCCATTCCCGAAGCTCCGAGCAGCGGGGCTTGCCTGTCGAAGAGCTTTCAAAGCAATTACACATCGATCCATTACAAATTGGGCCCATCCTCAATCGATTGATCGGGCTGGATTGGGTGGCCCGTCTTGATGAGGCGGAAAGCCCACGCTATGTCCTCATTTGTGAACCCGAAAAGACCTTGGCGGCTCCTTTGATTGCTGCTTTCTTGCTGGAGCCCGCCGGGGAGGTGATGGGCTTATGGCGCCAGGCCAGATTCGATAAAATCAAATTGCAGATGATTCTTTCAGATTGACGCAGTAAACAGATAAAGTTGGCAGCCATTTTGCGTTCAAATGGGTGGCGCATAGGCTAAAAATTGCTTCTTCCTTGCAAGAATCGGGATATTGCGCAACGATTCAATATCTGCCAGATTATTCCCAAGCCATCGGTGTCGATAATTTTCCCAGCCCCAGGAGCCGCCTTGTCATGAAAGTCAGCCATATTCTTCGTGTCAAGGGAAATGCGCTCTATACCATGTCACCCGAGCAAACCCTGAGTGAAGCCATGGCAACCATGGCCAATTTCGATATCGGTTCACTGCTGGTCATGGATCACGGCGACTTGGTGGGTATCCTCACCTTCCGAGAAGCTATTGCCGCTGTTGTTCGTGACGGAAACTCGGCCGGAGCCCGCTTGATTCGCACGGTCATGGATGACGCTCCCTTAACCTGCACGCCCGAAACAGAAATTGATGAAGTGCGCCGTATGATGCTTGAGCACCATGTCCGTTATATGCCAGTGATGTCGAATCGTCTCTTGATGGGCGTCATTTCTTTTTACGATGTGGCCAAGGCTGTCGTTGATGGCCAAAACTTTGAAAATCGACTGCTCAAGGCTTATATCCGTGACTGGCCCAGCACCGATGCCCAAACGCCTCATCCCCAACCCCCTTCAATTTCCTGAATCACGCATTTTTTCACCACTTTTATGTCCGGCAACACGTTTGGTCATCTTTTTTGCGTTACAAACTTCGGTGAATCTCATGGCCCCGCTATTGGCTGTGTGATTGACGGCTGCCCCCCTGGCCTTGAACTCAGCGAAGCCGATATTCAGCCTGAACTTGATCGGCGCCGGCCGGGTACTTCGCGTTTTGTGACGCAACGCAACGAGCCTGATACGGTGGAAATCCTCTCTGGGGTTCATGAAGGCTGCACCACGGGCACGCCGATTGCCCTGCTGATCCGCAACACGGATCAAAGATCAAAAGACTACGGAAACATTCTCCAAACCTTCAGGCCGGGGCATGCTGATTACACCTATTGGCACAAATATGGTGTGCGCGATCCTCGTGGCGGCGGTCGATCTTCGGCCCGCCTGACAGCCCCGATGGTCGGGGCGGCCGCCGTCGCAAAAAAATGGCTGAAACAACAGCATGGCATCAGCTTCACAGGGCATATGGTTCAACTCGGTGAGATCAAAATCCCTTTTGAATCTTTTGATCATGTGCCGCACAATCCATTTTTTGCGGCCAACGTCAGCGATATTCCTCGACTCGAATCTTACATGGATAATTTGCGCAAAGCCGGCGATAGCTGTGGTGCCTGCATTGAAGTCAGTGCTCAGGGCGTTCCAGTGGGTTGGGGTGAGCCACTTTTTGACAAACTCGATGCTGATATTGCCTACGCAATGATGGGCATCAATGCAGTGAAAGGCGTCGAAATCGGTGCCGGGTTTCTCAGCGTGGCTCAGCGGGGCAGCATTCACGGCGATGAACTTTCACCCGAGGGTTTTCGCAGCAATCACTCGGGTGGAATTTTGGGCGGCATTTCCACAGGGCAAGACATTTGTGTTCGCATCGCCATTAAACCCACCAGCTCGATCCGCACTCCCAAAGCTTCCATTGATACCCAAGGCCAGCCGTTGATGGTTGAAACATTGGGCCGCCATGACCCCTGTGTGGGGATCAGGGCCACCCCCATTGCTGAAGCCATGTTGGCTTTGGTGCTGATCGACCATGCTTTGCGGCACCGGGCGCAGTGCGCTGATATTCAGCTCGCAACTCCCCCCATTCCCGGGGCTTGTCGTGTTGTCTGAGGCTCAGTGCAGCCAGGGTTACTTTGATGCCCGATGGCGTTGGGCAGCCAAATGATGAGCCATTGCCCTTAATGGGCGAAACATTTTTGAGGGTGGCCCTGCTTGGCTGGTCTGTCCGTACCGGTCACCATCCAAGCTGACCAGACCCTGAGCTAAAGCCTGCGCGAGGGGGCCGAAGTGCTCCAGCAGCTTTCTGGACAGCGTCAACGGAGGGTCATGGTCATGAATGGTTAATCCCAAGCGGCGAAGTTCTTGGCGCAGCAACGACATCTGATGGTTCCAGGGGTCTGTCCGTCGAGATAGCCCTACATAGATCCAAAAAATCAGAGCGGCCAAACCCGACAGGCCGAGTAACAAGTAAACCAAGTCTATCCAATCGGGGCTTGGAAAACCCCAATTTTTCAGCATGTCGAGCCGCTGCTCTTCTGAATAGTTCAAGACCCATTGGTTCCAGCGGTTATTGATGATTTCCCATGGCTGACGCCAGCCTGTGAAAATATCGACTCCCCCCAAGGCCTGTTGCAAGGTCTTGGCAATAATGCCACGAGGCAGGGGCGGATTGGGATTGGCCCCAAGTTGAATTCGATCAGGTGCCACATAGGCCGTAGGATCAGCACGAACCCATCCCCGGCCCTCCATCCAGTACTCTGCCCAGGCATGTGCTGAGCTTTTGCGAACAATGTAGTAGCCATCCACGGGCTCACGGTCTGCCCCTTGGTAGCCTGTCACAATGCGCGCCGGAACCCCCAAACTGCGCATGATAAAAACAAAGGCTGAGGCAAAATGCTCACAAAACCCGCGGCGACGATCGATCCAGAACTCATCAATCGCCTCTTGGGGCTTGTCATCTCCATACGTTCCCGGGGTCAAGGTGTACTGGAAATTTTCCTGACGAACATAATTCATCACGGCGTTCGCCAAATCTGTAGAGTCTGCATTGGCCAGATCGGGCCTTTGGCTCAGTGCTTTGGCCCAGGCGATGGTGCGAGGGTTGTGCCCATTCGGTAGCCGCAAATCAGTATAGAGGCTGGGGTCGAATTCGGTGGGGCCATACTGAAGGGCACGTAAAGCATACAGATCCATTCTGAGCCGTTTGAAAACGGCTTGATTGGCACGCCAGCGAAGGTCATGAGTGAGGGTCAACCCCATTGAACCGCTGCCAGAAAAAACTTCCGGGGTCACTTCCAGCAGCGGCACAGTGTTCGTTCCTTGAGGCTCTAACGTGATTTCATACTTGAGCCGATCCGCATGGAGGTCTAATTGAGGGGGAGGCTGATTCTGTGGGTTCTCTGAGGGTGACCAGACAATGCCATCAAATTGGCTGAGAACCGGGCCCCGAAAGTAAAGATGAGACAGTGAGGGTGTTTTTTCCGGAAATCGAATTCGCATCACGATTTCATCATTTTGTGCCAATTCTGCAATAGCCCCCATGAAAAGCCTGTCACTCAGGCCCGTAGAAGCCCTACCATCCTGAGGCACCCCCCACAAGGGGGCAATGCGAGGGAAAAACACAAATAAAGCAACCATGACAGGGGCGCCAAGCAAAGCCGTTTTGGCGGCAATCAATGAAGCTTTCTTCAGCGCCGGTTGGCCGACCGGCATATGCATTAATACCAGAGCTGTTAAAAGGCCCCACACAGACACCGTCATGGAGAAGGCCACACCAATGGCCTGAGAATAAAAAAGGTTGGTCAGAACCAAAAAGAAACCCAGGAAAAAAATCACGAAGGCATCCCGTCGCGCACGTATTTCCAAGGTCTTGAGGGCGATCAGGGTCACCAAGATGGTCACGCCGGCCTCTTTGCCGAGAATGGTTTTGAAAGACCACAAGCTCAGGCAAATTGCCAACACCAGAATGCCCAGCGTCCATCCGCGTTTGGGCAAAGGTTTTTCTGCCAGGGTCAGGGATGTTCGCCATAACAAAACCATCCCTGCCAGAGGCAGGCTCCATGGAGCCAGGTTGCCCTGATGTGAAAAGACCGTCCAGGCAACAACAGCCAGAATAAACAGTGTGTCCCGGTTTTCACGTGACAGGCTCTGCGAAAGTTTGCCTGAAAAAATCATCTTAATTTTCATGTCCGGGTGCCGGACACCCATGGATAATGAAAGACGCCATCATCATGCCAAAGCATCTCGTCCGCAGGCCACTGCCGTCCTGCGGGCCCAAAAATTCCAAGACACTTCTTGGTTTGGCAAATCATGACCACAGTGCCAGTGCTTGCAAGGCTTGCTGGCGATGCGCATCCCCGGATCCCGCGGGCAGTTCAAAATGAGGCAGGCGCAGGCCATATCTTCTGCCCATCTGATCAGCCATCAGCACCCAGGCAGTCAGGCGCGACAGGCGGGCCTCAGCCGACAGCCCATCGCACTCGTACCAGTCCAGCCAGAGTACTGATGAAGAACCCGTGCTCCCTGCTTCTCGACTGACCAACTCTGCCCCACTGGCCAACGCCTTGGCCGACTTTTTCCACAGAATATGCCTGATGGGGTCTCCGGGCTGGTAAGCTCGAATACCATCAGGTTCGCTTTGCCCTTGACTTTGGGCCTTTGCGGCTAGAGTGGGTGTATTGACTCCGGGTAAAGGGCCCACAGGTGGCAGAACGGGTGCTGAAGATTCTGGCTCAGGGTACACCAGCACTTTGGCCTTTGGGCGCCAAATGGTCCAAGCACGAAAAAGCCCCAGTGGGAACTGAGTTTCAGCAACCCAAGCAGGAATATCCTGCCAGCCCCTCTCTTGAGGAATAAAAAACAGATCCACCACCGTTTGCTCATGAGCCAGAATATCAATCCAGGATACAGACTCCTTGGATGATCCCTTCAGGCGCAGCCCAATTCCGTAGCGATCTCTTGGTGTTCGGCCCCCTGAGTCCTCCAGCATGGCTTGTAGCAGGGCCTTTTGCTTGGCAAAGGTGGGGGCCACCGGGCGTAAATGAAGCATCAGCCCCCGAAGGGTTGAGTGCGTCAGGTGCATCGACACCAAGGCACTGCCAGACAACAAAAAGGTCAGGGCATAGCCCAGATTCAGTTGATAGTTGATGGAAGCAATCAATAACAGCCCCATCGTGAACACAAAGAACAAACCAGGGCGGGTCGGCAAAATGTAGACATTGCGATGGGTGAGCCGCTGCTTGTCCGTTCTGGGCTGCCGTGAAAGCATCCAAGCATTGATTTTTTTTTGCAAAGACTCACGCTGAATCGAAGGATGGTTCATCTCTTCATGGTACGCTGGGTAACGCTGATGCCAAAAGGACAAAAACCACAACAGACGCAAAAAAGCCGCGGGATGACCGCGGCTTTTTTGGCTCAAAGGCTGGTATGGCTGAGCTTAGGCGTTAATGGCCCGGATTTCTGCAGCCTGAAGGCCTTTTTGACCTTGTTTGACTACGAACTCGACACGCTGGCCTTCACCAAGGGTCTTGAAGCCGGCACCAACGATGTCCCGGAAGTGGGCGAAAAGATCAGGGCCGCCAGCATCTTGAGCAATAAAGCCGTAGCCCTTACTTTCATTGAACCACTTCACAATTCCGGTTTGCGTCGTCATGGAAAAATTTCCTATCTTCTATATCTAAAAATAACTAAATTGGGTTTTATTCACCTTTTGCTTGGGTTCGGCCACTGGAGAGGTTCATTCAATGAAAGCGCAAAAAACAGCACACACTAAAAACCCTGCATCACAGTAGGGAATCACTCAAAAAGAAAAAAATCCCGGAATCAATACGCAGCCAACGAAGCGCCTAGAGCAGGAACCGCCTAGCTCACGTATACCGCCACACACAAGTTTTGACCTAGGGATTTCTGACTGAACCCGATTCAACAACAGAACCAAGAACCATAGAGACCATAAATTCTCCGCTTGCTACAACTGGTTTGCGGAATGTACACGAATGATCGTAAAACGGAAGTGTTTTTTTCATTTATTGATTTGGTCATCAGCTTTGCAAAATTCAATCATGATTGGCGAAGTCCTTGCGAAGGTACTCTGGCAGCGGGTCGACTATACTTTGGGGGTTTGTCTTTTCCACCCCTCAACTCAAGGCTTCACGCATCAGGTTCCTTCAATGGAGTTTGATCTGGCCACTTCATGGCCATGAATTCTTGGGCGCATAAAAATCACAACGGAGAATCCCCCGTGTTGCCCGTTCTGCCCCCCGCCGTTCTCGCCCTTGCAGACGGTTCGGTCTTCCTGGGTCATTCCATCGGTGCATCAGGTCAAACCGTGGGCGAAGTGGTCTTCAACACCTCGCTGACGGGCTATCAAGAAATCCTGACAGATCCGAGTTATTGCCAACAAATTGTTACACTCACCTATCCACACATTGGCAATACCGGTGTAAACGATGAGGATGTCGAGTCTGATCGCGTTCACGCGGCCGGCTTGATCATCAAAGACCTTCCTCTTTGTGCCTCCAACTTTCGGATGGGCTTGACCCTCGCAGATTATTTGGTCAAAGAAAAGTGTGTTGCTATTGCAGGAATAGATACACGCCGCTTGACGCGCCTCTTACGTCAGAAGGGCACCCAAAATGCTTGTATCTTGACCCTGCCTGTGGGACAGCATATGGGGCCCGAGCAAATCAATGCGGCCATTGCCAGTACGTGCTCAGCAAGCTCTATTGCGGGTCTTGATTTGGCCAAGGTCGTGACTCGTCAGAAGAGCACTGTCTGGCTTGAAACCGAGTGGGCTCTTGGTCAAGGCTACGGCCACCTCTCTGATCCACGATTCCATGTGGTTGCCTATGACTTCGGTGTCAAGCGCAACATTTTGCGCATGTTGGCCAGTCGGGCTTGCCGTGTCACCGTGGTGCCCGCCCAGACCTCCGCCTCAGAAGTGCTCAAGCTCAAGCCCGATGGTATTTTTCTCAGCAATGGCCCCGGCGATCCTGAGCCCTGCGACTACGCCATTTCTGCGGCTCGAACCCTCATCGACACTGGTTTACCCACCTTTGGTATCTGTCTCGGCCATCAAATCCTGGCCCTCGCTTCTGGGGCCCGCACCTTCAAGATGAAATTTGGTCATCATGGCGGCAATCATCCTGTGAAAGACCTTGACAGCGGTCAGGTCAGCATCACCAGTCAAAACCATGGCTTTGCGGTTGATGAAAAAAGTCTTCCGGCGAATCTCCGGGTCACCCATGTGAGCCTGTTCGATGGCACCATTCAAGGCTTGGCCCGCACCGATCAACCTGCTTTTTGTTTCCAAGGCCACCCGGAAGCCTCACCGGGCCCGCACGACATCGGTTATCTCTTTGACCGCTTCATCCAACTCATGTCGGTGCGCTTGACGGAGAAAAATCATGCCTAAGCGCTCTGACATCCAATCCATTCTCATCATTGGTGCTGGCCCCATCATTATTGGGCAGGCCTGTGAATTCGACTACTCTGGCGCTCAGGCTTGCAAGGCTTTGCGTGAAGAGGGCTACCGCGTGATCCTGGTCAATAGCAATCCGGCCACGATCATGACTGACCCCCAAATGGCGGATGCCACCTACATTGAGCCCATCACTTGGCAGGTGCTTGAAAAAATCATTGCCAAAGAGCGTCCTGATGCCATCTTGCCCACAATGGGAGGGCAAACCGCGCTGAATTGTGGCCTTGATCTTCACAAGCACGGCGTTCTCCAGAAGTACGGTGTTGAAATGATCGGCGCCAATCAACATGCCATCGAGAAAGCAGAAGACCGTCTGAAGTTCAAAGAGGCCATGACCTCCATTGGCCTGGATTCTGCACGCAGTGGCATTGCGCACAGCCTGGAAGAAGCGTGGTCAGTGCAAAGGCGAATTACGCTTGAAACTGGTGGTTCAGGTTTTCCCATGGTCATTCGGCCCAGCTTTACGCTGGGCGGCACGGGGGGTGGCATTGCCTACAACCCTGAAGAATTTGAAGAAATTTGCCGTCGTGGGCTGGACTTATCCCCCACCAATGAATTGCTGATTGAAGAGTCACTCATTGGCTGGAAAGAATTTGAGATGGAAGTGGTTCGCGATTGTGCAGACAACTGCATTATCGTGTGTGCCATTGAAAACCTCGACCCCATGGGAATTCACACGGGTGATTCCATCACCGTGGCCCCTGCCCAGACCCTCACTGACAAAGAATACCAACTTCTACGAAATGCGAGCATTGCGATTCTGCGTGAAATCGGGGTAGATACCGGCGGTTCCAATGTTCAGTTTTCGATCAATCCGGCCAATGGCCGGATGGTGGTGATCGAAATGAACCCTCGTGTCTCCCGTTCTTCCGCATTGGCTTCCAAGGCTACGGGCTTCCCTATCGCCAAAGTGGCAGCCAAGCTGGCCGTAGGCTATACGCTGGATGAACTTCGTAACGACATCACCGGGGGCGCAACACCTGCCAGTTTTGAGCCGAGTATCGATTACGTGGTCACCAAAATTCCTCGTTTTGCATTCGAAAAGTTCCCTGCCGCTGATTCTCGTTTAACGACTCAAATGAAGTCAGTCGGTGAAGTTATGGCGATAGGGCGCACTTTTTCCGAGAGCTTCCAAAAAGCGCTCCGAGGCCTTGAAACCGGCATTGATGGTTTGACAGAGCGCTCCAGTGACCGCGATGAAATCATTGCTGAAATTGGCGAACCCGGCCCTGAGCGCATTCTGTTTGTGGCCGATGCTTTCCGCTTGGGCATGAGCCTCCAGGAAATTTTCGAAGAAACGGCGATTGATCCGTGGTTTCTTGCCCAAATTGAGGCCATTGTCAACCTTGAGCAATCTCTTCAAGGGAGGCTGCTTGACAGCCTTTCCCCTGATGAAATGCGGTTTCTCAAGCAAAAAGGGTTCTCCGATCGTCGCTTGGCCAAGCTTTTAGGCACCAACCAGCATCAGGTTCGTCAGCGTCGCCATGAATTCAATGTGCGTCCTGTTTACAAGCGAGTTGACACTTGTGCGGCGGAGTTTGCGACCCAAACGGCCTACATGTACTCCACCTATGATCAAGAGTGTGAGGCAGAACCAAGCCAAAAAAAGAAAATCATGGTTTTGGGCGGAGGCCCCAACCGCATTGGCCAAGGCATCGAATTTGACTATTGCTGCGTGCATGCAGCACTGGCCATGCGCGAAGACGGTTACGAGACCATGATGGTCAACTGCAATCCTGAAACGGTCTCTACCGATTATGACACCTCTGACCGCCTGTATTTTGAGCCTGTCACGCTCGAAGACGTTCTCGAAATTGTTGATAAAGAAAAACCTGTCGGGGTCATTGTGCAGTATGGGGGCCAAACTCCATTAAAGCTGGCTCTTGATCTGGAGCGTGCGGGTGTCCCCATTGTGGGAACCTCGCCCGACAGTATCGATATGGCCGAGGATCGTGAACGATTCCAGGCTCTGTTGCACCAGCTCGGCCTTTTGCAACCTCCCAATCGTATCGCCCGTACAGAAGAACAAGCTTTGGCCATGGCCCAAGAAATTGGTTATCCTTTGGTGGTGCGTCCCAGTTATGTTCTTGGGGGGCGCGCCATGGAGATTGTTCATGCTGACAAAGACCTTGAGCGCTATATGCGTGAAGCGGTCAGGGTTTCGGAGAAGTCCCCCGTTCTCCTCGATCGATTCCTCGATGATGCCATCGAGGTGGATGTCGACTGCATTGCCGATGGCACTGATGGGCCTGACGGGGTCATGATTGGTGGCATCATGGAGCATGTCGAGCAGGCCGGCATTCATTCGGGTGACTCAGCTTGCTCTCTTCCTCCTTATTCCCTTTCCAAACCCTTGCAGGATGAGCTACGCCGGCAAACCACCCTCATGGCCAAGGCCCTCAAGGTCAAGGGCTTGATGAACGTTCAGTTTGCAATTCAAGGCGAGGGTCAGCAAGCTGTGGTGTATGTCCTGGAGGTCAACCCCCGTGCTTCACGCACGGTCCCCTTTGTTTCCAAGGCCACCAGCCTGCCTTTGGCCAAAATTGCGGCTCGTTGTATGGTGGGTCAGCCCTTGGCGTCTCAACAAGGGCTCTTGGGGCGGCCCTTGACGGAAGTTATTCCTCCTTATTTCAGTGTCAAGGAAGCCGTGTTCCCGTTCAACAAGTTCCCTGGTGTCGACCCCATCTTGGGGCCCGAAATGCGATCCACGGGGGAAGTCATGGGGGCAGGTCGAACCTTCGGCGAGGCCATGTTGAAAAGCCAGCTGGGGGCAGGCTCTCGATTGCCTTTCAAGGGCACTGTCTGTATCACCGTGAAGAATACCGACAAAGCCCGAGCCGTGGCGGTAGCGCGTGATTTACTCGCCCTGGGTTTCGACTTGGTCGCCACCAAAGGCACTGCTGCGGCTATTTCCGCGGCAGGTATTCCCGTGAAAACGGTCAACAAGGTCAAAGATGGGCGACCCCATATTGTCGACATGCTCAAGGCGGGGGACATTCAGTTGGTTTTCACGACCGTTGACGAAACGCGAACCGCCATCGCTGATTCGCGTCATATTCGGCAGGCAGCCTTGGCACAGCGCATCACTTACTACACCAGCATGGCTGGCTGCGAAGCGGCGGTAGAGGGCATGAAACATCAGGATGACTTGATCGTGCTTCCCTTGCAGCAACTTCATGCTGAATTAAACTAAACTTTTTTCAGTACTTTTAACTATCTCGCCGCCACCTGAGCCGGGTGGCGTCTTCATTTTCGTTCCAGGAATTTTCCATGAGCACCATTCCTTTAACCAAACGCGGCGCCGAAAAATTAAAAGAAGAGCTACACCAGCTCAAAACCGTTGAGCGACACGCCATTATTCAAGCTATCGCTGAAGCTCGTGCCCAAGGCGATTTGTCCGAAAATGCCGAATACGAGGCCGCCAAGGACAAGCAGGGCTTCATTGAGGGGCGAATTCAGGAAATTGAAGGCAAACTGGCCGCAGCCCAAATCATTGATCCGGCAAGCCTTGATGCCGGTGGCCGAGTGGTATTTGGTTCTACCGTCGATCTTGAGGAGGAGGGGGCTTCAACCGAAGTGACCTATCAAATTGTGGGTGACGATGAGGCTGATCTCAAGCAAGGTTTGATCTCCATCAGTTCACCCATCGCCCGGGCCATGATTGGCAAGGAAGCTGGAGATGTCGCCGAGGTTCAAGCCCCTGGAGGTATCAAGCGCTATGAGATTCTTGAGGTGCGTTATCTCTGAACCGAGCAGAAAAGCAGCATGCCGCGTTCCCTCTTGCTTCGCATGATGATCGGCCTGACAGGTGCTTGGCTGGGTGTTTTGCTGTGCATCGCCCTTCTGGCGGCCCCGGCAGCTTTTGCTGTGCTGGATAGGGTCATGGCGGCTTCAGTTGTGGGGCTTTTGTTTGAGCGGGAGGCTGCACTGAGCCTTGCATTATGTATTTTTTTGCTTGTGTGTTTGCGCCGTTTGTGTGAAACGGAACTTTGTAGCGGGCTTCAATCGTTGGCCACTGACGCGCGTGTATGGGCGGTTCTCGGCGTTATGTTGTGCACTGTGGTCGGGTACTATGCGCTTCACCCCATGATGGAAACTGCTCAAGCAAAGCAGGGGGCTTGGTCATTTAGGGCCCTACATGCTGCATCAGTGGGTTTTTTCGGCCTCAAGGCCCTCCTGCTTGCTTTTCTCGGTTGGCGGCTTACAAAGTGATCATTCTCAAACCGCCCATTGAACACGTCAGATCAAGCTGCACTGTGGCCCGCCAGGGCCTGTTAACCCTAAAAATGGCACTGGCATCTTTAGTGTTAACAGGCCCTAAAGCGGCTTATTCAGGGGGTTGTTTTTTTGATGCTGGCTTTGCGCTGGCGTGCCCGCTTAAGTGCCCCTCCTGCTGTGACACGCATATTGCCAACGACAGTGACCTTCTTGATTTGTGGCCGGTGGTTGCCGCTCTTGGAAAATTTGACAATTTTGACCACTTTGGGGCCTGGCATCCGGCCTTCCTTTGCTAAGGCTTCCTTGGGCGGAATTGGGCGCCAGAGTACCAACAATTTACCAATATGTTGGATCGGCGCGGCACTGAGCTCTTCTGTGAGCGAGGCAAGATACGCTTCGCGAGTGGTGCGATCGTCAGAAAGTACACGAACCTTGATCAGGCCGTGGGCCTGGAGAGCCACCTTGATTTCTTTCACGACCGAAGCGGTCAGGCCCTCGCTGCCAATGATGGCAACAGGAGAGAGGTGGTGGGCCTCAGCGCGTTTTTCTTTGCGTTGGGCAGGTGTGAGGTAAATGGCTGGCATACGTTATTATGAATCCTTCATGAAAATAAAGTCTAAAAGTAAAAAAATCAATAAAGCGTGGCTGAACGATCACATCAATGATCCCTACGTCAAGCTGGCTCAAAAAGAGGGGTTTCGATCCCGTGCTGCCTATAAACTCAAAGAGATTGATGAGGCTTTAGGGCTCATTCGCCCTGGCCAATTGGTGCTTGATTTGGGCGCATCTCCAGGGGCATGGAGCCAGTACATTCGCCGGCGCTTTGCGCCCAGGCAGGCGGGTACGGGCGGGGCGGCGGTGGGCGCACTGGATGGAACCCTGATCGCGCTTGACATCCTGAATTGTGAACCCATAGAAGGGGTTCAATTTATTCAGGGTGATTTTCGCGAAGATTCGGTTTTAAAAACTTTACGTGAGGTGCTCGCGGGCCGCCCTGTGAATTTGGTGGTTTCTGACATGGCGCCTAATCTTTCAGGTATTGAAAGCTCAGACGCCATGCGAATGGCCCATTTGGTTGAGCTGGCGGTTGAATTTGCACTGAATCACCTTGATCCAAAGGGTGGGCTGATCTGTAAAGTGTTTCACGGCAGTGGCTACAGCCAACTGGTGAAACTTTTTAAAAATTCGTTTCACATTGCCAAGCCTATCAAACCCAAAGCGTCCCGTGATCGGTCTGCTGAAACTTTTTTGGTCGGCTTGGGCCCAAAATCAAGGCCAACTCGAGCCTTGGGAACCTTCCACGATAATCTTCTCGGTTAATTAAGTTTTTTTCAAATAAGAGACCCTTTCGAGGTGCGTCTATATTCTTCAGTTTGCTCTTGCTTGACATAGAATCGTACCCATCTAGCTTGCAAGTGTTTTTTAACCTTGTGATGATAACTTCGGGTGCCATCGCTGCGGCGGTGCAGGCCTGACCAGGAGATGCGGTGAACAATCAATGGTTTTCGAAAATTGCAATTTGGCTGGTGGTGATTCTTGTTCTCTTTACCATTTCCAAGTCATTTTTTGATCGAGGTGCTGCCCCAAATGGCCAAGTGCAATATTCTGAGTTTCTTGATGAGGTTCACGCCAAGCGCATCAAGACCGTGACACTCCAAGATGTTCCCGGAGGTGTAGAAATCACGGCCATCCGCACGGACGACACCCGGCTTCGTACTGTCGGCACGCGTCTCGACCCTGGCTTGACAGGTGATCTCATCGCCAATGGTGTTCGTTTCGATGTCAAAAAACCAGAAGAGCCCTCTCTTTTGGTCAGTATTCTTTTGTCTTGGGGCCCCATGTTGCTCTTGATTGGGGTCTGGTTTTATTTCATGCGTCAAATGCAGGGTGGCGGTAAGGGCGGTGCCTTCAGTTTTGGTAAATCCAAGGCCCGAATGCTTGATGAAGCCAATAATGCGACCACTTTTGCCGATGTCGCGGGTTGTGATGAAGCCAAGGAAGAAGTCAAAGAGTTGGTTGATTTTCTGAAAGATCCTCAGCGCTTCCAAAAGCTCGGTGGGCGAATTCCCCGTGGTGTGTTGTTGGTAGGCCCCCCGGGAACGGGTAAAACTCTCTTGGCCAAGGCCATTGCCGGTGAGGCCAAGGTGCCTTTTTTCACTATTTCCGGCTCAGATTTTGTTGAAATGTTCGTGGGCGTTGGTGCTGCCCGTGTGCGCGACATGTTTGAGCAAGCCAAGAAAAATGCGCCTTGCATCATTTTTGTCGATGAAATTGACGCCGTGGGCCGTCATCGTGGTGCAGGCTTGGGCGGCGGCAATGACGAGCGCGAGCAAACCCTCAATCAAATGCTGGTTGAGATGGACGGTTTTGAAACCAATTTGGGGGTGATCGTCATGGCTGCCACCAACCGGCCAGACATTCTTGACCCGGCTTTGTTGCGTCCTGGCCGCTTTGACCGTCAGGTCTACGTGACTTTGCCTGATGTGCGGGGCCGTGAGCAAATTCTCACCGTTCATATGCGCAAAGTACCCGTTGGGCAAGACATTCAGCCTGACATTTTGGCTCGCGGCACCCCTGGTTTCTCTGGAGCTGACTTGGCCAATTTGGTCAATGAGGCTGCTTTGTTTGCAGCTCGTCGCAATGCCCGAGTCGTTGAAATGGCCGATTTCGAAAAGGCCAAAGACAAAATCATGATGGGGCCTGAGCGCAAATCAATGATCATGCCAGAAGAAGAGCGTCGCAATACGGCTTACCATGAAGCGGGTCATGCTTTGGTTGCCCGCTTGATGCCCAAAACTGATCCTGTTCATAAAGTCACTGTCATTCCCCGAGGGCGGGCTTTGGGCGTCACGATGCAGCTGCCAGAGTCTGATCGTTACAGCCTCGATAAAGATCGTATGCTCAGCACTATTTCCGTGTTATTTGGGGGTCGTATTGCTGAAGAGGTGTTCATGAACCAAATGACCACGGGGGCCAGCAATGATTTTGAGCGCGCGACCTCCATTGCACGCGACATGGTCACCCGTTATGGCATGACAGATGAGCTCGGCCCCATGGTATATGCTGAAAACGAAGGCGAGGTCT
The DNA here is from genome assembly GCA_046342195.1 of Burkholderiales bacterium. Lineage (GTDB taxonomy): Bacteria > Pseudomonadota > Gammaproteobacteria > Burkholderiales > Burkholderiaceae_C > CANHBY01. The sequence goes on from JBKDQE010000042.1 coordinate 115,863, forward strand.
TTTTGGGTCGGTCGGTGACCAAGCATGTGAACGTCTCAGAGCAGACCATGCAAAAGGTTGATGCAGTGATTCGTCGCATCATTGATGAGCAATACCACATTGCCAGGCGCTTGATCGAAGACAACAAAGACAAAATGCACGCCATGGCACAAGCCCTCCTCGAATGGGAAACCATCGACAGTGATCAGATCGATGACATCATGTCTGGCAATCCCCCTCGACCACCTAAAGACTGGTCTCTCTCGGGCAAGCCTCCGGCAGGGCCTGCGTCTCCATTTGCTTCTGACGGAAGCCCTGCCACAGCCTGATCGTTTCTTGTCTCGTCAACAGGGGCTGGTGATCCAAGCCCCTTCTTGATCATGCCTTCTTTGATCTGGCAAACTTCGCGCTTTCAGCTTGACTTGACTCAGCCCTTGGTCATGGGCATCGTCAATCTTACGCCCGATTCTTTTTCTGATGGGGGGCAATTTTTCAACCCATGTGCAGCCCTCAAGCACTGTGAACAACTCTTGAAAGAAGGGGTTCATATTCTGGATGTGGGGGGTGAGTCTAGCCGGCCAGGATCTCTCCCTGTGGATCTGGATGAGGAGTGGCGTCGGGTTGAGCCGATCCTTTGCGAAGTGGTCGGCTGGAACTGCCCTGTTTCTCTCGATACCACCAAACCTGAGCTGATGCGTCGTGCTCTTGATCTGGGTGTTGATATTATCAATGATATCAATGCATTGCGTTCGCCGGGGGCCCTGGAGGTGATTACCTCAGCGCGCTGTGGTGTGTGTCTCATGCACATGCAAGGTCAGCCAGAACAGATGCAAGCGCGCCCTTGCTATGAGGACGTGGTGAGCGAAGTTTCCTCATATTTGCTGGGTCGTGTCGAGCTTTTGCGTGCACGGGGTGTGGCAGATGCGCGGGTTGTTCTGGATCCTGGTATTGGTTTTGGTAAATCGGTAGAGCACAATTTTGAATTACTGCGGCATCAGTCTCGCTTGCTTGATTTGGGGTTTCCCGTATTGGTGGGCTGGTCACGCAAATCATCTCTGGGTGCTGTGACGGGGCGAGCCACCACTGATCGTTTGCCCGCCAGTTTGGCTGCAGCCCTTGCGGCGGTCATTCATGGGGCCAGGGTAGTTCGGGTGCACGATGTGGCGGCGACAGTTGATGCCTTGAAAGTATGGCAAGCTGCCGGCTTGCCAGGGAACCTCTGCGAAACCCACTGTCAATAACCGCGCCTTTCCCGGATGGGGGTGCAAGGCAAATTTTGCAGCCTGTAGCCGCCGCTAAAGGAAAAAAAGCCAACGCGGGCAGACCTCCTTCGGGAAAGGATGCGATCGCCGCGAGGGGCTCTCCTCACCCCACTTCCTTATCGAGTGTCTCGCAGCCGTTGCAGCTGGCTCCTGATCAGGAGTTTGAGTCGTCAATTTAGGGGTCGCATAAAGCGATAAATCATTGGCTGGCCATGGCTCAGGTTTTCTGTATTTGTGTGCCTATTTACCGATGAACCATCAGCCTTCAGCAGGCAGAAAGCCTTCAATCGACAGGTATCGTTCGCCAGTGTCGTAGTTAAAGCCGAGCACGGTCGCGCCCACAGGGAGATCAGGCAGTTTTTGCGCAATGGCCGCCAGCGTGGCGCCACTGGAAATGCCAACAAGCATGCCTTCTTCGCGGGCTGCGCGTCGGGCCATTTCGCGTGCGGCTTCAGCTTCAACCAAAATCACGCCATCAAGCAGCTCGGTGTGCAAGTTTTTAGGAATAAAACCAGCGCCAATGCCCTGAATCGGGTGTGGTGCGGGTAGGCCGCCACTGATCACCGGGCTGGCGGCCGGCTCAACGGCAAAGACTTTCAGTGTTGGCCATTGGGCTTTGAGTACCTTTGCGCAGCCAGTGATGTGTCCGCCTGTGCCTACACCCGTGATGAGCGCGTCGATGCCCTGCGGAAAGTCGTTCAGTATTTCCTGGGCCGTAATTCGCACATGGATGTCGATATTGGCAGGGTTTTCAAACTGCTGAGGCATCCAGGCTCCTGGGGTTTGTGCCAGCAATTCTTTGGCAGTGGCAATGGCACCGTTCATGCCCTTTTCCCGCGGAGTCAAGACAAAGGTGGCGCCATAGGCCAGCATGAGGCGGCGACGCTCCACGCTCATGCTTTCCGGCATCACGAGCACAAGCTGGTAGCCCTTGACGGCTGCCACCATGGCCAGCCCCACCCCTGTATTGCCGGAGGTGGGTTCAATGATGGTTGCCCCAGATTGAAGCTCTCCGCTAGCCTCGGCGGCTTCTACCATAGCCAAGGCGATACGGTCTTTGATCGATCCACCTGGGTTGGCGCGTTCATTTTTGATGAAGACTTTGTGCGTGCGATTGAAGAGTCGATGAATGTAAATATGGGGGGTGTTGCCAATGGTTTGAAGGATGTTGGCGGCGATCATGCGGTGTGCTCCTTGGGCAGTGAAGAGCATGGCGGCTCGACTGAACGGGATAAGTGAGAGGCTACTCGGCTTTGCGCCGAAAGTGAAGCACCTTGGCATCCCCAAGCTGAGGATTGGGGTTTGGTGTGATGATCGAACAGATCGAGGGCTTGACCCGGCCTACAGCCACCTTGCCACCCTTGAGCAGTAATGTTCGTAGGCCTCGCCGTGTAGCTGGGAAAGGTATTTTTCTTCTAGCCGAACCTGGACTTGAACGACAACCTCGTTCGCTGCGAGTATGGCCAGAGTTGCAGCATTAGGCGCAACCAAGAAAAAGCCGAGCAGAGCGAGCCTAATGGCAAGGAATATGGGGTTGCGAGAGACGGCGAACAGGCCTTTGCTGACCAGCTCGGTCCGGTTGGCGCTGTCGATGCCAATGCGCCAGGAAGTGCCCATTTGAGTCTGGGCTACAAGCATCCAAAATAGGGAAACCAGTAGGCATAACCAAGCAACCCATTTGAGAGCGTTGACTTCCAGGGGGATGATCGAGCCCAGCCAAGTTGGGGCCTGTGGCACGAAGGCCAGCATTATGGCCACGCAAGCACAGGCAAGCATGAGGACTTTGAATGCCATGCCGATATAGCCGTAGACGTCTTGGGTGCGAGGAAGCACGAGGGGGTTGATGCCAGTGCTACGGTGAACGAGCACCGAAGGAATAATAAAGGCCAGCAGGAAGAGTACAAGGAAATAAAGCAGCAGCAAGATATTTTGGTGGGGCATGGCTCAGATTTATTTTTCGCTGGGGTTTGATACGCGGTCGATGAAACTTTTATTTGAGCTGATTTTGCCAATAAAAAGTGTACCAAAAGAGCATGATGGGCCGGATAATTCGAGGATGTTTTCACCTCTCCAAAACGATACTTTCTTGCGCGCTTGTTGGCGACAACCGGTTGACTACACTCCCATCTGGTTGATGCGTCAGGCAGGACGCTATTTGCCTGAATACCGCCATACCCGAGCCAAAGCCGGCAGTTTCATGGGCTTGGCCACCCATCCCGAATGGGCCACGGAGGTGACCTTGCAGCCCCTGGAACGTTATCCCCTGGATGCGGCTATTTTGTTCAGCGACATTCTCACGGTGCCTGATGCCATGGGCTTGGGTCTGAGTTTCGAGCAGGGCGAAGGGCCGCGCTTGGCCCGCCCGATTCGCGATGAAGCTGCTGTGGCGGCACTTGAGGTGCCCGACATGGAGCGGCTGCGCTATGTCTTCGAGGCGGTGACATCGATCCGCAAGGCCCTTCAAGGCCGGGTGCCCCTGATCGGTTTTTCAGGCAGCCCCTGGACCTTGGCCTGCTACATGGTTGAAGGCGCTGGGTCTGACGACTACCGATGGGTCAAGTCTTTATTGTATTCTCGCCCAGATCTGATGCACCGGGTGCTGGCAGTCAATGCAGACACTGTGGCCTTGTATTTGAATGCCCAAATTGACGCCGGGGCACAAGCCGTGATGGTATTTGACAGTTGGGGCGGGGTGCTGGCAGATGGCGCTTTCCAGTCTTTTAGTTTGGCCTACATTCAGCGTGTTTTGCGCCAATTGAAAACTGAGCATGAGGGGCAAGCCATTCCGCAGATTGTTTTCACCAAAGGGGGCGGGCAGTGGCTGGAGGCGATGCTCGGTTCAGGCCTTGCGGGTCATGTGGCGCCCCAGGTTTTGGGCCTGGACTGGACAGTGAATTTGGCCCGGGCTCGCGAACGCCTCGCCGATCGCGTTGCCCTTCAGGGCAATCTTGACCCGAGTGTTTTGTTTGCGCCCCCCGCCCAGATTGAAGCTGAGGTTCAGCGAGTGTTGCAAGATTTTGGGCCTTTGCCTGCGGCTGGAGGTGCAGGCCATATCTTCAACCTGGGGCATGGCATCAGCCAGCACACCCCGCCTGAAAGCGTGGCCGTGTTGGTTGAGGCGGTGCACCGGTGTTCGCGCCAGTGGAGGTCAATGTGAGCATGGCTTCAAAAAATAGAGGGTTCAGAACATTTGCCAGAGCTTTCTTGGGTCTTGGACTTATCCCCAGATAGGCACAATTTCCACAGTTATTTTTTGGCACTTCTGAAAAATTTCCAAATACGGTGGATAACTTATTTAATGTATTGATTTTATTGTTTTTTTGTATAAAAAATAGGCCTCATGAGCTTCCATAATTCCCCCCATTTATCAGCCAAAACGCATGCTGTCGGGTACTTTTCCCACAAAGTTATCCACAGCTTTGATGTGCTAAAAAGCCTTTGCAAAATAAACACTGATCTGTGAGTGCTCAGCCAGCCCGTGTTTGCCACGCCGTGGTCTCGGTGGCGGTGGAGCTTCCTCAGCACAGTGGTTTGACGGGGCCTCTGGACTACCTGGCTCCGCACCCCTTGCCGCGGGGCACTTTGGTTCGTGTTCCTTTGGGTTCTCGCGAAGTGGCCGGGGTGGTTTGGGGCGAAGGGGAAAGGGCGCCTCACTCTGGCCTCAAATTGATTTCAGAAATTCTCGAAGCGGTGCCGCCCTTGTCACTTCCATGGTGCGATATGGCCGATTTTACGGCCACCTACTACCAGCGCAGTGTGGGTGAGGTGGCCCTCAGCGTACTGCCTCCTGAGTTGCGCAAACTGGGTCATGACGCGTGGTTGAAACGTTTGCCGCGATGGCAACGTGACTTTGAAAAAGGCGAGCCTTCTCTGATTTTGCCTCATGCCCCTGAGCCCACGCCAGAACAAGCCGAGGTGCTGGCCTCTTGGGCATCATTGGTGCAACAGGCCGCCCCGACCGTGCTTCTGCATGGAAGCACGGGAAGCGGCAAAACCGAGGTCTACCTGCGCGCCGCAGACCTCGCCCTGACTCAAGGCAGGCAGGTGCTGATTTTGGTTCCGGAAATCAACCTCACCCCCCAGCTGGAAGCCCGTGTGGTGGCGCGCTTTGCCCACCGTACTGTGGTGTCTCTTCACAGCGGCTTGTCTCCGGTTCAGCGCCTCAAAAATTGGTTCCATGCCCACATGGGTTGGGCCGATTTGATTCTGGGCACACGGCTTTCTGTATGGGCCTCTATACCGCGGCTGGGTTTGATTGTGGTTGATGAAGAGCATGATCCCTCTTACAAGCAGCAAGATGGGGCGCGTTATTCAGCCCGGGATCTCGCGGTTTATCGGGGCAAACGCGAGGGGGTGCCAGTCATTCTGGGCTCAGCGACCCCTTCCTTGGAAACCTGGCAACGTGCCCAGCAGGGCCGCTATACCCTGTTACAGATGCCTCAGCGTGTGGGCGGAGGCGCTTGGCCCCAAGTGTGTTTTGTGGACATGACCAAGCAACCCAAGGGTGCTGGGGCATCGGCTTTGTCTCCGCCGTTGCTGGCGGCCATTCAACAGCGCATTGACTCGGGAGAGCAAAGCCTGGTGTTTCTGAACCGACGGGGCTATGCCCCCGTGCTGCACTGTGGGGAGTGTGGCTGGAAAAGTGACTGTTTGCATTGCACGGCTTGGCGGGTTTTTCATAAACTGGACCGCACCTTGAGGTGCCATCATTGCGGTTTTACTGAAAGAGTACCTCAAGCCTGCCCGAAATGCGGCAACCCCGATATTGCTCCCCTGGGGCGTGGTACCGAAAAACTGGAAGAGCAGTTGGCTCAATTGTTGCGCGGGGCTGATGGAGGGGCGGCACGCGTGATGCGAATTGATGCCGACAGCACCCGCGCCAAGGGCGCCCTGGAAAGCCAACTCAGTGCCGTCCATGCGGGCGAGGTCGATGTGTTGGTGGGCACCCAGATGATCACCAAGGGCCATGATTTTCGTCGTATCACCTTGGTGGCTGCGGTGAATCCTGATGCCTCGCTGTTCAGCAGTGATTTTCGCTCCCCCGAGCGATTGTTTGCCTTGCTGATGCAAGCCGGAGGGCGGGCTGGGCGTGATGCGATTCATGCAGGCCGTAGCGAAATGTGGATTCAAACCTGGAACCCCGGGCATGCGCTGTATGCGGCATTGCGGCAGCATGACTTTGAAGGGTTTGCACAAGGGCAACTGCAAGAACGTGAATGTGCTGGCTTGCCACCCTTTTCTCACTTGGCCCTGATGCGTGCCGAAGCCCAAAGCCCGGAGGCCGCGCGCCAATTTTTGCAAATGGCCTCTGCTCGAGGGGCTGAATTGCCTCAGGCTGAACAGGTGGTTTTATACCCACCTGTGCCCCTGGCCGTGGCCCGGGTGGCGAATGTGGATCGAATGCATATGCTGATTGAGTCGGCTTCACGCCCGGCTCTGCAACAATTTTTGGCCCACTGGGTGCCCTTTTTGCATTTTTTGCGCAAAGAACTCAAGGGCCCGCAGCGTATTTTACGTTGGGCCGTCGATGTCGACCCTCTCTCGATTTGACGCCGGTGCCAAGGCCAGACACTGACAATTAAAAGCTACCATCGCTGATTGCCATTACAGCCATCAAAAGCTTTGCATAGGCTTGATGCCACCCTGTTTGTATGCTTAAAGGAGAACCGTGTTGGACTGGAGTCAGGAAATTTTGAACAGCCTGAAGTGGTTGCTGATGGCCTATGGATCGGCCCTTTTAGGGGGTGGGTTGGTGGCGATGCTACTCATGAATTTTACCCGCTGGGGGCGCCAATTCAAGCAACTCGCGGTTCCGTATTTTTCCCCTCAGCAAAGCTGGCGGCCTTTGCTGGCGGTGGCTTTATTGCTTTTTTTGGCCCTGTTTGCAGTACGTCTGAGCGTGCTATTTTCAAATTGGTCAAAAATGTTTTATGACTCTTTACAAGATAAAAACCAGGAAGCTTTTTGGATGGCGATTGTCCTGTTTCTGACCCTCGCAGTCATCTATATTGGCCGCGAGTTGATCAGCTTTTACGTTCAGCAGGCGTTTGAAATTCACTGGCGAACCTGGAGCAATGAGGTTTTACTCCAGGATTGGTTTTCTGGTGCGGCCTACTACCGAGGCCAATTTTTGCCCGAACCCGTAGACAACCCTGACCAGCGTGTGCAGGTGGATATTGACGAGTTTGTCAGGTTTTCGGTGTCGCTCGCTGTGGGTATGGTGCGTTCTCTGGTATCGCTGGTTGAGTTTACAGCCATGTTGTGGGTTTTGTCGGGGCCTTTGAGTTTGATGGGCAAAGAAATCCCCCATGGCATGGTTTTCATGGTGTACCTTTATGTTTTGGCCGCCTCGGTATTGGCCTTCAAGATCGGTCGTCCCCTGATTCGGTTGAACTTTCTGGCCGAAAAACTTTCGGCCAATTTTCGTTATGCCTTGGTGCGGCTGCGCGAATACTCGGAGAGTATTGCATTTTTTCGCGGCGAGGCGGTCGAGCAAGCTGTTTTATCATCCCGATTCCAGGCGCTGATTGCCAATTTTTGGGCACTGGTTTACCGTAATTTATTCTTCCAAGGCTTCAATTTTACGGTTGGTCAAGCTGCGGTAATTTTTCCTTATGTGATTCAAGCCAAGCGTTATTTTGATGGTGAAATCAAGCTCGGCGATGTCATGCAAACCGGCAGTGCCTTCCGGGAGGTCGAAGATGCCTTGTCTTTTTTCCGCCGAGCCTACGATGATTTTGCGAAATACCGTGCCGTCCTTGATCGCTTAACCAGTTTTGTTGAGGCCAATGGTCAAGCGCGCCATTTGCCAAGGATCAAAACCTTTGAATCAACCGCTCTGGTGCTGCAAAATGTGCAAATCACGGGGCCTGATCGGGAACCTTTGTTGGAAGGCCTGGAGTTTTCCTTACAAGCCGGCGAAGCCTTGCTGATTAAAGGGCCTTCAGGCAGCGGTAAGACCACTCTTTTACGTAGCTTGGCTGGCCTGTGGCCTTTCGTGGCAGGCCAGATGGGGCGACCACTGGGTAGCCAGGCTTTGTTTCTGTCTCAAAAGCCCTACCTGCCTTTGGGCACCTTCAGGGCCTCATTGACCTATCCGGCCCCCGATGCCAGCACGCCAAGCCTTCTGGAGGCTTTGCACAAGGTGCAACTTTCTCATTTGGCCGACCGACTGGATCAAGAGGCTGATTGGTCGCGTATTTTGTCTTTGGGTGAGCAGCAGCGCTTGGCCTTTGCGCGTGTGCTCATCAACCGCCCCGCGATTGTGTTTCTTGATGAGGCCACGTCGGCCATGGATGAAGGCCTCGAACATGCCCTCTACCGGCTTTTGCAAACTGAACTGCCAGACTGCATTGTGGTCAGTGTCGGCCACCGTAGCACACTGGCTCAATTTCACCCGCATTCTCTTGAAATTCTGGGCGGGGCCAAGGCCGGGCAATGGAGGTGGTCATCAATCCATCCCTTGCCCTGACGTGTCAAGACCTGGCTGATGGTGACGTGTTTTTTCAGGACTCACCCGTTGTGATGAGGTTTTGCCTGACTGACGATAAAATTGGGTGCTTGACATTGCTGACCCATCTGCCCTGAGCTGCTGATTATGTACACACTTGTTCTTATTCGCCATGGTGAGTCCACCTGGAATTTGGAAAACCGTTTTACCGGCTGGACTGACGTTGATCTCACCACCACGGGTGTCGCTCAAGCGCAAGAGGCCGGGCGGCTTTTGCGGGAGGCAGGGTTTGAGTTTGATGTTGCTTATACCTCAGTGCTCAAGCGTGCCATTCATACCCTGGGCCACTGCCTCGATGCCATGGACAGGGCATGGCTGCCTGTCGTGAAATGTTGGCAACTCAATGAGCGCCATTACGGTGCGCTTCAGGGCCTCAATAAGGCTGAAACAGCGCAAAAGTACGGCGCAGATCAAGTGTTGCTCTGGCGTCGCAGTTATGACACTCCGCCGCCCCCTTTGGCTGAAGGTGATACTCGCCGGGAAGTGAATGATCCACGTTATGCCCGGCTTGACCCGCGCGATATTCCCCTCACTGAATGCCTGAAGGACACCGTGGCTCGCGTGTTGCCCCTTTGGAACCACGAACTGGCGCCAGCCATCCGCTCAGGCCAACGTCTGGTGATTGCCGCCCATGGCAACAGCATACGGGCGCTGGTGAAGTACCTGGACAATCTTTCTGATCGTGACATCGTTGGGCTGAACATCCCCAACGGGATCCCGCTTGTTTATGATCTGGATGCCGAGCTGCGTCCGTTGCGTCACCGCTACCTTGGGCATCCCGAATAAGCCCCATGGGTTGATGACCGGGCTTGATGCCCGGCTTTTGAGTATGTGCGGGGTGAGATCTGAGAAAACGGCATCATAAAAAGCGGCATCAGTCAAGATTGAAGCACTCAAGTCATGGTGTGACGGGTCGATATTTTGAATAAATCAACCCCACTCATAGAAAGCAGTGAATATGTTTGGCTCAGCAACACCCCACAGCATGAAAAACAATTTCAGCAACGCTTACCGTGAGGTGAGTGTGCAAACGGGCGTACTCAACGCCTCTCCGCATCAGTTGGTTTTAATGCTGTTTGATGGGTTTCTTGAATCTGTTTCTCGGGCCCGTGGGGCCATTGCCGCGCAAAATATTGAATTGAAATGTCAATCGATCATTCGCGCGGTGCGCATCATAGACGAGGGCCTGAGAACCAATTTGAATCTTCAGCAGGGTGGCGCCTTGGCGGCCGATTTGGATGCCCTTTACGGGTACATCATGATGCGTCTGACCTATGCGAACATTCACAACCATATCGCGGCCCTGGAGGAGTGTTCACGACTCATCGAGCCGATCCGCAACGCCTGGATTGCCATTGGCTCATCACAAGCATTGTCAGCCTCATGAGTGCGTGAATCAGCCCTCGTTTTTTGGCCTTTTGAAGGAGTGGTAAACCATGAATACTTCACTGCTGAACTATTACAAAGCGATTGAGCAAGCCAGTCAGGATATGCTTCAAGCTGCCCGCGATGGCAATTGGGATGAAGTGGTCAAACTTGAAGGTGCCTGTGCATTATTAATTTCGCAGTTGCGCCACGCCGCGATCGAACGGTCACTGGGGCGGGAAGAGGTGCAATTGAAGGCCCGCATCATGCAGCGTATTTTGGTGAATGATGCCGAAATTCGAACCCTGGCGGAACCTTGGCTGGAAGATCTTGATCATATTCTTGCGGGGCAAGCCAAAACACTGCATTGATGCCAAGCAAAAATCAGGTTTCATCATTGATCGTTGCTGAAAGCTTCAATAATGTTCCGATCTCCACAATCATGGTTCCGATTCCCATGCGAAACTTTGTGCCAACTGGCCCTACTCAAGCCTTGCAAGACTTGTTGGTGACCTCAAGCACCGAGATTGCAGCAATTTTGGCGCAACTGCGAGACCAAGGCACACAGATCAATTTGACATCTCCTCACGAAGTGAGCTTTTCAAGCTTACTCTGGGCGGTGGATCCGCTCACGGAAACGGTGAGTTTCAAAGTGGCTGCTGATCAGCCATTTTTGCAACCCTTCGTTGACACTGATGAGGCAACGGCATCTGCTTATTTAGATCAGGTCAAAATTCAATTTGAATTGCAGGATCTCATGCTGGTGCGGAGCCCTCAGGGGTGCGCCCTGCATGGCCGCTTTCCGGCCCAGATATTACGGTTCCAGCGACGCAGCACTGATCGCATTCAGCCTCTCTCCCGCACTCTTTCCAGAGCCTTTCTGAGGCACCCCATGCTGGCGGAAATGCAGCTTGAATTGCGCATTCTGGATATCAGTGCTGGAGGCGTTGCTGTTTTTCTTCCAGACAATATCCCGGTGATTGATCCCGGTATTTTGATCAATGAGGTTCAATTTGTTTTAGACACGAATACTCGTTTCACCGCCAGTATTTTCTTGCGCCATATCAGCTCAATAGGGCCGGCCTGTGGGGGGCTTCGCTTAGGTTGCGAGATCATGAACCTGGATGCCGAAAGCCTGATGGTGTTGCAAGGTTACATCGATCAAAACCAGCAACAGCGCGGGCCAGGGCCTGTCATCCCTTGAGTCTGATTGCAATCAAGAGTTTCCGTACCGAAATTCAGGCTGCTTTTGGCAGTTGAATGACGCGGTCGGTGCCTGCGGTCATGCCAGGGCGGTGGGCGATGCTGACACGGGTGATTTGCAAATTGCGCAAGCTGAGGTTGATGTTGCGTTCGTTGTCAACGTCCAGATGGGCGGTACCTTCATCCATGAATAAAATGCGGGGGGTGCGGTAAAGTGCCCGGGCCAGCAGGATGCGCTGCTTTTGCCCCCCTGAGAGAGAGCTTCCCATGTCACCCACCAAGCTCTCATAGCCCATGGGCTTGGCCATGATTTCTTCATGAACCCCGGCCAATGTGGCGGCACGAACCATGCGTTCTTGATCATACTCATGATCAAAAAAGCAAATGTTTTCAGTGATGGAGCCCGATAGAAGAACATCTTCTTGCATCACCGCAGACACCTGTTCCCGATAGGCGCGGGTTCCCAAGGATGTCATTGAAAAGCCATCAATCAAAACCTCTCCAGAGCTGGGCTCAAGCAAACCCAGCATGATTTTGATCAGTGTGGTTTTGCCGCTGCCCGAAGGACCGCTGATGGTAACAAACTCACCAGGTTCGATACGCAAGCTGAGATTGTCAAGAACGAAGCGATCAAGCGCAGAGTAGCGGAATGATACGTTGCGCAGTTCAATGGCCCCTGTGAGGGGCCGGGCCAGTGAGCGGGCTTGATCGTGCCCCGGTTCAACGGGGGTCAGGGCAATATCAGCCACTCGCTCAAGATGCAAACCAAGCAATTTGAGGTCAATGGCGCGTTCGATCAGGGCCAAGGTTTTGCTGATAAAGTGCTGTTTATAAGCCATGAAACTGAAAATCATGCCGATGCTCAGGGTATTATCCAAGGCCAGCCGCGAAGCCAGCCACACGGTCAAGATGTTTTCCAGGCCGAAAATCAGGTTGTTGAGGGCCTGAAACCCGATTCGGGTATGGCCTACCCGCACATTGCTGCTCACCACTTCTGAAAAACGGTTGAGCCATTGTCCCTCGCGTTCGATTTCGCGGTTAAACAGTTTGATGGCCTGCAGCCCTCGAATGGTTTCAAGAAATGTCGAGTTTTCCTGGGCTTTGGCGGCAATGGCTTCTTCATTGCGTTGGCGCAGGGTGTGGAACAAGCCCCAGCGCAGCAACATATAAAGCGCCAGAGCCGTCAAAGGAACCGCGGCCAGCAGCGGGCTGTAAACCATGATCATGATCAGGGTGGCCAAAGCCATCACGCCATCAATCAAAGACACAATCAGCCCTTCGGCCAATAAATGACGCACCGGCTCCAGCGAGCCAAAGCGTGACAACACGTCTCCGACATGCCGCTTTTCGAACCACGCCATGGGCAGCTGAAGCAGGTGTCTGAACAGCCTTGCATTCATGCCGTAGTGCAGTGCGTTTTGTACCATGAGCAACACATAAGAGCGCAGCGTTGAAGTGGCCACCGAGATCAGCATCAGCAAGCCAAAGCCCATGGCCAACACGGTGAGTAAATCAGCGTCACCGCGGGCAATTACCTCATCAACCGACAATTGAAGATAAAACGGTGCTGAAATGGCCAATACTTCCAGAATCACCGAAAGGGCAAAAACCTGGCTCAAAGGGTTCATCAGGCCTTGGGCCTGACTGAAAAAGTTGGACAGGGGCAGGGCGGCCCGCTCGTCCTTGGCTTCGAAAGCCACACTAGGAGACAGTTCCAGGGCCACGCCAGTGATGTGTTGTGAGGCTTCCTGGTGTGAAATCAGAAGTTCGCCTCGGGCGGGGTCATGGATGGCCAAGCCCTGTTTTTTGACGGCACGCAGCACTACAAAGTGCTTGAATTCCCAGTGCAAAATGGCTGGTAATTTGAGTTGTGGCAAATCTTCCATTTCGAGGCGCAGGGGACGGCATGCCAAACCCAATTGGGAGGCAATTTGTACCAAGCCGCGCAAGGTGATGCCACTTAGTGAAACCGGGTAGCGTCGGCGCAGGGTGTTGAGATCAATTTGATGGCCATGAAATGATGCCACCATCGCCAAGCAGGCCAGACCGCACTCGGCGGCCTCGCTTTGCCGGATCAAGGGCAGATGATGCCTGCGATGTTGGAAGGCAAAGGTGGCGGACATCACGAGTGAGACACTCTTTGCCCGGCGCTTTTGAAGGGCTTGAGTATCCAATCCATCAGGGGGCGTCGATCCAGCACGATATCGGCTCGCAAAAGCATGTCGGTTTGCAGGGCCACGCGCTCGCCATCGGCGTCAACATCCGGGCGGTTCAGCGCGACGGTCACCCTGTAGGCGGGTTCTTTTAAGCTGATCGGGCCGGCAGCATCGCGGGCGGTCAGCACCGTGCGCGAAACCTGCAACACCTTGCCCCCATAAGTACCAAAGTTTTGGTACGGAAATGCGTCATACAGTAGCTTGACGTCTTGCCCGGGTCTGATGAAACCAATCGAGCGAGTGGGCACAAAAAGCTCGGCTTGTAGCCTTGAATGGCCGGGCACCACCGTGGCCAAAAGGAGGCGCGGTTCGGCCATCTGGCCCACCGTGGCCTGCACACCCGACACTCTTCCTCGAATCGGTGAGAGGATCACATAGGCTCCGCGTCCACTGATTTCAGCACTGCGCTGTTCAATCACCGAGGCCTCGCCCTGTAAAACGCGCAGGCGTTCGGTGGACGTGGCTGGCAGTTGCTCAAGGGCAAATTGCTGTTCGCTCAGTTGGCTGTGCCGCACTGTTTGTTGTTGCAAGAGGCCGGCAAGAGACTGTTTCTGTTCTAACAATTCGGCCCGGCGTCGATCGGTGTCTGCGCCCGACACAAAGCCCTGGGCCTTGAGCATTTCGCCATTTGTCAGCTGACGTTCAGCAATCTGGATGCGTTCTTCTTGCGATGCAATTTGAAGCGCCAGATGATGGATCTCTGAGCGTGTGCCGGTGATGAGTGACTCGAGCCGCAAGCGGTCAATGTGGGCCCGCTGGGTTTCAGCGGCAATTTGTTGTGATAATCGGTTTCCCTGCTCCTGCAAGGCGTTGAGAACCATGGCATTGACATCGCGTCCATTGGCCGCAATTTGCGCGGTATCAATCGAAAACAGGGCTTGGCCCGCATCCACCTCGTCGCCCTCCTTGGCATGAACCACGGCCACCACTCCGGTTTGGCTGGCATGAATGCGTGCGGTTCCAGAGGCCGGAGCCAGGTAGCCGGGCACAGTTTCTTTTCGTGCGTAGGGGGCCTGGAGTAAAAAAAAGAGCATGGCCAGTACGCTGGCTGTCAATAACCAAACCAGCCGCCGCACCCCGGGGGGCTGAACCCATGCCACTTGACCCCAATAGAACCTGTCTTGAGTAAATTGGGTGGCTGCCGGCCTGAACAGCGGTGTGGGCTGCATGGTTGATTCCCGCGATCAAAAGAGGCTCCCGGGAGCCTCTTATCACTTCTTTATGGGAAACTTTTTGACATTTCCCTCTTCACATGGTCACTCAGACGGGTGGAAAAGGTGGCTCTTCGGGCTTGCCGAGAACACCATACGCATTGCCCTGCCCGTTTTGTCCGGGAGAGAGCAAATTGCCGCATTCATCACGGGTCCAACCCGTTTTTTTGCCGTTGTCGTTGGCAGTTTCCGGCGGACAACAACCACCAAAAACAGCATCCATCATGACTTCATCCAATTGAATCATGGACATGTCTTCCTCCTTTTAAACGTGGCAATTTAGGCCACACGGAGATTTTTCAGGCAAGTCTTCTTGGCCGCAAGCCTTGAAACGGCTTCGATTGTTTGACATCAATTCAGGCTTCAAATAAGACAATATACAGGCTAAACTTGGCCTGGCCTTGAGCAGAGTCAAGGCAATCCTCTCGCCCGGTCATGCTGGGTGTAGTCGCAGCAGTTTGAGATCGTTTTCAATCAGGCAGGCGGCGCCGAAAAACCCAGCGTTGCTCGTCTGAAGCTTCTGGGTTGAAGCGATAGCCTTCGTGCTCAAAAGTTTGTAAGGCAACAGCATCATTGATGCGATTTTGAATGGCATGACGAGCCATCAGGCCCCGGGCGCGTTTGGCATAAAAACTGATCACCTTGTAAGCTGAACCTTTCCAGTCTTCAAAGACTATCTCCAGCACAGGAGACTTGAGGGCTTTGCGACCAATGGCTTTGAAGTATTCCTGGGAAGCCAGGTTGATGATGAGGGGTTCTGCCTCGCTGGAGAGGCGGTCATTGAGCGCTTCGGCCAAAGAGTCGCCCCAGAATTCATATAAATTTTTCCCTCGTGAGGTTGGCAAGGCGGTCCCCATTTCGAGGCGATAAGGCTGCATCGAATCCAGAGGCCTGAGCAGGCCATATAAGCCGCTCAGGATCACCATGTGTTGCTGGGCCCAGTTGAGGTCAGCGGCGTCAAGTGACGCGGCATCCAGGCCCTCGTAGACGTCGCCATTGAAGGCGAGCAAAGCGGGCTTGCTGTTGGCTTCAGTGCATACCGGGCTCCATTGGTCGTAGCGTTCAAGATTGAGCTCAGCCAAGGCCGGAGAAAGATTCATCAGGCTGCACAGTTGATCTTTGGAATATGTTCTGAGATTTTGAATCAGTGTGGCCGACTCTTCAATGAAGCCAGGTGTGCTGCAGGCGTCCACCGCTGCGGGTGTGTCGTAATTCAGTGTTTTGGCGGGCGATAGAAGGAAAATCATGGAGAAAAACTCACAATGTTGAAGATGAACGCAGCCGTCGTCATGCCTGCGTACAGTCGCAGCATCCAGGAAATTTGTGCCAATCGCACTGGCATCTTTAGTGTGAACAGGCCCTAATGCGCCTCCTCCCAGTGGTGTCCTTCCCCGATCTCGGCGATCAAGGGAATTTTTAATTCAGCCACGCCGGCCATGATGCGTGGAATATGGTGGCGCCCCCATTCGAGTTCTTGGTTGGGCACCTCCAGCACCAGTTCATCATGAACTTGCATCACCATGCGGCTTTGGAGTTGGTGCGTATCGATTTCCTGCTGTATTTTGATCATCGCCAGTTTAATGAGGTCTGCCGCGGTGCCTTGCATGGGGGCATTGATGGCAGCACGTTCGGCGGCGCTGCGCCTGGGGCCGTTAGGACTGTTGATCTCGGGCAGCCAGAGTCGGCGGCCAAAGATGGTTTCCACATAGCCTTGTGCTTTGGCTTGTGCACGGGTGCTGTCCATGTAGTTTTTGACGCCCGGGTAACGGCTGAAATAGCGATCGATATAGTGGCTGGCTGCATGGCGTTCAATGCCGAGGTTCGAGGCCAGGCCAAAGGCGCTCATGCCGTAGATCAGACCGAAGTTGATAACCTTGGCGTAGCGGCGTTGCTCGCTGGTGACATCCTGCGGAGTCACGCCAAAAATTTCGGCGGCGGTGGCACGATGCACGTCTTGCCCTTGGGCGAAGGCCGCCAGCAAGTTGCGGTCTTCACTGAGGTGGGCCATGATGCGCAGTTCAATCTGGGAGTAATCGGCACTCAGCAATTGGTGCCCCGGCGGGGCGATGAAGGCTGTTCGTATACGCCGGCCCTCGGGGGTGCGCACCGGAATGTTTTGAAGGTTGGGCTCATTGCTTGACAAACGTCCCGTGACAGCAACGGCCTGCTCGTAGGTGGTATGAACCCGCCCTGTGTGCGGGTGGATCATGTGGGGCAGTTTGTCGGTGTAGGTGCTTTTGAGCTTGGCGAGGCTTCGGTAGGCCAGCAGTTTGGCCGGAAGCGGGTAATCCAGGGCGAGTTTTTCAAGCACCTCTTCGTCGGTACTGGGCGCCCCCGTGGCTGTTTTTTTAATGATGGGCAGCTTTTGCTGATGAAAAAGAATGTCTCCGATTTGTTTGGGTGAGCCCAGATTAAAAGCTTGGCCGGCCAAAGCGTGGGCCTCTTGCTCCAGAATATGCAGGCGCTCACCGAGGTCCCGGCTTTGCAGGGCCAGCAGGGCAGGGTCGATCAACACACCGCTGCGCTCCATATGTTGCAGCACGTGGGCCAAGGGGATCTCCATCTCAGAATAGATGCGCTGAAGCCTGGGCTCGGCCTGCAAGCAAGGCATTAAAACCTCATGAACATGGAGGGTCATGTCGCTGTTTTCGCTGGCGTAATGCGCCGCGCGTGGAATATCGACCTGCGAGAAGGAAATTTGATGCGCACCCTTGCCGCACAGATCTTCATAACTGACACCTTTTCGGCCTAAATGTCGATCGGCCAGGCTTTGCAAGCCATGCGGTTTGTGAGCCTCAAGTACATAGCTTTGTAATAGGGTGTCGTGTACATAACCTTGAACCCGAATGCCTGCATTTTCAAACACATGCAGATCAAATTTGATGTTTTGGCCGACCTTGGCTGCCAAGGGGTCTTCCAGCCAAGGGCGCAGATTACCTAGAACATGGTCAAGGGTCAGCTGCTCAGGGGCACCAGGGTAATCGTGTCGCAAGGGGATGTAGGCCCCTTCGCCCGGCTTCACACTCAAGGAAATACCAATCAGCCTGGCCTGCATGGCGTCCAGCGAATCGGT
The DNA here is from genome assembly GCA_046342195.1 of Burkholderiales bacterium. Classification (GTDB taxonomy): domain Bacteria; phylum Pseudomonadota; class Gammaproteobacteria; order Burkholderiales; family Burkholderiaceae_C; genus CANHBY01. The sequence goes on from JBKDQE010000042.1 coordinate 133,682, forward strand.
TTTGGTGTTGAGGGCGCACAGAGGGGCAGCGCGAATTTTTTGCAGCCAGTGTTGCAGCGCTTGAGGCGTGAGAATCGTGTCGTCATGCCGTTCGGTCAGTGGAGCGGGAAAGTCAGTGGAGGCTTCTGTGAGGGATCTGGCCCGGGGGGCTTGAGTGGGCTCTCGAGGGGCAAAGAGTGAGGCAGTCTGGCCGGCTTGGGCCTCTAGCTCACGGGCCCAGGTTTTGAAGTTGAACCGTGTATAAAAAGCGAGCAGGGCGGTTTGATCGGGCTCTTGGAAAGCCAGTGCGCTGATCATCGGCCAGCCCTTCAGATACCCAGCAAGGTCACAATCGGTTTTTACGGTTACTAATCGGCGCGCCTGGGGAAGCCAATCCAGGGCTTTGCGCAGATTGTCTCCTGCCACGCCTTTCATATGGCCTGACGCGGCGATGACGCCTTCCAATGATCCGTATTCACGGATCCATTTGGCGGCGGTTTTGGGCCCCACCTTGTCAACGCCTGGAACGTTGTCAACAGCATCTCCTACCAATGTGAGGTAGTCGACTATTTTTTCAGGCGCAACACCAAACCTGGCCGAGACTCCAGCTTCATCCAGCATTTCATTGCTCATGGTGTTGATCAGGGTCACTTGGGGGTTGACCAATTGCGCCAAGTCTTTGTCGCCGGTAGAGATCACCACGTGATGCCCCATCTGTGCGGCCACGCGAGCCAGTGTGCCGATGGCGTCATCAGCTTCAATCCCAGGCACCATCAAGACGGGCCAACCCAATAGCTTCACGACTTCATGGATGGGCTCAATCTGCTGCACCAAAGCCTCAGGCATGGGGCTGCGATGGGCTTTATAGTCTGAGTACCACTCGTCACGAAAGGTAGGGCCCTTGGCATCAAAAACACAGGCGGCATGGTTGGCCTGAACTTGCTCCCGAAGGCGCTTCATCATGGCCACCATACCGTGAATGGCTCCTGTAGGAAACCCCTCCGAGCTGCGCAAATCAGGCAGCGCATGAAAAGCTCTGTAGAGGTAACTGGAGCCATCGACGAGAAGGAGCTTGTGCCCGCTGTATGGCTGAGTGGCGGGTGGGGGAGGGGGGATCTCGTTGGATGTCATGCACTTATTTTGACATCCTTGGGAACTGACCTTGCCCCTATTTCCCGTAGACATTAGCCAGAGATTGACGCGGCTTTTTTACGCTGTGCCGTGAACCAGCCTGGTTCAAATGGCATCGGGCTGACGTCGCCCAGTGAAGAATGTTGCCTGCTGTGATGTTAAAAAGCGATCCAGTCCATGCAAGGACTTGAGCTCGACGGCCTGCTACCAGTACCGTTTGTCTTGCATGATCTGGTGAAAGAGATTGCGGGTCAAGCCCGCAATGACGCGGGGGGTATCATGGCAGGCTTGACGACCTCCCCGGTCATTGCGGACTTCACCCCTCCCGTCATTGCGGACTTCACCCCTCCCGCGTCATTGCGGGCTTCACCCCTCCCGCGTCATTGCGGACTTCACCCCTCCCGCGTCATTGCGGACTTCACCCCCCCCGCGTCATTGCGGACTTCACCCCTCCCGTCATTGCGGGCTTGACCCTTCCCGCGTCATTGCGGGCTTGACCCCTCCCGTCATTGCGGACTTCACCCCTCCCGTCATTGCGGACTTCACCCCTCCCGTCATTGCGGGCTTGACCCGCAATCTTGGTGGAGCGCAGACATGAGCAAACAAGCCTTCGTTGACTTCATGGCAAGCCCAAAAAATACCGCCTTCTACGTGGGTGTGACCGGCAACCTTTTACGCCGCGTGGCCGAGCACAAAGGTCGCAATAAAAACGGCGAAGCCAAGGCGGTTCGGCAGGATGTCGCTTCGTTCGAGGAGACCCAAAAAACACTGGCCTTGCTGAAGATCCTTGCGCTGGGGAATCAGCATGTGGCCGCTGGCAAGGTCAAACCGGCAGATAACGTTGTTGCCCGCCTCCGCGCCCAGCGAGCCTCCGTCTGATGGCAAGCATACCTGCCAAGTTCGAAACCCAGATGCACTGCTTTAACAGGCTGCTGAACATGGCCAGCACAAACACCTGGTCCACTTTCTTGATGCCGCGCACCATCACGTGGCGGATCGGGCCGATTCTTATAATTCCCGAGTATTCTTACAGTTTTCTGAGCTGCCTACGCGGCAGTGAACGTCTGATCAGAGAATTTGGCCAAGGTGCGCATTTTCTGAGCTGCCTACGCGGCAGTGAACTGAAGAACTCCAAGGATGGTCGCGCAGCATATTTTCTGAGCTGCCTACGCGGCAGTGAACTTCAGTCTGTGCGCAGCAAGTCGGCGCTGATTTTTCTGAGCTGCCTACGCGGCAGTGAACGAATTTCAACTGTGTTCATAACTTTCTCCATTTTTCTGAGCTGCCTACGCGGCAGTGAACGCGGTCGTCGTCCTTGCAGACGGCCAGGTATAATTTCTGAGCTGCCTACGCGGCAGTGAACCTCGGCATTCTGCTCAATCAACTCCTTGACATTTTCTGAGCTGCCGACGCGGCAGTGAACGCAACCCTTGCCTGGTGCTGCCAACCGGATCATTTCTGAGCTGCCTACGCGGCAGTGAACTTTCGGGCCAGTTCTGCAAAGCATCCTTGCACTTTCTGAGCTGCCTACGCGGCAGTGAACGAGCCGGTCAGCATCGAGGAGCTGGTCTTCAATTTCTGAGCTGCCTACGCGGCAGTGAACCGCATCCTGCGCCTGTTCAGGCGTGGCCAGATTTTCTGAGCTGCCTACGCGGCAGTGAACGCATGAAAAAGATTGAAATTTTTAGTACGTCATTTCTGAGCTGCCTACGCGGCAGTGAACTCTGTTCTGGCTGGAACCAGACAAACAACAGTTTTCTGAGCTGCCTACGCGGCAGTGAACGCGTTGCCGTCAGTCCGATTACACTCAGAGCATTTCTGAGCTGCCTACGCGGCAGTGAACTGACAAGAGCGGATTTAACCGGCGCTGATCTGTTTCTGAGCTGCCTACGCGGCAGTGAACCAGGCAATGTCCTGTTCTCTCACGAATGTGATTTTCTGAGCTGCCTACGCGGCAGTGAACAAAGCGAGTTCGGATCGACGCTTGTTGCGACATTTCTGAGCTGCCTACGCGGCAGTGAACAACGCAACTGAAATGTTAGCAACAATAGTCAATTTCTGAGCTGCCTACGCGGCAGTGAACTGCAGCCATGAAGAAATAACGGCAATCAATGATTTCTGAGCTGCCTACGCGGCAGTGAACTCGATGCTGTGTACTACGTGTCCGTAGTGCGATTTCTGAGCTGCCTACGCGGCAGTGAACCTGACGCATTCCACGCTGCCATGTTGATTTCATTTCTGAGCTGCCTACGCGGCAGTGAACCCCGTCGACTATCGAAAGTAGAAAATATGAATTTTCTGAGCTGCCTACGCGGCAGTGAACCTACGTTATCAAGATCGTCGGCCGCATAGACCTTTCTGAGCTGCCTACGCGGCAGTGAACATCAAAGAAGCTGTAAATCAAGCTGTCGAGCATTTCTGAGCTGCCTACGCGGCAGTGAACTTCATGCAAACGCCCTATATCGTTTGATGTCATTTCTGAGCTGCCTACGCGGCAGTGAACGGCTTGGTCTCAGGTGCAGATGTCGCAAGTTTTTTCTGAGCTGCCTACGCGGCAGTGAACGAAGAAAGCCCTCCAGTTTCTGCTCCTGGGTGTTTCTGAGCTGCCTACGCGGCAGTGAACGAAAAGCCGATTCTCTTGCCTGAGCAGGTTGCTTTCTGAGCTGCCTACGCGGCAGTGAACTTAAACCCTGTGCCAGGCGTATAAAAATTGGTGTTTCTGAGCTGCCTACGCGGCAGTGAACTACACAAAGAGCCCGCAAATCCCCCCGGCGATTTTCTGAGCTGCCTACGCGGCAGTGAACAAGGGGGTCCGCTATGACGGCTTTCAGATGATTTTCTGAGCTGCCTACGCGGCAGTGAACAAGAACATGATGAAGAAGTTATTGTTTCAGTCTTTCTGAGCTGCCTACGCGGCAGTGAACCCGGCACGTGTTACCCAGCGCTACTTTCTAATTTTCTGAGCTGCCTACGCGGCAGTGAACGTGATCGAGGAACCCAATAGTTAAGTGCTGCATTTCTGAGCTGCCTACGCGGCAGTGAACTAGCTTTGCCCCGCTCATATCTGTCCCGATTATTTCTGAGCTGCCTACGCGGCAGTGAACTCTGGGCCAACAGCGGTTCGGGAGGGCGGGCATTTCTGAGCTGCCTACGCGGCAGTGAACATCATACCGCTGACTCGATCAAGTCACTTGAATTTCTGAGCTGCCTACGCGGCAGTGAACGCAACGATGGGCCATTTTTCCGATTCTGGCACTTTCTGAGCTGCCTACGCGGCAGTGAACTTGTTTCCGGCCTCGAACTATCAGCAACGATGTTTCTGAGCTGCCTACGCGGCAGTGAACGCGATCCGGACAAATATGCGCATGTCTGGCGATTTCTGAGCTGCCTACGCGGCAGTGAACAAGTGCAAGAGGCTGTTATCAAGTCACAAAAATTTCTGAGCTGCCTACGCGGCAGTGAACTCGGGTTCCAAGTGAACCAGAGCTCTGAGCCATTTCTGAGCTGCCTACGCGGCAGTGAACTCTTGCAAAATTGGCAGGATTTTGCCAGTAAGTTTCTGAGCTGCCTACGCGGCAGTGAACACTATTATGGTGGGCCAAGGGGGGACTTTTTTTTTCTGAGCTGCCTACGCGGCAGTGAACGCTGACAGACCATCTCGGCACTCTTTTCAGGTTTTCTGAGCTGCCTACGCGGCAGTGAACTCACAAAAAGGGGACGGCTTGATCATCTTTCATTTCTGAGCTGCCTACGCGGCAGTGAACACACACTGGCAGGCTACCCCCTCAAGCCCTGTTTTCTGAGCTGCCTACGCGGCAGTGAACGTGTATAGTAGTGCAAAAAGGGGGCACACACTTTTCTGAGCTGCCTACGCGGCAGTGAACCCACTCTGCCCTATATATATATACTACTAAAATTTCTGAGCTGCCTACGCGGCAGTGAACTAGAGGCAATTCAGTCTGAGCCCCTTTGAATCATGGATTTTAAACGTTTTCTGTCTTCGCCACCCAAATTAAACGGTCTGGTCTAAGTGCTTGATTTACAAGCATATTGGTGAGGGGTTAAAAAAAGGGTCAAAACCAGGGGATGGTGGCTGTGTGGCTCAAACCATAGGTATTGAAAACGCCCTCCATCGCCGCTGCTGCCGGCTTCATCTGCAGGTAAAGGCTGAATTTTTGACCGCTGCTACCGCTGCTGAGTTGTACAAAGGGCAGATTTAGCAAGCGCCCCTTTCCTTCGGGAACACGAACGCAGGCCTGCTCGTAGCTTAGGCCGTGCCGCTTCATCTGGCGTCGGCGAAGTCGCTCGGCACTAGACTTTGCTTGAACCCGATGAAGTGTGGCCAATTCATGTTGCAAGGGCACTGGCAAGCAGGGTTCGAATTGTGCATGGTCGCGCATGCCACGGGGCCAATCAAGCGCCATCAGCTTGTCCAGTGCATCAGCCGGCCCCAGCAGCCGCATCTGAGACCCCACATCCCGGTGCGACATTTCAGGAAAGCAGACAGCAATCTGCTTGCCACCCATCAGCACCAAGGCCCGGTGCAGCTTGGCATAAAGAGCTGAAAGCAGATGAGCCGCAGGGAACTCTGGGTCAGGCCGCAAATGGATATCAAGATAATGAGTGAGCATGGGTTAGTCCTTCCCTGCGTCGCCGAAGACGCCCCCACGGATCAGTGTAGCGATTACAAAGTGCTGTTGTGCCAGGTCGGGCACCTTGTCTTTCAGCAACCAGTTGTCGAGCAGGTTGTAGAAATCAAGTTTGTCCGCAGGTTTGCGGCATGCCTTGCCCAGCGTCGTGACTGAACCATAAGGCTCCACCGCAATCGGGCCCAACTCGTCGGCATCAGGGTGCCAAGTATCAATGGTGCGGATGGCATTGCCAAGCTTCTGGCTGTGAATGCCTGCGACGCCGTCCACGGTATACAGCGTTTTGCTTTTTTTGCTGGCGCCCTTATCCAGGATGAGCTCTTGGGAAGGATAGACCTCTTGCCCTGCACCCACACGCACAAAGGCCGTCACCTCCAACAACACATGGCTCTGCCCAGCCAACCCGTGGGCAATCAGTTCGCCGAGCTCTGCCAAGCCCGTGTGCCCATGGCTATTGAACTCACGCGTAGACAGCGCCAAGGCATCAAAACTCCAACGCTTGAGGGCTTCGCCCTTAAGCAAATGCGCCACGTTCACCTCAATCGACTCGGCACCAAATCGGTTGCGCCACAAAAATCGCCCATTGGCAAGGTTGTGGGCATAGCGACGCGCTAATTCGCCGAAGCCATTGGCTTGGACGTATCCATCAACCGTAGACAAGAGTTTGCGTTGATAGTCCGAGTTGTTGCAGGCGGAGGGCGTGCCTGCGCCACCCAGAACACGGAGCGTGAAGCTCACCTTCAGGGTGTCAGCACCGGCCGGCAGTGCGGACACATCAACGGTCTGAAGATTAGGATTCTCGATTGCGGCATCGAGTTTGGCCGCATCTTGTTCCTTGCCTTTTAATCGATTTGAGATTGTCCCTCGCACAGACTTTTCTCGCACCGACAAGCTTGCCCAAGAGGCAGATTGCCCCCGTTGTTCCCAGCTCCCCGAAAAGAAGAGTGCGTCAGAAGGATCCAGTTTGCGTTCAAACGCCAGAACGGACGCGGTTTTGATTGCAGTCGCCATAATTTGTTTCCTAATTGAGTTCTTGAGATCAGTTGTTGGCGATGTTGCCATTGGTACAGCGGTAAAGAATCGGTGCTTGGGCTGGTCCCTCGGTTTGAGCTTCCCAAAAAATTTGCTCCCAGTCCTGTAAGCGGTGCGGGCTGATCCATTGGCCGAGAGACCAGACGGTTTCTACAAAACGGAATGGCGTTTCACGATCTCGGGCTCCCGCCACATGGCCTGCGAGGTGTAATTCGGTCAGCGGTGCATAGCCGACGGGAATCGGCACGATCCAGCCATCTCGGCTGTCGGTTTGCCACTGTACAGTGGGCTCATCAGCCTCGTTTGGTTCGGGCTGTCGAATGGCGCGGTGGTTTAGGCGACTCAAGTCCAGCCAGGCGTCGAGCAAGGTGGCTTCTGGCTGAGTCTCTTTCAAAGTTTGCCAATGCCCCTGCAAGAGATCGTCGCGTGCCACCAGGGCAAAGCCAGGCAAACATTGGCGAGCGAGCTCACGAAACTTCACCTCACCTTGAAGTGCCAGACGCGGCTGTTTTCGACGCCCCTGCCGAGGCGGCACCAAACTGCCCCCGGCAACACGCATTCCCTCGAGCTGGTGCAAGACCTGCTCGGCCAGAGCTTGCTGAGCTTCCAGACCCACATGCCATGATGCAATCTGGACATCGAATATCAGGCTGATATCAAGATGGATCCGGCCCTCCTCTACGATCGCCGCAGTGTCGCCGTCCTTCTTGACTGGATTGCGCGTCAGCCTGAAAGCGCGTGTGTAGCCCCCTGTGGTGATCTGCGCCTCGTGCCCATGGCAGATCACACCCACACGCAGCAGGCGGATTCCGCTGTTGGGGCCCAGCTTGCGCTCGAGCGCAGTCATGGCGCCCAAAAAAGCCGAGATCGCCGGGAACCCCCACGTCATGGGGCTCGAGATCGCGTTGGCGTTTTGCACACGAAGGCGCGGCAAAAACAGCACTGCGTCGTGCCGCGGTATAGCGTCATTTTCAACGTTCATGCGACGTCCCTTTCGTGGTCTTTGAACTGAGCAACGGCGCGCCGCTTCCATTCGATAAATTCATCGGAGCCCACCGGCAAGGACTGTTCACGAAGTTGTTCATTGAGCCAACGCGCAAAGTCCTCAGCCACTTGTTCTGCGGCAGCCTCTTGCGAAAGGGTGTTGGTGTCAGTGCCTTCAGGAGGATCCAACCACAAGGCTTGGTGGTCAGGCAACTGGCAGCCATCTTGGGCTGACCAACCTGGCGAAACGTCTTGCAGGCTGGCTCGCCAGCACAGAAGGTCGTCTATCAAAGTATCCACATGCTTGGTGACTCGTTCGCGGGTGAGCGCATTGGCCGGGGGATCACTGGCAAGGAACTTGCGAAGCGTTTGCGCCTCACGCCAGACCTCTCGACGCTGTGCCCAGGCCTTGAACAGCGATTTGGCGTTCAGCACAGCGCGCGCGTCAAAAGCTTTCCAAAGCGGCGGAAGGGATGCAAACAGGAAATTGTTCCCCCGGCGCTCACTGTTGAGCTGGCTAACATTGTGCGGTTTTGTGCCGCCAAGTTGCTGTACAGCCATCTGGGGGTAGTCTCGCACCGGACGCTCGCTGAACTCGCCCTTTTTGCGGGCCTCTCGAGCAGCTTTTGCCTGATCACTGAACCGATCAGCCTGAACCTGTTGATACACACGGTGAACCAGGGAGGTAGGAAAGAGCGGTGCCAGCAAGTGAAAGGAGGCTGAGTCGTGCGGATCTTCACCTTCCAACAGCCAAAAAACCTGCTTTGCCTGGGTGTGACTGGTGGGATTTCCACGAACGTCGGCCAAACTGCCGAAAGCGGCCATCCACCGCCTTGCAGTGGTTGGATTTTCATTGAGCGCAGCAGCCAGATCAGCATCGTTGCGCAAACAAAGCTCCAACAGGGTGTCCCCTTCTAGGCTTAGCTTCAAAAACTTATAGACATCCAGGACCGCAGCATCACCGACCACATCGACGTCAAACTGAGTGCCGAGCACATGACTCCCAACCACGCTCAGCTTCGCGAGCGCCGCGGGTTCACAGTAAAGGCTACTGCCCTGGGCGGCAGGGTGAATTCCCTTCAGCGAATGAGTAACCTCTTGAAGTCTAATGACGCGACGAGCAGCGTCTTCCAGCCAAACTGAAACATCGAACTGCGCAACCCGTTGCTCGAGCTCCGAATTGGCATCTACTTTGCGCTTTTTGAGATTTTCCAGCTTGGCATCCAAGCGCTCTTTGAGAAACTGTTCGATCAAGGAGCGCAAGCCGGCCACCCTGTGCGGCACCAGGTTTGACATCTTTTTTGCCATCAAGAAAGTGCGCGAAGGTGCGCACGGTTCTTTTCCTGCCCCGAATGCCCCAAACAGGCTGCTTCGTGACTGACAGGCGTGACTTTCCCGACTGTCTCTGGAACCATTCCAGGGACAGTGCTGCCGTGACCGGCATGGCTCGCCACGGGTAGGGCAGTTACGGTTGCCAGCCGTTTCAGATTCAGCACCGCGTTTTAATCCCGGTCGTGGTGCGTCCTGCATTTTTGACATGTCCATTCCTGGTCTTTCAACTTCAGCGTTTCATTTTTCCAGCCACAGTTCGAGCACAGGCGACTCCATCATTGAAATACTTATGCCATTTTGTCATATCTCAAAAAAAAGTCAACCAGAGTTTTCTTATTTTTAAATCAGGTTTTCCAAGAACGATCGTGGCACTTAAACTGTGGGCCTGCCGAAAGGCAGCTCAGAAAAGAGTCTTCTTGTTTTGGCTCGTTTACTCACTGCCGCATAGGCAGCTTCAGCGAAGCCGGTTCACCGACCCGACTTCGCTTCATGCTTTGCAAAGCCCAAGCAAGGGTGTGATCGCCAACGAGCCGCATCGTGGCTTAGCACTGTGACCAAGCCAAAACGCTTTGCACAATCAGCGAGCCCCAAGCCCATGGCCGTCGCCAATTTTTGGAGTTCGTGCAAATAGTCAGTGGCACCCCAAGGGGTAATCCCCGAGCCTGTAGTGGCATCGTCAGGCAAACGAACATGACTCTCCCGGTCGATATCCACATAAAACGTCTGTCGAAGCTGATCGCGTTTTTGATCCAGAATTTGGTGCAAAACGCTGGTCTCACCATCCTCATCAGGGAGCAATACAACCTGTAGCTCCCGCTGCCCTGCGCTGTCACGAAAAGGCTGGTTTTGTTGAAGCAGGTAGGTCAACTGTGCATCGGCGGGGGGCAAATTCCACCAGCTTGCCGCATTGGGTCTGGGGGGGATCATAGGCACCTGCCGACGGCTGCGTCTTTCAGCTGTAGCTGGCGTCGCAGCGGAGTGGGGCAACATCCAATCCTTTAGACGCTGATGCTCCAAGTCAGCCCAACGGCGATCAGGCTGCAGGGATGACTCCGCCTGGATGCGTGGGCGCGAATCCAGCGGGCTATTGAGGGGTAAGGGCAATAGCTCGGCCAAGTCGTGCGACCGCAACCCGTAGCCATCCCGCTCAGACTCAAAGCCTGGCCAACAGTAGGCGTCCTTGCCGGGACTCAAGAAGTGTCGCAATGGGTAGCGAAACACATGCACGTTGGGGACGGTCACCGTATCTTGGTGACGGTGCCGCCGCACGCGGCCCAGAAGTTGAATGAGTGACCGCAAAGAAGACGGCTCCACCACGGCCCAGTCGTAGTCGTGATCACGACCAACCTCGGTCACCGGCGAACCCAGAACCACAAAAACCTGATCAGAAGCCGGGCTTGCATCTAAGCATTCGCGCACGGCTTGTTGCTGAAAGACGGCTTCCGGTTGGTCTCGCTTCAGGCAGGCGTCCAGCATCCTCTCCGTGGCAGAACGCATCAGTAGTGGGAAACGCGAGTGGTAGGTACACAAATGAATGTGAGTGCCTGTTGGGACACCTTGGGCATACAGAGCCAAAGCCACGTCGAACAAGCGTTCAATATTGGCCATGCGGACCAGCCCGAAACTGACACGCTTGCCGCTCAATGGGTCTGTCTGTGAATGCGCTTGATGCAGGATGAGGGCGGAATTCAGCACTTCGCTGGCAAAAGCCTTGGCAACGTCAGCAGGCTCCTTATCGGAGAGTTCCAGCGACACCAGCTCCAAACGGCGGCGAGGGCGTTCAGAGGCTTGGGCCAGCTGAATCAATCGCTTTTGCACGAAAGCCGCGTGTACAGCCGTGAAATCGGTATCCATGCAACACTCAGCGTGTTGATGAAATTCATCGACCCACAGGCAGGGGATGGCAGGTGATGGAATCGGATCAGATAAAGTCCGGGAATGCCACTGTTGCCGCCCTGCTCGATAAGCCTCGAACAAGCCTTGGATCAGGGCTGGCGGAAGCGTTGCGGAAGACAAGAGCACCCGCGCACCCAGCAGGCCCGCCCAGTTGACGAGGCGTGTCAATGCCGGCAGATCAGCCAGGTCGAAGTCGTCCGGCTCGTCCAGAACCAAATCGCTACTCATGAGGCGCAACATGGGGGCAATCTGCCGCCCGCCCCGCTGTGCCTCCGTCGCGGGGGTCAAATGGTCGATCGTGCAAACGAGGATAGGAGCCATGAGCAGTTTTGCGACCTGAGGGTCATGTGCCAGACGACGCAGCAGGGGGTGATCCTCATGGCGCCCTTCATAAACAACATGCCCGTCTTCATCCATCAACCCTTGGGCTGAAGCAGAGCCGGTGGCCTCTGCCTGGCGCTCAAAATGTTCGAATAGTGCGCGGCTCGCGCTGCCGCCAACGCGAATGGCTAAATGATCATCTTGTAGCTGTAAGTTATCACGAAAGGCTTGACCCGTCTGTAAGGTCAAGGTCCTCAGCCCCATGGCAAAAGCGCAGCGCATTCCTGTCGCCGGATCACTCATTGCTTGCATGATGCGAGCATTGGCCAAGGTCTTGCCGCAACCAGTGGATGCCATATTGACAATGAAACAACCGCTTTTGGAACTACTTTCGCGTAGGGTCTCGGCCAGATCTGCAGCTTTATTTTGCCAATGAAAACGAGCCTCAGCGCTGCGTTTTTTCAGAGATCGAACAGGGCCGAGGTGGGGCAGGTTCTGCCGGACGCTGGGCAAAAACCGCGCCACCTCCGCAGCACCTTGCGCAACGCCAATTAAGTGCTCTTCCAGCGTCTGTTTGTAGCGGGGCTGGCCTCTTGAACCTGCTTTCTGAGGCAATGTGTTGGCATAGAGGCGCAGCTCAGACTTGACGGCCAAACGCTCTGGTACTGGCACTCCAGGCTGGCTTTCTGCCAAGGTTGAATAGTGGTGATCGGCCAGCATCAGGCTGAGGCGGGCCAAGTGCATTACCAAAGGCTGATTCAAAATCTGCTGTGTACTGAATTGATTCACCCATTGCTTCAACTTGCTCGCGAGACGTGCCGCACGCGCTTGCCATGCTACGGTCTGGCAGGGCAGCCCATGAGTGAATTGCCAGTAAAGAGCCGCATCCGTGATCGGGGCCTCGACGTTTTCGATCTCGATTTCGTTCCAGCTGGCACTGACACAATTCAACGCGCCGCTCAACATGCTCGCGTAAGCACCCCGACGTTCGTATGGCAACTGCGGCAACCTGTGGTGGGTGAGAACCAGCCATCCGACAGCCTGCGCCAAAGGCGCTTGGTGCATCTGTGCGAAGGGCTTTGACTTTGTAACGCCGGGTGCATCTTGCTCGAGCCCCATCAACCAAGCTTGTGCATTTCCCGCCACTGGCTCTGCCATGCGTTGCAGCCATTGGGTATCCGTCTGGCCACCAACGAATGACTGTAGCAATCGCAAAGAAATCCACTCATGCCGAATCAGGTTGCGTCCCTGAGCCTTCCCAGCCAATCGATCCTGAAAAGCCTGACATGCTTTACCGAGGTCATGCATGAGGCCCGCCAAGTCAGCCATCAATTGAATCAACTCGGTGCCGGGCCAACCCGATTCGTCGTGACGCCGCAGGATATCTCGGGTCGTGGTGT
>JBKDQE010000043.1:0-4829 GCA_046342195.1 Burkholderiales bacterium
CTCCAACATCTCCAACCGCTGCCGAATGGCCTCTTCACTCAGCTTGATACGCCAGGCCTTCATCACTCGCTCCTCTTCAAAAGAGCGTGACCTTCTCATTCAGTTGGAGGCTTGAGAAGATGGGTTGCCCGCGTGCTTACGCTCTACATCCATGCGCCACTCCTCAAAGCAATGCGGTGACGCTCTGAAAAAAGGACGGCCCCACACAGGGGCCGCTGGAACTGCGCTGTCGCACAGCCCGCTCAGGGAGGAAAAGCGGGGGCCGAGGGAGGTACGGCCATGCGCAATTATCAGGGCTGGGTGAACTTGGGCGGCTGGCCGGGCGTGCAGTTGTAGAGGATGGCCAACACCGGCCCTAGCAGGTTCGCGGCAGGCAGCTTCAAGTCGTCAGCATCGGCCTTTTCGCGCAAGTACCAGACGACTTTGCTCACCACGTCCTGGCTGCTCGTGCCTTTCGGCAGGCAGATCGGCACGCGAGAGAGCTGGGCATCCTGCAAGGTGCTGGCTAGGCCGGTGATGAAGCCCTCGCAGTGCGCACGCTCGTTGTCGGCCTTGCTGATACACAGCTCGTAGAGCTGACCCGCGCGCCAGAAGCTGCGCACCGACTTCGCCGCCTGGTCGGCACCATCAGCGGCCATGACCTGGCCGCTCACCATCACCATGAGCGCGCAGGCAACGCCGCGCAACCAATCAGAAGGGCACATCGTCATCCCACGCATCCGCTGCGGCCTTTGTCGTTGTCGCCTTGGCCTTGATCTTGGCCTCCAGCGACTTGATGAACCTGATCGACGCCGCAACGTGATTGAAGATCAGCAGGCTCTCTTCGTAGTTCAGGATAGGGTTGTCGTGCGCCAGGCTCTTGTGATTGCGCACGTCGTTGAATGCCTCCAGCACCGAGATTGACGACTTCAGAATGCGCTCGGTCATGGCCGACTCAAGGTGGCCGCCGTCACGCAGGGCGCGCACGTACTCGCCGAACACACTGTGCAGCGGCTTGTCCCGGTTGATGTCGATGCCGTGAGGCTCGCAGGCGACGCGAATGAACTTGATGACGAAGGTGTGCAGCCGATCCAGCGCGCCCTCCGGCTGGTTCTTCTCGATGGCCTCGCGCACATGCTCGGCCACCACCTCGAAGTCGCGCTCGTCAGCAGTCGCTGCCAGCGCATCCAGCTCGGCCACCGGCTGGTCGCTCAGCAGGCGCTGGGCGATCTTGCGGCAGTCCTCGATCAGCACCGGGTTGCTGTCGCCAAAGCAGCTCTCGTCGGTGGCGTAGTCGATCAGGCCACCGATGACACGGCCGACTATATGGTTTGCATCCAGCTCCCAATGCGTGCGCATGCGGTTGGCCTTCGACGTGCCACCCGCACGGTAGCGCTCGGCGTCGATCTCGACCCGATGCTCGTCGAAGAAGTCGCCGAAGGTGCGGTCAGAGAAGTTGAGGACATACCCGCCACCCATGCCAAGCAGCTTTTCCAGCTTGCGGCGGTCGCTCCCGGTGAGATCTGCCATCGGCGAACAGCAGCCTTACTTCGCAGGGACTGCCACCAAGTCAGACATAGCACGGCCATTGACCCGCTCAGCCTGGGAGTGGTTGGAGTAGGTAGGCCAGTCGGGGTAATACTCTTCGCTGGCCTGATTTCCCCAGACATCCCAACCCGGCCGCGCGCCGCGCGCAAACATCTCAAGGAACGGCCCTGGACTGCACGATTCGACAATCTCATAAAACTCGTCAGGCTTGCGCGAGTGCTCGCGCTTTTGCGTGGCAAGGAAGTTGACCTGGCTGCGGCCGGGCGCGAGGGTGCGAGCGTTCTTGCCACGCACACCAAACAGCACCATCTCAGTCACGTTGCGGAAGTAGAAGCCAACGCCGCGCCCGTCCGGGCCGCCGTCCTTACGGATCTTGTGCCAGACGATATTGCTCTTGTAGTTGAAGCCCCAGGCGGCCATCACACGCAGGCCCTCGGGCAGCAAGGCATTGGGCACCCACAGGTAGAGGTGCGCCGTGTCCTCGGCGATCTGTGAGACGGGCAACGCCATGATGTCCTCAAGCTCCATCGTGCCGTAGCGCGACAGCCGCTTGTGTTCGGGCGCAACCTTGCCGGTTCGGTTCTGGAACTGCCAAGGTGGATCGGCCAGGATCGTAGAGAAACGGCGGCCAGCATGCTGAGTCAGCAGTTCCAGTGCTGCATCGGGGGCAGCATCCGGCTTTTTCTTGGTCATGGTTGTGGGTTCCAGTCTGAAATCAATTTGGGCGTGATCCCGAACACCAGGACAGGACAACCGCCGTGCCGACCCGCGTTGAGTCGGTAAAGCAGCTTGCCCATCCAGGTCGTGCTCGCGCCGTATTTCTGTCGCACGTTCTTGGGCTGGCCAGCCTTCGATCCGGTCTTGTGCAGCTCGGGCTCACCAGACTTGGTGAGCTGCAGCACAACCTCGAACACAGGGTTCAAGCTCGCGCTACGGGTGACCATCACGCCGGCGCTAATGAGCCCGCATTCGTGGAATGCCCGCAGGGCATACAGGTCGCGGTCGAAGGTCTGATCCTTGGAGTTCCACTCCAAGTCAAACGCGACGCGGCCCTTCACGTAGTCGATCTTGTGGCCGTCGATGAAGTTTTCGATCATGCGCGGCGTGCTCTCTGATCGCTTGACCTTGCGGGCCTTGCCATCGGCGGCAAACAGTTCGTCGTACTCCTGCATACGCACCAGCAAGTCGCCCTGAATGCGTGTCTCCACCCAGCCAGCCGGGCGGAGGGTGCGAGAGAACTTCTTGGGCATATCCGACTCGTTCCCGCCAGGGGTGCCGATGTCTTTGACGGTGATGCGGAAGTCCAGCAAGGCGCGCTCGATCTGCTGCAACTCCTCGGGGAAGGAGTTGGCCAGAATCGCGGCGGCATGCCGGTAGCTGTACACGTCATAGAGCGCACGGACTTCGGCGCTGATGTACCGCTCCACGTCGGCCGCAGCGTCGGCATTGGGGCCTGGGCGCAGCGCAACGTCATCGAGCGATTCCGTGTCCTGCTCTTTGCTCTCGCTCCCTGCGAGATCTGGATCTTCTTGTTGAGCCATGTAAAGTATTCGTAGCCATCTCTTGCCTCCTATAAAGGCTGGTTGTGGTTAGGCAGGTGCATCGGTTGCCGCCTTTGCTCCTGCCGCCTGTTTTTCTACCTCCCGGACAAGGCCGCAGCCCCGTCAAGGTGCTTGTAAAGCGTCGTCCTTGATACGCCGTATCGCTTCGCGATGTCGGTGACAGGGACGGTCTTGGCGTCGTAGAGCGCCTGGATTTCCCGGCGCTCTTTGTCACCAATCTTGGGCTTGCGCCCCCCCGCGCGACCACGCGCCCGAGCGGCGGCTAGGCCAGCCTGGGTGCGCTCGCGAATCACGTTCCGCTCGAACTGGGCCAACGCGGCGAACACATGGAACATGAGTTCGCCCGTCGCGCTACCTGTGTCGATACGCTCGTTCAAGCTCTCGAAGCCGATGCCGCGCGCCTTGACATCCTCAATGATGCGCACAAGGTCTGACAGGCTTCGCCCCAACCTGTCCAGACGCCACACGACCAAGGTGTCACCCTCACGCAAAGCGCTTAGGCATTCTTCGAGCTTGGGCCGCGCCGATGACTTGCCGCTGGCCTTCTCTTCAAAAACCCGATCACACCTAGCGACCTTGAGCGCGTCGCGCTGGAGGTCGAGGTTCTGATCGTCGGTAGAGACTCGGGCATAGCCGAATCGACACGCTGGCATACGTTTTCGGGACGTTGAAAAGATGACGGCAAGTTTAACACTGGAAGCATCCACAGGGAACGCTTTTCGGTGTCAACCTAGTGTGTCCAGTTATGCACCGTTTTCTGGACACATCAACATATATATATATCTAGCTACTTGTGCCGCCAATCCCACGGCGGAACAGGGTGTGTGTCGATCCACAGCCCTCGATGCTCGGAACGCGCACCGGCTTGGAGCGGGTAGAGCGCCTGATCGGTGGCATAGCGGTCATAGACCCAGGCCATTCCACGGCGTACCTGCTCAGCGTTGGCGTCTATGCCAGCGCACCACACGCGGCCGATGGTGCGGCCGTAGCGATCTCGCCCCTTTTCTTCAACTCGGACGGGCCGCTGAAAACACAGCTCGGCCAGAGACTCACGCGACCGCTGACCGAACGGCTGCGCCTTCTCGGGCGCGTCGATCTCGGCCAGACGCACCCTGATTTGCTCCCGCTCGTGGAGTACGGTAAGGGTGTCACCGTCTGCGACTCCCACCACCTGCCCCTCGATGTCGGCGGCCACTGCGATCAACGGCAGCAAGCAGGCGAGCCAGAACACCAAGCGCGGCATCAACTGGACACCTCGACGAGTTGCACACCTGTGGCGGCCAGCACTAGCGCGCGAACCTCGATGGCGTGGACGATTAACTTCGCGCCGTCTTCGGCCTCGATCTCCACCATGTCACGCCTGGTGGCGATGAATTCGGCGCGCAGAGCGCGGCCGATGGCGGTGAGCGCCGCCTGGTGGATTGCGCCAGGCAAGTTGGCCAGCTCCGCACTGGCATTGCGCTCGGGCAGCAGATAGAGCGCTTCAAGCCCCGAACCCGGCATGAGGTGGCGCAGAGCAACCACGCCCCTGGACTTGGCCAAGATCGCGTCCAACGCCCGGAAGGTGTCCACCAGCAGGGCAGGGGAAGCATCAACGCACGTAAGCACGCGGGCAACCCATCTTCTCAAGCCTCCAACTGAATGAGAAGGTCACGCTCTTTTGAAGAGGAGCGAGTGATGAAGGCCTGGCGTATCAAGCTGAGTGAAGAGGCCATTCGGCAGCGGTTGGAGATGTTGGAG
>JBKDQE010000044.1:0-36746 GCA_046342195.1 Burkholderiales bacterium
GCCTACCGAGAGTTTCTGGAGCCACCTGAAGGTCGCTTGTGTACTGTGGCAGCGGTTTGCCACCCGGGAGCAGGCAAAAGCCGTGATCCTCGATGGGATGGCCTTTTACAATCACTCGCGTTTGCACTCGTCTCTGGGCTACCAGAGCCCGATGCAATACGAGCAACGCTGGCAGGCGGCTCAATTCGGGTGGAGTCGATCTGGTTGGCCTGTGGGGTGAGTGATTTGCGTGCGGGGATGGACACCTTGCTGGCCCGGGTGGTTCATAAGCGCGCGCCAAACCCAAGTGCTTCAACCACCAACTCAACCTTCAACGACGATCGGGACATCGCCGGGCAAACGCCATTGCGTCTGGGCCGAGACGATCCCACTCGAAGGCGTGGGCAGCGAGGAACAACCCGCTCGCCGCGTCTACCGGCTGACAGAGCGTACGATTGACAAGCACGGCCACCCACTGCTGCTGCCCAACTACTGCCTGGAGGGTTGGACAACCACGCTGCCGCAGCACTTTACGCCCGCTCAAATCATCGAGCTGTACTGTGACCATGCCACCCACGAGCAGTTCCACTCCGAGTTCAAGGCCGACCTGGATCTGGAGCGGCTGCCCAGCGGAAAGTTTGACACCCACTTCCTCGTGTGCGCATTGGCTGCGGTGGCCATGAACATCTTGCGACTGATCGGCCAGAACAGCCTCACGGGCAAAGATGCCCCCTTCGCCACCAGGCCAAACGCCGGCGCATCAAAACGGTTCTGCAAGAACTCATGTTCAAGGCCGCTCGCATGATCAAGCACGCCGGACGATGGGTCCTGGGCTTGGGCGACAACGACACGGCATTCACCGTCTTCGAGCGTTTATACAGTGGCCTGCCCCCCGCGCGCCCACCTCCCCCGCCCACCACCGCCTGAAACACTCCCAAAAATCATGCGATGCACCTCCGTGCAGGATGACTTGCGCCTGCGCACCGAATGAACACACCACAGGCGCTCCAACAGCCCCCCACAACTCCCCAAAAGCCCGAAAATCACGCCATTCAGGCACCCCGTCTGAGCGTGATAGGTGGCTCAACGGGCCATCAGAGCCCCCTTCGGGCTGTTGGGCGATCCACTCGGGTTGGGGGTCACGGATTCAGGATCTTCTACTCCAAATAAAAAACACGCCCCATTCGGCACCTCCAGAGGGGGCTATGTTGGCTGCCTCAAAATGAGGGGGCCTATAAAACCTAACGAGAAGTTTCGCAGGCCCCTCTGCATCAAGGAAAGCTCTGCAAAACCCCTCGCAGTGATCGCATCTTTTTCTGGGTGAGGTCTGCTGCATTGGCTTTTTGGCTTGTAGCACCCGCGACAAGCTGCAAAATCTGCCTTATATACCCCACCCGAGAAAGGCGCGCTGAACCACGATGGGTTTTATAGAGCTTTCCAAGTGAAGTTTGTTGCTCGAACAAAATCAGTCTATTTGTAAAATTTTTAACAGTCAACAGGGAAAGTATTTAGTTATATATTGTTGACAAAATGCGAAATCAAGTTTTAAAAAAATATTCTCTGATTAATTTTAGCTAAAATTAAAAAATAATTGACACCTAATTTCAACTATTCGCATAATCAAATCCCTTGTATTAGGAGTTGTTCATGGGATTTTTTGTTGTTGGGCGACGAAATTGCAAATCAAAATTCTGCATTAACAGAGCTTGGATAGGCCGGGTTTCAATTGCCTTCACCACCCTGATATTTGCTGCCTGCGGCGGAGGCAACAAAGATGCTAACACCACCCCTCCCCCCCCAGCTCCAGCTCCAGCTCCAGCTCCAGCTCCAGCTCCAGCTCCAGCTCCAGCTCCAGCTCCAGTATTACCCACCCGAATAGAAGCTGCCCGGTTTCTCACCCAAGCCACCTTCGGCCCAACGGAAAATGATATCAATGCTGTCATGGCCAAGGGTTATGAAGCTTGGCTCGAAGAGCAGTTTCAGCATCCGCCAAGCGTTAGTCATGTTGAAGCTTGGGACGTACAAAACCGTTCTCTGAACGGAGGAGATATTCCAATGGCGGGGGTTGGCGCAGGCGCTAGCCAGTTGCCTTATTCTTTCTGGAAACAGTCCATCGCTGGCTCAGATCAAGTGCGTGCGCGGGTTGCCTTTGCCTGGTCTCAGGTTTTCGTTGTCTCTTCTACCGATTCGTCGGTATCTTTTAACGCTCGCAGCCTTGCTAGCTATTACGACATGCTGAACCAAAAAGCCTTTGGTCAGTACAGAGACCTTCTGGAAAGTGTTTCCCTGCATCCCTCCATGGGCATGTTTTTGACCTCGATCAAAAACCGAAAGGAAGACCAAGCTACGGGCAGGGTTCCAGATGAAAACTATGCACGAGAAGTCATGCAGTTGTTCTCCATCGGCCTCTACGAGCTCAATTTAGATGGTTCACTAAAAATAAATACCAGCAGTGTGCCGATTCCAACCTATACCTCGAGTGATATTTCCAACTTAGCCAAGGTATTTACTGGTTGGAGTTGGGCTTGCCCATCTACCAGTAATCAGTGCTTCAACTCTGGGGTTGATGTAGGAAGTGTCAGTGATACCAATCGGCTGATTAAACCTATGAAGCCATACCCCCAGTTTCACTCCACTGGCCCAAAAAATTTCTTGAATGTCACGATTCCTGATCAGGGAAGCAATCCTAATCCAGAAGCTAGTCTGAAAGTGGCTCTAGATGCCTTGGCCGCACACCCCAATGTGGCGCCATTTTTAGCTAAACAGCTCATCCAGCGTTTGGTGACCAGTAACCCAAGTCCCGCTTATGTGAGCAGGGCTGCTGGCGCGTTTCAGGCTTCAGGCGGAAACTTGAAAGCCCTGACCAAGGCGGTTCTGCTAGATCCTGATGCACGTACAACGCCCGGGTCTCAAAATCAAACCTTTGGCAAATTGCGAGAACCTATATTAAGAGCTACTGCCTTCTTCAGGGCTTTTAATGGGAGTTCTTCTTCGGGTAATTTCTTGATTGGGATCACTGATGACCCAGGCAATTCCTTGGGTCAAACACCTCTTAGAGCCCCATCTGTATTCAATTTTTACCGTCCGGGATTCAAACCCAACACGGGGTTTATCTCTGAGGGCAATTTTTTGGCGCCAGAAATGCAAACCACTCACGAAACTTCCGTCTCTGGATACGCCAATACCATGCGAGATTGGGTAAATGCCGGAGCACCATCAGCTAGTCGAGATATTAAACCCTCCTATTTAAGGGAGCCTTCTGACCCTTTAATTGCCTTGGCCGATACTCCTGTAGATCTCGTATCTTTAATCAATCAGCGCTTGCTTTATGGCACGATGCCTACCGCCCTTGGAAATGAAATAATCGCAGCGATCAGCAAAATCACCATTCCGGCTCCTAACGGAACCAACCAGACAGCCATCAATACTGCAAGGCTGAATCGTCTTAAATCAGCCATCTACCTCACCCTGTTATCGCCTGAATTTGTTGTTCAGAAGTAAGGAACTCGCCATGATAAAATCAAACCGATCCACGCGTCGTCTTTTTTTGAGTCAAATGGCTGCTTTGGGCAGCTTAAAGGTGGCTGCGCCGTTTGCCTTGAATCTCGCTGCACTTGGAAGTGCCGCTGCGGTCGGCGCCTCCGACTACAAAGCCCTCGTTTGCCTGTTTCTATTTGGTGGAAATGATTCTTTCAATATGTTTCTACCTACAGATGCTATATCGTGGACAAATTACACAACAATTCGCAACCAAGCACCAGACTCTATTGCGCTCAAAGCAACCGGCACATCGCCTGATCCCTCTGCTCCGGTAGGCTCTCCTGCCCGTCTTGGAGGGGTGAGGCCTATTTTACCCGCCACTCATCGATCAGCTCCAGGCGGCGGAGTTCAAACATTCGCATTACACCCTCAATTCCAAAGTCTCCAAGATCTCTTCAACTCGGGTAAGCGCTTAGCTATTTTGTCCAATGTCGGACCTCTCATTGCTCCGACCAATAAAACTCAATACGCCCAGCCAAGTCATCAAAAACCTGCCCAGCTTTTCTCCCACAATGACCAGCAAAATACTTGGCAGTCTTTCGCTCCCGAAGGGGCCACAGTGGGCTGGGGCGGACGAATAGCAGATTTAATCGCCTCCCAAAACACCAATCATGTCATGACTTCTATTTCAGTTTCAGGTAACGCTGTGTGGTTGTCTGGTGAACAAACTCGTCAGTATCAGATTTCGTCTGGTGGGGCCATTAAATTAGGCGTTGACAATGCTGGAAGAATTTTCAACTCGACCGATGTCGGGGCTGCGATGGACAAAATCGTCAGATCTTCTCGTAGTAATAACCATTTTGAAAAGGACTTGGCCAGCATTTATGGCCGCAGTATCGATGCCGAAAAAACACTCTCGGGTGCCCTCAAATCTCCGTCCGACCCCTTGTTCGGCACCCCCCCAACCAGTGGCGCCTATGACCCCACCAAAGACCCTAAACTCTCGTATATTGACCCACTGACTGGAACGACCAAATTAAACAACTTGGCCCGGCAGTTCCAAATGGTTGCCCGTATGATGGACGCCCGAACCCAAACAGGGATTGGCGCCAACCGTCAAATATTTTTCGTGAGCTTGGGTGGCTTTGACACTCACGATAATCAAAACACTTCGCACGCCAACCTGTATGCGCAAATTGATCATGCGCTCGCCTATTTCGATACAACTTTGGGAGGCTTGGGGCTCCGTAACAATGTCACCACCTTCACAGCCTCAGACTTCGGGCGCACTTTCACCAGCAATGGCGATGGTACAGACCATGGATGGGGTTCACACCACTTGATTATGGGCGGAGCCGTCAAGGGTGGTGATATTTACGGCCAAATTCCGATCCTGGGCACAAAAAATTCAAATAACAACTCTTTTGATAGCAGCCCAGATCAATTAGGCAACGGATCTTTACTCCCCACCACGTCAGTGGATCAATACGCAGCAACAATGGGCAAATGGTTTGGCCTCAGCGACGGACAATTATTGGATATTCTGCCTAACTTAAATCGTTTTAGCACCAAAAACATGGGTTTTATGTTGTAAACCGAAGCTTGGCATCGGGGTTCCGATGCCAGGCTAACAGCCAAGCCGCGGCCACTTATGAAGTTTGTTTTTGGAGAGTCACTTTAAACCTGAATCCGTGACCCCCAACCCGAGTGGATCGCCCAACAGCCCGAAGGGGGCTCTGATGGCTCGTTGAGTGACCTTGCTCCTCAAAACCGTAGACGTTAGCCCCCCTCAAAATCTATTCACCCGGCAATTAAGGGTTGATTTTTGAGATACCGCCCCCATCTTGTGTGGAAGAAGACGGACGCAAGCTGACGCGGCAAGCTCAGCACGAGAGACGCAAACAGGCGGTTCGACTGCATCGACGCGGCATGCCCATCAAAGACATTGCCACGGATGAAGGCTGGCTTTATCTCGCTGCGGTGATCGATCTGTATAGCCGCCAAGTGGTGGGCTGGAGCCTTCAGCCGCACATGCAAACGAGCTTGGTCAAAGACGCCCTGACCATGGCTTGATTCAGTGACCTGCCCGCTGGCGGCGTGCAGATGGAAACCTTCCTGCCCTGGACACTGGTGCGCCGGGGCCTGAAGAAGCAGGTCATCACGCCGCTGGACGAGGCCTTCCGTGAGCGGCAGGTGCGAGAGATGGCGCAGGACACCCCCTTGATGCGGGCGCTCGGCCTCGCGCACCACTGGCAGCGCCTGCTGGACGAAGGACGGTTCGGTTCCATGACCGAGATCGCGACGGCCGAGGCCATCGACGTAACTCAGGTGCGCCGTCTGATGCGGCTAACCTTATTGGCCCCGCACGCCATTGAGCGACTGGTGGGCTCGCCCGACATCATGCTAGAGCAGTTGATGCGCCGACCCTGGCCCGACATCTGGTGTGACCAGATGCGGGTGCTCGCGCGATAGTGATCGAATGATCCTGCGACTTTTACTGCGCCATCCTCATCAGAATCCCAATTTGGAGCCTGCTCCAAGCAGGGTCGCGACGCCCAGCACTGCAAAAATGCCAGCCGCAATCGAGTGAACCAGCTTCATGGGGATCTTTGATGCCAACTTGTCACCGACGAAGACAGCAGGTACGTCGGCGATCAACATGCCAAGCGTCGTGCCGATCACAACCATCAAGGGCGCCGCATAGTGGGCGGCCATCGCGACGGTGGCGATTTGCGTCTTGTCGCCCATCTCAGCCAAGAAGAAAGTAATCAGCGTCGCCCCGAAAACGCCGAAGCGCTTGGCGACCTGGGTCTCTTCCTCTTCGATCTTGTCGGGGATCATCGTCCAGATCGCCATGCCGATGAAGGACGCTCCGAGCACCCAACGCAGAATCTCAGGGCTGACAGAACTGGTGATCCAAGCACCCAGCGCTCCGGCCAAGCCGTGGTTCACGAGCGTCGCGGCCAGGATGCCCAAGATGATGGGCACAGGCTTCTTGAAGCGTGCTGCAAGGATGAAAGCGAGAAGCTGGGTTTTGTCGCCGATCTCGGCGAGGGCGACGACGCCCATTGAAACGAACAGGGATTCCATAAAAGCTCCACGACCGGCAATAAGACAAATGACCACAGCGCATCGCCGGTCAGGTCGAATGCGCGGTGGTCAAAGGTCTTGCCAGGTGCGGGAACTGCTTACGCCATGACCTGCGGGTCAAGTGTGTTGACGTAAGCCTCTTCGAGGCGAAGAGCGGCTACTCCCCAGTGACTTGCATATTGTAACAGGCGCACCTTTCGCTGTCTCGGTCGCGGCCAGCAGAGCAGTCTCCAGCTACAACCGACAGCCACCAAACCCGCGCACATAAAGAAAAAGGTCTCGCGAACGCTCGCGAGGCGATCAGAGAAAACGGTGAACAGAGAGGCGTCAGCAGGGGTGGAAACGTGTGGCCAGCAGAGGCCGCGCTCGCGAGGCCAGCCCCGAAAACCGCGCCAACACAGGGGGAACGGGCAAAAAAATCCCAACCGGATAAGGGTTGGGATTTCACATTATGGTGGAGCTGGGGGGAATCGAACCCCCGTCCGCAAGCCATCATCAGACAGTTCTACATGCTTAGCCGCCTGATTTGGATTTAAACCCAAGAATCGCGCAGGAGCACGCTACCCTCAGATCGAGTCACGGGTTTAACGCCGGGTTGTGTGACCCAACTCAGCGCGAGTCTATGTGAATGACTTCGCAGCTTTCGGGTTACCCCTCAAGCCCAGCCCATAGGCCAACTGTTGCGAAGCTCACCGGTGTTAAGCGGCGAGAGGGTACGCGTCGTACGTAGAGTCGTTCGCAGTTACTTTAATTCCAGTGGATTTACGAGCGAACTGGGGCTCGGCATGCCCTGTTCCAAATCCGAACCCACGTCGAAGCCAGGTCAGCCCCTGAATTGGGATGGCCACAAAGGGTTTTATGACCAAGAAAATGAAAACAGAATGATTTAACAGAAGATTTAAGGGGGTACTGAATCACCTGACTTAGTGACAAGTCTGGTGAAACATCACCTTACAGGGAGCTAGTTTAGGGCAATTCGAGCCATTTCAAGAGGTCTTGGGGTGTTTGTGCAATAAAATTTGCCCCCCAAACTTCGATAGGCTCGCCTGTTCCCAGATAACCCCACCCCGCAGCCACCGTGCTCATGCCGGCGGCCAGGCCGGCTTGCATGTCTCGCAGGTCATCTCCGACATAAAGGCAGGCCTCTGGAGCGACGCTGATTTGCCGCGCGGCTTCAAGCAAGGGGGCCGGGTGCGGTTTGGCGTAAGGGGTGGTGTCTCCACAGATAATGGCCGCCGCCTGCCGATTCAAGCCCAAGGCCTCAACAATTGGCCCGGCAAAGCGGCGATGTTTGTTGGTGACAATGCCCCAAGGCATGAAGCGCGACTGGAGGTGATGAAGAAGAGGGATGACTTCTTCAAAAACATGGGTCAATTGAGTCAAGCGCTTTTCATATTGACCCAAAAAAGCATCACGGAGGGCTTCAAAACCCGGCTGGCCAGGTTGCACATTGAATGCCGCCCCCACCATGCCGCGCGCGCCTGCCCCAACCCACGGGCGAAGCTCGCTCAAGGGAAGCGGTGGCAGGCCGCGCTGCTCCCTCAAGTCGTTGGCGGCCCCGGCCAAATCGGGGGCGCTTTCGATGAGTGTGCCATCAAGGTCAAAAAGCACCGCCTGAATACTGCCTGGAAGACCTGCTTTCATCCTCGGCACCTGCAGGCCATCATGTAGTTGACGCTGATGTCCTGCGATATTTTAAAGCGGCGGGTGAAGGGGTTGTATTCTATGCCTTTGAACTCCAGGGGTTCAAGGCCTGCCTCGCGACTGGCCTGCGCAAGCTCGCTCGGGCGAATGAAGCGGGCGTATTCGTGGGTGCCTTTGGGTAACATCCGCAGCACATACTCAGCCCCAATAATGGCCAAGAGGTAGGCCTTGGGGTTGCGGTTCAGGGTAGAAAAAAACACATGCCCGCCCGGCTTCACCAGCTGCGCACAGGCCCGGATGATCGAGGCGGGATGGGGCACATGTTCAAGCATTTCCATGCAGGTCACCACGTCAAAAGAGCCCGGCGCCTGCGCAACCAAAGCCTCGGCGGCGATCTCCTGATAGCGCAGGTTTGGCAGGCCGGATTCCATGGCATGAAGCTGAGCCACCCGCAATGGCTTGATGGCAAGGTCAACCCCCAAAACCTCGGCCCCCCGCTTTGCCATCGACTCGGACAAAATGCCACCGCCACACCCGACGTCCAGAACCGATTTTTGCGCCAAGCTGGCATGCTGATCGATCCAGTTGAGCCGGATGGGGTTGATGTCGTGTAACGCCCGGAATTCTCCAGAGGGGTCCCACCAGCGATGAGCCAGAGCGCTGAATTTTTGAATTTCCTGGGGATCGACGTTGGTATTCATAAGCGTGCATCGTAGCCAAAAAGCTCATTGCCACAGAATCATCAACAGGCCCTCATGAGGCCTGCCTGATTTTGAAACATCAGTTCAGCGGAAGCTTCTTGCCCCCAGAGTAAGAATAGAGGGTCATTTTGGGGTCATTCAATTCGCCATCCGCATCAAAACTGATTTTGGCGGTCACGCCTTGATACTCAATTTTGGCCAAAACCGGCAGGTAGACCTTGGGGTCAACCGAATTGGCTTTTTTCATGGCTTCTGCCATAACCATCGTGGCATCGTAGACATAAGGTGAATAAACTTGAAACTGGTTGGGAAATTTGGCGTCGTAGCGTGCCCGCCAAGCCATTCCACCGGGCATTTTGGCAAGCGAAGCCCCCCCTTCAGCGCAAATGACGTTGCCCAGGGTGGGGGCCCCACCCGAGAGCTCGGCGAGTTTGTCGGTGCAAATGCCATCGCCGCCAAAAAATTTCACCTTGGTCAAGCCCAGTTGCTGCATTTGACGCAACATGGGGCCGGCTTGAGGGTCCATGCCGCCGTAAAAAATGCCATCGGGTTTTTTACCTTTGATGGCCGTCAGGATGGGCATGAAATCAACGGCTTTGTCATTGGTGAATTGTTCATCAACAATCGCAATACCGTTGGTAACGGCGACTTTTTTAAACGCTTCCGCCACCCCTTTGCCATAAGGCGTGCGGTCATCAATGATGGCCAGACGCTTGAGGCCCAGGTTTTGCGCGGCATGCAGTGCCAAACCTGCCCCCAGCGAGTTGTCATTGACGAGCATGCGGAATGCGGTTTTAAAGCCTTGGCGGGTGTACTCAGGGTTGGTGGCCGCAGGTGAAATCTGGGGCAAGCCGCATTGGTTGTAAATTTTGGAAGCAGGAATGGTCGTGCCAGAGTTCAAATGCCCCACCACTCCATTGACTTTACTGTCACAAAGCTTGGTGGCTGCTGCCGTGCCCTGTTTGGGGTCGGCGGCGTCGTCTTCAGCCACAAGCTCGAATTTGACCTTCTTGCCGCCGATGATCATTCCCTTGGCGTTGAGGTCTTCGATGGCCATGCGTGCGCCATTTTCATTGTCTTTGCCATAGTGGGCCTGCGGGCCAGAAATCGGGGCCACATGACCGATGCGCACAGTCATCTCCTGGGCTTGGGCGATACCTGCCCACATCACCAACGACGCACTGATTGTCGAATTCAAACGAAATTGCATCCATTTCTCCGGTATTGAAAAAGTAGTTTGCCAAGGTCAAGAAGCCCACTCTTTGTGTCATTTGAAAAAGAATGCGCTTACCGCGAGGAGTTTTGTCAAGGCTCCCAAGGCTTCTTCATGCGCAGAATACCCCAAAAAATTCACAATTTGGCTTCATGCTTCTCGGGGCTGTAGCCAGCTGCCACATAGCGCTTCCAGCGCTGACGGGCTGACTGAAGGTGAGGCTCTTGGTTGGAGATGATTTCAATCACACGCTCAAATTGATTCAGTGGCTCAACCACCTTGTCATGAAGGTTGAGAAGGAAAACCACTGAAGAAGGAGTGGCCTGAACATCAGTGAGCAAGTAAATCGGAATCCCGGGGCCTTCGGGTTCGATCTCGGGCCCATGCCCCGCCCAAGAGAGCAAAGTGGCGTGAGGGATGAACTCGGTGGGGTCGAAGGTCCAGAGCAAGCGATCCAGGGCTTGCAAGGTCTCGGGGGCGCCCCACACGGCCATTTTGGCACCCACCCGGTAGGCCTTGCGCAACAATCGACAGGCATATTCAAGCGGCTGAGGTACGTTCACATGAAAAATGATCCGGGTCATTCAGGGGCTGCTTGTTGGGCCAGCACAAAGTGCGTCAGCAAACCGACAGGTCGGCCTGTGGCCCCTTTTTGCGCCCCTGATTTCCATGCAGTTCCGGCAATATCCAAATGCGCCCAACGATATTTTGAGGTAAAGCGCTTGAGGAACAAGGCAGCCGTGATCGACCCTCCTGCCTTTGAGCCCACGTTGGCAACGTCCGCAAAATGGCTCTTGAGGCCCTCTTCATAGCCGTCATCGATCGGCATGCGCCAGCAGGTGTCCAGGGCGGCCTGGCCCGCTTCAATGAGCTGCGCCGCCAGGGCCTCATCAGCAGTGAACAAACCTGAATGTTGATGGCCCAGGGCAATCACGCAGGCCCCGGTGAGGGTCGCCACATCGACCACCAAGGCTGGCTTGAAGCGCTCAACATAGGTCAGGGCATCACATAAAATCAGGCGCCCCTCGGCATCGGTATTCAGGATTTCGATGGTTTGCCCTGACAGGCTCGTCACCACATCACCCGGTTTGACGGCATGCCCGCTGGGCAGGTTCTCACAGGCCGGAATCACACCGATCAGGTTCAGTGCCGGCTTGATTTCAGCCACGGCCCGCAAGGTGCCTAACACACTGGCAGCGCCGCTCATATCAAATTTCATTTCATCCATCTCTGCTGCAGGCTTGATGGAAATACCCCCGGAGTCAAAAGTGATGCCTTTACCCACCAGCACGACAGGTGCCTGGCTCTTGGGGGCGCCTTCATAGCGAATCACAATCAATTTGAGCGGCTCATCAGAACCCTGTGCCACCGCCAAAAAAGCACCCATGCCAAGTTTTTCGACGGCTTTTCGATCAAGCACCTCGACTTTCATAGCATGAGACTGCCCCAGTTTTTTGGCTTGATCAGCGAGAAAACCCGGGGTGCAATGGTTACCCGGCCGATTGGCGCATTCACGTGCGAGGCCAATGCCCTCAGCCAGCGCGCGCCCCAGCGCCAACCCCTGTTGCACTGCTGCTGCTTCGGCCTTGCCACACACCAAGGAAACAGACTTGATTTTGCTGTCTTCCGGGGCTGAGGGCTTGGTGTGACGATACACATAAACGGCCTCGCTGATCGCCACCACCGCAGCTTCCGCATGGCCCGATGTGAATTCAGCCCCGCACAAAGCCACTGCCACTTGCTTGGCCCCGCCTGCTTTAAGCTGGTTCAGCCCCGACAGTAAGGCCGCTTTGAAGGCCTTCGGTGTGCCGGAGGCTGCGGCACTGAACACCAAACGACGCGCCTTGATGCCCGCAGGGGCGTGCAAATAAAGGCTGCGGCCCGCTTTACATTGAAAATCAGCTGAGCGTAGTGCTGCCTCAAGGATTTGACGCAATTCAGGGTCCAGGCTGTCATCAGAGGGCTCCCCGGCCATGACAATCAGCAGGGCGTCGGTGGCCAAGGTTGACCACTTGGACGGCAAGGCAAGGTGATGTTTAAAGTCCATAATCAGCAAAGTCAATGAGATTGTTTATGTTATTCGATTCCACCTTGCGCAGAGATTTGGCCCGCAGTTTTGGCGCCACATTGCTTGTCATCATGACAATCGTGTTAACGATGTTCCTGATCCGCACCCTAGGGCAGGCTGCTGGCGGCCGGATCAGTCCTCAAGATGTGGCCCTGGTTCTGGGTTACTCTTCTTTGGCTCATTTGCCCACCATGCTGGCGCTGTCACTCTTTATTTCAGTGGTGGCCACTCTCGGGCGAATGTACCGCGACAGTGAAATGACCATTTGGTTTGCCAGTGGCATCGGGCTTTCACGTTTTGTCGCACCCATCCTGCACATGAGCTGGCCGGTGTTGCTGGTGGCAGGAGTGTTGGCTTTAGGCGTGTGGCCCTGGGTGAACAGCCAGTCCGAGGCAATTAAACAGCGTTATCAAGGCCGCTCGGATTTGGCTCGCGTGGCCCCCGGGCAGTTTCAAACCTCCAATGACGGCCGCCGGGTTTTTTTTATTGATCAAGACCACCAAGCTTCGCAAATCGGGCGTAACGTATTTATTCTTTCGCGCTCAGAGCCTCTTGAGTCGGTGATTACCGCACGCAGCGGGCGCATTGAAACTGCAGCAGGTCAGCAGGTTTTGGTGCTTGAGCAAGGCCAGCGCAATGAGTCCAACCTGCACACGGGCGAGAAATCAATGGCCCGCTTTGAAACCTACCGGGTGATCATCGGTGAGCGCATGGCAGATCCATCAGGCAAACTGCCCGCCAAAGCCCGTTCAACGCACTATTTATTGATGAACCCCACTGCCGCCAATCTTGGTGAAGTCTCCTGGCGCTTGGGCCTGCTATTGGGCGCCGGCAATTTGCTCTTGCTGGCCATCGGGCTGGCAAGCGGCCATCCCCGTCGGGCCAACAATTGGAATCTCTTATTGGCTTTGCTAAGCTTTGTGGTGTACTACAACTTGATCAATTTGAGCCAAGCTTGGGTATCTTCTGACAAATTGAGTATCCAGCGGGCCATGCTCTTTATTCACGGGGGCGCATTTGCAATGGCTTTGCTGCTTCTGTGGTGGAGAGATCACGCTGCCATACTGCCCCTAAACCCTTGGAGGCGGGCATGAAAACAGTCCGCCGCCTCCTTTACAGGGATATTCTTTCATCGGTCAGTTTTGTGGCCGTGGCTTTTCTGGCGCTCTTTTTTTTCATCGATTTTGTCGAAGAATTGGGCAGCGTCGGGCGCAATGGTTACACTGCTGTGCATGCTGCGGCTTACAGCCTCCTCGAAATGCCGGGCCATTTGTACGAATTGTGTCCCATTGCGATTTTGATTGGCACCATTTACAGCCTGTCGCGGATGGCGCAATCTTCTGAATTCACCATTTTGCGCACCGGTGGCCTGGGGCCCGTGCGGGCCTTGGGTATGCTGGCGACACTGGGCCTGCTGCTGGCCGCACTCACCTTTGTCGTTGGCGACTATATGGTTCCCCTGACCGAGCAAAAAGCAGCCCAATGGCAGCATCATTTTCGCGGAAGTGGCGGGCGCATGCCAGGCACCTACGCTTGGCTCAAAGACCGGCAAACCACATCCGACGGAGACCAGTCTTTTTCGATCCAGATTGGTGGCATGAGTTCCAGCGGCAAGCTGAACCTTGTTCGTATTTTTCAGTTTGATGCAAACAACCGGCTGGTGGGTGACATCCAGGCAACCCATGCACAAATTAAAGACCAACTTTGGGAGCTTTCGGATGTCAAAATTACCCGCTGGAGCGATGAAATCATTCAAACTGAAAACTTGCCCAGGCTTGACTGGAAAAGCACCCTCCCGGTGGGCGTGGTAGCCGCAGCCATCATGCCCCTGGAAACCACATCGACACTCGAACTTTGGCGTTATGTGCGCCATCTTTCAGCCAATGAGCAGGCGGTTCAACGCCATGCCATTCAGTTTGGAAAACGGGCACTGTATCCCTTTGCATGCCTGGTAATGATCGCCTTGGCCTTGCCTTTCGCCTACCTGAATGCCCGCAGTGGCAGTGTGAGCCTGAAGGTTTTCTGCGGCATCATGCTGGGTATCAGTTTTATTTTGCTGAACAATCTGGCAGGCCATGTGGGCCTACTTGAAAACTGGAACCCCTGGTGGGTGGCAGCAGCCCCCAGTGCGCTTTATCTTTTAATATCCCTCACAGCTTTTGCTTTTTTGGTGCGCTACCGATGAATTCCACTTTATCCGGCATTTTGCTTTTTGCGCATGGCGCACGAGACCCCCGCTGGGCGGCGCCCTTTGAAGCCGTGGCTGAACATATTCAGGCCCTTGAGCCTTCAGCACCTGTGCGCCTTGCCTTCCTTGAATTCATGAGCCCTGACCTTCTTGAGGCCGGTCAGGAACTCGCTGACAAAGGGTGCCAACGCATCACAATTGCGCCCCTGTTTTTGGGTGCTGGAGGCCACGTACGGAAAGACCTTCCCCTGCTTCTTGAGCAACTTCGACAGCGTCACCCGCAGGTCAAGTGGTTCTTGATTCCCGCCATTGGCGAAATGAGCAGCGTCAGTGATGCCATGGCCCATGCCATCGTCCATGCGACGCGCCAAAGTCATCACTGAAACCATGAACCTTCACCAATTCCGTTTCGTGCAAGAAGCTGTCAAACAAAAACTGAACCTGACGGAAGCTGCCAAGGCCTTGTTTACCTCTCAACCTGGCGTTTCCAAAGCCATTCTGGAACTCGAAGACGAACTGGGTATCGACATTTTTTCCCGCCACGGCAAACGCCTTCGACGCATCACAGAACCGGGCCGGGAAGTTCTCAAGAGCATTGAGATCATCCTGCGTGAAGTTCATAATCTCAAGCGTATCGGCGAAGAATTTTCCCGGCAAGACGCAGGCACCCTCTCAATTGCCACCACCCACACGCAAGCGCGCTACGTTTTGCCCGAACCCATTGCCCAGTTGCGGAAAAAGTTCCCCATGGTCAATATCAGTTTGCATCAAGGCACGCCAGAGCAGGTTTCCCAAATGCTGCTTGATGAAGTGGCTGACATCGGCTTGGCCACCGAATCACTCACACACATTAATGAGCTTGTATCCATGCCATGGTATGAATGGCAGCATGTCATTGTGATGCCTTCAAGCCACCCCTTGGCCAAGATGGAGCACATCAGCCTGGAGGTCCTGGCCCGCGAACCCTTGATTTCTTACCATCCTTCCTTCGCAGGCCGAAGTCGCATTGATGAGGCCTTTGCTCAGCAAGGCCTGAAACCCCATGTGGTTCTGGAGGCCATTGATTCTGATGTGATTAAAGTTTATGTGCGAAGTGGCCTGGGCATTGGCATCGTGGCGCATATGGCCATGCAAGAAGAACCCTCCACCTCAGACCTTCTTTGGCGCCCTGCGGGCTCACTGTTTGGTGAAAATGTGGCCCGAGTGGCTTTCAAGCGCGGCGCCTATCTGCGTCACTTTGTTTATGCATTTGCTGAAACCCTCTCACCGCGACTAAGCCGCAGCCTGATCGAACCTGCCGTTAAAGGGCCCCCGGATCATGCCCCCCTTTGAACGCATCATGAGCCCTGCCCTTCCTCATTGGACACCTCCCAGCCGCTTGCCTCATCTGGGCACCACCATCTTCACCAGCATGTCTGTACTGGCCCAACAACACCGAGCCGTCAACCTCGGGCAAGGCTTCCCGGATTTTGAATGCGACCCGCGCCTGATCGAATGCGTTCACGAGGCCATGCGTCAAGGGTTCAATCAATATGCCCCAATGCCCGGGCTTCTTTTACTGCGCGAAATTTTGTCTGCCCAGGTTGAAAACCTGTATGGCCGAACATTCAACCCCCACACCGAAATCACCATCACCGCCGGCGCAACACAGGCCATTTTCACCGCGCTGCTATCGATTGTGCACCCGGGCGATGAAATCATTGTTTTAACCCCCTGCTATGACAGTTATGAGCCCAACATTTTGCTGGCGGGAGGGCGCGTGGTTCACGTGCCCTTGAGGCCAGGCACTTTCCGCCCTGATTTTCCTGCGATTTCAGCGGCCCTGACCCCACGAACCCGCGCGCTCATCATCAACAGCCCGCACAATCCAACCGGCACCGTGTGGTCTGCCGAGGAAATGGAAACATTATCAGTGCTGCTGAGGCCAACCTCCACGCTTTTGATCTCTGACGAGGTTTATGAGCACATGGTCTTTGATGGTCAACGGCATCAAAGCGTCTCGCGCTGGCCTGACCTGGCCGAGCGCAGCTTCGTCATTTCGAGCTTTGGCAAAACGCTGCATGTCACGGGCTGGAAAGTGGGCTTCATGGTAGCACCCGAGGCTCTCAGTGCTGAGTTTCGCAAAGTTCATCAGTTCAATGTTTTTTGCGTCAATTCGGCCATTCAACAAGGCTTGGCGGCCTACCTCAAAAATTTCAACCCCACCTCAAAATTGGCCCCTTTTTACCAAGCCAAGCGCGACTTTTTTCTACAAGGCCTGCGCCAGACCCGCTTCAAGCCCTTGCCCTGTGAAGGCAGTTATTTTCAGTGCGTCAACTATGCCGAAATCAGCGACGACTCAGAAGAAGCCTTTTGCGTCTGGCTGACCGAAAAAATCGGGGTGGCTGCCATCCCCATTTCAGCCTTCTACCCTGACCGCCAATCCCAACAACTGGCCCGCCTGTGCTTTGCCAAAAAACAAGATACTTTGGAAAAGGCTCTCGACAAGCTCTCTGTGTTGTGAAGTCATTCAGATGGATGCTGCAACTGCGCTCTGGAGGCTGTGCGCAGTCGCAGCATCCAGACAATTCCTGATAACACGATCGAGCCCATCAACCGCCATCTCGACATGCACGCACTGCTCAAGAGGCTTTCATTTTTA
The DNA here is from genome assembly GCA_046342195.1 of Burkholderiales bacterium. Taxonomy (GTDB): domain Bacteria; phylum Pseudomonadota; class Gammaproteobacteria; order Burkholderiales; family Burkholderiaceae_C; genus CANHBY01. The sequence continues at coordinate 17,005 of JBKDQE010000044.1, forward strand.
GAATAATGTCCTCCAGTGCTTTGTAAAGCAGCCCTTCATCAATCGGTTTGGTTAAAAAATCATCGGCTCCTGCCAGGAGAAATTCTTCACGATCATTCGATGAAGCATTGGCAGTCAGGGCAATGACAGGAATACGGGGGCAGATAATGGGCTTGCCTTGCCACTCTCCACGTCGAATCAAACGGGTCGCTTCCTGCCCGCTCATGATGGGCATGCGTCCGTCCATGAGAACCACATCGAAAGTTTTTTCTTGCAGTGTGGTAAGTACCAGTTCACCGTTTTCAACCAGGGTGACCCGGTGCCCCATATCCTGCAAAATAGACTCAATCACGATTTGGTTGGTTAGCCCATCTTCAGCCACCAAAACTTCCAGTGAGGTTTCATGAGCTTGAAATTCTTTCACACCTTCCGGGGTTCGATCTTCTTGGCCCCTCTCCAGGTTGATCTGAAAGAAAAAAGTGCTGCCTTGACCCGGCCTCGTATGAACATCAATCCACCCTCCCATGAGTTCGACCAATTGTTTGCAAATCGACAAGCCCAAGCCTGTACCCCCATGTTGTCTGGTGGTTGAGGTATCTGCTTGCTCAAATGGTTGAAAAAGGCGACTACGCACCTCTTCGCTCATACCCTGACCTGTGTCTGTGACAGAACCATGCAAACGCAAAGGAGTGCCCGGGGCATGAGAAACGCCTGACTCAGCCTCGATCAATTTCAGATCAATTTGAACCTTGCCTTGGTTGGTAAACTTGATGGCATTACCAACCAGATTGATCAAAATTTGTCGAACGCGCACAGGATCACCGCGCAGGTAGCGAGGCATGCCAGGATCAATTTTTACTTCGATGCGTGTTTGTTTTTGCGCGGCTTGTTCCTTGAGAAGGGCTACAGTATCTTCAACGATCATACTCAATTCAAAATTGATGTTTTCAAGCTTGAGTTTGCCAGATTCAATTTTGGCAATATCCAGCAAATCATTCAATAAATTGAGCAGGTTACGGGCATTTTTCAGGGCAAGCTCAACCTTGTCTCGAACCGACTCCCGAAGGTCTTCCTTGAGCACCAGCCCCAGCATTCCAATCACGCCCGACATGGGGGTACGCAATTCATGGCTCATCAGCGCCAAAAATTCGCTCTTGATGCGTGAAGCTTGTTCAGCCGTTTTCAAGGCCTGTTGAAGAATGGCCGACCCCACCCCCACAATGCCAATCACCACCACAGCACAAGCCACAAAGGCCCACAGCATTTGATCAACTCGATGCGAAGCCTCCGAAATATTGCTGTGAACGGCCTTGGTTGCTTCAGTTCGTGCCTGGTTGACACTCGCATTCAGCTTGGTATATGCCTGCTGCATTCTTGTCACCGATTGCAAACGATCGCCTTGATGAGAGCCCAAAAAAATACTGGCAGTTTCCATGGAAACTTGAGCATAGGCATCAAATTGCTGAGCCAATTCAGCCACCGTGCTTGCTTTCCCGGGCACTTTCTTCATATTGGCCAGCAATAAGTGCATATGACTTGCCTTGGTGGAGGCTTCTCGCAATCGATCTTTCTCCCCTTCAGCAACGGCACTTTGCACAAGTACAACGAAGCCGTCCAACTGCCATGCAAACTGTGTGATGTTTTGAAGATAGGGGTATTCAGCCGAACGCAAAGCCCCCAGGGTAGACGCGGTTTGGGAAGACAAAATCAGAAGAATCACAACCCCTGGCAAAAAAACCAGCGCTGCCAGCAAAGGCAGCATCCAGATTCGCCGCTTAAGGTTCGTGCCAAACATCATCAGCAAAGCCTGACATCAATCAATCTTGAGCACAGCTTTGACAGAAGCATCCAGTGCAGACCGATCAATGTAGCCGATAGCATCAGGGTTGCTGGCCACAAACTTTTTGACTTCGGCCGAATTAGACACCTCTTTGGGCGGAAGCGCCCGCCCGGAAAATGTCAGCCGCGCCCAAATGGCTTTGACTTGGGATGGGGTTTTGCCTGTCACATTGGCATAGAACGATTCATACAAGGAACTGTTTTCGGGTTGATCCACCAGTAAAGCCCCGGAACCCGTTGGGAGGGTTCTATTCTTGCCTAAAAAAACAGCAGAAACCTGTTCCGGGCTCATGGATATGAGGGGGTTTGTGGGGTTGACCACCACCACCACATCCGCATGCGCTGTTGTCAAGACAGAAGCCAAAGCCACTGAAATAATCGAGCATCGAAGTGCGTTCATCCGATATCTCCTTCGGGGTTAGAACAACACGTCTAATGAGATGCCCAACAGCGTGGCACCCTGGAAACCGGGTTTCAAATTAATGAATTGACCCGATGGAAAACGACCCCCACTCTTTTCTGTTCGTACATGCTCAAGTTGAGTTTTTAAAGATATGTTGCGATGAACATCCCATCGCAGGCCAATAGCCACAGTTCGCTGTCCGATGCGCTGAGTACCAATCACATCATCAATGACCAAGCGCAAGGTTTCCAGCTCAGGAATCGGTGTCACCGGAATAACATTGACCACATTGCTGCTGTCAACAGTTCGCTGGCCAAGCGTTATATAAGGTGTGATGTTTCCAAAGCGGTGACCTACCGTGGCATACCAAGCACTGGTATCACTCAAGAAGCCGTCATTTCGACGGGTTGTATATTCTGCCATCGCGATCCAGCGCCCCTCATCGTACGAAATGCCCAGGCCGGAAAAAATCGAATCGCGGCGATAAGGGTTGAGTTGTTCAGCGAGATTGCCGAAGCCAATCTCTGGAAGTATTGTCATTAAAATCGGGAAGTACTCATTTTCCTGAATGCTCAATTTACTTTTCACCTGCCCGAAACGCAGCTTGATGCCATTGCTAAAATCTGCAGTCGCATTCATGCCGACAAGGGAATTTGATTGAATGGCCATACCCTGAAAAGAGGATCGAGACTGGCCCATTAAAAATTGGGTTGAAAGAACCGCGTTTCCAACGGGCCAATCCCAGATCACATCAGCGCCATCAAAGTGGCTCAGGGGAACCTGTCCATAAACATCCAGCGGAGGCCGAGTCCAGAGGTTGGCAAAATTCACGTCGCGAAAGTCAGACACTGAAAATACCGGAAACCCGATGCGGCCCAAGCGGAAAGAAAGATTGGCCTGAGGCTGAATTTTTCCAAATAACCACTCCGCTTTGGGGCTCCAATTGTTCTGGTCGTTTTTCTTGCTGATCAGCTGGGCCGTCACGGAAAGCTGGTTGTTCAGCTTGTAGGTGCCTTGAACCCCGATTTTGCTGTCCACTCCAAAATCGAAACTTTGGGTGGCTCCTGACGTTTGGCCTGGCATGACAAATGTGGCCAGGTTGGTGTTGGAGCGCACTGCGCCAAGAGTCGCAAAACCAGAAAAAAACCACCGGTTTTCCTCGGCGTGGACTTGTGCGAATGGCATAAGCACCAAAAAAGCAATGGCATAAACTGCCCCTTTCAGAATTTGTTGAATCATCGACGCTCCTATGAAATAGCTGACGGCTGGTACAACAAACGGAATGGGTATGGTGCCGCGGAAGCTGCAAAACTCCTCGTGGATGACACAACTGCATCGGTTGATGCGCAAGCCTTGAGTTTGACGCCGCCATATCGGGCAATTAGCACGAAAAGCGCAAGATGCCCCCTTTATTTCTTCAAGAGGCTGTCAAATCAGTACGTTATCAGCACGGCATAGGGCGAAAAGCTTGTGCAATTCCCCTGCCTGATGGCCCAAACAGAGCCAGCTGTTTGGCCCGTCACAAGCCACTGGACCCCAAAGCTTCGCGAAGCGAGGCCACATGGCGTCGCGATACCACCAGCCACTCATCCACCCAGGCCACATGAACCGCCCAGCACTCTGCGGGCGCGTCGTCACTTTCAGCTGGCATCAAGCGACGCTCCAGGCCACGCACTGCGTTGCGCGCTACCAGGGCATTGCGATGAATGCGAATAAAGCGGGAACCCAGTCGCTGTTCAAGCTCGCTGAGTGATTCATCGAGAAGATGGCTTCGATCCAGGGTTCGGAGGGTGACGTATTTCATTTCGGCTTTAAAGTATAGAGCCTGCGATACTGGAATACGTTGAACCCGCCCCCGGTCTGAGACGACCAGATGAGGCTCATTCAGATCTCTATTTTGCGCCGCACGACGTTGCAGCACCTTGAGCAAAGCCGCTTGAAGGCGATCAAGGCGTACTGGTTTGGTCAGGTAATCTACGGCGTCAAGCTCAAAGGCCTGCACCGCATGCCCAGCATGTGCCGTCACAAAAACCACCCAGGGTGCCCGCTCAACCTGCTTCAAACTGGCGGCCAACTGCGTGCCGTCCAGGCCCGGCATGGCGATGTCAAGCAATACAAGATCCACCGAATAATGTGCCAAAAAAGATTTTGCTTGCACTGCGTCAGAAGCTTCACCCACTACCACCACCGGAGTATCTTGGCAATTTTCCAGCAACGATCGCAGACGCAAACGGGCCAAAGCTTCATCATCAACAAGCAATACGGTTAACGGAGCCTGACTGCGGGGTAAAACGGAAGTCACAAAGGCACCTCGATATGCACACGATATTGGGCTTTATAGCGTTTGATCTCAAAATGAGCCGCCACATCATGCATCAAATACAGACGTTCACGCACATTTTGCAAAGCCATGCCATGCCCGGGCAGCGAAGCCAAGGCCACTGAATTGCTAATGATAATCTTGGCCATGCCCATTCGCACAAAGGTTTGAATGTGAATGGTGCCGCCCTCAGAACAAGGCTCAACCCCATGGCGCACAGCGTTTTCAACCAAGGGTTGCAATAACAAGGGAGGTAGCTTGGCCGAGCCAGCCGCAGGGTTGAGATCCCATTGAATTTTAAGACGATCACCAAAACGGATTTGTTCAATATCGAGGTAGCGACGGGCCAGGTCGACCTCTTCGGCCAACGTGACTGATGACCTCTGATCATCCAGGGTGTGTCGAAAAAGTTCAGCCAAGTGCTCTAAAACCTGTTCAGCGCGAACAGGATCCATTCTGACCAAACACAACGCTGTGTTGAGGGTATTGAATAAAAAGTGGGGCCTGATACAGGCTTGTAATTGGGCCAATCGGGCGGCATCAAGAGCAGGACGAAGAGAGCCTGCGCGCATTTGCAACCAAGCAGCCAAAACCCAGCCAAAAGCCGCCCCGACCAACAACGAAGGCCACAGTGCTGGAGATGCGAGCATTTCGATGCGGCTGAATTGAGCTGCGGCCCATCCTAAGCCTGCACAACCGGCCCCCAGTACGCTCGCAGCCATCAGGCTGCCCCAAGACGGCAAGCGGGCCAGCAAGGATTTGAGCTGGCAAGCCAGAAGCAACCAAAACAAAAGAGCGGGCAACGCCACAGCTGTACAGGCAGCCATTTGAATGAACCAGTCCACAGGTTCTCGGGCTACAAACATCAAATTCAAACCAATAAGCGCTTCAACGCCGAGGACGGCACGCAAAATAACGCCAATGTGGCAGACGTCAAAATCTTCGCGCACTGGGGCCCCTGCCGTATGGCGCCAGGGGCCCGGGGAAGATGTAAAAATTGAAACCGGAACCGAATTGGAGAGGTCAGGGGAAGGCATTCCGAGGCAGTGCAATCAGACGATCGATAGAATCACCACTATTTTGTTTTGAACGCGGCCCCGGATGCAAGCGCATAGTGCTCACCTTGGCCATTTTTCACTTTTTGGTTTGAGGCCATTCCCTGATGTCCAACCCCCTAAACAATAAATCACAGGCTTGGTCGGCCCTGTTTTCAGAGCCCATGAGCGATCTGGTTCAGCGCTACACGGCGAGTGTAGGGTTCGATCAACGGCTCTGGAAAGCCGATATCACGGCCAGCCTGGCGCATGCTGAGATGCTGGCAGTACAGGGCATTATCAGGCCGCAAGACTGGGCTGATATTCAACGTGGCATGGCTCAAATTCAGTCTGAAATCGAGTCAGGGCAATTCGAGTGGAAACTGGAACTCGAAGATGTTCATTTAAACATCGAAGCCCGGCTCACTCAACTGGTCGGCGATGCCGGCAAAAGGCTGCACACAGGCCGATCGCGAAACGATCAGGTGGCCACAGATGTCAGGCTTTGGCTGCGTGATGAAATCAAAACCCTCTTGACCTTGCTGACAGATTTCCAGCGGGCCCTCGTGGGTGTGGCTGAGGCCCACGCCGAAGTCATCATGCCCGGGTTCACCCATCTGCAAGTTGCCCAGCCCGTGAGCTTTGGCCACCATATGCTGGCCTATGTAGAAATGTTTTCCCGTGATGCGCAAAGGCTCGCCGAGGTGTTTGCGCGCACCAATCAATTGCCCTTGGGTGCGGCAGCCCTGGCGGGCACCAGTTACCCCCTGGACCGCGAACGAGTGGCTCGCGGCCTGGGAATGAATGGCGTGTGCTGTAACAGCCTCGATGCCGTCAGTGACCGTGACTTTGCCATTGAATTTACCGCAGCCGCCAGCCTGTGCATGGTTCACTTCTCACGTTTGAGTGAAGAGCTTGTGCTTTGGATGAGCCCCAACTTTGCTTTTATTGAGTTACCCGACCGGTTTTGCACCGGCTCCAGCATCATGCCTCAAAAGAAAAACCCCGATGTGCCTGAATTGGCGCGCGGCAAAACCGGTCGGGTCATTGGCCATTGGGTGAGTCTGATGACCCTGATGAAAGGGCAGCCCCTGGCTTACAACAAAGACAATCAGGAAGACAAAGAGCCCCTGTTTGATGCCGTAGAGACTCTCAAAGACACCCTGCGTATTTTCTGCGAGTTGGTCACTGGCATCACCGTCAAGGCCAAGGCCATGGAAAATGCAGCCCGCAAGGGCTACGCCACAGCCACTGACTTGGCCGATTATCTCGTGAAAAAAGGGATTCCTTTTCGTGATGCCCATGAAATTGTGGCCCATGCCGTCAAGGTGGCCTTGCAACAAGGGCTGGACCTCAGCGAATTGCCGCTGCCAACCCTGCAAGGCTTCCACCCTGACATCCGCGATGATGTTTTCGATGTTCTGACCTTGCAAGGCTCTTTGCAAGCCCGCCAAACCCAAGGAGGTACTGCGCCCGAAGAAGTGCGGCGACAAATTGCCCGCCATCGGGCCCGTCTGGGCTGAGCCCTCTTTAGCGCCGCTAAAATTTCCTGATTTTGAGGAGCATTCATGAAGCCCATCGTTGGCAGTATCGTTGCATTGATCACCCCCATGCAAGAAGACCGCAGCATCGACTATCCGGCGCTGCGCCGCCTGATTGACTGGCACATTGCTGAAGGCACCGACAGCATTGGTGTGGTAGGCACAACCGGAGAATCCCCCACGGTTTCGGTCGAGGAACACTGCGAAATCATCCGTGTGGCGGTTGAGCATGCCGATGGGCGGGTACCCATCATGGCAGGCACCGGGGGCAACTCAACCCGCGAGGCCATTGAACTGACCCGCTTCGCCAAACAGGTCGGCGCCGACTGCACTTTGTCGGTGGTGCCTTACTACAACAAGCCCTCCCAAGAAGGTATTTATCAGCACTTCAAGGCCATCACCGAGGCCGTTGACATTCCCACCATGCTCTACAACGTGCCCGGCCGCACGGTGGCTGATATGCTCCCCGAAACCACGCTGCGCTGCGCCCTGTTGCCGGGCGTCATGGGTATCAAAGAGGCTACCGGCCATATCGAGCGCGCTGCCTGGCTCATTAAACACGCCCCTCCAGGTTTTTCAATTTACTCGGGCGACGACGGCACCGCTGTGGCCTTGATGCTGCTTGGCGGGCGCGGCAATGTCAGCGTGACCGCCAATGTGGCTCCGCGACTGATGCACCAGCTTTGTGGGGCTGCCATGAAGGGGCAAGTTCGCGAGGCCACCGCCTTGCATATGCGCTTGCTCAGCCTTCATAAAACCCTGTTCATAGAACCCAGCCCCGCGCCTACAAAGTGGGCCCTTGCCCAACTCGGCCTTTGTGGCGCCACCTTGCGTTTGCCCATCACCCCCCTGACCTCTGCGGGTCAATTGGCCGTAGAAAGCGCCATGCGCGAGGCTGATTTATGGCCCACCACGGCTGCCTGACACCCAGCTTGATCAAGCCTGTTACTCATGTTACCGGCCTCCGCCGACCCCACCCGGCTCACCCGCTAGTGACGAACCCGATGAATTTTTGGAGACTCTCATTTTGAAACCCCGTTCAAGTCACCCCCCCCGATTCACCCCCTTTGCCGCCGGGGTCTTGACGGTCGCAGCTCTCACGGGCTGCTCATCTGTCAGTGAGTTCATGGCGGGTGACAAGGTGGATTACCGCAGTGCCAGCACCCAAACGCAAGGCCTTGAAATTCCCCCTGACTTGACTCAACTGAGCCGCAATGAACGCCTCAGCGGAGGCATAGTCTCGGCTTCATCCATGTTGCCCGCCACCCAGCCCAGCCCCACCATGGCCGCCCCCGCTCTGGCCACCCCCTCGGGTCCATTTTCCTTGCGCATTGAGCGCCTCGGAAACCAACGCTGGTTAAGCAGCTCCCTGAGCCCTGAACAAGTCTGGCCGCTGCTGCTGGAGTTCTGGAAAGAGCGCGGGCTGAATATCGAATCAGAGCAAGCCGACATCGGTGTCATGGAAACCGAATGGTCTGAAAACCGTGCCAAGCTGCCTCAAGATTTCCTTCGCAAAAGCCTTGGAAAAGTTCTTGACGGGCTTTATTCCACCGGCGAGCGAGATAAATTTCGCACTCGTATCGAACGCACTCCCTCCGGGGGCAGTGAAATTTTCATCAGCCACCGTGGCATGATCGAGGTTTATACCCACAGCCGCTCAGAGAGCACCACATGGCAAGCCCGACCGAATGACCCCCAGCTTGAGGCTATTTTTCTTCAGCGGCTCATGATCAAGCTCGGCTTCCCCGAAAAAGCCTCTCAAACCGCCGTGGCCAGCACCCCCGCCCCGGCTGCAAAATCGCGTGTGGCGACAGATCAACATGGAAACCCCATACTGCAAATTGACGAAAGCTTTGACCGGGCATGGCGTCAGGTGGGGCTCTCCCTGGATCGTTCAGGCTTCACGGTAGAAGACCGTGATCGCGCCAAAGGCTTGTATTTTGTGCGCTACATAGACCCTCAACAACTCAATAAAGAGCCGCCCGGCCTGTTCGCCAAATTATTTTCCAAAAGCACAGGGCCCGCTCTCGAAAAATACCGTGTTCAAGTTCAAGCTCTCGGCACGTCAAGCCGCGTGACCGTGCAAACTGATCAAGGTGCTGCAGCCGCTCAAGAAAGTGCCAAACGAATCTTGAATCTTTTGGCCGCTGATTTGAAATAATCGGCCCTGTGGCCCTTGACAGGCTGCTGAAATACCCCATGCGCGAGGGCAATCTTGCCCCGCATGGTTTTGATTTTTCGGGTTTTCTTTTCGCATTCTGATATTCCCTTCGTTTTTTGCTCGCTTTAGCGCGCTTGTGATCTCATATTGCATGAGCTCCGGCAGCGACATGCCTGCCAGCATACGCCAGGTGGAGATACCCAAGAGCGATGGGCGAGTAAGGCCGCTGGGCGTGCCCACGGTGGCCGACCGGATCGCGCAAATGGTGGTCAAGCGCCGACTGGAGCCGCTGCTGGAGCCCGTATTCCACGGTGACTCTTATGGTTATCGGCCCGGGCGTTCAGCGCATCAAGCGCTGAACGTGGCGCGCGAGCGCTGCTGGCACCAGGACTGGGTGCTTGATCTGGACATCAAAGGCTTCTTCGATCACATCGATCACGATCTGATGATGCGCGCGGTACGCAAGCACACCAACTGCCGATGGACGCTGCTGTACATCAAGCGCTGTCTCAAAGCTAACGTGCAGATGTCCAGAGGTGAAATCATCAAATCTGCCAGCCCGTACCACTGCAGCAGCAGGTACATCCTGAGCATCTTTGAGATACCTGACGGCCCACGCAACCGCTCCCTAGTTCAAAACCTTTCAAAACCCGACAAATGCTGTATTAAGTGCGTGTAACAACTGTGCCTGTAATTGCTGATGAGCACGGAGATTGGACTCGGCCTCGTGGCGATGAGTGTTAGCTCGGTGAGGTTCATCGAGTAGCTGAAAAACTTGATCCAGACGCGCATGGGCTAAAGCCAGATTATCGGCATGGCTTGTCAAGCCAAAAGAAAGCACTGATTCCAAGGCATAATGGTTGGCCTGCAGGGGCTGACCGATCTGATAACAACACCAAGCCATGTCTGCCAAAATCAATGGCTTCAGAGGCGATAGACCCTCAGCCTCCGATGGAAGGCCATGAGAATCATACAAATTCAGCGCCTGATCATACCTTCCCAAAACAGAATACCCCAGCGCCTGAGCAAGCTGAATAGATCGCTGAGGAGCCATGGTGCCGCCGCAGGTATCTAAAGCCTGAGTTGCCGCCGCCGATGTCATGGCATGACGAGCCTCATCCTGTGCCGTACCAAGGTTGCCCCACAAGCTTTGCTGAAAAGACTGCAAGGTGCGATGCCAAGCCATATTGTGATTGATCGCACTCAAAGTGAGTGGGTCACGGCCAGCCATGGCATGGAAGCGGGCCTGAGCATACCAAGGTTGAGCACATTGGAAAGCTCCTGCAAGATGATAAGCTTCAGCCACAACCAAACACGCTCGGCTACGGGTATTGTGGGCATGAGGCTCAGAGCCATGCAAAGCCTCCAAAATGTGCTTAACCATGGCATGAAAATCAAGCTGAATATAATCCATATGAGCCAACCAAGCTGCACTCAAGGCCCTTTCAGCAGTTAAACCTGCAGCCTGACTCAGGGCATGGGCGCGACGAATTGTGCTGCCGGCCTTAGGAGAAAAATCAGCAAAATAAGCTTGCCATGCTTCAGCCAAATACAGACGTACCGAAACCTCCGGGTAAAGACAACCTTTAAATTCTGTACGCAGAAAAGAAATTTCAGCCAAAGCCTCTGGCGATTTCCCCATACGGGCAAGAATACCTGCCCGCTCAGCCCTGAGCACCGCCCGTTGCATACGGTGAGAGGCATTGGTGATCTGATGGTCTAAATGCGATACCGCGCTACTCCTCCAACCTGCTGATTTCATCGGGTTAAACGCTCAAGCGCCTCATGGTATTTGGCTGCTGTATGTTCAATCACCTTGGCAGGCAAAGCGGGAGCCGGGGCTTTTTTATTCCATGGTTTTCCATTCATTTGTGCTGTCTCGAGCCAGTCTCGCACAAATTGCTTATCGAAACTGGGAGGATTGAGCCTCGCAGACAATGCTGCTTGGTAATCTTCTACGGGCCAGAACCGGGAAGAGTCTGGGGTGAGTACTTCATCCATCAAAGTGAGGGTGCCATCAGTATCAAGACCAAATTCAAATTTGGTATCTGCAATGATGATGCCTTTACCCAAGGCAAATTCTGCCGCCGTACGGTAGAGAACGATGGATACATCGCGAATTTTTTCAGCCAGATGGGGGCCAATAATTTCCACCATGCGGTCAAAGGAGATGTTTTCGTCGTGATCACCAATGTGGGCTTTGGTGGCTGGGGTAAAGACGGGCTCAGGCAGCCGACTGGCATTGTGCAAACCAGCCGGCAAGGGCAGCCCGCATACAGACTGATAAACTTGATATTCAGACCAAGCACTGCCTGCCAAATAGCCCCGGACCACAGCCTCCACGGGCAAGGGCTTGAGGCGCTTGACCAACATGGCTCGACCCCGAACCTGATCTTGATCGGCTGGTGCCACCACGCTGAGAGGGTCTTGACCCGTCAAGTGGTTGGGCACAATATGACCCAAACGCGCAAACCAGAATAAAGCCATTTGGGTCAGTAATGCTCCTTTACCCGGAATAGGCTCACTCATAACAACGTCAAAGGCGCTAAGGCGATCAGTAGCAATCATCAGAATGCGGTTGTCACCTACCGCGTAGTTGTCTCGGACCTTTCCCCTTGCCAATAGAGGAAGTGATACAAGGGAAGAATTGAGCAAAGGTCGACTGGTGATGACGGTCATAGAAAAATCCTAAAATGAAAATTGTAGAAACCCAGGCCCAGACCCGGGAGGCAAAAATCTTAGTTTTTGGCGTAAAAAACCCGGCCAGGGGGCCGGGTTCATAGGATAGGTGCCTTGGCTCAGAGCACCGTTTGAGAGAGCTCGCCCTTGGCATAGCGCCCAGCCACTTGCACCAGGGTCAGGGGCTTAATTTTGCTGGCCTGGCCTTCACACTGAAATTCAAGATAGCGGGCCTTGCAAATGGCCTTGGCCGCCTCGCGGGCTGGCTTGAGGTATTCACGAGGATCAAATTTTTCAGGGTGTTGAACAAAAAATTTACGAATAGCAGCTGTCATGGCCAAACGCACATCCGTGTCGATGTTGATTTTACGCACACCATACTTGATGGCCTCCTGGATTTCACTGACAGGCACCCCGTAGGTTTCCTTCATGTTGCCACCATATTGACGAATTTCAGCCAGGAGATCTTGCGGCACGCTTGAGCTACCGTGCATCACCAGATGTGTATTGGGAATGCGCCGATTAATTTCTTTGATTCGGTCGATGGCCAAAATATCACCCGTGGGCTTGCGAGTGAATTTGTAAGCGCCGTGGCTGGTACCAATGGCGATGGCCAAAGCATCCAGTTGGGTGCGCTTGACAAAATCAGCAGCCTGCTCAGGGTCGGTCAATAACTGCTCGCGGGTCATGATGGAATCACTGCCATGGCCATCTTCCTTATCACCACGAAGGGTTTCCAAAGAGCCCAGACAGCCCAGTTCACCCTCTACTGTCACGCCCAAGCCATGAGCCATGTCGACTACTTTGCGGGTCACTTGGACATTGTAGTCATAGCTGGCGATGGTTTTACCATCCGCTTCCAAGGAGCCGTCCATCATAACTGAACTGAAGCCCAGCCGGATCGCACCCTCACAGACATCAGGGCTTTGACCGTGATCTTGATGCATCACCAGTGGAATATGCGGATAAGCCTCAATAGCGGCTGAGATCAGGTGCTTGATAAAGGGTTCTCCAGCATATTTGCGGGCGCCGGCGCTGGCCTGAAGAATCACCGGGGCACCGACCTCATCAGCAGCTGACATGACTGCCTGCACCTGCTCAAGGTTGTTCACATTAAAGGCAGGAATACCATAACAGTATTCCGCAGCATGATCCAGCAATTGGCGCATTGAGACAAGAGGCATATTAATTTCTCAGTATTAAAGGATGAAACTCGGGATGGGGGTGGGCATCTTGGGAAGACCCATGACAAGAGCCCCGAAAGTGGCTCAAATTGTACCGACGGATTGCCACCCGTTCCTACACTATCAGCCCAGGCCCTTGTCCTGTGGCAGCCCCCCTATTGGTTTGTATGGGCACCTTTGATGTGATCTTGTGCTTGAGGTCTGCATTCAAGCGCTGCTCTGGATTGAGCTCAGGGCTGTAGCCGGGCAAGTCAAACAACTCGATCTTTTTTGCATGCCCTAGAGGCTGTCGTCACGCGATTCGGGGCCAAAGGGCGAGACATCGAATCTGTGCGGCAGCGAGGAATGAAGCCAGATTTTTGGCGTAACGCGTGGCAATGCCGCGCCATCCTTTGAGGTACAAAAAAGCATTCTCGACTGGGTGGCGCTGCCAGTAGAGGGGCTGGTCATGGTCGCGCGGCTCCTTGCGATTCTTGCGTGGCGGAAATGGCGCTTCGTTGACGTGTAGATCGTTCTATGGGGATGGATTGTGCAGCCTTTAATCGGCAGGGGTGTTCGAAGATGGCCAAAAAACAGTTGATAATGCTTTATCATTTGCAATAGTTTGCAATCAACTCCATCGCCTGAACATGCCTTCCAGCCGTCCGCCACGTTTGCCCGTCACCGTCTTGTCCGGCTTTCTCGGTGCAGGCAAAACCACCTTGCTCAACCACATCCTTGCCAACCGCGAGGGCCTGCGGGTGGCGGTGATCGTGAACGACATGAGCGAGGTCAACATCGACGCCGCCTTGGTGCAACAAGGGGCAGCCAGCGCCGGGGCTGCCTTGTCGCGCACCGACGAAAAACTGGTGGAAATGAGCAACGGCTGCATCTGCTGCACCTTGCGTGAGGACTTGCTGATCGAGGTCAAACGTTTGGCCGCACAAGGGCGGTTCGACTACCTGCTGATCGAGTCCACCGGCATTGGCGAGCCGCTGCCCGTCGCGGCCACCTTTGACTTCACAGATGAAGCAGGCGAATCACTTAGCGATGTGGCGGCAATTGACACCATGGTCACCGTGGTCGATGCCCACAACCTGCTGGCCGACTTCAGCAGTTTTGACCTGTTGGCTCAGCGTGGTGAAGTGGCGGGTGATGAAGACAACCGAACGCTGGCGGCCTTGCTCACGGAGCAGATCGAGTTTGCCGACGTGGTCGTGGTCAACAAAATCGACAAGGTCGATGCCGCGCGGCGCGACGAGGTCACCGCCGTTGTCAAAGCCCTGAACCCGGTGGCGCAAATCATCTATGCCGACCACGGCAAGGTGCCGCTGCAGCTTGTGCTGGGAACTGGCCGATTTGATCTGGAGCGGGCCAGCAGCAATCCGGGCTGGGCACGCGAGCTGGAAGGCAAACACCTGCCCGAGACCGAGGCCTACGGCATCGAGAGTTTCGTGCTGCGCAGCCCCGAGCCACTGCACCCGCAGCGTTTTGCCGACTTCATGGAAAAACCACTGTCCGGGCTGATTCGGGCCAAAGGTTATGTGTGGCTGGCCAGCCGTCCTGAGTGGGTGGTGAACTATTCCCGTGCAGGCAACACCGCCACCCACGAGCCGGTTGGACGCTGGTGGGCGGCCGCACCGCGTGAGCGTTGGCCCGCTAAAGGCACTGACGAGCGCCGCAACATTGACGCCCGGTGGAAAGAGCCCCACGGCGATCGGCTCAATGAAGTGGTCTTCATCGGCAAAGGCATGGACCGCGCCGCCATCGAATCGGCGTGGAAAGCCATGCACCTGAATTTCACGGAAACCCGCAAAGGCAAAAAATTCTGGGCCGATTTGCCTGATCCGTTTCCACAGTGGCAGCAGTCCAGTGAAGCCGTCCCGGCCTGATTTTTTGCCGCTGCCGCGTAGCCTTTTTTGAACCGTTGCATCTCCCACCCGCTTTTTCAGGAAATCGTCCCATGCAAAACCAGAATTTCAAACCTTTCCGCCATGCACTAACCGCCTTGGCTGCCGCTACCTTGTTGGCAGCCTGCGGCGGCGGTGCCAACACTGACCACGACAGCGCGGTGATCCTCGACACCTCAGGTCGCATCGCACTCACTGAGAGCAAAGCCAAAACCTTGCGCATTCATGATCTGGACAGCAACACCGTGCAAGCCACCCACACACTCGACAACGAGCCTTCCGGGCTGTATACCAGCCCTGGTGGCCGCTACGCCGTGGCCATACAGCGCACCCAGGACCTAGTTCAGTTTATAGACGGCGGCATCTGGCAGGAAGACCATGCGGACCATCTGCACGACTACAAGGAGGCGTCGAAGTTGATGGGCTTCAAACTCGCCGGCGCCAGACCCACCCATTATGACCTGCAAGAAGGCAAACAAGCCGCATTTTTCATGGACGGCAATGCCACAGCCACACCGATTCAAAATGCCGGAGTGCGTTTGATCACGGAGTCGTCTATCGCATCGGGACAGGTGGTGGCCAGCATGGACCTCAGCGCCCCGATTCATGGTCTGGGCGAGCCCGTAGACAACAAACTGCTGACCGTCTCGCGTGCGGCAGATGCACCCGACACCTTACCAACCCATTTGAATCTGTATCAACGCAGCGGCAGTGGCTATATCTTTGACCGACAGCTCGAAACACGCTGCAACGGCATGCACGGCAGCTACTCTTCTGGCATCTACACTGTGGCAGGTTGTTTGGACGGTGTGCTCTTGGTCAAACACACCAGCAGCAGCGCCGTGACCGATCAGAAAGTAAGCACCCCGCTGCGCGTTGGCACCCTGGCGGGCCATCCCCAACTGCCAGGGCAGTTCATTGGCATCGCCAGCGAAGGTGTGGCACCAGCCCCGGTCACGACACGCTTCTATGCGATCAGTGGCGACTCAGGCAGCGCGACCGAGCTGCAACCCACCGGCTGGACCACAGGCACCGTTCGCCGTGCCCATGGGTTTGACCGCAGCGGCACGCGTTTTTACATCCTTGACAACGCGGGCACCTTGATCGTATTTCAGCGCCAAGGCAATGCCTGGGTGAACGCCGCCCGCATCACGGGGGCCGTGCCTGTGATGCCAACAGCCGCTCCTTGGCCTGTGATCACCGCCAACGGCGCCCGTGACGAGGTCTACATCACCGACCCTGCAAACCAAAAACTCGTGGTGCTGAACAGTAGCACGAATGCGATTGCCGCTCGCCGCGACCTGGGCTACACGCCTTCTAATGCCGTGTGGCTGGGGATTAAGCGATGAAAGCGATTATCCAACTGAGCCTATTCGCGGCCGCACTGACTGCGCTTTCGGTACAAGCCCAAACAGCCACCACCTCCCAGTCCAACCACGGCGCCAAAGGCTGGGAGTTTGGTGCCGTCCTGGACGTGGCCCACACCACACGTTCCTTGGCTTTAGGCCAGCGCGAACAAGGTTTGGCTCTGGGCCACAGCGATGTGGTCGCACGCGGGCCGCTGGGCCGCCACTTCAGCGCGCAGTTTGGCGCGGCAGCCCACAGCCACGACGGCAAAGTGGAAGCCGAACTCGAAGAAGCTTGGATTCAAACCCGCACTTTACCAATGGGGCTTCAAGTGCGTGCGGGGCGTTTCGGCTCACAAATCGGCTATCTGAATGAGCAGCACCCGCATGCAGACGATTTTGTCGAGCGGCCTTTGCTTTACCGCGCCTTCCTGGGCGGCCATTGGTTTGACGACGGCCTGCGCCTGAACTGGACTGCGCCCACGCCGTTCTACTTGAGCCTGGGCACCGAGGTGTTTCGCGGCAAACAACTGGTGGAAGAAGCGGCCAGCAGCAACAGCCCCGGCGCCATCACCTTCACCGCCAAACTCGGTGCCGACCTGAACAACGAACACAGCTGGCAACTCGGCCTATCCCATTTGCGCAACCGGCGCGAAGCCGCCTTGGAAGAAGAACACGAAGAAGACACGGGCACAGGCCACGACCATGGCCATGACCACAGCCATGCCCACGGTGCCCAGTTCAGCGGCCGTAAAACTAATCTGGTGGACTTCACCTGGAAGTGGGCCCCGGGTGGCAACAACCGTGAGCAACAAGTGCGTGTGAATGTGGAATGGGCCCGTGTGACGGACTTGAACCGTTTTGCTCGCTCATCAGACCGGCACGAGGCCACCTCGTTTGGCATCGTGTGGCGTTTTGCACCATCGTGGGAAGTGGGTGCACGAAGCGACGAGTTGAAGGTGCGCATTCCGCATGAGGACCATTTCCATGGCGGCCAACTGCGCGAAAACGCCGTCATGCTGGCGTGGAAACCCACGCACATGCAGTCGCTGCGGCTGCAATACACCCAGCAGCGTGATGCCAAGGGCATCGAAGACGCGGCCAATCGTTCGGTGCAACTGCAGTACGTCCTGTCCTTTGGAGCCCATGGTGCGCATTCGTATTGATCGCCTCACTGCCCGTGTCGCGGGGATGGCTTTGTGCTTGGTGGCCCACTCGACCCAAGCCCAGGCCCAGGCCCAAACCGTGTTCGCTTGCGAACCCGAATGGGCCGCGTTGACGCGGGTGTTGCTGCCCGAAGCCAAGATCTTCGTTGCCACCCATGCCCGGCAAGACCCCCACCACATCGAGGCCCGGCCTGCGCTGATTGCCCAGCTGCGTTCCGCTGATGTGGCGGTGTGTACCGGGGCAGAACTGGAAGCAGGCTGGTTGCCCACCCTGCAGCAGCGAGCAGGTAACGCCAAAGTGCAAGACGGCGCGCCCGGCATGTTTTACGCCGCCGACAACGTGGTGTTGATCGACCCCCAACCCGGTGCCATCGGAAGCCCGTTCGCAGGCGATGTACACGCCGCAGGCAACCCGCATTTGCACACCGATCCGCACCGCATCCTGGTGGTGTCGCAAGCCTTGTCTGAGCAGCTGCAAAAACTGCAACCGGCGCAAAAACAAACAATAGCCAAACGCCAAGCAGAATTTGAAACCGCGTGGAAGGCACGCATCGCCGCTTGGGAACGCCGCGCTGCGCCGCTGCGGGGCCGGGAGGTGGTTGCCCAGCACAGCGGTTTTACTTACCTGTGGCGCTGGCTGGGTTTGAAACAAGTGGCCGACTTGGAACCCCAGCCCGGCATGGCCCCCACGCCCGGCCATTTGCAGCG
The DNA here is from genome assembly GCA_046342195.1 of Burkholderiales bacterium. Taxonomy (GTDB): domain Bacteria; phylum Pseudomonadota; class Gammaproteobacteria; order Burkholderiales; family Burkholderiaceae_C; genus CANHBY01. Next base: position 35,254 of record JBKDQE010000044.1, read on the forward strand.
GCTGCTCAACCAACTGCGCCCCCAACCGCCATTGGCCGTGGTGGTGTCCAGCTACCAAGACCCGCGCTCCGCACGTTGGCTAGTGGGCCAGTTGGGTGGCAAGCTGCCTTTGCTGCTGCTGCCAGCCACCGTGCCAGACGTGAACGCCCCTGATGCTCTGGGCCTGTGGCTCGACCAACTGCTGGACGAGTTGCTGAAAACGGTGGAGCGCTAACGCATGGAGTCGGCTGCTTTGCTCTCCGGGTCACCGTGGTGGGTGCAGGCTTTGGCGTCATGGTGGTTTGTTGCGCCTGCTTTGGCGTTGTTGCTCGGCGTGCTGGCCCTGGCCCCGTTGGGTGCTCAGGTGCTCTCGCGCGGGGTCATTTTCATTGACCTGGCCGTGGCCCAATCGGCGGCGGCTGCGGCACTGTGGGCGACGGCCTTCACAGACCATCCTTCATTCCTAACCACCCAACTCATCGCAGCCGCCGGCGCTTTGATCTGCGCCGCCGCGGTCGCAATACTGGCCCGCCGTTGGCCCACTCAACGTGAAGCCTTGATTGGGCTCGTGTACGTGATGGGTGCGAGCCTGGCGTTGCTGGGTGCCCGACAAGACCCCCATGGTCGTGAGCGCTTGTCCGGGTTGCTCGCTGCCGATGTTCTATGGGCGAGCTGGTGGCAAGTGGGCTTATTGGGTGTGTGCGCGGCGCTGATGTCGTTGCTGCAGCGCTGGAGCGCTCAGTGGTTACGGCGAGATGAGGTCTTCTATGTGATCTTCGCTTTGGTGGCCAGCATCGTCGTTCCTGTGCTAGGCCTCTTTGTGGTCTTCGTCGCTTTGATCACACCCGGGCTGTGGTTTCGCTCGGGTGCCGCTTGGTGGCTGGCAGTGAGCAGTACCTTGGCCGCAGCAGCAGTTGGTTTGTTGCTGTCATGGTGGCTGGATGCGCCAAGTGGTGCCTGTGTGGCCTTGGTTTTGGGCGTGTGGGGGCTGTGCAGTGCGTTCAAGCCTCTTAAGAAAGTTTCTGTGCCTTCCTATTGATCCAGCACGAGTTATTCATGAATCGGCGTCAGCGACTTTGGGGTCACTGAAATATTTCTTCACCCGCTCGGGGGTTTTCTCCAGCATCGTCATGTGCTCCGTCGCGGCTTGCCTGATTTTTGCTTTTGTTCGTACGGGCACCTTTGATGTGATCGCGTGCTTGAGGTCTGCATTTAAGCGCTCCTCTGGATTGAGTGACCTTGCCCTTGTAAACCGTTGAATCGCGCCGGATTTTGAGGAGGCTCCTGACTTTGAGAAGATGGAGTCATGAGCAAGAAATCAAATCGTTTTTTCCCTGAGGTTCGCGAACGCGCTGTGCGCATGGTGCAAGACCATCTTGCGGGGCCTCAGTGGGCGGGCAAGCCGAGCTTGTCGAGCAGGCCATTGAGCTCATCCAAAGAAGCAAAGGCAATGGCCACTTCGCCCTGCTCCCCACGGGAGGTACGTTTTTTGATTCGAATTTCTACAGCGGCGG
>JBKDQE010000045.1:0-38896 GCA_046342195.1 Burkholderiales bacterium
CTATCTCAAAGACATCCTCACCCAACTCCCCACCTGGCCCAACAGCCGATTGGCTGAGTTGCTGCCGCACCGCTGGACGCCCCCCTCCAAACCTGAGCAGAGCTTCGCGTAGGGGTCAAGATGAGTTTGGCGCGCGCTTACGTTGGCCCAGCGTACAGCCCAGATCGAGGTGTTCTACCTGCCCAGCTACAGTCCCGATCTCAACCCCGACGAGCGACTCAATGCCGACCTGAAGTACACGCTGGGCTCAAGGGTACAGACGCGCACCAAAGACAAGCTCAAGGAGGCGACAAAGGCGCCTATGGATTTGCTGGAAAAAGAGCCCAAACGCGTGCGCTCGTACTTCGATGACCCCAGAGTCAAATATGCCGCTTCAGATAAACGTTAATTGCCGGGTGAATAGGTGTAGTTCTTTTTCCGAACAGACTGCGAAAATCGGCATGCTTTTCCTGATGAAGAGGCGATAGCCATAATATTTTTTATCGGAAAAACGTTAGATTCTGTCGTCACAAGAATGTCCTGTATTCTTCTGCGCAAATTAATGACTTGCAAAGCTCAGTTACTGGAGCATCTTGGGTCGTGTCTTTATGGTGCTTTATAAGTTCAGGGCTCAGTCTGTATTATTCAGCGTTTCCTTAGCGAAAATCTGTATCGCCCCCCATAAGAAACCAGGCGTTTCGATAAGCTTCCGCTGAGGGCCCGTGGGGCCAACAGCTGCCGGGTACGCAAACATCCATCGAACGCGTCTGTACATCATGATGGTCAAACAGAGTAAGGTGGCTGGCGGTGGCCCAGGCAAACAGCCGCTGACGGCCCAGTTGTTGAGCATGGTTCAGGGCCACTTTCAATAACAGGGGAAGGTGTTCTTTGGCTGCGATAAAATCCATCCATTCGAGGCCCGCCTCGGCGTGGTCGCGCAAGATCACCACCCCGATGGGCCGAGGCCACCAACGAGATCCAAGCAGCAAAGCATGATAGTGAATCAAGGGGTGCTCCAGGTACCGCTGACGAACTTGAGCCCAGTCACGAACACCAAGAACAGAGGACGACAAAGACGCCGCCATGTCAGCCCAGCAACGTTGAACCGCTGACTCATCAGTGTGGCGTAAAGGCCTGACTTGATAGGCAAAAGGAATTTTTTGAGGGCCAACACTCCAGGACAACTCAAGAACTTCATCCACCGCCTTGTATAAACCCAGACGTTGAGCCACCTGCATCGCTCTGGGGTTGGGAAAGCCAAAGGCATGCAAATAGGGCCTGTCCTGCCCCATCATTTGTTCAATGAAGGTGGCGGCAGCCAGCATAAAGGGGCCTTGTTTTGTCAAGAGGCCACGCTCAGCCGGAGCCACCATGACATCACCCACCTGAGCCATCAGGGCCGGCTGGCCTTGACAAAGAACGCGGCGAGCCATGGCGCCATAAAAAGCAACCAAACGCCCCTCTAGGTTATGAACACCCACCCCGGCCACCGGAGATGATCCGTATTTCCAGCGCCAATGAGCCTCTTCCATGCGGTGGCCAAAGCAGGCCTCGAAAAGATCAGCCCACGATGAAGACCAATGGCTTGAAGGCCACCAAGAAAGCTGCCAGCGTGGTTGACGCAATTTGAGCCAGCCACCATCAGGCTGGGCCTCAAGACCAAAACGCTGAGCCAGAGGGGCAAAACGATACGCGTGTTCAGGAGCATACAAAACACTCCCAATGTTCAAAGGTGCCGCATGTGTTTGAAGCCAGTCAAGGGCGTGTCGTGCAAATTCAGTGGCAGAACTTGTGGACGTACCCCGATTGACTTGCTGGGTCTCAGACATGGAAGAACCACCGTCGCCTTTAAGTTCGCACTCTATTTGCAGACTCATGGAAAAACGTTTTGATGGACCCGGGAGAGAATGACTCTATGGAGCCGGTAAATGAAGCAAATCGTTTAAGGCCAGTGGTTTTCATGCTTATTCTATCAAAGTCCTTTGATTGAAACCAAAATGCACTGCTTCAAGCGGCGAGGCAAGCGGGTCATGGGCTCGCAGGTTTGAGCATCAGGTGGTGGATCTGCATGGCGTGTGGCCTTGCTCAACCGCTTCACACTTCTTGGCCGACCGACCATGGCGCCTGTGGATGTTATGGCATCAGTCCATCTGGGGCAGGGGCGATCTCGCGCTGATATTAATTTATACAACAAAGCCCTTTTAGATGGAACGAAGTGCTAGTTCTTTCCAGATCCGCTTGAGCCGTTACGGAATACCCTGAAAAAGTCACTGTTTGGGTCAATGACTAAAATATCGGAACGCTGCTTGAAGCTGGCTTTATAGGCATCCAAGCTTCGGTAGAACTGAGCAAACTGGGGGTCTCGGCCAAAAGCCTTGGCAAAAATGGCGGCGGCTTCAGCGTCACCCGCTCCTTTGATAATTTGAGCCTCACGATAAGCTTCGGCAAGAATTTTTTCACGCTCACGATCTGCATCGGCGCGAATTTTTTCTTTCTCGGCTTCACCGTTAGCCCTCAACTCGTTGGCCACACGCTTGCGCTCAGACTCCATCCGGCGATAAACCGAGTCTGTCACGGAAGGCGCAAAGTCTACTCGTTTAATGCGTACGTCGACGATATCAATCCCGAAGTCCTTTGTTTCCTCCTTGAGTCGGGAATGAACGTCTTGCATCACAGCATCACGCTCAGTGGCCAAGACAGCCTGAACAGGCCGCCGGGTAATGGCCTCATTGAAAGCGCCCTGTACCACTGGGCTCAAACGCGTTTCCAGGCGAATGTCTGCACCATTGTTACGAATAAACTGTTTGGGATCAGCGACACGCCACTTGACGAGCCAATCAATCACGAGGCTTTTTTTCTCAGCGGTAAAAATAGGGCGGGCATCAGGGCTGTCAAGGGTTTGAACGCGACGATCTAAGTAAATGACATTTTGAAAGGGTGGAGGTAACTTGAAGCGCAGACCGGGCTCATCAACCACATCTTTGATTTCCCCGAAGGAATACACCACCGCGAACTTGCGTTGATCAACCACAAACATGGTAGAAACAAGCAAGCCAAGAAGGGCCATGGCAAGACCCAAAATAAAACCAATTCGATTCATGTCGTGTGTCCTCTGTACTCAGCGGCTGTCACGCTCGCGGCTGCGTTGATTGTCGCGGCTGCGTGGGTCAGAACTCCCATTTGAGCGGGAGGGTGTCTCTAAAGATGCCGCCGGGTTCGAGCTGGGAGATGAAAGCATGGGTGGCCCAGCTTGCCCTTGTTGCATCAACTTATCGAGAGGCAAGTAAAGAAGATTGGAGTGACCTTTTCCATCTACCATCACTTTACTGACACTGGAGTAAATCTGCTGCATGGCGTCAATGTAGAGCCGATCCCGCATGACAACGGGCGCCTTTTGATACTCATCAAGAAGGCTGACAAAACGCTCGGAATCACCTTTGGCGCGATCGATGACCGAAGCTTTGTAGCCCTTGGCCTCCTCAAGCAATCGGGCCGCATCGCCACGCGCCCGAGGGATGAGATCATTCGCATACGCTTGGCCTTCGTTTTTAAGGCGCTCACTGTCAGCGCCGGCTTTAAAAGCATCATCAAAAGCAGCCTGAACTTGGTCAGGGGCCTGAACGCTTTGCACATTGACGCTGACAACCAGGATGCCCGTTTTCAGACGATCAAGCTGAGCCTGCACTGATTTGACCAAATCTTCTTGAATGGCGTCGCGCCGCTCATATAAAACAGAATCCATCTGGCTACGACCCACAATTTCGCGCACTGCAGATTCAGAAGCCTGCGTCACAGCATCGTCGGGAGAGAGGTTTTCGAACAGATACCCGGTAATGCTTTTAATACGGTACTGCACGGTAAACCGGATATCTACGATATTTTCGTCTTTGGTGAGCATGGAGGAGTCCCGCAGGCCGGTACTTACCGCCACTGCGCTGCGGCCTACTTCCACCGACCGCAAGCGCGTGACCGACACAATTTCATGGGACTGGAAGGGATAGGGCAAGCGAAGCTGGAATCCGGCTTCAACCGTCTTGGAATATTTGCCGAACGACATCACAACGCCCTGCTCACCTTCCTGGACGATAAAAACACCTGTTGATGCCCATACCAAAGCAACCACCCCAACCACAAGGCCCAGGCCCAGGCCAGCCCCTTTGACATCCTGCCGAAAATCAGGCTCAGGCGGACGAGAAGACCCTGAGCCTCGCCCAAACAAGCCAGCCAACTTACGGTTAAAGTCATGCCAGAGCTCATCGAGATCGGGGGGGCCGTCACCACGGCGGTTGCCATTGAGAATAATGGTAGACATTCTGCGCCCCAAGGTGCAACGCAAGGCCTCGAAGAGGAAATCACGAGCCGCCTGAGCTACTTTTTTGAGTGGCCCGCAAGGGATACGCGCTTGAAAATTCCGTGAGGGAAATGCATGCAGTTCATTCATGGTCATGCTGAATTGAAAAAGGAAATGTTTCGGGCTCAACATGGCAAGCAAACGGCCCGGACTGATTTAAGTCAGCCAGACCTTGCAAGTGCCTGAGCACCATGGTGGAAATGATTTTGCGCAGGTCTTCGAGGCCCTCATTTTGTAAGGCACTGACAAACACACGCTGCATCTGAACACCCTGAATTTCAAGGATATCTGGGCCGACACCCGAACGTTGGTTTTCTGGGAGCTTGTCGCTTTTGTTGTAAACCAAAATTTGTGGAACGCTCTGAGCACCAATTTCAGACAGCACTCTGGCCACCTCTTGCATCTGCTCATTGAGTGTGGGGCTGGCTGAGTCCACCACATGCAGCAGGAGGTCCGCTTCAACTGCCTCTTGAAGAGTAGCCTCAAAAGCCTCCACCAGTTTATGCGGCAAATCGCGAATAAAACCGACCGTATCTGAAAGAGATACTGAACGCTCGATATCTTGCAAATAAAGCTGGCGCGTCGTGGTGTCAAGGGTTGCGAAAAGTTGGTCTGCGGTCAAGGCTCGTGCTTTCACCAAAGCATTGAACAAAGTTGATTTTCCCGCATTGGTGTAACCGACTAAAGAGACGCGGAAGGTTTGGTTTCGCTCACGTTGACGGCGCTGGGTACGTCGCTGTTTTTTGAGCTTTTCAAGACGCACTTTGAGCGACTTGATGCGTTCTGAAATCATGCGGCGGTCTAACTCTATTTGAGTTTCGCCAGGGCCGCCCCGATTGCCAATACCTCCGCGCTGGCGCTCAAGGTGGCTCCAGCGACGGACTAAGCGCGTGGAAAGGTACTGCAGGTGAGCCAACTCCACCTGGAGCTTGCCTTCATGGCTCTTGGCCCTTGATGCGAAGATTTCCAAAATCAAAAGAGTACGGTCAGCAACAGGGACACCAAAGTGTCGCTCAAGATTGCGCTGTTGGGCCGCAGACAACGCTTGGTCAAATAGAACACCATCAGCTTGACAACTTTGTACCAGTACCTTGATTTCATCGGCTTTGCCAGAGCCTACAAACAGGGCAGGATCGGGGGCTTGACGTTTCGCCACCACATGCGCCACGGGAATGTCGCCTGCAGATCGACACAACAACGACAACTCGTCAAGGGCGGGATCGAAAAAAAAGTTTTTTCCAAGGTCAAGGCCGACCAAAACAAGCCGCCAAGGAGCCTTTCTACCCCCTGACAAGGCATGTTGCTCTTTGGGAGTACGGCCCTCATCAACAGAAAGTTGGTGAGGGTGATCAGAGCCCAAAGCAGGAAAATCTGCGTCACCAGAACTTGGTGCAGCCCGCTGACGACGGTTTCCAGAATGACGGGTGGAGCGCTCCACGATGAAGAGTCAATGGCAAGATGCGAGCTTCATGAGGGCGTCAAGATTGCTCTGGATTTTCTGCAATATGGAAATTCACGGCACGCCCGGGAACAACCGTGGAGATGGCATGTTTGTAAACCATTTGGGTGACCGTGTTTTTCAGCAAGACAACATACTGATCAAATGATTCAATGTGCCCCTGAAGCTTGATACCGTTGACCAGATAGATCGAGACAGGCACATGCTCTTTGCGCAGAAGATTCAAAAAAGGGTCTTGTAGAAGTTGGCTTTTGTGACTCACGATATGTTCCGTGTTGAAAGTTCAAGAGGGGATGTGACCTTAACACAGACCCTCTGTAAAACTCGCAGAGAATTTAAGAATCTTTATCAATGAAGGGATTTTTGCCAACCTTCATCTCAATTCTCAGCGGAGTGCCGGCCAGTTTGAAGTGTGCACGAAAACGCCCTTCCAGGTAGCGTTTATAGACATCAGTCACATGTTCAAGATTGTTTCCATGAACCACGATAATGGGCGGATTCATGCCGCCTTGGTGAGCATAACGCAATTTGGGCCGGAATATGCCAGCCCGCTTGGGAGCTTGGTGCTCGACTGCTTCGTGCAAAAGGCGTGTGAGCACAGGCGTTGGCATTTTGCGTAGCGCCGCCTGATGCACCTCGGAAATCACCTTCCAGACGGCTGACAAACCTTGCCGACGAACTGCTGAAATATGCAGCAAGGGGGCGAACTTCATGAAAGCCAGGCGCTGGTCGATGGACTGCTGCAGCCGTTCTTTTTGATAATCATCGACGGCATCCCATTTATTCACCGCCACTACCACAGCGCGACCACTCTCCAAAATATAGCCCGCAATATGAGCGTCTTGGTCAGTGACACCTTGTGTGGCATCCAGCAACAGCAAGACGATGTTGGCATCAGCAATGGCTTGCAAGGTTTTGACAACAGAAAATTTCTCGATGGCTTCAAACACCCGTCCTTTACGCCGCAGGCCAGCCGTGTCAATCAGTTCGAATTTTTGTCCGGCCCGCTCGAAAGGCACTGTGATAGCATCACGAGTGGTGCCTGGCATGTCAAACGCTACCAAGCGCTCTTCACCCAACCAAGTATTGATGAGCGTGCTTTTGCCAACATTGGGTCGCCCTGCAACGGCCAAGCGAATGGGGCGATGAGGGTCTGAGTGAAGCCCCACCTCATTTTGCTCAACCTCAGGGAAATCAAGCAGGGCCGCTTCGAGAAGGCTGCGAATGCCCTGCCCATGGGCTGAAGAGATAGGATAAGGCTCGCCCATACCCAATTCGTAGAATTCGGCCAACTGAGGTGCATTCACCATGCCTTCAGCCTTGTTCACGGCCAGCAACACTTTTTTACCTTCCGATCGAAGATAGCGAGCGATATCGTGATCTTGGGCCGATAAACCTGCCCGGATATCGACGACAAAAACAACTGCATCAGACTCTGCCACTGCTTGACGAGTCTGCTTGGCCATTTCCTTCACAATACCGCTAGAACCATCGGGCTCAAAGCCCCCGGTGTCAATCACGATGAACTCTCGCCCACCGAGGCGCCCATCTCCATAGTGACGGTCTCGGGTGAGCCCGGCAAAGTCTGCAACGATGGCGTCACGACTTTGTGTCAAACGGTTGAAAAGGGTAGACTTCCCGACATTGGGCCGCCCTACAATGGCAATGACCGGTTTCATGAAACCTCAGTTTTCAGAAAAAACAGGACGTATGCAAAATACGCCCCCTTGACGGGTCACGACGACCACGGTGGTGCCTACAACAACAGGGGTGGCCACGATAGCGCTGCCATCCGTCTCGATACGGAGTTGATCCTTGCCGTTGTGGCGCGAAAGAAAATGAACCCGGCCTGCCTGATCCCCGAAGACCAGGCTCGAACCCACCAGGGCGGGCGCTGTCAGGCCGTGATGCAGCAAAGCATCACGTGCCCAAGCCAAAGCACCGCTGTGTGTTCGCCAGGCACTGATACGGTCACTGGCATCAGCAACGTAGAGCAAGTCATTGTCAGCGGCTACCCCCATGGTGCCACCCAAATTTTTATTCCACACCAAGGTGTTTTGCTGCGTATTAATGCAGCCAATCGCTGATTGGAATGCACGGGCACAGATGAGATCACCCACCCGGGCTGAGGGCCCTATGAGGTCAGCCAGACGTTCCAGTTCATTGATACCACGCGGAAAGCTTAAGGCAACATCCCATAGAATGGCGCCGTTCAGAGGGTCCAGGCCCATCATGCGAGGCCCCTGCCCCACCACCAAGGTGCGACCCGAAGCACGCAACACACCGGGCTGAAGCAGAGTCAGGGAATCACTGGGCCGACGAAACACCCATAAGCGGCGGCCATCGAGGGCATCAAAGGCATGAACACTACGGTCGCTGGCCAAAACAAACACGCGCTCACCGGCCACCAAAGGGGCAGTAACGACCGGCACTGGCAGAGCTTGGCGCCAGAGCACACCGCTGGATTGAGCAGCAACCACTTCACCCTGACGGGTGACAACGGCCGCCACACGACCGTCAAAACCTACGCCAGCCTGCAACTGTTCACCCAACGGAAGCTGCCAAACCAATTGCCCCGACTCTGCCTTCAAGACACGAATCAGGCCATCGCCATCGGCCAGGGCCAGTGTGTCTCTGCCTTGAACGGCCACCGACAGCGGAAACGCCATAGAGCCCAGATTTTGTTTCCAGATAACACGGCCAGTGATGGGAGATGGGATCGGCTCAAGTGGTTTGGGAGTTGGTTTGCCCGGGCTGCTGCAAGCCCCCAGAATCAGTAGCAAACAGGGTATAAGCTTGGCAACCAAGGCTGAAACTTGGTGACTCCAGAGAGTTTTCATTGAGCAGATCCGGGGGCCGAAGAAAGGACTGACCCCGTTTCGCCCAGAGACACCCCTAAAGTACCAAGCTTGGTTTCGACCAAGCGACGGTACCCTGAGTGCGCCTCCAAAGCTTTCCAGGCCTGCGTGTAGGCTTCAATGGCCTCAGGGTGTTTCTCTTGGGCCAGCAAAACGTCACCCCGACGGTCAGCCAGCAAACCCGTAAAAGCCTCTGGAGCTGGCTTGCCCAACAATTGCAAAGCTTCATCATACTTTTTTTGCTCAAACAATACGCCAGCCAAGCGTAGATGGGCGATGGAACGAAACTCATCAAGAGATGCATTGTTGCTCACCCAAGTCAGAGAAACCACGGCTTCATCGAGTTGCTTGGCTTCAAATTGATACTTGGCGATGATCAGCCCGGCCTGCTGTGCGTAAATTGTTTTCGGATAGTGGGTTTTAAGATCAGAAAAAACCTCTGTCATTTTGACCAGGTCAGGACCCAAAGCAACTTTTTCAAGCTCATCAAACATGGCACTGGCCTTGATGGCTTGACTGTTCTGATGATTTTGCCATTGAACCCAAGCCAAATATGAGCCCAAAATAACAATCAAGATACCCAGGATGAGGTGGCCCCAACGGCTCCAAAAAACCCGGATTTGTTCGATTTGTTCTTGTTCTTCGAGATCGAGCTTGGACATAATGGGATTGTGCAATGTATGTTTCAAAAACCACGAATTACGATTGAATCAGTGAGCTGGCCCACTGATTAACTTGATCCAGGGGCAAATTGCGCTGAGATACCGAAGCATCGCGTAAATTTTTGAGGCTGACCTCGCCACGAGCCACTTCTTCTTCGCCAAACACCAGGGCATAAAGGGCACCGCTGTCGTGGGCGCGTTCAAACTGGGTACGAATGCGGGCTTGCCCATTGGGGCCTGTGGCATTCATCAGAACACTGATACCCTGCCCACGCAGGGATTCGATCACGCGCATGGCCAGAATGCTCAGGCTGTGGTGAGCAATGACAGCGTAAACCATCGGGGCTGGAGGCGCAGGCAACAGTTGGGCAGCCTCGAGGAGCAACAACATTCGCTCCATGCCCATACCCCAACCCACTGCCTGCGTAGGTTTGCCACCCAATTGCTGGATGAGAGTGTCATATCGGCCACCTCCGCAAACGGTTCCCTGAGCGCCGAGCCGATCAGTAACCCACTCAAAAACAGTCAGATTATAGTAGTCCATGCCGCGAACCAGACGGGGATTGACTTGATACGCCAAACCCACCGCATCCAGCGCAGCCGTCACAGCCCGAAAATGAGCAAGAGAATCTTCACCAAGAAAGCTCATCAATTGCGGCGCTGACTCCACCACCAACCGCATGGCCGGGTTTTTAGTATCCAGAATGCGCAGTGGGTTGGTGTATAAACGACGTTGGGCATCATCATCAAGCTGATCCCGATGCGTTTCAAAGTGAGCAATCAAGGCTTGGCGGTGAGCAAGCCGCTCAGCAGGCTGTCCGAGGCTGTTGATTTCAAGGCGCAAATCTTGGCCCTCGATCAAACCCAACTCACGCCAAAGACTACGACACATCAGAATTAATTCGGCATCAATGTCAGGGCCGGCAAAACCCAAGGCCTCAGCCCCCACTTGATGAAACTGACGATAGCGGCCTTTCTGAGGGCGCTCATGACGAAACATGGGCCCAATGTAATACAGGCGCTTGCCGCCATCATGCAGAAACGATCGTTCGTTGACTGCACGCACCACCCCTGCCGTGTTCTCTGGCCGGAGGGTCAGTTTGTTGCCGTTCATGGCATCTTGAAAAGAGTACATCTCTTTTTCAACGATGTCCGTGACTTCTCCAAGAGCCCTGGAAAATAACTCGGTAGGCTCCACAATGGGGGTGCGAATATTGGCATAGGCATAACAAGCCATGAGCTTGCGAACCTTGCTTTCGAGCCACTCCCAAGCTGCAGAATCAGGCGGGAGAATATCGTTCATTCCCTTGACCGCCTGCAAAGCCATTTTTTGATTGCTCATATTATGGGTGTTAACTGTTTATCCATCAGGCTGAAATACTACGAACCGCTGCACGAGCGCCGAATCGATCCTCGATGTATTTTTCTACCAAGGATTGAAACTCAGTAGCAATGGCTTCGCCTCGCAGGGTCAAAGCTTTCTCTCCATCAATGAAAACAGGGGCCGCAGGTGCCTCGCCGGTACCGGGCAGGCTGATACCGATATCTGCATGCTTGCTTTCGCCTGGCCCATTGACAATACAACCCATCACCGCCACCTTGAGAGCCTCAACCCCTGGGTATTTGGCACGCCACAGAGGCATTTGAGCTCGCAGGTAGTCGTCGATCTGCTTGGCCAGCTCCTGAAAAGTGGTGCTGGTTGTTCGACCACAGCCTGGGCATGCCGTGACACTGGGGTTGAACGCCCGCAAACCCAAAGACTGAAGAATTTCCAGGGCGACGAGCACTTCCTGGGTTCGTGGCTCACCAGGCTGCGGCGTGAGAGACACACGGATCGTGTCACCAATGCCCTCTTGCAGCAACAGAGCCAAAGCCGTGGCAGAAGCCACCGTACCTTTGGCGCCCATACCAGCTTCGGTCAAGCCAAGATGCAGTGCGTGATCACATTGGGCAGCCAGAGCCCGATACACCGTTACCAAATCTTGCACACCAGACATTTTGCATGACAGCACAATTTGATCCGGATTGAGGCCAATTTCGACAGCGCGCTGGGCAGACTCGATCGCTGAAGCCACAATGGCACGATACATGATTTGCCGTGGCTCGAAGGGGCGGGTAAGGCGGGCGTTGTCATCCATCATTTCAGCCAGCAGTTCTTGGTCAAGGCTGCCCCAATTCACACCAATACGAACCACTTTGTTGAGCTTGGTGGCTGTTTCAATCATTTGGGCAAATTGTTTGTCACGCTTGTCCCCTTTACCGACATTGCCCGGGTTAATGCGGTACTTGGAAAGCGCTTCGGCACAAGCAGGATGATCTGCGAGAAGACGATGTCCGTTGTAGTGGAAGTCTCCGACCAAGGGCACCTGAATGTTCATGCGATCAAGCTGCTCGCGGATATAGGGCACTGCGGCAGCGGCCTCAGGGGTGTTGACGGTGATTCGTACCAACTCTGAACCTACTTGGGCCAGCTCTTTCACTTGAATCGCCGTAGCAATGACATCTACTGTATCGACATTGGTCATGGACTGTACCCGTACAGGGGCGTCACCTCCGATAGTGACGGTATGATGACCCCAAATCACCTTGGCTTGACGCGAGCGCCTTGGTGAAGGGCGCGCGGGTTCAATAAACTGATGACGCAATGATGAAGTGCCTTGCATATCCAAGAACCTGATAAACCTGATAAAAACGGGAGTTTATTGATGCGTTCCTCCAAGGAACGGGCATCTTAAAATTGATGTCAAGCCATCTCAATTTTGCGCGAGATTTTGTTTCCGAAAAAAACCTTCAAACCGGGGAGAGGACGAAAAAAAGCGATGGTGTGCAGTCATCGGCCTTCAGACAGGCCAACCAAGTACAAGTAAAATATAGAATAAATCATCTGTTCTTGTCAGCGCTGTGGCTCGATTTTTGCGACCCACTTGATGGGTTCAGTGAAGATCAAGACGGGCAATATTGTCTCGCGTCACAGTCGAGAGATCCACAATTTGACCTCGATACCTCACCTCGGTGGCGTTGGCATTACCAATTTTGACCCGGAGTGGATCAGTCCCGCCAACATACACGGGGTCTTGACTTGGTCGCAGAAGGCGGCTGAACACAATCTTGCCTGAAGCATCTTGAACCTCAACCCAAGAGGGGGCTCTCACCCGCAATTCAAGGGCACGATTTCTTTGACTCTCTTTGATTTCTTGAGAATCCTGGGCCTCCAGTGACATCAAAAGTTCACCAAGAGGGTCCCGATTTGGGTCCTTTGTGGCTTCGGTCTCAGTTGAGTTAAAGTCAGGCGACACCAATGGGGATTCCGGGCTTGCCTCAACCAACCCATCTTGGTAAACCGATTCTGCAAGCAAGCCTTGAGGTTTTTCAGCATGATGAACCCGACCAGAAACAGCCGGCAAAGACTGAGGTAATTGCTGCAATAAGGCCGCAGCCATCAAGACCAAACCGCCAAGAAGGGTCATGGGGTGGCTGAGCCATGCTGATCGACCCGAAAAAATAAAGCGGCGATCACGGAAGGGCTCATTGAGTCCTTCTGAAATTTGCTCAATTCGATGGAGTTGCATCTGAGGCAAGGCATTCATCACAGGATCAGGATCAATGCCAAGAAAGCGACAAAGGGTTAAAGCCAAAGGCCGAGTAAAGGCAAGGCCAGGGAGATGATCCCAGCGATCAGATTCCAGTGCATCAAGAGTGCGCACAGGAACCCGCAACAAGGCGGCAAGCTCGGCAACAGAAAGACCTTTGGCTTCCCGGGCCTGGCGGAGCAGCAGGCCAGGAGAGATCACCCCCCTTGAAGAGTGACAGACTTGGCCTGTTTCAATCATCGAAACTGCCCTTCTCAAATGCAATCGTTTCAGTGGCCCGGGGGAAACGGTCGCGCAGCTGCTGACCCAGAATAGCCACCCCCGAAGCGTTATTCAGCTTTTTTTCGATGCGGGCAGCTATCCAGAGAGACTGGGGTGTGGCCATATCAGGATCAAGGTTGATCCGCCTGATATAAAAACGGGCTCGCTCGTATTGGCCGCGTTTGTAAAGAACCTCAGCCAAGCTCAGGGAAGCCAACAGGTTAGATGGATCAATTGCGTGAGCTTTCATGATTGTTTGCTCTGCAATTTCGAGTAAGCCATTGCGAGACTGACAAACGCCTTTGGCCACGAGGGTACGCTGAGCATTGTTGTAAAGTGGCGCAGCAAGAACACGGTCAAAATAAACATCAGCTTCATGAAAGCGAAGACGTTGACATAAGTACCAGCCATAATTTTGCATGGTGTCGACATCACGGGGGGCAATCTGCAGGGCCCGATTGAAACTGTCTTCAGCCAGTTGATGATCCGCGAGGCCTGTATAAATAAGCCCTCGAAGGTTCAAAGCGGGAACAAGTTTGGGATCCACAGACAAGGCTAATTTGACCTCATCAAGAGCAACTTCGAGCTGCCCGCGAGCGTAATATGCCGCAGCCAACTCGAGCCGCACCCGTGCACGCCGCGTTTCGGCACTTTCATCTGATTCGGTTGTGCGATCACGCTGAGCAGCAGAAGGCGCCATACCCGCCCCGTCACCTCCGGTTGAAGAGCAAGCAGTGATGACCAGCGTAGCCAAACATGATGCAGCCATCAGCAAAATTTTCATAGATCCTGATCTTTCTGAACAGTCGCGGCCAACATCGCAATGCCAGGTTGAACCTTTTGTGCTGCAATGCGAAGAGATATTCTTTGCTTGACGCTGGTTCTGTCTTGAACCTCTCCTGCCAACTGACCACAAGCTGCATCAATATCATCGCCACGAGTTTTTCGGACTGTGGTGACCATGCCGGCCTCTTGAAGCACGGCTGCAAAGGCTTGAACAACCGGCCTGGGTGAGCCCTGCAAACCCGATTGCGGGAAGGGGTTAAAGGGAATCAAATTGAATTTGCAAGGCACACGATGGCGAACCAAACGGACCAACTCATGAGCCTGCTCAACAGAGTCATTGACTCCGGCGAGCATGCAATATTCGAAAGTGACAAAATCACGAGGGGCCTTGTCGAGATAGCGCAAGCAGGCAGCCATGAGCTCGTCCAAGGGATATTTTTTATTGAGCGGAACAAGATCGTCACGCAAGGAATTGGTGGGAGCATGCAAAGAAACCGCCAAAGCAACCGGGCAGTCTTCGCGTAAACGGTCAATCATGGGCACCATGCCCGATGTGGAAACAGTAACACGGCGCCGGGAAAGACCATACGCGTGGTCACTCAGCATAATACGCAGGGCAGGCAGCAAGGCAGTATAGTTTTGCAAAGGCTCGCCCATTCCCATCATCACGACGTTCGTGATGGCGCGTTGGCCCGGAGTCAGTTTGAGCCGCTGCCGCAAATGATGCTCGGCAAACCAGAGTTGGCCCACAATTTCCGCCGTGGTCAAATTGCGGCTGAAACCCTGGTGACCTGTGGAGCAAAACCGGCACCCTACCGCACAGCCCGCTTGGGAGGATATACACAAAGTTCCGCGATCATCTTCAGGGATAAAGACAGACTCAATGGCATTTCCGGCACCAACATCAAAAAGCCACTTGATGGTGCCGTCAGCTGAGGCTTGTTCACTGAGCACTGGCAACTCAGGAAGGCAGGCGGCTCCTTGAAGTTTATCGCGCAAAGACTTGGCCAGATCGGACATTTGGCTAAAATCACGCGCACCTTTTTGATGGATCCAGCGAAAGAGCTGGGTGGCACGAAAACGCTTTTCGCCACGCCGCTCGCAGTATGCTGCCAAACCGTTGAGATCAAGCCCTAGCAGGTTCTCCGGGTTCATGATGGGCATACAGGCAAAGCTCAAACCCTCAACGGGAATAAACGTTCATGCCTGGAAAGAAAAAAGCGACTTCGAGGGCGGCTGTTTCAGGAGCATCCGAACCATGTACCGCGTTGGCATCAATGCTGTCAGCAAAATCAGCCCGAATGGTGCCTTTTTCTGCCTTTTTGGGGTCAGTGGCCCCCATTAACTGGCGATTTACTGCAATGGCGTTTTCACATTCGAGCACTTGAATCATGACTGGGCCGGAAATCATGAAATTGACCAAATCATTGAAAAAGGGACGAGCTTTGTGCACCGCATAAAAAGCCTCAGCCTCACCACGGGAAAGATGGGTCATCTTGGCTGCTACGATCTTCAGCCCGGCACCTTCGAAGCGGGCGTAGATATGACCAATGACATTTTTAGCCACAGCATCAGGTTTAATGATAGACAGGGTGCGTTCAATCGCCATTTTCAAACTCCAAAATCAAGAAGGGATACAAAGCTGCTGATTCTAACGCGCCACAGCATGATGGCCCACTCAGCGCCCCCGTTTTCCACCACCAAAATGACCACCACCGCCTTTTCCACCGCCGCGGACTTTCCGGTGGAAAGCCTCAGCACCAATGTAGCCCACCGATGTTTGCAGGGGATCCGGCTCACGCGGCCCGCCCTTCTTACTGATGGGCGCGGGAGCGCTTCCGCCCGAGCCAAAGCCGCCACCACCATACTGGAAACCTCGCCCTCCGGCTGGGGAGCGTGGTTTACTGACAAAACGCTTATCGAAAGTTTGCTCAAGCGGGTTAGGAATATGCCGGGGATCCAAATCGTCGTCGAAATCATCCTGGCGTGCTGCTTGATTGAATGGGGGTCGATCATGCCCACGATCCGGGGATCGGCGCCTGGGTTCGAGACTATGAGGCTTTTGATGGCGCGGATGGCGACCATCCCGAGCTTCCCTGCCTTCCCTGCCTTCCCTGCCTTCCCTGCCTTCCCTGCCTTCCCTGCCTTCCCTGCCTTCTCTGCCTTCCCTGCCTTCTCTGCCTTCCCGTCCTTTGCGAATGACTCCTGACCCGGCCAATTGCCGAATTATTTGAACATCTTGAGAGCCAAGGTCAACCCACATGCCGCGCTTAAGCCCTCTGGGCAAGACCACCGTGCCGTAACGAATGCGGATGAGACGGCTGACCGTGAGGCCGACCGCATCAAAGAGCTTACGAACCTCGCGGTAGCGCCCCTCGGTAATCACGACGCGATACCAGCGATTAACGCCTTCTCCGCCCCCGTCATCAACCGATTTGAAGCTGGCAACCTGACCTTCAATCGGAACCCCCGCAAGCAACTTGGCCTTGGCCTCTGGCTCCAGGGTTCCCAGCACACGTACAGCATATTCACGCTCAACGCCGAAACGAGGGTGCATCAGTTGATTGGCCAAATCACCTGAGTTGGTGAATAAAAGGAGGCCTTCAGTGTTGAGGTCCAGCCGACCGACAGACTGCCACTTACCTTTTGCCAAACGAGGCAAGCGGCGAAACACAGTTGGACGATGTTGAGGGTCGTCGTGGGTCACCACTTCGCCGGCAGGTTTGTGATAGGCCAAAATCCGGGGGGGCGGAGCGACGATGCTGAATCGGATAGGCTTGCCATCAATTTTAATTTGATCACCAAACGAAATACGCTGCCCGACATGAGCGGAGTGGCCGTTCACAGTAACCTGACCGTCAGCAATCATTTGCTCCATGTCTCGGCGGGAACCCACCCCGGCCTGGGCCAACACTTTTTGGAGCTTGGGCGCATCGGGATCAGGCAGTAGCACACGCTTGGCGGGCAAAGGCGGCAACTCGGGAGAGCCCACATCGAATTCGCCCGACAAGACTTGAGAAAACACTTCTCCGACATCGACGGGTTCAGGCCTGGGCGCACGGTTTTCCATCTGGGGCTCATCGTCGTCAGTGGTGTCCTCGACCCCGGAGGCCCAATCAGCCTCAGAACCTTGATCAGCATTGCCAGAAGTGAAAACTTTAAGGGGGGGCTCCAAGGCAGGTTCAGCAGAACCAAGGGCAAGCGTAGATGAAACCACTTCTATACTGGGCTTTTTGCGGCGACGGGGTCGAGCCCCGGAGGCTTCATTTGGTAGATGACCTTCACTTGAAGATTCAGAAGGAATCGAGCTTGACCCAAAGGCAGCAGCAGAAGGGGATGCCACCACTTCCGAGGAGGAATTAATGGGGGCTTGACGGGTTCGCGGGCGTCGAACTGGCTTGGTGAGGGGAGGCTCGGGGCGAATCTCAGACGAAGCGGTCACGGAGGGGGCGCCCATTTCAGGGGTAAGGGTTTCTTTGGTAGTCATGGTGTACTCTGCCATCAAGAATGTGCACGAAAGTGCGCACGGTTCTTTTCCTGCCCCGAACCGTCTTTTAGACCGAATTCGTCTCTGACAGGCGTTACTTTCCCGGCTGCACTCAGAACCATTCCAGGTGCAGCGCCGCCGTTACCGGACGGACTCGTCATGGGTAGGGCCATTTCGGTGGCCAACCGCTTCAGATTTGGCGCCGCGTTCTGCTCACGACCATGGCAGGCCACACGATTGTGAGCAGTTCACGCGCAGTCATACAGGGTCAATACCTCATTTTTTGCAATTACGCACTGAGCACAGGCAACTCAACAGAGTCAAAGTATTCGGCGCTTGTGGGAGAGTGGGAAATGAATGGTTGAGTCAAGGGAGTTGCGAACCTGCCAGCCTCAGAAGCTGAGCGGCTTGATCGGTCAATTGATTTCGATGACCCCTGATCAAGGTTGGTGACGGAATTCTCCAAAGGAGAGCCTGAGGCTGCTGCCTCTGCAAGTGCCCCGATGGACTCTAAGGCCACCTGACTTTCAAGCAGGGGCAGCTGAGACAAACTGCTCAGGCCCAGGTCATCGAGAAAGTGCGTAGTGGTGGCCAACAAAGCGGGCCGACCTGGGGAATCCCTGTGGCCAATCACCTCAATCCAGTCTCGATCCTCGAGTTGCTTGATGACCTGAGCAGTGACGGCAACGCCTCGGATATCTTCGATATCACCCCGGGTGACCGGTTGACGATAAGCAATGATGGCCAAGGTTTCAAGAACAGCTCGAGAATATTTGGGAGGTTTTTCAGGATGAAGCCGATCAAGGTATTCTCGTATTTCCGGGCGACTTTGAAACCGCCAACCAGAAGATAGGGGCACGAGCTCAACGCCGCGGCCTTGCCAGTCTTGCATGAGTTCATCAAGCAATAAGCGCAAGTTGTCGGCACTGAGCTGATCAGCAAAAATGGCCCTCATGTCTTTGATGGACATGGGCTCACGGGCACATATCAGCGCGGCTTCGAGGACACGCTTGGCATCCTGGGTGTTCATTCGGTATCAATTTCCTCGGCCAGATGTGCCGGCCCTACAAAATGCCAATTCAAGCTTAACACCCGACCGAAGCATCTGCAGTGTCTTGCTCTTCATTTCACAGTTTTTTTCATTCCGCGAAAGAAGATATTGGTTGTGCTGAGCACATTGGCATTGTTTTTGATGCTGCATATACAAACCAGCACAGACCGACAAACCGATACATCGGCTGCTTTTAGTACCCGCTTTGTCATCTGTTTTTCTGCTCGCCTTGCTGGCAGTTGGGTATCAGATCGTATTTGAAGGCTTGAACGCATTGCACCCTTTAATGATACTCCCGGTCTATGAGCAATGACAATGATATTTAAGGAATCTCTGCAAAATCTCTCTAACTTTCATGAATGCTGGTAAGGCAACACGGCTGGCGATGATGTGAAGGCTCATTCAGCCTGAAATTGATATGCAGGATCAATTTGTTGCCAAGCGGAATAGAAATCTTCAGGTGGCTGGACTCTCCAGCTCAATCGCTGTTTATTTAAAGGGTGCCAAAATTCGAGCTTCTCGGCATGCAAAGCCTGGCGCGCAAGCCCCAAAGCGGGTTTGCCGCCGTAAAGGGTATCTGCCACCAAGGGCATTCCTTGGCTGGCCATGTGGACACGAATCTGGTGGGTGCGACCGGTGTGCAGAGTGCAGCGAACCCCGGTGAATGCCCCTGCCAAAACCAAGCGATCGACATCCGTTCGAGCGGGCTTTCCACCCTGGACGATGGCCATTTTGATTCGAGAGCGGGGGTCCCGGGCCATCGGGGCATCAACTTCCATGCGTACCGTAGGCATCAGGCCATGCGTGATGGCCAAGTACTGCCGATGAACCTCCCGCGCGGCAATTGCACGCACCAAGGCCGTCACGGCCACGTCACTTTTTCCCACCACCATCAAACCTGAAGTGTCTTTATCAAGCCGGTGAACGATACCGGCGCGGGCCAATAGGCGCGCATTTTTGTGGTGAGCCAGCAAACCATTCATCAAGGTTCCTGTCCAGTTCCCTGCTGCTGGATGCACCACCAGCCCGGCCGGCTTGTTCAAAACCATCAGATGCTTATCCTCGTGGAGGATGTGTAGATCCATGGGCTCTGGATGAAAAGCCAAACTTTGAGCAGTAGGAATCATATCGACCTTGATGTGCTGCCCGACACTGAGCCGACGGGATGAACTCGTATGAACCTCGCCATTGATTTGAACATGGCCTGATTCAATCAAAGTTTGCAAATGACTGCGCGAGAACTCATTCAGCCATAGGGCCAAAAACTTGTCGAGCCGTAAACCATGTTGGGCCGGCTCAACCACGCTGACTTGTTGGTCTGGCAAGGGGTTGGCTTCTTCATCAGGCAGCAGTTCGACCGGATCGACCTGTTCTTTATAATCATTCATCACGTTTTGCTCCAAAGCTGCAGTTTGCGGCCTTACTCTTGGGCTCTTGCCTCATGGCCTCCAAAATTCACCACCTGTCGTTCACTGTCGCACTGGCCATGTTGGTCGGGTGTGCCTCCGTCCCCACTGATGAAACCACCGAGTGGAGTAACGAAAAACTTGTTGCGGAAGCCCGCGAGGAAACCACAGCAGGCAACTATGAACGCGCGATTAAACTTTATGAAAAACTGGAGGGTCGGGCTGTTGGCACTCTGGTGTCTCAACAGGCTCAATTAGAGCGATCGTACCTGCTCTATAAAACAAATGACAAAGCCCAAGCACTGGTCATCCTTGAGCGTTTTATCAAACTGCACCCCACCAGCCCTGCGCTCGATTACGCGCTTTACCTTCAGGGCTTGATCCACTTCAATGACAATCTCGGCATTTTGGGCAACTTTGTCAAACAAGACCTCGCCGAGCGTGACCAGCAAGCTTCGCGTGACTCGTATCAGTCACTCAAGCAACTGGCTGAGCAATTTCCGCAGTCAAAGTATGCCCCCGACGCAATAATTCGCATGAAATACATCCTGAATTCACTGGCGGCCCATGAGGTGCATGTCGCTCGGTACTACTTTATGCGTGGTGCTTATGTGGCGGCAGCCAACCGGGCCCAGCAGGCTATTCAAGAGTTTCCAGATTCACCCTCCAGCGAAGAAGCCCTGGCTCTTTTGGCTGGCAGCTATGATCGACTGGGCTTGGCACCATTGCGCGATGATGCGCAGAGAATCTTGCAAAAAAATTTCCCTCAAAGCCGCTTTTTTTCGGGCGAGAAAATCACACTTCAGCCTTCGAGAAGCTGGAAAATCTGGTAAACCTCTGACGTATCTCAAACCAGGCTGTTCAAAGCACGATCAGGCCTGATGGCCTGGAGCCACTCCAAAGCCTGGGCTTCGGACTGAACATGTGCCATGGGGGGGAGTGCGGCCTTCAGCCGCTGGCCATAGCCCATTTTGCGCATACGCGGGTCGCAAATGACCAGAAGGCCCGTGTCTGTTTCACTGCGAATCAACCTCCCGGCGCCCTGCTTCAAGGCAATCGCGGCTTCGGCAAGGAATAAATCAGTGAACGGGTGGTGGCCCATTTGCTGAAGCTGAACCACTCGGGCTTCAACCCAAGGATCATTCGGTGGCGGAAATGGCAATTTGTCGATCAATACACATTGAAGCGCATCGCCCGGAATATCAATGCCCTCCCAAAAACTCTGTGAACCCACGAGAATCGAGCCTGATGTGTGCATGAACTGCTCAATCAGTTGGCGTTTGGGCATTTCGCCTTGTTGCAGAACTTTCAAGCCATCAGAATGATGCGCAAGCTCTTGTTTGAGAAAAGCAGCGATGGATCTCAAGGCCCGCAATGATGTCGTCAAAACAAAGGTACGCCCGGCCAGCGCAAGCGCACACCGAGCTGCCAATGCCGCCACAGCCTTTGAATGCTGCTCATCGTGAGGCAAAGGGAACACGGACGGAATATAAACCCTGGCCTGTTGCGCATAATTAAAAGGGCTGTCAAGCCGCAACACCTTCGCATCCTCAAGACCTGCCGCCTGAGTGAACCATGACAATGAAGCATCGTC
This sequence comes from Burkholderiales bacterium, assembly GCA_046342195.1. Classification (GTDB taxonomy): domain Bacteria; phylum Pseudomonadota; class Gammaproteobacteria; order Burkholderiales; family Burkholderiaceae_C; genus CANHBY01. The sequence continues at coordinate 21,485 of JBKDQE010000045.1, forward strand.
TCCGAGCGTTGCGGAGGTAAAAACCCAGGCCTTGGGAGTTTTATCAATCTGAGCGCGCATGGTGGCTCGAATATCGAGTGGCGACTCCACCAAACGCATATGCAACGAGCCCAACTCGATCCAACGCACGGTATTTGGCCCGTGCGGCTGAGCAAAGGCCTCAACCCGAGAAACCAAGCCCGCTGCTCTTTCACACAGGCGGGTGAGATCAGCGGAGGCTTCTGCCACTGTTGACAGGCCTGAGTGAATTTGCTGCAAAGCCTTGGCGAGATCATTCATGGCTTGACCAAATTCTGGCAAAAACTCTCTGTGAGCCCAAGGCAGCCGGGTGTTCAGGTGGTGCGCATCCGCCGGGCCCACACAGGCCTGGCGCCAACGCTGAATGGATTGTTCAAGCTCATTGACCCATTCAGCCCAAGGCCTCAAGCCCTTGGCGTCCGATAAACCTGAACACAGGATGTCTTGCCCAAAATCAATCAACTGAGCGCTACCCAATTGATGCCCTAAAAAATGAACCCCTGCTTCGAGCAGTTGATGGGCCTCATCAAACACCACTGCATTGACGCTGGGCAATAACTCTGCCACCCCAGTATCGCGCAGGTTCAAATCAGCAAAAAAGAGATGGTGATTAACCACCACCACGTCTGCAAGCATGGCTTCACGGCGAGCCCGAAATACATGACAAGACTTGAAGTGGGAACACTCTGTGCCGATACAGTTATCACGCGTTGATGTCACCAGTGGAATCACGCTATTGCGCTCATCCAGGCCCTCTATTTCCGCAAGATCACCTGTGCGAGTGTCTTGCGCCCACCGCTCGATCTTGGCCAACGTCCTGATCAACCCGGGACCAAGAATTTCTTCGTGGCGAGCCATGCCGAGGCGATGGAGGCAAAGGTAACTACTGCGTCCTTTGAGCATGGCGGACGCCAAGGGAACATTCAAAATTTGGCTCAGGCGGGGAAGATCTCGCAGATAAAGTTGATCTTGCAGACTTTTGGTGGCGGTACTGACAAGCACCTTTGTGCCTGAAAGCAACAAAGGAACCAGATACGCAAAGGTCTTGCCAACCCCCGTACCGGCCTCCACCACAAGCGATGATTGATCATGAATGGTTTGCGCAACGGCCTCAGCCATCTCTACCTGGGATCGACGCCATTGATAATTTTCAGCCCCCGATTGCGCCAGAGGGCCAGATTCTGAAAATACCGCTCGAACTTCGTTTTTTAGCAAGGTCATGCCGGTTCCGGAGGATCGAGTGCGGCTTCCAGCCGCGCAATCTGATCCCGCATCAGCAAACGGCGCTTCTTCATACGCCGAATTGCAAGTTCATCTTGGGGGTTTTGCCCCGTGGCCTGATCAATAAGATTGTCAAGATCGGCATGCTCGATCTGTAGCTCAATCAAACGCCTTGCCAGAGAGTGCAGGTTATCGTCCATAAGCATGTGAAGACCTTCACGTTCGGGTGTGAGCCCAAGGGGTTATAGTCCTGAATCATGACCTCCAGTACAACTGCCTACCGTCTTTCTGCCTCCACCGGAATTCACCGCGGTGACCGGCCTTACCAACAAGACCAAGTTCAGATTTTGCCTCATCCACGCACACCAGGCTGCATCTTGGCCGTTTTGGCCGATGGCATGGGCGGCAAAAGTGGTGGGCGCAAAGCCGCAGATCAGGTTTTGATGACCGCAAGACAGCTCTTTGAACAATTTGCCCCCCAACAAGATGATGCAGAAGAATCACTGCGGATGCTGGTGCGTGAATCGCACCTGATGATCAAGCTGACCGCCATAACCTCTGAAGAAGAACCCCACAGCACCCTTGCTGCAGTTTTGATCTTGCCGAACCTTGATGCCTTTACCGTCCATGCAGGGGATTCCCGGGTGTATCATTTTCGCGGAACACAATTAATTCAACGCACACTGGATCACTCTTTTGTTCAGCGCTTGGTCAATGAGGGCCAAATTACTGAAGGAGAAGCACTCACCCACCCGCAGTCCAACCTCCTGACGGGCTGCCTGGGATCAGTTCAGGATCCTCCGATTGCGGTCAAAAAACTCGACCACCTTCAACCGGGCGATACTCTTTTGGCTTGTAGCGATGGCCTGTGGCATTATTACAACCCTCAAGAACTGGGGGCCATTGTTCATACCCTCCCAGCAAGAGAAGCCAGCGAAATGTTGATCAGCAAGGCCCGCCACCGGGCCCGTGGGGGGGGTGACAATGTTTCACTGGCTGTGATCCAGATCGAACATCTGGAGCCCACCAAGCAGGGAAGGTAGCGCCTTGGAAGCTCATGGAAATAACCCTCGAGCCCAACGCGTTGATCCAAGGAACCTCAGCAAGGATTTTGCCAATCGAGGCCGATGACATCAGACTGCCTCATCATTTCAACCGCCCTCTTGTCATTCCGCGCGTCAGTCGCGGAACCCCCCAATGTCTGCGATCCCATCCTGCCATTCATTGCATGCTCCGGATGGTGCGATGACGCGCAGCATGACGGCGAGGGTGCGGGTAAATTTTGACATCCATCCCATGAATACCCTCAATGATCTGAATACGACCCCCTCCCCCACCCGGGCCCCCATTAAAATGTGGACCGAAGGGGTGCCTGTGGAAGACGAGGCGCGCCGCCAACTTGAGAAAACCGCCGAACTACCGATTGTGTTCAAGCACATCGCCGTGATGCCCGATGTGCATGTGGGAATCGGAGCCACAGTGGGTTCGGTGGTGCCTACACTGATGGGGGCCCGCAGCTACATTGTTCGTGGCCCGGGTAACCCCGAGAGCTTCGAGATCTGCAGCCACGGGGCCGGGCGCGTGATGAGCCGCACCCAGGCCAAAAAACGCTTTACGGTGGACGATCAAATTCAAGCCACCCAGGGCGTGGAGTACCGAAAAGATGCCGATGTCATCGACGAGATTCCCATGGCCTACAAAAACATCGACGCAGTCATGGCCGCCCAGAAAGATCTGGTGGAAGTAGTCTACACCCCCTCATGCAATCGCTCTGATAGGTACGGGCAATCCAAAACGCATGAAGACCTCGAGAGCAGCAATCAATAGGATAATGCTCATATGCATCCAAACGCCCTGATTGAACTGGCCACCGACCTGCTGCACAATATCTTGCAATTTGCTTTTCCCGCAGATCGTGTAATTTCTGATTTTTTTCGCCGTCACCGCACTTTAGGGCCCCGAGAGCGCCACAGTATTGCCGAGACAGTTTATGCCGTCTTGCGCCGCCGCACTTTGTTTCAGCACCTGGCCCAGTCGGGCCATGGTGAACACACCCGGCGCCTTGTTTTGTTGGGCTGGCAAGGAAATGCCGGTTTTCTTCGGGCTGCACTTTCTGAAGCTGAGCAAGGGTGGTTGAACCAAATTCAGGCCATGAACCTTGAGGGCTTGCCTGAAAAATACAAACATAACCTGCCTGATTGGCTGGCTGAGGCCCTGAAATCTTCTGTGGCTGAATCGTTCTGGCCTCTGGTTCACAGCCTTCAAGAAATGGCTCCCCTGGATGTGCGGGTCAATACCCTCAAAATGAAGCGAGAGGATGCCCTGTCCGCCTTGATGGCGGCTCAACTCCCGGCCCAGCTCACGCCCTTTTCTCCTTGGGGTTTGAGGTTTGAGGGCAAGCCCGCCCTCAACAAGCAGGCCCTGTTTCAGTCTGGCGCTTTAGAGGTTCAGGATGAAGGCAGCCAGTTGCTCGCTTTGCTTACCGACGCCAAGCGGGGCGAAATGGTGGTTGATTTTTGTGCGGGTGCCGGAGGCAAAACGCTGGCGTTGGGTGCGGCCATGCGCAATACGGGGCGGCTCTATGCTTTTGACACCTCCGGGCACCGATTGGCAGCTCTGAAGCCTCGCTTGGCACGCAGCGGCCTGTCCAATGTATATCCTGCTCAAATTGTCCATGAGCGAGACGACAGGATCAAGAGGCTGACTGGCAAAATTGACCGTGTGCTTGTTGATGCCCCCTGTTCGGGTTTGGGCACTCTGCGTCGCAACCCCGATATGAAATGGCGGCAAAGCCCTCAAAGTATTCAAGAATTAGTGGCCAAGCAAACGGCTATTCTTCACAGTGCCGCTCGCCTTCTCAAGCCAGGAGGGCGCCTTGTTTATGCCACCTGCAGCCTTCTTGGCTCTGAAAATGACGAAGTCGTTTCGGCTTTTACTCAGGCTCAACAGCAAACCTTTGAGCCGCTCGATGTGCAACAAGCCCTGGAACAGGCTCATGTTGCCGAGGCAGGTCGGCTCGTCAGTGGCCAATTTTTGCGATTATGGCCGCATGAGCATCACACGGATGGTTTCTTTGCTGCCGCCTGGGTGCGTCGCTTTTAAGGGGGCACCAAGGCCTGTTTATAAACACTTTGGGGCTTGATGATGTTGATGATAAGAATAGTTAGGTGGTGATCCCCATTAAAAAATCACGCTCATGAAACCCTCTGAATCTCTTTTGCCTTTGATGAATGTGGATGAGCCCACCCCTTTGCTGGGTGGCCTCACTCCCAATATGTTCATGCGGCGCCATTGGCAAAAAAAGCCACTTTTGATACGGCAAGCAATGGCCGAGGTGGAGCCCCCATTGAGCCGCCAAGCGCTTTTTGCATTGGCAGCCCGTGACGATGTACGCGCGCGTTTAATTGAACATTCTCCTCTAACAGGTTGGCGCCTGAGGCAAGGGCCGTTTTCGAGAACGCATTGGCCAGCCCTGAAACAACCCGGTTGGACGCTGCTGGTTCAGGGGGTGGATCGGTATGTACAAGCAGCCCATGAGTTGCTTTCGCACTTTCGTTTTGTGCCTGATGCCCGTCTAGACGACTTGATGGTGTCTTACGCCACCGATCAAGGGGGTGTGGGGCCTCATTTTGATTCTTACGACGTATTTTTATTACAGGTTCATGGTCGGCGTCGTTGGCGTATTGGAAGGCTCAAACAAGCCCATTTGCTACCCCATATGCCCCTGAAGATCCTTGCTGATTTCGAGGCCGAGCAGGAGTGGATACTTGAGCCTGGTGATATGCTGTACCTTCCCCCGCGCTGGGCTCATGATGGCATTGCAGAAGGCGAGTGTATGACCTGTTCGATTGGTTTTCGCTCTCCCGCCCAAGATGAATTTGCCCGCGAGGTTTTGCAGCGCATTTTGGATGCGGCACAAGATGAAGCCGACGACGCAGCCAGCCAGGCTGAAAATATTCGGCACAGCCCCAGCCCTCTCTATCGGGACCCCACCCAAACAGCCACCGCTCACCCTGCCTGCATTCCTGACACCATGCAACAATTTGCCTTGAACGCGGTAGCACGCTTGATGTCTGACCCTCACCGCTCGTCTCGGGCGCTGGGCGAGTGGTTGAGCGAGCCTGCACCAGGCACTTGGTATGAAAATACTCAGTCCATGGAGGGCAAGCAGAGCGTCTGCCTAGACCCACGCACCCGCATGCTTTACGACGAGCGCCACTTGTTTATCAATGGTGAATCTTATCGGTCGTCGGGCCGAGATGCCCGCCTCATGCGATTTTTAGCCGACCACCGCCGCCTCTCTGCGGCCCAAGTCAACCAACTGTCTGCCAGTGCCCTGGCTTTATTGCAAGATTGGGCCGAAGAGGGGTGGCTGAGCAGCAGTACTCCTTAATTTGCATCCATATTCAATGCTCAGCCCCAAGGGCCCGCGCCCGGCTCTCTCGAGTAGCAAATTCTGAGGAGGGGGTGGGTGCCTCAATGGGCCAGCCGCTCAGGTGGCGCTGGGCCAGTTGGCTCAGGGCACTGATCCAGTGAGGCTGGTCATTCAGACAGGTAATGTAATTGAACTCGGTTCCGCCAGCCGCCAAGAAGGCAGCCTTGGCTTCCTGGGCTATTTCTTCAAGGGTTTCCAGGCAGTCGGAGGCAAATCCGGGGCACATGACATCAACCCGTTTCAAGCCCTCTTTAGCCAAGGCAATCAGGGTGGGTTCAGTATAAGGTTGAAGCCAGCGTGCCCGACCGAAACGGCTCTGAAAAGTGGTAATAACTTCCTCCGGCCGCAGTCCTAAATTCGATGCCAAAAGCCGGGCTGTTTTGTGACATTCGCAGTGATAGGGGTCTCCAAGCATCAGGCTTCGATGGGGAACGCCATGAAAACTGAGTAGCAGCTTAGACCCCCGGCCATGAGTAGCCCATAAGTTACGCACCTGGCGGGCCAGTGCATTGATGTAGCCTGGGTCATCATGATAGTGATTCACAAAACGAAATTCAGGCAAATGGCGAATTTTTTGGCCCCACTGAAACACCGCATCACAAACGCTGCCGGTTGTGGGGCCGGCATATTGGGGGTAGAGTGGAAGCACCAAAATACGGCGCACACCGGCTTGCTGAAGCTCGTTGAGTACGTCAGGAATGCCGGAGCTGCCATAGCGCATCGCATAGCGAACCATGACATGTTGGCCGCGTTCACCTAAATAGCCTTGTAACAGCTTGCTTTGTTTTTCAGTCCAGACCCTAAGGGGTGAGCCTTCGGGCATCCAGATCGAAGCGTATTTATGGGCCGATTTGGCAGGCCGAACCCGCAAAATGATGCCGTGTAAAATGGCGTTCCAAATCAACTTAGGGATTTCCACCACCCGCGGGTCACTGAGGAATTCAGCCAAATAGCGCCGCAAAGCCGCTGGCGTCGGGGCGTCGGGGGTGCCAAGGTTGCACAGGACAACTGCCGTAGAGATGCTGGCTCCCCGGCCATGTTCAAACGTGGGTTCTGGTTGAAAACGCATGTAAAACCTGGTGGGCGTGAATCATCAAATTGGGTTGATCTGACTCATGGCTGAAATACCGCCGTGCAACCATGGTCAACATTTTTGTAGGCTGCTTATCGTTGGCAAATGAAGAATTTTGCCATCAAGGGGTCAATGGTTGCCACGTTCAAAGCGGTAGTTGAATAAACTCCATTTGGGTACCTGCCAGCTCGATAACATCTCCATTTTTAAGATGAACACTATCACCTAAAAGCGCATTGCCATTGACGGTAGGGCGTTGAGCCCCCTCAACGTGAGCAAGCACATAACCGGCAGGTCGCTTAGTGATTGAAGCCACCTGAATACCCGGCTTGCCCACTGTGGTCACTACCTTGGTGAGGTTAACCTGTCGACCAGCAGCCGCTCCATTAAGAACCTTGACAGACGCTGGCTGTACAGAGGTGGCAATTGCAGCCAAACCAGAACCAAGATTCAAACCACCTGTCGGAGGGGAAAAATCAGAACTGGGGGCCAACTGGCGCCCCGGAGCAATACCTGCTGCTACTGAGGAAATGCCCCCAAAAGCATTGATTACGCCAGCAGCTGTTGCAGAAGCCTCTTTGGCTGGCGGGCGGATGATCATTGTGCGCTCAAAGTTGGCGCTCAATTCCAAGAGATATTTGATTTTGTATTTGCCAACCTCGATGGTGTCGTTATGGACAAGAAGTTGGCGTTTGATAAGTTTTCCGTTGATGTAAGTGCCATTGGTACTGTTGAGGTCTTCAATGAAAATGTCAGCCCCGAGCCTTTGCAGGGCCGCGTGCTCGCCACTGATTGCCAAATTATCAATCACGATATCGTTGTAGGGCCGACGACCCAACGTGGTTTTTTCCTGGGTGATTTGGACCTCCTTGATGATGACACCGTCAAGAGAAATGACCAGCTTGCCCATATTCACCCTCGCTTTTTATTGTTTCCAGATAAGCACATTTCATCAATTCGCATACGCAGCCCCGGAGATACCATGCCGCTCGAATGCAGCAAGATTGATGCAACCAGACACTCGTCGTTATCCCCGCCTGAAGGGCCACCAAGAACGCGAAGGTACAGAACCATTTTCACTGCTGACACGCACAAGTATCACTGAAATATTGTCACGACCACCGACTTGATTGGCTGTAGAGATCAAATTTGAACTGAGAACCTCAAGAGTCTCAGGGGGTTGCAACAATTCTTGAATGGCCTCGTCAAGCAGCATATCGGAGAGGCCATCCGAGCAGAAAAGATACAGGTCTCCAGATTGAACATCATGCAGCTTGGTATCAAGAAGAACAGCGTCTTCGACTCCAACAGCCCGAGTCACCAGATTTTTGTTCGCTGAAAAAGCAGCCTGCTCCTCTGTAATCAAGCCTGCGTCAATTTGCTCTTGAAGCAAAGAGTGGTCATGAGTGATTTGAGTCAAGGTGCTGCCACGCAATCGATAGGCCCGGGAGTCTCCAACATGACCAATCAGGCAGCGCCCCTCACGAAAAACCCCGACGACGATCGTGGTTCCCATTCCGGAGCACTGAGGATTGGTCTGGGCTTGCTCAAAAATGGCCCGATTGACATTATCGACACAAATATCCATCGCGCGGCGGACATCGCTGTCGGTCGCTTCGGCAGAAGATTCGGAAAGCCAGCGCCCCAGTTGGGATGAAATGAAGGAAGTTGCCATACCACTGGCAACTTCGCCGGCATTATAGCCCCCCATACCATCAGCAAGTACAGCAATTCCTGCTTGCGCATTGACGACTACCGAGTCTTCATTATTGCTGCGTACGCGCCCCGTATGGGTGGCACAATAAAACTCGAAATTCATGAGATTGGCTTGTACAGACAGATTGAGAAAATTTGATCAGATGTTGTGATTGTGCCTCTTGTCAGACTGCATGACAGCGACTGTCGAAGGAAAATCTTGAGTAAGTTGTGGATCAGTTGCGACAGGCGGCTCTGGCAAATTGATCGCCGTGCGCATGATCAGCAAAGAGTGATCGCCACACATTTCTGAGGCCGAGGCAGACACCAGGCAGTTCGCCACATCGCGAAGGTCACTGGCAAATTGATTTGCATCTGCGTATCGTGTTTCAGGCTGCTTCTGAAGGGCCAAGGTGACCACATTGGCCAAAGTCTCTGGCAGCCCAGGACGAATGACTCGCACATCAGGCGCGGGCTCATTGGCAATCAAATAGAGCACCCGCGACATGGAGTCTGCTTGATGCGGCAAGCTGCCTGTCAAGAGTTGAAACAACATAACGCCCAAGGAGTAGATATCGGAACGCCCATCGACAGCCCCTCCAGCCAACTGCTCTGGAGACATATAACTGGGAGTTCCAAGAACAAGACCTGTTCGTGTTCGTTGAGCATCGGTCACATGGGCGATTCCGAAGTCCATAATTTTGACCATGTTTCGGGAAAGATCGACCATGACATTGGCAGGCTTGATGTCACGGTGCACAATACCTTGCCGATGTGCGTAGGCAAGTGCATCTGCAACGCGGGCAACGATGTGCAAAACCCGGGTCACGGGCAACAATTGCCCCTGTCTTGTGTAACCTTGTAAATCATGGCCCTGAAGGTATTCCATGGCAATATAAGCAAGGCCCCGATCCTCGCCGGCATCCAAGATACTCACAATATCGCTGTGTCGCAAACGCCCGGCAGTTTCTGCTTCGCGAACAAATCGGCTCCTGGCCTCAGCCAAGGCATCGCCATCAAAATCACTGTCCAAGGCCAGCGCTTTAATCGCCAAATGTCGCCCGGCGGGGTCTACCCCCAGATAAACCGCCCCCATGGATCCCCGGCCGATTTCTTTCTCAATTTGAAAGGGGCCAATTTTTGCGTACTGAGTTGTGGAGAGCGCCTCGGAAGAAAATAAAGGGGAAGACGTCCCTATGGGCGCTGGTAACGTCGAGGAGAAAGCCTCGGGATGAATTTGTGGCGTGATATGCGGCTTGAGTGGATAGAGCTTGACTTGTTGTGTTCCAAAGCGCAAAGACCTGCGGCCCAAAAACCATCCGCCTTGAGCACCCACCAAGGCTATTGCACAGCCTAACAGCCCAAACTTCAAGACTCCCGAAGCCAAGGTGGCAGCGAAGCAAAAGAGAACCGTCAACAAGGCAGTCATCACTATGGCCAGTTGATTTCGCAGGCGAGGCAAACCAAAGACAACATAAGCCGCCACAAAAGCGAACAACAGGAAACAAACAGCGAGAGCCACCCACCGCGCAGCTTCGAAGATCATCACGGGGACCACCTCTGCCAATGAAAGTGCCGGGCAACATGCCCCTCGCTCACGGAATTTTGATCTGGATTTTGAGCCTCAAATGCAGATCAAGCAAACACCGGGGAACAATGCCCGACCTAGAAAATAGAGCGCTGTGAAACGAATTGAGCAACAAGCTGAGCAGGCCACATAGGAATCTGAACCGAAATTCAGCGCACTGACGATGGATAAAACAGCTTGCCCCTTGGCCATCAAGATGATGGATTCACTGGCCGATCAAGGGCCAAAAAAAGGGGCGAAGCCTTGTTTTTTCAAGGGTTTATTCAGGTTGGCATAGGGTGGTGCTGCCACTGGAAAATAAGCCCCCAAGGGAAAATCGGCTCATGCAAGAGGCTGGGAATCAACCGATCAACCCTTTGAGCAATCGGCCCATTTCAGAAGGATTTCGTGTGACAGTAAAGCCGCATTCTTCCATGATGGCGAGCTTGGCGTCTGCAGTGTCAGCACCACCAGAGATCAGGGCGCCGGCATGGCCCATCCGTTTACCTGGAGGTGCGGTAACACCGGCAATGAAGCCTACAATGGGCTTTTTCATGTGGTTTTTACACCAATTGGCAGCTTCAGCCTCATCGGGGCCACCAATTTCACCAATCATGATAACGGCATCAGTATCGGGGTCATCATTGAACATCCGCATGACATCAATATGTTTGAGGCCATTGATGGGGTCCCCACCGATACCGACAGCACTGGATTGACCCAGACCCATCTCGGTCAGTTGAGCCACGGCTTCATAGGTCAGGGTACCCGAGCGGCTCACCACACCAATACGCCCTTTGCGGTGAATGTGGCCGGGCATGATGCCAATTTTGATTTCATCAGGGGTGATCAACCCGGGGCAATTGGGCCCCAATAAAAGGGTTTTTTTGCCGCCAGAAGATTCTTTCTGCTTCATCTTGTTGCGCAATTCCAGCATGTCACGAATGGGAATGCCTTCTGTGATGCAGATGGCGAGGTCAAGGTCAGCCTCAACCGCCTCCCAAATAGCGGCGGCAGCGCCTGCAGGAGGAACATAAATCACACTCACAGTGGCGCCGGTATCATGGGCCGCCTCCTTGACCGAGGCGTAAACAGGAATACCTTCGAAGTTTTCACCTGCTTTTTTAGGATGAACGCCAGCGACGAAACAGTTTTTTCCGTTGGCGTAATCACGGCACATGCGGGTATGAAACTGCCCTGTTTTGCCAGTGATGCCTTGGGTGATGACTTTGGTATTTTTATTGATGAGTATCGACATAAGTATTTCCTTGTGGGGCCCTTGCCCAATTTACTGAACAGCCGCCACGACTTTTTTTGCAGCTTCTGCCATGGTGTCTGCACTAATGATGGGCAAGCCGGATTCAGCAAGCATTTTCTTCCCGAGGTCTTCATTGGTTCCCTTCATTCGAACCACAAGAGGCACCTTGAGATTGACGGCGCGGCAGGCCGCAATCACGCCCTCGGCAATGGTGTCGCAGCGCATGATGCCACCAAAAATGTTCACCAAAATCGCCTTGACCTTGGGGCTGGCAAGCATGATTTTAAAAGCCTCAGTCACTTTTTCGGCGGTGGCGCCGCCACCAACATCAAGGAAGTTAGCTGGCTCACCACCGAAAAGCTTGATCGTGTCCATCGTGGCCATGGCCAGACCGGCACCATTGACGAGGCAGCCGATATTCCCGTCAAGCTGAATGTAGGCCAGGTCAAACTTGCTGGCTTCAATTTCTGAGGGGTCTTCTTCGTCCAGATCGCGGTAGGCCACAATTTCAGGATGACGGAACAAGGCGTTGGAATCAAAGTTGAATTTGGCATCGAGGGCCTTAATCTGGCCGTTGCCTTCGAGAATCAGGGGGTTGATCTCGGCGAGGCTGGCATCGGTGGCCATATAGCACTGATAAAGCTTCTTGAAAATATCAATGGCCTGAGCTTGAGATGCCTCGGGAACACCTATTCCCCGGGCCAATTCGGTTCCCTGAGCGTCGGTGAGGCCTGTCGCCGGATCGACAAAGACCTTGATGATTTTTTCAGGGGTGGCATGGGCGACTTCCTCGATGTCCATGCCGCCCTCGCTAGAGGCCATGATAGCCACTTTTTGAGTGGCCCGATCAGTGACAGCGGCAAGGTAGTATTCCTTTTTGATGTCAGCGCCTTCTTCAATGAGGAGGCGACGCACCTTTTGGCCTTCAGGGCCGGTTTGGTGGGTTTTGAGCTGCATACCCAAAATTTCGCCAGCGAGCTGGGTCACATCAGCCAAAGAGCGGGCCAACTTGACCCCGCCCCCTTTACCTCGGCCGCCTGCATGAATTTGGGCCTTCACCACCCACACCGGGCCGCCCAGTTTTTGCGCCGATTCATTGGCTTCCAGTATGCTGAATGCAGGGTAGCCACGGGGCACGGGGATGCCGAATTGGCGAAGGATTTCTTTGCCTTGGTACTCGTGAATTTTCATAGAAGACTCTTTGAACTGGATAAAAAACAGGGCCGTAAAGCTGAAAGACGGCGAACAAGGCCGTCGATGAAAATAGTGCGGGGAATGGATGAAATTGAAGATGCGATGAAGATGGATAGGTGCTGGAGGCCGGAAACATTGGCAAACACACACCGGCGTTCAAGAACCCGGCATGCGTGAGACGCCGCATGCCCAAGGGCGAGAATGTAGCATACAGCTTCAGCCCAGTAAGGTATGCTCCAGAGGGCACATGAACGGACGCGCGGTTTTTTTGGCACTCAAGGCCTGCACACACTGAAGCTTAAAAATTTCTTCAATGACAATAAACCACAGAGCAGAACTACAGAGTAGCATTGGAATGGAGGCATTTCAATTCCTCCAGCATCCGCTCGACCCCTGTTTGCCACGGGGGCAGATGCAAGCCAAAAGTATCCCGCAATTTTTGTGTGTTCATTCGGGAGTTGCGGGGGCGCGGAGCCGGGGTCGGGAAAAGGTGACTGGCCACGGACTGAATACCATCAACAGGGACCTTGATCGGATAACCCGCCGCACGCGCAAGTTCAATGACATGACTGGCGTAGCCATGCCAGCTGGTTTCACCCCCTGCAACAGCATGATATGTGCCCTCCATCGATGGGCGCCGCTGAAGCTCTCGAAGCATGTGCGCGGTCAGGTCGGCCAGTAAATCAGCAGCGGTGGGGGCGCCGAATTGATCGCCGATGATGCTCAAATGCGTGCGCTCGGCGGCAAGCCGGAGCATGGTTTTGGCAAAATTACCACCACGAGCGCCATAGACCCAGCTGGTGCGTAAAATCAGATGCCGGCATCCGCTGGCCCGAATCATATTCTCGCCTTCAAGCTTGGTTTGCCCATAAACATTCAGCGGCCCTGTGGGGGAATTTTCATGCCATGGGGTTTGGCCCTCGCCGTTAAAAACATAATCGGTGCTGAAATGAACCAGCAAAGCGCCGCTGAGCTTGGCTTCGCGTGCCAAGACGCCCACCGAGGTGGCGTTGATTAAGCGTGCAAGTTCTGGTTCGCCCTGAGCTCTGTCAACCGCGGTGTGCGCAGCCGCATTCACAATGACCTGAGGAGATACTTGACGAATAGTTTCCGCAAGCATCTCGGGCGTGGTGAAATCAGCTTTTAAGGGAGCAGGGTTTGTGGAGCCCAGCGCGATCACTGCTCCGAGCGGGGCCAGAGAGCGTTGCAGCTCCCAGCCCACCTGTCCGTTTTTGCCAAATAAAAGAATCTTCATGTGATTAGCTATGGCGGTTGTCGGTATTGACAGCGCGCTCGCGGTAGCTGCCGCTTTGCACATGATTGACCCAGCTTTTATTCTCGAGGTACCAGCGCACGGTTTTTCGAATGCCGCTTTCGAAGGTTTCGGCAGGTTTCCAGCCGAGTTCCCGTTCGAGCTTTCGGGCATCAATGGCATAGCGCCGGTCGTGTCCTGGGCGGTCGGCCACGAAAGTGATCAAACGGGTGTAACTGCCAGCAGGATCAGGCTGCATTTCGTCGAGTAATGCGCAAACAGTGTGCACAATTTCAAGGTTGGTTTTTTCGTTCCCCCCCCCGACGTTATACGTTTGCCCCACCTTGCCACGAGCCAAAACCTCACGAATCGCACTACAATGGTCTGTCACGTAAAGCCAATCGCGAACTTGCTGGCCATCACCATAAACAGGCAGTGGTTTGCCTGACAGCGCATTCACAATCATCAGTGGAATTAACTTTTCCGGAAAATGGTAAGGGCCATAATTGTTGCTGCAATGAGTGGTTAATACTGGCAGCCCATAAGTATGGTGCCAAGCTCGCACAAGGTGGTCGCTGCCCGCTTTGCTGGCTGAATAAGGTGAATTCGGTTGGTAAAGGTTTGTCTCGGTGAAAGGGGAGTCTGAGGGGCCCAGTGAGCCATAAACTTCGTCAGTCGAAACATGATGAAATCGAAAGGCCTCTTTTTTGTTTTGAGGTAATTCAGACCAATAGGCACGACAAGCCTCCAATAAAGTGAAGCTACCCTCAATGTTGGTTCGAATAAAACAAGACGGGCCATAAATGCTGCGATCGACATGGCTTTCAGCAGCAAAATGCACAATCGCGCGGGGCTGGTGTTGCGCCAGCAAGCGATCGAGCAAGGCCCGGTCACAAATATCGCCATGGACAAAGTGGTGTCGCGGCTCATGTTGAACCACCTTCAGGTTATCCAGGTTACCTGCATAGGTGAGGGCATCAAGGTTGACCACGCTTTCCAAGGTATTGGTCAGCCAGCCTAAAACAAAATTCGCGCCAATGAAGCCGGCGCCGCCAGTTACGAGGATCATGTTGAAATCAAAGTCAAGGGAGCATAGGGTGGAAACAAGAGGGGGCAAATGCGCAACCCCCCACTTTACCCTGATACAGCGGGCTACTGGGCCGATCAGAATGCGCCAACCGTCATAATTGAAGTATGAGTGAAAACAAACAGGTGCCCCCTGGGCCCAATGAATCCCCTGAAGTTACCCCGACCCTGCCTGACATGCGGTTTAACAGCCTGCCTCTGGATGCCAAATTGCTGAACGCAATCGCTGATGCAGGTTATGAGACCATGACCCCCATCCAGGCCAAGGCGATTCCTGTGGTTTTGTCTGGGCGTGACGTCATGGGAGCGGCCCAAACCGGAACTGGAAAAACCGCCGCTTTTTCAATTCCCTTGCTGCAAAAAATGCTGGCCCATGAAAATGCCAGCGCTTCTCCGGCCCGTCATCCTGTCAGGGCGCTGGTGTTGGCCCCGACCCGCGAGTTGGCTGACCAAGTGGCCAAGAACATCGTGACCTACTCACGCCGCACCCAACTCCGCTCCACAGTGGTTTTTGGCGGAGTCGATATGAAGCCCCAAACGGTGGAACTCAAAGCCGGGGTCGAGGTACTGATCGCCACGCCGGGCAGACTGCTGGATCATCTTGAGGCCAAGAATTGCATTCTCAACCAGGTTGAATATGTCGTTCTGGATGAAGCCGATCGAATGCTCGACATCGGCTTCCTGCCTGATTTACAGCGTATTTTGAATTTTCTGCCCAAGCAACGTCAAACCTTGCTTTTTTCGGCCACTTTTTCTGCCGAAATCAAGCGTTTGGCCGAGACTTATTTACAAAACCCTGTTCTCATTGAGGTGGCGCGTCCGAATGCCACCGCCACCAAGGTGGAGCAGAGGTTTTTCTCGGTCAGTGCCGACGACAAGCGTGCCGCTGTGAGGCAATTACTCAAAGACCGGAGCGTCAAGCAAGTCATCGTGTTTGTCAATTCCAAACTGGGGTGCGCACGTCTGGCCCGGTCTTTGGAGCGTGATGGTTTGCGTACGAATGCTTTGCATGGTGATAAATCACAGGATGAGCGCCTCAAGGCGCTGGATGCTTTCAAACGCGGTGAGGTCAATGTTCTGGTGGCCACGGACGTCGCCGCGCGGGGGCTTGATATTGCCGACCTTCCTGCGGTCATTAATTTTGATGTGCCCTTCAATGCCGAAGATTATGTCCATCGCATTGGACGCACGGGGCGTGCAGGGGCATCTGGCTTGGCGTTCACCCTTGTAGCAACAGGAGATCGCAATGACGCGAAACTGGTAGGTGAAATCGAAAAGCTGATTCATAAAAAAATGGAGATTGAACCCCTTCATCTTGATCAAAGCCCTGTACACCAGCCTCTGCGTGAGCGTATTTTTTCTGGGGGCCCCGACAGCCCACTCGCTGCTTCCAGGGCAAGCAGGTCTGGAGTAGCCCCGGATCCATTCTTTGATCAACCCTATGTTGCCACCCCTCACGCACAACCTTCCTGGGAAAATTCTCCTTCTGTTCCTGCAAAGCCAGAGGTGTCTGGCAACATCAAGTCAAAGAAAAAATTGGCTGCACTTTTTGAAACCAAACCGACTTGTTCAGAGCCTCAAAATTAAGCGCCAAGCTGATGAGATTTCGGCTCCCACCGGCGCGTAAAATACAGAAAAACAGGGAGAAGGACTGACTTTCTCTTTCTACTTGCGCCCCCTACTGCTCCCCCATGCGCAGGGCGCCATCAAGTCGAATGACTTCACCATTCAGCATGTCGTTGGTGATGATGTGCTGAACCAATCGGGCGTAGTCAGTGGGGGTACCCAAGCGCGAGGGGAAGGGAATGGATCGTGCGAGAGCGTTTTTTATGTTCTGAGGCATGGCTTGCACCATGGGGGTCTCAAAAACACCAGGGGCGATAGTCATGTGGCGAATGCCGAGGCTGGCGAGATCACGGGCGATGGGCAGCGTCATACCGACCACACCTCCTTTGGAGGCAGCATAAGCGGCCTGGCCTCTCTGTCCCTCAAAGGCGGCGATGCTGGCCGTAGAAACCAAAACGCCTCGCTCGCCCGTGCGTGCATCAGGCTTGTTGTTTTTCATGCCTGCGGCCGACAGTCGAATCATGTTGAAGGTGCCCAGCAAATTGACCTGAATTACTTGATTGAACAGATCCAAATTGTGGGGGCCATCCCGACCCAGGGTTTTGGCCGCTGGACAGATACCGGCGCAATTCACGAGGCCACTGAGAGTTCCCCAAGAGGTGGCTGCATCAATCACCTTTTGAGCATCAACCGACTGAGTGACATCGCAGCGGATGAATCGAACCATTTGATGCCCCAGTGTTTGCGCCAGAGCTTCACCGCGTTCAATTTGAAGGTCAGCAATGACAACCCGACCGCCCTGCTCAGTGAGCATGCGCACGGTGCCCTCGCCCAAGCCCGAGGCGCCACCGGTGACAATGAAAATTTGACCCGCGATGTCCATGCTTAAGCCCCTCGGCTCAGGGCCGCCAAGGCCCGGGTAGTGATGTCTGAGACGCTGCCCGAGCCGTTGATTTTGCGGTATATGGGGGCCCCGCTGCCGCCTTGAGCGGCCCAGCGGGCATAGTACTCGACCAGCGGGCGGGTTTGCTGGTGATAAACATTCAGG
>JBKDQE010000046.1:0-5327 GCA_046342195.1 Burkholderiales bacterium
CGCATACCCCCGGCGCAATTTGCCGAGCAGCATCGCCAGCGCGCTGGCGATGCTGCTCGGTCTGTCACAAGCAAAGAAATCGATTAACCTTCAACTTGGACTTCCTTCCTTTTGATTGGTACGCCGGAAGGGGGCAGGTCAGTTTGTTTGAGCGCAAGCAGCAGATGCCCCAAGCTGCTCTTGCCCGCACTATTGGCACCAAAAATGACCGTTAATGGCGCCAGTCGTATGGTTCCAGTCTCTCTCCAAGCCTTGAAGTTTTTTATGTGCAGTGTGGTTAGCATCAGTGCAATTCTCCATTTTCTAATTTATCCCACGCCTCCAATACCAACCGCTGGGTTCGGTATTCGCCGTATTCTCTTTGCTCTTTATTCTTGAGCACACGGAAGGTTTCGGAGGGGTAATCCACGCCCATGATGTCGGCGGGGTCGAGGATGTAGCGCAGTTCGTCGCGGGTGAGGCCGTAGAGTTTGGCGTAGTAGGCGTCGAGTTCGGCGCGCAGGATAGCGCGGCGGGTGGGGTTGAAGGCGAAGGGTTCGCCGTCAAAGCCCAAGTCTTGCGCCCACGGTTGCAGGTCGTGGGCGGTGTAGGTGAGTTCGAGCACGCGTGGCGTGATGAAGGCGAGGTCGGCTTCGGTGTAGTGCTTGGGTGGAAGGATAGGGAATTGTTTCAAATATCCATAAGTAAGATGCGTGCCACCAACCTTGACACGGGCACAAAAATCCAGAATTAGTGTGCCGAAATTGGCCAATAATGCGGCAACTCTGACTGGCTCGCGCGAGGTCATAAATAGCGGCATCGTATGTCCCACCCCCACTCGCCCCACCACACTCGCAATCACAGTGCGTTCGTCAGTAGCGCGGCAAATATCCCGCCACCCCATCAGCCATTGCCGGTCCCAGCTCCAAATCACATTGCCCTCGCGGTCGCGTTTGACGAGGCGCTCCTCCACCTCGGCTTGATTCACCCAATAGCGCGGGGTGACGGCATAGGCGGGGTCGGCTTTTTCGCTGTCGCTCACATCGCGGCTGTCGCCCTCTGCCGTGTAAGTCGCCCATCGGTGGTCAAACTGGTGGATCATTTTGGCTTCGTACAGTGGCAAGCTATCTGCAACCGGCTGATCGAAGAACAATTGGCTGTCGCTCGTCATGTTGAACAAGCCCTGAGAGAAACTGATTCCCCAGGGGTTGCCGTCGAGATTGCCCTCTTCGATCAACACTGGCGCGGCGCGGTAGAGTTTTTTGGTGAGTTCGGCATCGCGTTCGCTGCGGAACACCGGGCAGGTGAGCGTATTGGGGTTGATGAGGCGGAATTCGCTGGGCGTGAGGCGAAAGCGGCGGCGCGTGTCAGCCAGTTGATTGACTTGGGCGGCAAAGCAGACAAACTCGGCGGTTCCTGCTTGGCCAAGGGTGAGTAGGCAGAATTTCATACGGCTATCCACCGCTGCAAACAGCTTGTCGCGGTTTTCGATGTCAAACAGGCTGATCAACCGGCCTTTTTGGGTGATCTGCCCAAAAAAAGCTTTGGTGCTGTCATCGGTGGCAATGCCGGTGGGCACGATGAATCCGGCGCGACCGCTGGCGTGGGTAATCTGGCTGATGGTTTCGGCAAACAGCGGATAGGTATTAAGTTTACCTACCGCCGTCAGTGGGTAGCGCCCTGATTCACGAACAAAATTATTAGATGCGGCCACACGCTGAGACGCAGTTTCATATTCGATCCAAAGGCGAGGTTCAGTTTCCGGCAATTCTGTTATGGCACGCTTGCGTTTGTCCCCTGCAAGTTCGGCGATATGTGGGGCGCGGGTAGCAAAAAATTCCTCCTCCCCCATTTGCATTACTTCCCACGGCGGGTTGCCCAGCACGCAATCAAAACCGCCGCTGGCAAACACTTGTGGGAAGGCCAAGGGCCAGTGCAGTACGCGTGCCTCGGCACAAGCAGTTTGCGCGGCGGCAAGCGCGCCTTGCTGGTCGGCGGGTAATGGCACGTCTTCCAATGTAAGGTAGAGCGTGGCGCTGGTGGGGATGCTTGTTCCCGCGCCTTCTCTTTTGGGCAGCAGGTAGGCCCCCACCAGCAAATCGGCGGCGTGTGCCAGGCGGCTGGTTTTGGCTTGTTCCAAAAACGCGCGGTAGGCGGCTTCCTTGACGGCGATCTCTTGGGTGCTGTTCTCTGGCAGCGCCTCCAGCGCTTGCAAAGGCTTCAGACCACTATCTTGGCTGCCGGCCACATCCAGTTGACCAAAGGCACGGGCTTTGCGCTTTTTCTCCAGGTCTTTGAGGGCGGCGGCATTGACCTTGGCCAGCTGCTTGCAGACTTCCTTGTCGTCGCCAGAGAGTGGTTTGAAGGCGTCTTTGGCAATACCCAATTCCAGCGCCTTGAGATCGGTCACCCCTAAGAGGGCGTCACCCACTTGCAGGTGGTGGTCGAGAAAGCCCAAGGGACGGCCTTCTTCAAAGCCTTCCAGCCACAAGGCGGTGCGGGCCAGTTCGATCGCCATGGGGTTGCGGTCCACGCCGAAAATGCAACGGCTGACCACTTCACGCAGGGCATGGCGGAAGTCTTGTTCGGTTTGTTCGCCATCCGTTGCCCGCAATTGAGCGAGCTTTTCAGCCAGGCGGCGCGCGGCCGCCAGCAAGAAGTGGCCACTGCCGCAGGCGGGGTCGATGACACGGATGGCGAGCAGCGCTTCAACGGGCGATTCAGGCTGGGCGGCAATGCGTTGTTCAATGACCGGGTCGAGTGCGGACTTGATCAATTCCTGCACCAGCGAGTCCGGCGTGTAATAGCTGCCGCTCAGCTTGCGGGCGTTGCCCGCCGTGCTGCCCTCGCTGGTTAAACCGACAAAGCCGAACTTGCGCGCAGGCAGGTCAATCTCGGGCACCAGCTCCAGCAGGCTTTCGTACACGCTGCCCAACTCTTCCGGGCCCATGTTGCGGTAGTCTACCGGCGCGAGCACACCCTTGTGGCTGGCCCAGCGCAGGTTCTGTATGGCGGCCAGCAGGTGGGCGTTGTCGAGGCTGGCGGCGTCCAACGCTGGGCATTGGCTGGTGGCAAACAAACCACCCAGCGCGGGCAAGTCCAGATGTGACTCACCTTCGCTCAAGCCTTTGAAGACGATGCGCAACGCTTGCCAGTGATCATCAAAGCCATGTACTTCATGTAATTGACCACAATTCAGACAAAAGCGGAACTTTCCGGGGATGTACCAAAACGATTCGCCACATCCTTCGTTGCCTTGCACATCCACAATGACGCTATAGGGAACGGCCTTCTTGTAATTCTGTTTGATCTTCGGTTGGTCGCGACTTGGATCCAACCAGGTTTCTGGCAAGTCTTCAATGTCGCCGCGATAGGGCAAATTTGACGTTGCAAGGCATAGAAATCCGTAATGAACGTCTTCGTTATCGTCTGCCGTTATGTCATCAATTTCGCGCGGAGTATATGTGGTCGGAGCCCGTTTTGACTGCCAAACCGGCAAATATTCTTGCCCACAGTCCCGGCAAAAATGCACCGGATAGAGCTGAGCGCCTTCATCCTGACGTCCTGGAGCGAAACGCTGTGCATCCAGAGTGACATGACGAATGCCTTGCGCTTCGAGCGTGGCGAGTACCTTGCCAGGGCCGCTGATGAACTGGTGTAACTTGAAGGCGAAGGGCGGCCTCCCCTGTGGTGTTCTGATTTCATGTGCGGCCACCAGAAATTGCTTTAGCGCCAGTCGCGCTGCATCAATTTCGCAACCAGCGTCTTTGGCCAGTTTTTCACTGGCAGCCTGGATGGTCATCGGCTTTGCACGGCGTGGCGGTTCGTTATCAGGCAGTTCAATTCCGAGATTCAATTCGACCCAGATCGAAAGCGGATCAATCCGAAACGCTTCAAAGTCTGCCCATGTGAATTGAGTACGCACCACTGCGCCAGCTAAATTAGCCTGCACTGCAGCAACATCTTTCAGCGGATCGGTCACGCGCTCAAGCGTTTCACCAATGATGTCTTGCTCAGTGATGCCTGCGCCAAAAAGCTTGCTGGCAACCTCTGCGACGGTTTTGTTTCGATCTGCCAAGCTTCCAGTGCTCGACATGGTGGCCGAAGTCCCAATGCAGACAAGCTCACTGGCCTGTAGGCGCTCTCGCAGTCGACGCACAAGCAATGCTACGTCAGCACCTTGCCGGCCACGGTAGGTGTGAAGCTCGTCGAGAATCAGGAATTCCAGACCTTGGCAATGATCCACTACGCGGCGATCCACCTCGTCAAAACGAGTCAGGATCAGTTCCAGCATCATGAAGTTCGTGAGCAGGATGTCGGGCGGATTGTTTGCTATCGCGTCACGCTCCGCCTTTGACTCTTGCCCGGTATACCGCGCTACCGTGAAGGGTTGTTGTCCAGCCGGATAGCCATAGAGAAATTTGTCGAGCTCTTCGAGTTGGCTGTTCGCTAGGGCGTTCATCGGATAGATGACAACAGCGCGTGTTCGCGCGGTTTTATCCTGGGTTTTTGCCTTCAAAATCCGATCAATGACTGGAATAAAGAACGACAGTGACTTGCCGGAGCCCGTGCCAGTCGTAACAACATAGCTCTGCTTTCCCTGGCCCTTGGCCAATGCTTGCATCTGATGCGCATAGAGATGCAGCGGCTGCGGTGCCCCCTCCGCCTTACCAACCTGGAAGAGATCCGCACAAGCACGGTGCAAAACGCCTTCCGCAACCAACTGCTGCACCGTCCCCTTGCGCTGATAATTTGGGTTTATTTGCACAAGGGGTTCCGGCCAATAGCGACCGTCAGCGTATTGCCGTTCAACTTCATCTCTGATGTCTGGTGCGGCAATCCTGGAAAAACTTCGCGAAAACGAGCTGTACGCACTAATGAGTTGGTCACGAAAGCCAAATACGTTGTTCATCTTTATGTCCTTCCATTGGGCGCGCGTTGGCCGGGTGCCAGCTTTGCGCTGTCGACGGCATACAAAGCCAGCGGGCTGCTGAGCCAGGGGCGGTACTCTTCTTCCTTGATACTTTGATCGGGCGAACAGCCCACGCTCCGCTTGCGCCGGATGTTCCTGGCCGTGGCCGTGAGTAGCCCATCCTCAACACGCCGTCCCATATGCTATAGCCCATCTCGGAAGTGATGGACAAGGCCGTCGTAGGGGGCTGCAGGGTCATAGCGAAAGCTTTGTTTTCTTGTTCCGGCGGATCAGTGTAAGCGCGCGCCAAACTCATCTTGACCCCTACGCGAAGCTCTGCTCAGGTTTGGAGGGGGGCGTCCAGCGGTGCGGCAGCAACTCAGCCAATCGGCTGTTGGGCCAGGTGGGGAGTTGGGTGAGGATGTCTTTGAGATAG
>JBKDQE010000047.1:0-24284 GCA_046342195.1 Burkholderiales bacterium
TATCTCAAAGACATCCTCACCAAACTCCCCACCTGGCCCAACAGCCGATTGGCTGAGTTGCTGCCGCACCGCTGGACGCCCCCCTCCAAACCTGAGCAGAGCTTCGCGTAGGGGTCAAGATGGGTTTGGCGCGCGCTTACCTTCAGCCTGCAAAACAGGCGTTCCACTTGCCGCGCTGCCGAGGTCGTGCATCGGCGATGCGCAGGTATTCCTTAAGTTCCATGTTCAGCCGTATCGGGGCTTTTCAGGGTACTTTCAATGAGTGTTGACGCGACACTAGCCAAAGGACTTGATGCTTTCTACGATGGTATCCACCTCAGCAAATGTCATGCCAGGCCAAAGGGGCAAGCTCAAGACTTGGCGGTGCAGGACCTCCGATATAGGCAGTGACCCATCTTGCATCCCAAGTGTCGCATAGGCGGGTTGAAGATGGGGCGCGATGGGGTAATGAACCAGGGTGTCGATGCCCTGAGACCGCAAATGCTTGGCAAGCCGATCACGCTCAGGGTGCTGCACAACGTAAAGGTGCCACACCGGTTCGCAGTGTGGTGCCACCGAGGGTAGCACCACACCCGGAAGCTTGGCCAGGCCCGCTTGATACCGGGCCGCCAAGGCGGCGCGCGCCGCGTTGTCTGCATCAAGCATGGGCAGCTTGGCACGGAGGAACGCGGCTTGAAGCTCGTCAAGGCGCGAGTTCCAGCCCAAGACTTCGTTGTGGTACTTCACCCGCGAGCCGTAGTTGCGCAGCATGCGCAGCCGCTCAGCCAGTGCGGTGTCTGCGGTGGTGACTGCCCCACCATCGCCCAAGGCGCCCAGGTTCTTGCCCGGATAGAAGCTGAAGCCGGCGGCATCGGCCAAGGCGCCTGCACGTCGGCCTCGATAACGCGCGCCATGCGCCTGAGCGGCATCTTCCAACACCTTGACACCGTGTGCACGCGCCACGGCCAGCACGCCGTCCATGTCGGCCGTCTGCCCATAGAGGTGTACCGCGATGATGGCCTTGGTCTGAGCGGTAATGGCTTCAGTCAGCCGCGTGGGATCAATGTTGCAGGTGGCAGGGTCAGGCTCCACCGGCACAGGTGTCGCGCCACAGTGTGTGACGGCAAGCCAGGTGGCAATATAGGTGTTCGAGGGCACCAGGACTTCATCACCAGGGCCGATGCCCCAGGCACGCAGGACCAGATGTAAAGCCTCCAAGCCGTTTCCCACACCCACGCAGTGGTCGGTACCGCACCAGGCGGCGAACTCGGCCTCGAAGGCCTCGGTCTCCTTGCCGAGCAGCAGGCAGCCGCTGTCGAGGACGCGCTGCAGCGCTGCCGCGAAAGCGTCGCGGTGCCGCAGGTTGATCGTTTTGAGGTCAAGAAAGGGCAGGTAGTGCATCAGGGGGACTCCGTGTCCGCTGGCGGATTCCGCACTGCCAGCCGCGCTGAATGAACGCGCAACATGAACTCACTGTAGTCACGCAGGTAGTCGGCTTCGGTATACACCTCTGAGGCCAACACCATGCAAACGCTGCCTGACGAGAAATTGTCAAGCTCACGCCAGGTCATCGGCGGCAGGTACAGGCCCATGTACGAGCGGTTCAGGTGGACGCGTCTCTTCCCGAAACCATCATCCAGAAGGATGTCGAAACTGCCTGACATCGCGATCACAAACTCGTGTAGCGCCAAGTGCGCATGGCCGCCGCGCTCGGAACCGCCAGGGACGTCATACAAGTAATAAACGCGGCGGATGTCGAAAGGGATCTGCCGCCCTCCTTCGACAAAGGTGAGGTTGCCCCGCGGGTCACTGATCTTGGGCAATTCAATCACTTGACAGTCGGTGATTCCCATGGCGGCTCCCTTGTTGGTTTCATTGCGTCAAAAAGCGGCGAGTATCCGCCTCTAGGGCTGAACGTCGATGCGTTCGGCCAACTGCAGGCCTTGTACGATCTGGTCGGAAAGCGAGGTCGCGAACGGGCCTGAAGAATGGGCGAGTGGCTCCAGGCCGGGGAGCCTCGTGAGCAGCGTGTCGCGCTCGAATGCCCACGCACGCAGGCCTTCTGGTGTGGGCAGAGGCAATGCACTAGGCAGGCGCAGCACGTGAGAAAACGAGGGCGTATAGCCCTCTGATACGACGCCAAGACGGTGCAAGTCCTCGATCACCGCGCATGTCATCGCAGGATCGTCTGCTGCTGCACCGTGGTGGGCTGCGAAGACCTGTAGGTTCGCCTCGGCGACAATTTTAACGGTATCCTCGCTGTCAAGTCCAGCACAGTCAGTCGCATTGACTACCCGGTAGAGCCCAGTGTCCGATGACAGCGCATGCAGCACGCTGAACTCGCGCCGAAGCGCATGACGGGCGACACGCAGAAATACGAGCATCAGAGGCAGTCGGGGCTCAGCTGGCGTCCCAGGATCAATGCCGCAGGCCTGCAGACCCTGAAACGGGGTTGGCGACCAAGCGAGCCGTGCTGCGTGCAGTTTGCCGCTTTGTTCTAAGTGCAGCACGAAGCCCTGTGCGCTGCGCTCGACGCTGAGCACCCGCTCATGGCGAATGGTCAGCGCGGAACTCGCTGCCATCTTGCTTGCAAGTTGCACGCATAGCTGCGCAACGGGCGTTCCGACAGGATGGCTGTAGACCGTCACCGGCAGGTTCGTGGGCACTCCGTCCAGAGCCGCCAGCAGTGTCTCCGGCCAATACAATGGCAGCCACGGGACACGGTGAAACAAGGCATGAAGGCCGCCGGCATCCCGGCCAAGCACTTTTCGGGCGAAAGGCGCGATGACTGCATCATGCAGGACGTCGCCATGGTTGATACGCGAAACGGTGTCGTAGTCAGGTACACCGACATTCGGCCAGACATCCTTGCGTTGAGCATGCCATGGAGAGGCCAGCGCGGCCGACAGATGGCTACGCAGCTCGTCCCTCACAGTTTGCCGGGACCTCAACTGTGGCAGGGCGTCGAGGGCGTTTCCGAGCAGCAGGTCGGGGAGCAATCGGTCACCCATCCACATTTGCAGCGGCCGGATCGCGCGCGTTGGCAGGTGCTCTTCAAAATACGCGCGAACTGCATGCGTGAAGCGACCGATGTCGTTGCGGCGCATGGGGTCGTAACTCGCGATCGCTGGCGGGCTGTCAGGGGTTCGGAAGGACGTGAACTCGCAGGCGACCATTCCTGCGTCCCAAAGAGTGCCGCCGGCCTTCACCCCGGCGAAGTGGCCACCCCAAGGGCCACCGGGCTTGATCACCAGCGTGGGGCGCCCGTGCCGGGCGCGCTCCGTGGCCGCAACCTGAACGGCCAGCGAATTGCCGATCAGCGCCAGCGGAGTGTCGAAGTCCTTCATTCGCAACGCACCAGGTTCACGTAGATTTCCGATCCTAGCCCAGGTAAGTGACGCTCGAGCCGATATAGGCCGTCGAGCATTCGTTCTTCAAGTAAGCCGCTGGCTTGCAACCCTGCCATCTGACCGTGAGTGAACGGCTTGACAAAGTATGAGCCATGCCCGGTCACGTTGAAGCCGCATCGCTTGCACAACGAGACGAGGCTGTCCATGTCGAAAGTACGTTGCTGCTGCAACGCTTGTTGTCTATCGGACAATGTCTGAAGGTCGTCGATGAGACCCATCTCAAGTGCCAGCAACCGGTGCAGCGAACGCGCGTTGGGCACGTTGACGTGTACCACGGTGTCCGCGCGACACAGCGGGCGCAGGCCTTGCAGCACGGCCTCGGGGTCGGGTACCTCATGCAGCAGGCCGCTGACCAGGACCAAGTCGAATATCTCGCCGGCCAGCGTGGGTGCGGCGGTTTCGACGAAATCCTCGACGATAGTGATGCGAGAGTCACCATCGGCGCCGCGTCGAGCCTTGTCCGCAAAGCCTGTGCCCGGCTCGACGATCACGAAACGCTCGAAGTGAGGCCAGTGCGCGTACATCGAGTCGGTGCCGCAGCCCACCTCCAGCACGCGCAGCGGCGCCAAGCGCTCGAGCATTGCGAGCAGCATGCGCTTGCGCATGCGGGCTTGCACAGGCTCAAAGTCGCTTGCCAAGTAGGCGCGCTCGTAGGCAGCAATAGAGCGCGGTGAGTCCGGTATGGTCTGGGATGCGTTCATTGGAAGCTCTCCCGCGGATCCAGCTCCAGGGTCGTCAGCAGCGTGGGCCGTGCACCAAACATTTCCTTCTGCGCCGCCAGGCCTGCATTGAGCTGGCGGCCTTGATCGTAGGTGGAGACGCCGAAGCTCAGCCAGCGTGTGCCTGCGGGGGGGTGCTCTAGCAACATTTCGATCACGGCATCAAGCGCACCGATCTCGCGGCCGGCCTCGGACGCGGCTAGGTACTGCGTGTGCAGAACGCCGTCGTAGGCGTAGGTCACGGCCACGGCCAGTGGTGGCGCATTGGTGGCGTCACCTGGAAAGGCGGCGTGCAGGGAGATACGTTCAAACCGCTGCGCCAGCGTCACGATCTCGTGCAATGCATGGGTTGGCAGGGCGCCATGGCGAGCCGCCAGAACGGCCTCCACCAGTGTCCAAGCGGCTGCCCAGTCGTTGCTGCGACGCACCTGCACGCCGGCGCGGCGCGCGCGCGAGCGCGCGTTACGCCGGCCGCCGGCCAGTGGTGGCCGGCGCGCCAAATCGACGGTGTGCGCAAGATCACTGCGCACAACGCGTGCGCCACGCCGAAGCAAGGCGTACAGCTCGTCCTCCGAGGGCTGGCGGTGGAAGATATGTGGTACCGGCCGCACGCGCAGCGCGTGCCAGCTTTCGGAGCGTAGCTTGGCACAGAGACCATCGACGATCTCTAGCGTGTCTTGCGCGCGCAAGGCCCCGTGCAGGATCAGGCCACCAAATGTGAGCCCACTATGCGACACCAGCACCGGGCCACCCTCGCTGTCCAGGCGGTGAGCCGGCAGTAGCGCGATCAGGTCATCGCCACGCCAGATCATGAGCGACGCATCTTCAAAGCGTGCTGCGTGGTAATCCATGTAGCTGCGCTCAAATAAAAATACACCGTTGCGTGCCGTGCGTACGAACGCATCCCAGCGGGCCGTATTGTCGGGAGAGAAGGGGGTGAAACGTAGCATAGAAGCCTCTAATCACGCACTGCTTCGTCAGATGAAGTTGAGGCCCGTGCAAACAGACCCTTGGGCCTTGGGATCCAGTGCCTGGAATCGGGATGATCTTCCAGGAACGCGGCCCATAAGGTCTTGAAGGCTTCGGCCAGCGAGCCGAGATCATGCGAGTACTCTTCAAAAAGCGCGAAGAAGGGCTCCATCTGTGCATCCCCGGCGTACAGGTGGGCACTGCGCCTGATCGCGATGCTGAGGGACTGTACGGTCTGCTGGGGGCTGATACGCCCGTCGCCCCACGCCGCCAGGGCGATTGCAACCCACGCCAAGTGGCCGCACTTCAATCCGAAGGATTGCAGTTGCGAGGATGCCTGCTGCGGATTGCTGCGAAAGCCGCTCAGATGGTCGCGGATTACAGCGATCGAGGCGTGGCGGGAAATGTCGAGCAATACCCCGACATCTCCGAGCCCATAGTACGACATGCCCCCCATTCGCGAGTGCGCGTAGCGACGCGCGCCTTCAGCGCTGAGGACCATGTTGGAAATTTCACCGAGCCAGTTTTCGCACCTTGCAACGGTGCTGGCGAAGAGCTGATCGGCTGTCACTACAACGATGCGGGCATTACCCTCTTCAAGCAATAACGGCAACGGCAGGTCCTGATGGGGATGGCCGTCGGTTGAGGTCACCCAGCGCAGGCTGACTGAGGCGCCAAAAGACTTGCGTGCGTGGACGTCGGCGTGCGCTCTATAGAAGTCGGGGTAGACAATGTCGTCGTCTAGGTGCACATGCACCAGTGGCGCGATGTCACCCCAGCCTTCAATCAGGTGCTGGATATTCTTCTGCGACCCCTGGCGCGGACCGCGCACAACAAGGAGGTTTAGCTCTCTTGCCAGAGGCCCGTAGACCCCGGCGCGAATGCTCTCGGTGATCTCGCCGCCCGGACTGTCGTCTGACAGCACAACACGAAAGCTCTTGAACTTCTGAGTGCGCAGACCCATGAACAAATCGCCGAGGTAATTGGTCTTGTAGGCTGGAATCAGCGTGACTATGGCGCTCATTGGAGGGTTCCGCACAGGGTATGAATGGCCCCGAAGTCAGGATACTTGCGCTTCAGTTTGGCCGCCGCTTCGTGGAATGCTGCCGGCAGCATGTAATCGTTGCTTGAGTTATGGAACAGCGGCAGCCGCACGATACGCGGGAACATCTTGTGCGTGCAGACCGCCGCCAGGCACAGGTCGGTTGCCCACAGGTGCCAGCCGAGCGCGGGATCAATGCAGTGCACTGACTCGCGTGCCACCACAATCGCCAACTCATCGATCGACAGCACCGCATCGGATGGGGCGTGGTCGGCGCGATGCAGCCGGTCGATCACGAAGCCCGCAGGCTCGCAGGCCAGTGTCGAGCGGTTCACCCCCATGCCAATAAAGCCGAACAGCGCGCTGGCGCGTGCCTCGGCCGGCACGTCGGCCAGCACTGCATTGAGCTGCTCGCCAAAGCCACGGGGGAAATACACGTCCTGATGGCAGAACAGCACCCAGTCATTGTTGCAGTGGGCGAGCGACTGCGACAGCGCTTCGGCCGGGCTGCTCGCGCCACGATAGGAAATCACCTGCGCCCGGACTTCGTGCAGGCCAGGCGAGCGCTCGACGTTGGCGCGCAGCTGAGTCTCGCGGGTGGTTGGCACGACCACGGAAAACAGCGCCGCACCGGCGCGGCGCGGTGCGTCGTCGAAACCCCGCACGGCCTGTACAATGACTCGCGCCATGCCCAGCGTGCGATCGGCGGTTCGGCGCGGTACGCCGAGTGCATCAATCAGTGGCGCAGCGGCAGCGGCAAGCATGGCCGTGGGCGGCAGACCCGGGTGCTGATCCACGAGCGTCGGCATCCAACCCGCGTCGAGCAGGTGCTTGTAGGCCGAAGCGGGCGACAAAGGCGAGGCGAGCGCATCGACGTCGCCTTCAATAAGCTGTGCAAGCCCGGACCAACTGGCCGCGTTGTCGATGACGGCGAAGAGATTGGCGCCTGGGGATAACCTGGCACTGGCCGCGTCAAGCACTTCGATAGGCGGCAGCCCGTGACTCAACACCAGCAGGTCAAAGGAGCCTTCGACCGTCGGGAGTGTGGCGGGGTCGGCCAGCAACCACTGCGCAGCAGGGTTCTGCTCGACGTAGGCGGCACCAAGCCGGCTGTCTGGTCGGCCGATCTCAAGCACCCTGTTGGCCGACGGTAGCGCAGCGAGTAGCCTGGCATCGGGCTGTGGTGGCTCGGCACCTGTCCAGCCACCAACTAAAACCACGGCGCTCGGCAAGTTGACCGCAAGGGATTGATCATTTTCAGTCATGAGTAAACGGAGCGATGGCTCGAGTCTGATCGAAGGTTTGAGTGGGCCGTTGACTGTATCATCCTGAAAATTCTACGCCCGCCTCCTGATGGAGTGACCAAGACATCTTCAGGTCACTTCACCAGCGGACGAACCACGGTGAACCCGCCATCGACCGGCAGCACTTGGCCGGTGATGCGTTGGGATTCGGGAGACAAGAGCCAGTCCATGACGGCAGCCACGTCGTTGGCTGTTTGTACCCCGCCGAGGGGGTACTGTTTGGCAGCGCCTTCACGCATTGCGGGCAGCTTCAACATGTTCTGGGTCATGGGGGTTTCGGTCAGGCCGGGGGCGACGGCATTGACGCGCACCCCCTGGGCCGCATAGGTGGCTGCTGCGCTGCGCACCAGGGCCTCAATACCCCCCTTGGCTGCGGCAATGGCCTCATGATGCGCCACGCCGATGCGCGCCACCACCGAGCTTGCACATACCGCAGCGCCTGCGGCACCTTCGAGTGAGTTGATCCAGGCTTGCAGGGTCCAGAGGCTGCTTTCAAGATTCACGCGCAGCACTTCACGCATCGCCTCGACCCGGGTGCGATGCAGCGGGGCAATCAGCGTGCTTCCCACAGCATGGGCCAGCCACGAGGGGGCTGCCCCCAGTTGCTCGCGGCACGCCGCAAAGGCGGCGGCGGCCCCTTCGGGCGTGGTGGTGTCGGCCGCAATATGAGCCTCTGCCGCGACTTCAGTGAGAGTCGCCAAATCACGACCCACTGCAGCCACACGCAAACCGCGTGCGCGTAGACGTTGAACCAAGGCTTGGCCAATACCTCCCCGCGCCCCGGTGATCAATGCGATATTGTTCAAACTCATGGGAAACCTTTTGAATGAGAAATTAAGGAACTTCTGCAAGGATTTTGCCAATGCAGGCCGATGGCATTGCTCCGTCTGGGGTAGGGGGGGCATCTTGTGCGCTGATTTTGAGTTGCGCAATAAAGCCGTCTTGGACAAAAAATAGCTGTAATGGTATTGTGTGGGATTACATCGGGTGGTCAAATGCTCAATAAGGGTTTACGATAATCGGGTTTTTCGTCGCTGAAACAGGTGAATCACATCATCGACCACTTCATAGAGTACGGGAATCACCAGAAGGCTGAGGAAGGTTGAGGTGATCAACCCGCCAATGACCACAATGGCCATGGGTGCGCGAAAGCTGGGGTCGGTGCCAAAGCCAAGGGCAATGGGCAGCATGCCAGCACCCATGGCCAAGGTGGTCATGATGATGGGGCGGGCGCGTTTGTGGCAGGCATCCAGCAAGGCCTCAACTCGGCCCATGCCGAACTCCCGCTGGGCCATGATTGAATACTCCACCAAAAGAATAGAATTCTTGGTGGCAATGCCCATCAACATGATCATGCCGATCATGGCAGGCATGGAGAGGTCGGTGCCCGTGACAAACAAAGCCAGAATAGCGCCGGGAATGGACAGCACCAAGGCACCCAGAATCGTCACGGGCTGCATCCAGGCATGAAAAAGCAGCACCAGCACGATGTAAATGCAGGCCACCCCCGTGCCCATGGCCAGCAAAAAGCTCTGGCCGAGTTCAGCAAACGCTTCTGCGTCACCAACTTCGGTTTTGATGATGCCGGGGGGTAATTGAGTCAGGCTGGGCAAAGCGGCGGCGGTGGTCTGAACCCAACCCAGAGCTTGGCCATTGAGCTCAATCTCGAAGTTTACATTGCGCAACCGGTCATAGCGGTCAATCTGGGCCGGGCCGCTTGAGAGGCTGAGCTCGGCCACTTGTTGAAGTGGCACAGGGCCGCGCAGGCCGGGCACCGTCAGTTGTTGAAGGAGCGCTAGGTCTTGGCGGGCGGCATCAGGCAAGCGAACCACAATGGGGATTTGACGTTGGCTCAAATTGAGTTTGGATAATAGCGGGTCATAGTCTCCGCGGGTGGCAATGCGCAGGGTGTCGGCCATCGCCGCCGTATTGACGCCCAAATCAGCGGCACGCGCAAGATCCGGCCGCACAATCAACTCAGGCCGTTGCAGGCTTGAACTGCTGGTCACCTGGCCAATCCCCGGGATGGTTCGCAGCTCTTGCTCGACCTTGGCGGCATGAGCTGTCAAGGCCTCGCCATCTTCGCCCGCAAGCACCAGCACATACTTCTCGGAAGAGCCTCCAAACGCCACATTGATGCGGGCCGCAGGGATCGCTTCAAGGCGCTGTCGGAGATCCCGCTCAATGTCCTGCTTGCTCGTGCCCCGGCGATCCTTGCGTGGCGTCAGGTTGATGGTGAGTGTGGCTTTGCGCACCTCGGGCACGCCCCCCATGGCGAAGGGGTCTGCCCCGGCGGCCCCACCGCCCACGGCGGTATAAATGAGCTTGACATGAGGATGCCCGGCCACGATTTTTTCAGCCTGAGCGGCCACGGCACGGGTTTGTTCATAAGTGCTGCCGGGTTCAAGCTGGACCGTGACCTGGGTTTGACTCAAGTCATCGGGCGGAATGAAGGCCCCTTGAATTTTTCCGGCCACGAGAGGGGCAAAACTCAGCGCACCAAAGGCCAGGGTCAGCAGCAAGGTGATGCTTTTATGGGTAAAAGCCCAGCGTGCCGCGCGCAGGTAGGCCGGCATCCAGAAGGGTTCTGGATGCTCCCGCGCGGGTTTTTTGAGTAAATAGGCGGCCATCATGGGCGTGAGCATGCGTGCCACCACCAAACTGAAAAACACGGCAATGGCAGCAGTCCAGCCGAATTGAACAAAAAATTTGCCTGGCACACCACTCATGAAGGCGGTGGGCAAAAAGACGGCAATCAGCGTAAACGTGGTGGCAATGACGGCCAGGCCAATCTCGTCAGCGGCTTCGCGTGCGGCTTCAAGGGCCGATTTTCCGTGCGTCAGGTGACGCATGATGTTTTCGATTTCGACAATGGCATCGTCAACCAAAACACCAATCACCAGGGACAGCGAGAGGAGCGTCACCACATTCAGGGAAAATCCCATCCAGGACATCACCAGAAATGTCGGAATCACCGAAAGGGGGAGGGCCACGGCACTGACCAAAGTGGCACGCCAATCGCGCAGAAAGAAAGCCACCACCAACACCGCCAAAATGCCCCCTTCAATCAGCATCCACATGCTGCCATTGAAGTTTTCAATGACGGGGTCAACCAAATTGAAGGCTTCCGTGAACTGGAGGTCAGGGTGTGCCAGCTTCAGGCGTTCAATGGCGGCACGCACCCCCTGAGCCACTTCGACTTCCCCCGCCCCTTTGGCGCGAATGATTTCAAAGCCCACCACCGCTTGGCCATTCAGAAAAGCCCCGCTACGCTGCTCAGCCACTGTATCAGACACTTGAGCCAGTTGATCGAGGCGCAAGCGCCGACCATCTTGAAAGGCTATTTGTATGGCCCCCAAATCAGAGGCGGTTTGCACGGTGCCGAGGGTGCGAAGGTTTTGCTCGGTGCCTCCCAGAGTCACTTGCCCCCCTGGGGCCTCGGCCTGGAGGGCTTTCAATTGGCGCGACACCTCGGCAGCACTGATACCAATAGCGATCAGGCGATGAGGGTCTAATTCGATACGCACCTCTCGAGTCACCCCACCGACGCGCGCCACACTGCCCACCCCTTTGACGGCCAAAATCTGTTTGATGACTTGGTTGTCCACGAACCAGCTCAGGGCCTCATCGTCCATGCTCGAAGAAGCCACGGTATAGGTGAGAATCGGCGCACCGGCAAGGCTCATTTTGGTGATGACGGGGTCGCGCAGGTCGGTGGGCAGATCGGCCCGCACGCGCGCCACAGCATCACGCACATCGTCAAGAGCTTCTTGCAGAGGCTTCTCAAGGCGAAACTCTGCCGAGACGGTGGCGGTGCCGTCCTGGACTTTGGTATAAATGTGCTTGATCCCCTGCAAGGTGGCCAAGGCGTTTTCGATTTTGCGCGCCACCTCGGTTTCCATTTGGGCGGGTGCAGCCCCCGGCAGGCTGCTGGTGACCACGATGGTCGGCAATTCAATATCGGGAAATTGCTGGATTTTCATGGCCTTGAAGCCCAGCAAACCTGCCGCCGTCAAGATGATGAACAGCAAAATGGCCGGAACAGGGTTGGCAATTGACCAGCGGGAGACATTAAACATGGTGACTGGCTCTGGCTTTCAGGGTGAGACACGAACGAGGTCGCCATCGGATAAAAACCCGACACCCCGGGCCACCACAGGGGTGGAGGCGTCAAGGCCGCTGCGAACCTCCACGCGATCGCCCTGCCTTTGTCCGGTTTCCACCTTGGTTTGGCGCACGCGCTGGCTGCCTTCTACCTTGAAAACATAACTGAAACCATCACGCAACAGCACAGCACTTTGCGGCAGGGTCAGCACAGTTGCCTCGCTGATCAACAATTCGCCGCGGGCAAACAGGCCGGCCCGAAGGCTGGAAGATTCTGGCACATCCACATAAACAATGCCATTGCGAGAGTGCACGTCAACGGTGGGGCCCACTTGACGCACATGGCCCTCAACCACCTCGCTGCCCACTTGCAAGCGAGCCTTCTGGCCCACCTTGACAGGACTCAGCAGCGGCCCTGGAACCTCCGCACGCCACTCAAGCCGCCCCTGCCTTTGCAAACGAAGCAAAGGCTGGCCGGCTTGGGCGAGCGCTCCTTCGAGGGCGTCGCGCAGGGTAATCACGCCATCATCCGGGGCCGTGATGCGGGTGTAGCCCAAACGCAGTTCCTCAGACTTCAGGCGCGCTTTCAGGCCCGCCACACGTGACTCAGCGGCCTCAGCCGCCGCCAACAAACTGTCAATCTGTTGAGCACTCAAGGCTTCAGAGCCAGCCAGCGGCCGAACCCGCTCAGCTTGGGCGCGAGCCTCCCTGGCATGAACTTCGGCTTCCTGAAGCGCCGCACGCGCGGCGGCCACATCGGCTTGCAAAGTGCTGGCAGACAAGCGCACCAGCACTTGACCCTTTTTGACCCGATCGCCCACTTGAACCAAGACTTGAGCGATGCGCATGCCCCCGACTTCTGCGCCAATGACGACTTCTTGCCATGCCGCTACCGAGCCCGTGACTGGCAGCACAACAGGCCACCGGGCTGACTGGGCCACAGTGGTCTGAATGCTCAAGGAAGGCTTGGGGGCGGGGTTGCTGGGGCCGGAAGAGGCTTGATTCTGGGCTTCAGCCCGTATCGATATCAGTAAAGTCAGGACGATGGCGCCCAGCACAAAGAAAGGTTTCATCAGGCACAATTCCAAAATAAAAAATGCGGTTCAAAGAATGAACCGGGCTGACGATCATCCGCGGTCATTTTGAGGTTCGAAGCCCCCGCCCAGAGCCCGGTAAAGGCGCACCCAGGCCTGCGCGTGCTCATGGTGAATGGCCAACACAGCGCTGTAAGCGGCCAAGGCATTGCGCTGCGACCCGACCCGCTGAGGGCCACTCTGAATTCCGGCCGCGGCCAGCAGGTTGGCATCAGACACCACCCGTTCCCATTCATGTCGAGAGCGGTCGGCCTCACGTTGGCGTTCACCTGCACTGGCCACGCTTTGCAAGGCCTCTTCAACTTCGGCAAAAGCCTGGCGCCAGCGAGCCTCAAACGCAGCGGCCGCTTGCCGGGTTCGAGCCGCCGCCGCATCACGCTGCCCCTGCCGCAAGCCCCCGTCAAAGAGCGGCAAACTGAGCGACGGCCCCAGCGAACCCACAGCTCCGCTGAGGCTGCCCCATTGAGAATAACCGATCAAGGCCGTCAAGCTGAGGCGTGGCCAAGCATCGGCCTGTACCCCTTGCTCGCTGTAAGCGGCCGCCAGCCATTGATGATGCGCAGCCAGCAAGTCGGGTCGTTGAGCCAGTGTATTCAGCGGCAGCGCAGCCCACGCAAATGGCGGCGCTTGCGGAACCCGACGCTGCAATGACCCCGTCCCGGTTTCGAGCGGCATGAGCCGCTGAGCCAAAGAGGTGGGGGCCTGGGCAGTCAGTACAGACAACACCTGAAGCGCATTCGCTGCTTCCGCCCGGCGTGTGGCGCGGGTTGCTACCGCAAACGCCCAATGGGCATTCAGTAAAGCCACATCGCTGACGCTGTCCAGGCCTCGCTGTCGGCGCATTTCAGCCCACTCCGCCATAGACTGAGCCGCACGGGTGTCCCACTCGGCAATTTCTTCTTGAGCCTGGGCATGTCGAAGAGCCAGGTAAGCTGAGGCCACGTCGGCGGCCAGGCTGACTCTGGCCTCATGCCATTCGGTTTGGGTCATATTCACCTGCGCCGAAGCCGCATCATGCTGGGCACGCAAACGACCGAAAAGATCCCATTCCCAGCTGACGCTGAGTTGAGCTGCATGCTGACTGGCCGTGATCAGTTCAGGCATTTGCCGGGATCGCATCCACTGTGCGCCGAGCCCCCCTTGCGGTGAGCCAGCGGCCCTTGCTTGTTGTGCTTCAGCACGGGCTTGATCCAGGCGTGCTGCGGCCATTTCCAGAGTCGGGTTGGCTTCTTGAGCCTGCTTGATCAAATCCAGCAAAAAAGGGTCTTCAAAGCGCTGCCACCATTCAGACAAGCGGGTGACAGACCCTTGGTGCGGCACAGGTGCCATCCAGGCATCGGGCAGGGCCTTCAGGTTTGAATCGGGTGTCAAAGACAGGGGCGTCGGTGTTGTTGCGCAACCGAACATAAGGCCCGAAAAAACCAGCACCATCGCCTGCGAAACCTTGGCACGGCTGCGAGGGCTGGCTTTCATAAAGCCTTGCCGCAGCGTTTTTATGAGATGGATACTCATGGTGTGGATCAAGTCAATGATGCGGGTTGACTGGCAGGAGGGGGTATGAGGCCGCCCAAGCCTGGATCTGGCGGCATCATACCAGCCAACGGCTTCGGCCGCCATCAAGGTCAAGGGCATGGCCGGTGACGTAAGGGGCATCCAGGGCCAGAAAAACAACGGCTCCGGCCAGATCCTGAAAACTGCCAAAGCGCTGCAATGGAATAGATGATCGGATCGCCGATGCGCGATCAGCGTCGAGATCGGGCGGGAGCTCAAGAGCGCCGGGCCTGACAATATTACAACGTATTTGCGGGGCCCAGTCACTGGCCAGTGCCAGCATCAGGCCTTCCAGGGCGGCCTTCGAGACGGTGTACCAAACGTATCCTTTGGCCGGGCGTTGCACATGAATGTCACTGATGGCCACCACGGATCTCAGGGTCGGCCTCAGCGTGTTCAGAATTCGGGCATGAGCCTCCAGATGAATGGCCCAATCAGCCTGCTGCCGGGCAGAGTCTGAGAGATCACTCACTTGCCACACCGAGGCATTGCATACACAAACCTCAATACCCGCCTGCTGAAATTCATCCGGCACAAAAATGTTGGGCTCGGTAAAATCAGCACACCACAGCCACGCTGAGCCCGCCCTTTGGTGGTTGAGTTCCGCCGCCAGCCGCAAGGCCGCCTCGGCAGAGCGGGGCGAGTGGTGCAACACAACATCCAGGCCGCGCATATGCAGCGCCCGGGAAATGGCCGCCCCCCCGCGTTGTGCAGCCCCCGTCACCAAGGCCCGGCGCGCGCTCACACCGACACCTTCACAAAAGGAACATCCGGCCAGGGGTGTTCCTTGACCAAGCTGATGCGAGCCGCACGCACCCGCGACAGCAATTCGACCCGATGCTTGATGCGCAGCGCCGGCTCTTCGAGCAAATTGAAACGCTGTTCATTGAAAACATCGAGCACCACTTGACGAAGCCCGCTGTAATCCAGGGTTTGCTCAATACAGCCTGAGTGCCCGGCTTGGGCGCAGGCCTGAGGGTCGATGTCAACACTCAATTGAACCGTGATCGGCTGTGGCCGGCCTTGTTCAGAGGGCAAAATGCCGATCTCTGTGTTCAAAATAATATGGAGGTCAATGGTGGGCATGAACTTACCAGGTTGAAGAAACAATACGCTGCCAGCATCAACGATACTCTAAAACATCATCCCATCAGCCCTGACCGCCTCAGCGGTTCACATGTTCAATGACGATCGCACCCCCCATTTTTGCTGTTGATTCAGCCTCAGAGGGTTCTGCTCCGGCTTCGACACCAAGGTCACTGACTCCCAGCATCAGCGCCGTGGTTCCCGCTTACAACGAGGGCAATAACCTGGCACGCCTGTTGCCTGTTTTGTGTGAGGTGTTAAGGTCTTTGACTGATCAGTGGGAAGTCATCATTGTCAATGATGGCAGTCGAGACCATACCATCGAGGCCGTGGCACCCTGGTTGGTGCAACCCGGTGTGCGTTTGCTGTGTTTATCCAGAAATTTTGGCAAAGAAGCGGCCCTCTCGGCGGGCCTCGACCGAGCCCAAGGACAGCTCGTGGTGCTCCTTGACGCCGATCTGCAGCACTCTCCATCACTCATCCCGGCCATGTTAGCCTTATGGAAAGAAGGTGCCGACACGGTGTGCGCCGTCCGGCAACACCGCAAAGATGAAAGCCGGCTCAAACGCTGGGGCGCCCGATGCTTTTACGGCCTCGTGAATGCCGGCACCCAGGTGCCCATTCCGGCGGGTGCCGGTGATTTTCGCCTGATGGACCGCCGCGTGGTGAATGCCTTGTTGGCCCTGCCAGAACGCAATCGCTTTCTCAAGGGCATGTATGCCTGGGTCGGCTTCAAAACGGTTGAACTTCCTTATCTTCCCGACCCCCGGGCCGAAGGGGAATCAACCTTCTCTTTGCGCAGCCTCAAACGATTGGCCCTGACAGGGATCACCTCGTTTTCAACCCTTCCTTTGCGCTTGTGGAGCGGCATCGGTGTCCTGATTGCCACGTTTGCCCTGGCCTACGGACTGTGGATTGTCATTGAGCATCTCATTTGGGGAATCCCCGTTCAAGGGTGGGCCACCCTTGCTGCAGGCATGATGTTTTTCAGCGGAGTGCAACTTTTATCCATCGGTATTTTGGGTGAATATGTGGGGCGCATCTTTGATGAAGTCAAGCAGCGCCCGATTTATTTGATTGACCGTGAATGGGGCCAGACCCTCATCCATCCGGCTTCCCCATGAACATGCGGCGCACACTGGCCCTGTGTGCCGATGATTTCGGGCTGTCAGAAGGGGTGTGTCAGGGTATTTTGCAATTGGCCTCACAAGGCAGAATCACAGCTGTTTCCGTGCTTTCGGGGTCTGTGTGGTGGCGCGAGGCGGCGAGGGCTTTGTGGCAAACGCCGGGCGTGGTTAATCGCTCTGTCGAGGTCGGCCTGCATTTTAATTTGACCGAGGGGCGGCCTCTTTCCCGGAGCCTGGCCTCTGAATGGCCATCTTTTCCTTCACTGGGCCGCCTGATTGTGCGAGCGCACTCAAGAACCTTGCCCTTGGTCGCGCTGAAGTGCGAATGGCAGGCTCAATGGGAAGCTTTTTGCGATACTTGGGGCCGCCCACCTGATTTCATGGATGGCCACCAACATGTGCACCATTTACCTCAGGTGCGCGATATTCTGCTCACTGCCTTGGCAAACATGCCACCCAATCGGCCCGCTGTACGGTCCACTGGCCGCTTGCCAGGCCCCGGATACCCCTTCAAACGCTTCATGATCAAGGCCACCGGGGGTTTCGCGCTGGCCGGGCAATTGCCAGCGCAAGGTTTGAGGCACAACACCACACTGTGGGGCTGTTATGACTTTCAATGTCCACATTACCGGGAATTGATGCAAACGTGGCTTGCATCAATTCCATCCTCCGGGGCCTTGCTTTTTTGCCACCCTGGCGCGGCCCTCGAAAATTCAGCCGATCCCATAGCCAAAGCCCGCATCCGCGAACTGGCCTACCTCAGCAGCGAGGCTTTCGTCGAAGACCTCCAGCAACATGAGGTGCAACTGGGCCAGGCTTGGTCATCGGCTTGATGGTGGGGTGTGCAAAATTCAAGCCTGTTCCGTCATGGCGCTGGACGCTCAACCTAGTATGGGCTACCATGATATGAGTCGAAAAAACCATCAAGGCGATCTGAGGTCAGGACGTGTACCCGCCTTGGCAAGACGTGCAACGCCGCGCTGCGCCCCAATGACCGCCTTCGCACAGGCATCTTTAGTGTCAACACGGCCTGGATACCTTGTGCCGCATCAGGCGGCCTTTTTCGCGGTTCCAGTCGCGCTCTTTTTGGGTTTCTCGTTTGTCGTGCTCGGCCTTGCCTTTGGCCAGTGCAATATCGGCCTTGACGTAACCCCCTTTGTAGTGAAGGTTCAGCGGCACCAGGGTAAAACCTTTTTGTTCCACCTTGCCAATCAAGCGCTTGATTTCATCTTTGTGCATCAGCAGCTTGCGTGTACGATCAGCCTCCGGCTTGACATGCGTGGAAGCGCTGCGCAGTGGGTTGATGCGGCAGCCAATCAAGAAGAGCTCTCCTTGTTTAATCACCACATAACCATCGGTCAGCTGCACCTGCCCCTCCCGGATGGCCTTGATTTCCCAGCCTTGCAGAACCATCCCGACCTCATATTGTTCGGTGATGTGGTAGTTGAACCGGGCTCGCCGGTTTTCAGCAATAGACATATTGTTCCCGCGGCCACAAAGCGGCCATAAAATCAGGGTTTTGGATGAAAAATCTTTCGGCGTGCGTTTGCCCGACTGCGGGTGAGTGGTGTGGTGCCAGAAGGTTTTGGGGCCCATACGCCCATGATATTTTATGAAGCATGTCAATAAATCTGTGTTGCTCTGGTATTCGCCCCATGAAATGTTTGATCTTGTGGCAAATATCGAGTCTTATCCACAATTTTTACCTTGGTGTCAAAAGGCTGAAATTTTAAGTCGTGATGACACCAGCGTCACCGCCAAACTGCATCTGTCTTATGCGGGGGTGAAGCAATCTTTTACCACTCATAATCGTTATGAAGCCGGAAAAAATTTGGAGGTTGCCTTGGTGGACGGCCCTTTCTCTGATCTGCTCGGATTATGGAAGTTTCACGCTCTCCAAGGCTTGGGCCATGAGCCAGGCAGCGCTTGTAAAATTGAGTTCGATTTACGCTATAAGTTCAGTCACCGCAGCCTGGAACTGCTTGTGAGCCCGGTGTTTGACCGAATTGCAAACACTTTTGTTGACGCCTTTGTGAAGCGTGCTGAAGAGGTTTATGGGCCCCGTTGAGGCTATCACGGTTGAGGTGGTCTATAGCCCTGAGCCCAGAATAACCCACAGGGTGCCGCTGACGCTGCCTTTGGGGGCCACTGTGGCTCACGCTCTGGAACGCAGCGGCCTGCTGTCGTTATGTTGCGCTCAGCAACCCGGGGCGTTGGCGTGCAGCCTTTGGGGTCACCGCTGTGGGCTTCAGCAGGCGCTGAAAAACCACGACCGTATCGAGCTGTGCCGACCCCTCAAGACAGACCCCAAAGAAGCCCGCCGACGGCGCCATGCGCAGCAGCTGGCCCAAACTGGAAAGCTGCGCAGACCCAGAAAGAGAACCGTCTGAGCTGAGGTTCTTTTACTTTAGTGTTAACAGGCCCTAAGCCGGGCCGCGTCAGGGGCACACTATTTGCATTCACTTCGAATCACATCCTGGGCTTGCTTGGTTTCGGTTTGGCGGGCTTGATCGTCCAAGATCTCTGTTTCGCCCTTGCTGTTGGTGCGCGCCATTCGAATGCCGCTTTCAAGGGTTCGCAGTTTGGTGCGTGCATTTTCGCAATTGGCTGCTCGTGCGGCGGCCATTTGCTCTTCTTCTTTCTGCTTTTGCTCGGCGGCTTGACGTTCGGCCTCTTTACGAGCTGCCTGAAGCTTCGGATCCAGGAGGATGGGGGCAGGTTTGATTTCTGTGCGGATCTGGGCAGGGCCGGAAGTGGCAGCAGGCACCGGGGCCACTTCCGGCCCTCGAGGGCGCTTGATCACATCGCTGTCAGGAATGTGAGAAGGGGGTGGTCTGTCACTGTAAGTGATTTGGTTGTGACGAGTTTTATCTCGCCACGCCCACTGGGCGTGAGCGGCAGCAGGCCAAACCATTGACCCCAGAACGACGCAAAAGAAAACAATATTTGTCAGGGGAGACAAAGCCAAACCCTCCGTGATTCAATCGGTTTCATTTTAACTTGATTGCTTGGGCAGAATTTGAGCACAACCTCAAAATAGCCTCTGGGCCTTTGAACGCTCGTATGCAGTATGCCAGTGGATGCACCTGGCGTCTTCTTTATAATCTGCTTTTGTTTATGGAGCTTCCCATGCGTCTGCTCGGAAAAGCGCTCACCTTCGACGACGTGTTGCTGGTGCCTGCATACTCCCAGGTCCTTCCTCGTGATACGTCACTCGCAACCTCCCTGTCGCGTCATATTCGGCTGAATCTTCCGCTGGTGTCTGCCGCCATGGACACCGTCACTGAAGCCCGACTGGCCATCGCGATGGCCCAAGAAGGCGGCATCGGCATCGTTCATAAAAACCTGACTCCCCATCAACAGGCTGCCGAGGTGGCGCGGGTCAAGCGTTATGAATCGGGCGTCCTTCGAGACCCCATCACCATCACCTCCCGGGTGCCAGTGGGGGATGTCATTGCGCTCTCCCGGCAGCATGGTATTTCGGGTTTCCCTGTGGTCGATGACGGCAAGGTGGTTGGCATCGTGACCGGGCGCGACCTGCGCTTTGAAACCCGCACCGATATCCCTGTGCGCGACATCATGACCCCGCGCGAGCGTCTTGTGACTGTCGATGAAGAAGCCACCGTCGAAGACGCCAAAGCCCTGATGCACAAGCACAAACTTGAGCGGGTGCTGGTCGTGAACAAGGCTTTTGAACTGCGTGGGCTTTACACCGTCAAAGACATCAACAAGCAAACCAATTTTCCCAATGCCGCGCGCGATGCCCAGGGCAAGCTGCGTGTCGGTGCGGCGGTGGGCGTGGGCGAGGGCACCGAGCAACGGGTTGAACTTTTGGTCAAGGCCGGCGTGGATGCCCTGGTGATTGACACCGCTCACGGCCACAGCAGCGGCGTGATTGATCGTGTTCGCTGGGTCAAGCAAAATTTCCCGCAGGTGGATGTCATTGGCGGCAATATCGCCACGGGTGCCGCGGCTTTGGCCCTAGTGGATGCCGGGGCTGACGGTGTGAAGGTCGGAATCGGCCCGGGTTCAATTTGCACCACACGCATTGTGGCCGGGGTGGGGGTTCCCCAAATTACAGCCATCGACAACGTGGCCCAAGCCCTTGAGGGGACCGGGGTGCCCCTGATTGCCGACGGCGGCATCCGCTACTCGGGGGATATCGCCAAAGCCATTGCGGCGGGGGCGGCCACAGTCATGATGGGTGGCATGTTTGCAGGCACCGAAGAGGCCCCCGGTGAAATTGTTCTGTTTCAAGGGCGCAGTTACAAAAGCTATCGTGGCATGGGCTCGATTGGGGCCATGCAACAGGGGAGTGCTG
The DNA here is from genome assembly GCA_046342195.1 of Burkholderiales bacterium. Lineage (GTDB taxonomy): Bacteria > Pseudomonadota > Gammaproteobacteria > Burkholderiales > Burkholderiaceae_C > CANHBY01. The sequence continues at coordinate 20,707 of JBKDQE010000047.1, forward strand.
ACCGCTATTTCCAGGAGGCTCAGGGGGTCAACCCGAATGCCGACAAACTCGTGCCTGAAGGCATTGAGGGGCGTGTGCCTTACAAAGGTTCCATGGTCAGCATCGTGTTCCAGATGGCAGGTGGCTTGCGTGCAGCTTTGGGCTATTGTGGTTGCGCCACCATTCATCAAATGCATGCTGAGGCCCAGTTTGTCGAGATTACCTCGGCAGGCATCCGTGAAAGTCATGTCCATGACGTGCAAATCACCAAGGAAGCCCCAAACTACCGTATGGAGTAAGCCTCCCGGCCCTGCTTGTTCACATGTCAGACTTTTTCCGTCCTTCACGATCCGCGGCCATGCGGTTCATCATGATCACCGTGCTGATCGACATGTTTGCCATTGGTATGATTGTGCCCGTGTTGCCCGCCCTGTTTGGCAGCCTCACCACCTCACCCACTGAGCAATCCTTCTGGACGGTCTCTGCGGCCGCGGCTTTTGGTTTGGCCAATTTTTTTGGCGCCAGTGTGCTTGGGGCACTGAGTGACCGCTATGGTCGCCGGCCCGTGTTGCTGCTGGGGTTTTGTGGTTTTGCCCTGAGCTTCTTTGCCACTGCTTTGGCCTCGACAGTGGCCTGGGTGGTTTGGGCTCGTGCCCTGGGGGGGGCTTTGCAGGCCAATGCTGCCGTGGCCAATGCCTATGTGGCTGACATTACCAAACCAGAAGACCGCGCCCGTCAATTCGGTATGCTGGGTGCCATGTTTGGCGTGGGCTTTACCATGGGGCCGGCCTTGGGTGGTTTTTTGGCTCAAATCAATCTGCATTGGCCGTTTTGGGTGGCAGGTGGCTTGGCTGTTTTGAATTTGATCTACGGTTTGTGTGTGTTGCCCGAGTCGCTCCCAGCTGAGCGGCGTGCTCCGGTGGCTTGGTGGCGTGCGAATCCATGGAGTTCATTTCGCTCACTGGCACGCCTTCAAGGCGCAGGGCCTTTGGTTGTTGTGTTGGGCTTGTCAGCTTTGGCCCAATTCATCCTGCATTCTGTCTGGGGGCTCCATAACCATCTTCGTTTCCATTGGGGCCCCCTCGAAAATGGTCTGTCGCTGTTCGTCGTTGGCTTGGCTTCAGTGCTGGTTCAAGGTGTCCTGCTGCGTCGCCTGCTGGCCCGCTGGGGCGCCGCCAAATTGACCCGTCTCGGGCTGTTGTCTGGCGCGTGTGCGTACCTGTTATGGGGGCTGGCCAACCAAGGCTGGATGATGTTCGTCGTGATCATCGGCAATGTGCTGGGCTTCTCGGCGGCCTCGGCCTTGCAGAGCATGATCTCCAATGCAGCAGAGGCTCACGCCCAAGGCCAGACTTTGGGTGCCATCTCGGCAGTGAACAGCCTGATGCTGGTGCTGGCCCCTCTGCTGGGGGGCTCTTTATTCACTATGGTGTCCCACTTGCCGTCCCACGATTGGCGGCTCGGGGCTCCGTTTTTTCTTTGCGCTTTGTTGCAAGCCTTGGCCCTGTGTGTGGCCATTTGGCACTTCACAAAACAGCCTGACAAAGGCAAGCTCGCCGGTCAGGCGGCTTCTTGATTGTCCATTCCTTTCGCCTCTGTTTTTTCCGAGCCTGATATGCACGACAAAATCCTGATCCTCGACTTCGGATCCCAAGTGACCCAACTCATCGCTCGTCGGGTGCGGGAGGCCCATGTCTACTGTGAAATCCACCCGGCGGATGTCAGCGATGAATTCATACGGCAGTTTGCCCCCAAAGGCATCATTCTGTCTGGCAGTCACGCCTCAACCTACGAAGCCCGCGAGCTTCGCGCTCCTCAGTCTGTCTGGGACCTCCAAGTGCCGGTGCTCGGTATTTGCTATGGCATGTTCACCATGACGGTGCAACAGGGCGGGCAGGTCGAGGCCAGCCCCCACCGGGAGTTCGGCTACGCTGAGGTGCGTGTTCATGGCGACACCCCCCTTCTGGAGGGCATCGAAGACTTTCAAACCCCCGAAGGTCACAGCATGCTCAAGGTCTGGATGAGTCACGGTGACAAAGTCACGGTCATTCCGCCGGGCTTCAAACTGATGGCATCGACCCCCAGTTGCCCGATTGCCGGCATAGCCGATGAATCTCGTGCTTACTACGCCGTGCAGTTTCACCCTGAAGTTACGCACACCGTGCAGGGAAGGGCGCTGCTGGAGCGCTTTGTTCTCAACATCGCCCAAGCCCGCCCTGATTGGGTCATGGGCAACTACATCGAAGAGGCCGTCGCGCGTATTCGCCAGCAAGTGGGTGGCGAAGAAGTGATTCTGGGTCTCTCAGGGGGGGTCGATTCCAGCGTGGCGGCGGCCCTGATTCACCGCGCCATCGGTGAGCAACTCACCTGCGTTTTTGTGGACCACGGCCTGCTGCGCCTGAATGAAGGGCAGATGGTGATGGAGATGTTTGCAGGGCGTCTGCACGCCAAAGTCATCCATGTGGATGCCAGCTCACAATTTCTCTCCAAACTTCAGGGGGTCACTGACCCCGAAGCCAAGCGCAAAATCATCGGGCGCGAGTTTGTTGAAGTTTTTCAGGCAGAGGCGTCCAGGCTGAAATCGGCACGTTGGCTGGCCCAGGGCACCATTTACCCCGACGTCATTGAAAGCGGTGGCGCCAAGAAAGCCACCACCATCAAGAGCCATCACAACGTGGGCGGCTTGCCCGAAACTTTGGGCCTCAAGCTGCTTGAGCCCCTGCGCGAGTTGTTCAAAGACGAAGTGCGCGAGCTCGGTGTGGCCTTGGGCTTGCCGCCTGACATGGTTTACCGCCACCCCTTCCCGGGCCCCGGGCTGGGGGTTCGCATTCTCGGAGAAGTCAAAGCTGAATACGCCGACCTCCTGCGCCGTGCCGACGCCATCTTCATTGAAGAATTGCGCAACACCCGCGATACCGCCACCGGCAAAACCTGGTATGACCTCACCAGCCAGGCTTTTACGGTTTTCTTGCCTGTTAAAAGTGTGGGCGTGATGGGTGACGGGCGCACCTACGATTATGTGGTGGCTTTGCGCGCCGTGCAAACCAGCGATTTCATGACCGCCGACTGGGCTGAACTCCCCTATGCTCTGCTCAAAAAAGTTTCCAGCCGCATCATCAACGAAGTTCGCGGCATCAACCGCGTAGTCTACGACGTGTCCAGCAAGCCGCCAGCGACGATTGAGTGGGAGTAGCAATTCTATTCTAAGTCGTTGATTTAAAACGAATTTCTGCTTACACAAAAGTGGCACACGCCCAGCTAAATCGTTGATTTAGCTGGGCGTTTGGCTTTACAGTTACACGTAAAGCTACACAAAGCTGTAGCTACTCAGAAACGTAGTTACTCGCAGCACCATATGCCGCTCAAAAAACACGCATTTAACGACGACGAAGAACCCATATTCGACGAAGCCGTAATCTACAAGCGTGGCGAATATTGGCAGATGCGTATGTGGCTTGCTAGCAGGCTGCTGAAATACCTAGCCTCCCTGTCCACGCCTTGGTGGCGTGATGCGTTATCACTGTAGCCCATCAACGACCTGAAGCGACACATCCCATGCGCGGCGCCGACACTTTCAGCGAACAGCTCTTCACCCTCAA
>JBKDQE010000048.1:0-20994 GCA_046342195.1 Burkholderiales bacterium
CTTCCGCTAAGCCGCCCGGCGATGCTCCACCGCGACAAATCGCGCCAGCGCGGTGGGGCGGCGCCCGCTTCTGCGTAAGGTCAGTGATTCATTACAATCCAGCCATGCCTTGCATGCACTGTACCTGTCGATCGTCCGATACAAGGATCGCCCAAACCCATGATAACCCTCAGTGATTGCAAACGCCCCCTGAAGGGTGTGCCCCTGGTCGGCGCCCTTGGTTGCTTATGGCTGGCCTCCACAGCTTATGGAGCTCCCGCCCAATCAACTTCAGCCCTGCTGCAATGCCATGTCACCTATGGGGGCAGCACACAGATTCTGGAAGTACGGCCTGTGAGCGATCCGTACCCAGTTCCGTCAGTAGACATCGGCGGGCGTTTCCGGTTTAAGGCGGTGATGGTGGGGCAGGTCAGGCAGATCGAATCCATTGCAATCTACGTTTACCTCGATACAGCCCGCCAGCCCTTACTCATTCAATGGCTTGATTTTTAATATCGACATACCGCATCCTCATCTACCCCTCACCCGCAGGGAGAGGGGTATCGCTTACCTTGGAAAATGCTGCGATTGACTTTGATAGGGCCGACTCAATACAGCATGCGACCATCGCCTAACAGGTGCGAGTGACAGTCCAGTGCTGGGTTGTCACAATTCTTGACCCAGGTTTCCATGATGCTTTGGTTCCACCCATTCATCCAGTCGGCATGAGAAGAGTACCCCGCAGGGCCGCTATAAGTATCAGAAGATAAGCGCCAGTTGGCCTCCTGCCCTGCCACAGTGATGGGGTAGTAAATGTTCATCGAAAACTCAGGCAGAGGCACAGGATGAGAGGCCGGGCAGCCCCCATTGGCGTAGGCCATATGGCTCTTGTGATCGGGGCTGTCAAGATTGACCCCGTCCCAGCACTGAGGGAAAAATACATGCTGCCCCATGCTGTCACCTACGGGACAGCTCACAAAGCTGGGGCCTTTGATGGTGGGGTTGTCACGGCACGAAAACTCATAAGTGCTGTTGTAGGGGTTGCCTACCCTATTCATCGAATCGCCGGCAATCATCCTTAATCCGGGCGGGAAAGGCTGAACCTGAGAGGGGCGAACACCACGATAGCCTGTCTTGTAGTAAAAGTCTGCAAATGCTGGCTTGATCACTTGGTTGGTTCGCATATCCACCACTGCCGGCGCCCAATAGCCGGTGCGGTTGACCGTGCCTCCATTACAGGTTGAGTTTCCTGTGGTCATTAAACTTGCTGTCGTGGTGTTTGCATTGACCACCGTATTGCCAAAAAATACATGCAAATGTGACCGCCCTGGTTGGCCCGGATACACAATCGGGTCATCGAACGCAAAGTGGGAAAAATCGCAACGCAGCCGGAAAGCACCGACATCAAAGGGCCCAGTGGGGCGCTCACTTGTGGTGCCAATTCGATCGGTAGAGTAACCCGCTGATCCGACAGGGAAAGGACCCTGCCCGTAACCGACAGTGCTCCCAGGTGCAGGTGCAGGTGCAGGTGCAGGTGCAGGTGCAGGTGCAGGTGCAGGTGCAGGTGCAGGTGTCGGTGTCGGTGTCGGTGTCGGTGTCGGTGTCGGGGCAATGGCCACCGACGGCACAAACACCTGACAACTGTCCCAAACGCCTGGAGTGGGGTCAGACCCAAAGAAAGGAATGCTGCAAGAGCCTGAATTGCTGACTATTTTTTCAACCCAGCGACTTCCGCTGCCGAATCTGACGCGCTGGGTGCCATTGACTTTGAAGTTGCCGCCTTCCGAGGAAATCCAAAACCAGCTTCCACTGCCCAGGCGAGTGGCATCAGCGGCGGTCGTGAGAATTTCGGGAGAGCGTTCCGTGAATGTGGGAACCACATCGAGCCCCACGTCGCTTTTGCCGCCCCCGCAAGCTGAAAGTAAAAATAGAGCCACGCCTTCGGCGATAGCAATTTTTGAAAAATGAGTCTTCAAGACCATTACAAATGCTCCGTGCATGAATATCAATTGCATGAAGCTCGCTACAACATTCAAACGAGCTTGGAATGGCAGCATGAGCGCGAAAGGGCCGACAAAATCGGCGATACGCCTAAGAGGCGCGTAAGCGCAACGCTTCCCACAAGGTGTTGCCAGACATGATCTGAGCGCTTGGACACCTTGGCATTGAGTGCAGACGTAGATTAATTGGCCCTCCCCGGAAATTCGGTAACGAAATGTCTCTCCTCATTACACGGAATCGGGCCATCGGGAATTGAGTGCAGGCTGATCAAGCCGCAAAAAATGAAGTTTATTGAGTGTTCCGGGGGTATCAATGAGGGCAGCAAGAGTTTTCAGAGCGTACAGAGATGGCCCCAAGGATGGCAACATTTGATACATTTGCTTGCATCTTTGTCTCAGCATGTGGTGAAAAAAATATTTATAAGCGCCCGGATTTTTCCTTGGCGGACTGATGAGAGGGTGGTACAGTGCGGCGCTTGTGGTCCTTCCCGTCCCCTTTGTTTGACAAAGGCGGCTCGCAATCCGCCAATCGGTAAAGCCGTGTCGCGGAAGGTTAATGAACCCATCAAAATGCTGGTAACCGGCACCAAAGGTGAGCGAAATAATGATTGAACAGTACCGATCCAACTCCCACTTGTTCGGAGGCAATGCCCCCTACGTCGAAGAGATGTACGAGGCCTACCTCGACAATCCCGCCTCTGTGCCCGACAACTGGCGCGCCTACTTTGATGCGCTTCAGCATGTGCCTGCCGTTGACGGTTCCGCTCATCCGGATGTCGCCCATGCGCCAATTATTGAGTCTTTCGCCCAGCGTGCCAAGGCCAATGCCTTTGTCCATAAAACCAGTGGTGCCGATCTTTCCGTGGCACGCAAGCAAGTTCATGTTCAATCTTTGATCGCTGCTTATCGTTTTCTAGGCTCACGTTGGGCCGACCTTGATCCTCTAAAGCGCCGCGAGCGTCCTCGCATTCCTGAGCTTGAGCCGGCCTTTTACGACCTGAGCGAGTCTGACATGGACATCTCGTTCAGCGCCACCAACACTTATTTCACCACCGCCGAAAACATGACTCTGCGTGAGATCATGCAGGCCTTGAAAGAAACCTACTGCTCGTCCATCGGTGCCGAGTACATGTACATCAGCGACCCTGCCGAGAAGCGCTGGTGGCAGCAGCGCCTGGAGAGCAATCGTTCCAAGGCGCCACTATCAAACGAAAAGAAAAAGCATATTCTTCATCGCCTCACTGCCGCCGAAGGCCTTGAGCGTTACCTCCATACCAAATATGTGGGTCAGAAGCGCTTCTCGCTTGAAGGTGGCGAAAGCTTTATCGCTTCACTCGATGAATTAGTTCAAAGTGCTGGCAGCCACGGGGTGCAGGAAATCGTCATCGGCATGGCACACCGCGGCCGTCTGAATGTCTTGGTCAATACGCTGGGAAAAACCCCTCGCGATTTATTTTCAGAGTTCGATCACACTGCACCTGAAAACCTGCCCGCCGGCGATGTCAAATACCATCAGGGCTTCTCCAGTGATGTCTCCACTCCCGGAGGGCCGGTTCATCTGAGCCTGGCCTTCAACCCCTCTCACCTTGAAATTGTCAATCCGGTCGTTGAAGGCTCGGTCAAGGCCCGACTTGACCGCCGTGGCGACAAAACAGGCCGCTCGGTGCTGCCGATTCTTGTGCATGGTGATGCAGCCTTTGCCGGCCAAGGTGTTGTCATGGAAACCCTGGCCTTGGCCCAAACCCGCGGCTATTTCACTGGCGGCACCGTGCATCTGGTCATTAATAACCAAATCGGCTTTACCACCAGTGACCCGCGCGATACTCGCTCCACACTGTACTGTTCCGATGTCGTCAAGATGATCGAAGCCCCGGTGCTGCATGTGAACGGTGATGACCCCGAGGCCGTGATTTACGCCACTCAATTGGCGCTCGAATATCGCCAGGAGTTCAAGAAAGACGTAGTGGTTGACCTTGTCTGCTTCCGCAAGTTGGGTCACAACGAGCAGGACACCCCGGCCCTGACCCAGCCCCTGATGTACAAAAAAATTGCTCAGCACCCAGGAACCCGCAAACTTTATGCTGACAAGCTGGTGGCGCAAAATGTACTCAAGCCTGACGAGCCCGATGCCATGGTCGCGGAGTATCGGTCTGCGATGGACGCTGGCAAACATGCCATTGACCCTGTGCTCACCAACTTCAAGAGCAAGTACGCCGTAGACTGGTCCCCCTTCCTTGGCAAGAAGTGGACTGACGCGGCCGATACCGCTTTGCCTTTGGCCGAAATCAAGCGCTTGGCCGAACGCATCACGGCGATCCCCGCAAACTTCAAACCCCATCCCTTGGCGGCCAAGGTCATTGCAGATCGAGCTGCCATGGGCCGGGGCGAGATCAATCTCGACTGGGGCATGGGCGAGCATCTCGCCTTTGCTTCCCTGGTGGCCAGTGGCTACGCAGTACGCTTGTCTGGCGAAGATTGCGGGCGCGGCACCTTCACCCACCGTCATGCTGTTTTGCATGATCAAGCCCGTGAGCGTTGGGATGAAGGCACCTACACGCCGTTGCAGCATGTGGCAGAAAATCAGGCTCCCTTTGTTGTCATTGATTCGCTTTTGTCAGAAGAGGCCGTTTTGGGCTTTGAGTACGGCTATGCTGCGGCCGAACCCAACTCTTTAGTCATTTGGGAAGCCCAGTTTGGAGACTTTGTCAACGGAGCCCAAGTTGTCATTGACCAATTTATTGCCTCGGGCGAAGTCAAATGGGGCCGTGCCAATGGCCTGACCCTGATGTTGCCCCACGGCTATGAGGGCCAAGGCCCCGAGCACAGCTCGGCACGCCTTGAGCGTTTCATGCAATTGGCCGCCGACAACAATATGCAAATTGTGCAACCCACCACGGCCAGCCAGATTTTCCATGTGTTGCGTCGTCAGATGGTTCGCATGTTCCGCAAGCCGCTGGTATTGTTCACCCCCAAATCGCTGTTACGCGCAAAAGATGCCACCTCACCACTGTCTGAATTTACCAAAGGTGAGTTCAAGACCGTGATCAGTGAAACCAGCCCAGACATCGCTGCAAACAAAGTCAAGCGCGTCGTGATTTGCTCTGGCAAGGTTTATTACGATCTGGTTCGCACCCGCGCCGAGAAAAAGGCCCTTGATGTGGCGATTCTGCGTATCGAGCAACTGTACCCCTTCCCACACAAGGCTTTCGCAGCCGAGATCAAAAAATTCTCGAATGCCACCGAGCTCGTCTGGTGCCAGGATGAGCCTCAAAACCAAGGGGCCTGGTTCTTCGTTCAGCATTACATCCACGAAAACATGCTGGCGGGGCAAAAGCTCGGCTATGCCGGTCGTCCGGCTTCCGCATCACCGGCTGTGGGTTACTCCCATTTGCACCAAGAACAGCAAAAATCTTTGCTTGAGCAAGCCTTTGCCAAGCTGAAAGGTTTTGTTCTGACCAAATAACATTTGGCGCCCATCGCTCCCGGGCGATGCGGCGGGCCTTTGGCATGTATTTTGTTGATCCCACTTTGACCCTGATGGTGGCTGCGGGCCACTTCTGAACAGAAAGAAATTTTCAAATGGCTATTGTTGACGTGAAGGTTCCCCAGTTGTCTGAATCTGTGGCTGAAGCCACTCTATTGACCTGGAAAAAGAAGGCCGGTGAAGCCGTGGCCGTCGATGAAATTCTCATCGAAATTGAAACCGATAAAGTAGTGCTGGAAGTTCCCGCCCCATCGGCAGGTGTACTGGCGCAAATTATCAAGGCCGACGGTGAGCCCTGTGTGAGCGAAGAAATCATCGCCAAAATTGACACGGCAGCCAGCGCCAGTGCCACTTCAACCACTCTGGCCGCCAAAGCTCCGGTGGCCGCAGCCCCCCTGGCTACCAGTGCCTCCGCCTCGGCCAGCAAGGCTGGCGTGGCCATGCCAGCAGCTGCCAAACTGATGGCTGACAACCATCTGCCTGCGGGTTCGGTGCTCGGTACGGGAAAAGACGGGCGCGTGACTAAAGGAGATGTACTCGGCGCCATCGCTTCAGGAACCCAAACCCCAGCTCCGACCCTGGCCTCACCCCCGCCTCTGGCTCTGGCAGCCAAGCCCGCCCTGCCTGTGGTGGCTGCGCCTGTCAGCCTCAACCCCAGTGAGCGCCCTGAGCAGCGCGTACCCATGAGCCGGCTGCGTGCGCGTGTGGCCGAGCGTTTGCTTCAGTCGCAAGCCACCAATGCTATTTTGACCACCTTCAATGAGGTCAATATGGCGCCGCTCATGGACATGCGCAAGCGTTTCCAAGAAAAGTTCGAAAAAGAGCATGGCGTCAAGTTGGGCTTCATGAGCTTCTTCGTCAAGGCTGCCGTTGCGGCCCTGAAAAAGTTTCCGGTGCTTAATGCTTCGGTGGATGGCAACGATATTGTTTACCATGGTTACTTTGACATCGGGATTGCTGTAGGCTCTCCGCGTGGCTTGGTGGTGCCCATTTTGCGCAATGCAGACCAAATGAGCTTTGCCGACATCGAAAAGAAAATTGCCGAGTTTGGCCAGAAAGCCAAAGACGGCAAACTATCACTTGAGGAACTCAGCGGAGGCACTTTCTCGATCTCGAATGGCGGTGTGTTTGGCTCTATGCTGTCCACCCCGATCATTAACCCCCCTCAATCGGCCATTCTGGGCGTGCATGCCACCAAGGAGCGTGCTGTGGTGGAAAACGGTCAAATTGTGATTCGCCCCATCAATTATCTTGCCATGTCCTATGACCACCGCATCATCGATGGTCGTGAGGCCGTGCTTGGCCTTGTCACCATGAAAGAAGCCCTGGAAGACCCGTCCCGCCTGCTGTTTGACATCTGACCTGACTTTTTTCAAACCAATCAACCGACCCCTCGCAACGCCGGGCTTGAGCCCGCTCCGAGCGGTCGGTTTTTTATCCTTCAGACATCTTCATACACCATGAGCAAACAATTCGACGTCATCGTGATCGGTGGTGGCCCTGGCGGTTATATTGCCGCCATTCGTGCAGCCCAGCTGGGTTTGAACACGGCCTGCATTGATGCGTGGGAGAACGACAAAGGGGGGCCAGCCCCAGGCGGCACTTGCACCAATGTGGGGTGCATCCCCTCGAAAGCCTTGCTGCAATCGAGTGAGCATTTCGAGCAAGCCAACCATCATTTTGCCGATCACGGCATTTCTTTGAAAGATCTGAGCATCGATGTGTCCACCATGCTCAGACGCAAAGATTTCATCATCAAACAAAACAATGATGGCATTTTGTATCTGTTCAAAAAGAACAAAGTCAGCTTTTTCCACGGTTGTGCATCGTTCGTGAAGGCGGTCGATGGCGCTTATGAAATCCAGGTGGCAGGATCTTCCCATGAAACCCTCATTGGTCGACACATTGTTGTGGCCACCGGCTCAAGCCCCCGTGCTTTGCCCGGCTCCCCCTTCGATGAAAATCTCATTCTCTCCAATACTGGCGCCTTGCGCATGGACTCCACGCCCAAGAAGCTGGGCGTGATCGGTGCTGGCGTCATCGGCCTTGAAATGGGTTCGGTGTGGCGGCGTCTGGGCTCGGAAGTGACTGTGCTCGAGGGGCTACCAACCTTCCTCGGGGCTGTGGATGAAACCATTGCCAAAGAAGCCTATAAAGCTTTTGCCAAGCAAGGCCTCAAGATCGATCTGGGCGTCAAAATCAATGAAATCAAAACCGGCAAAAAAGGCGTCACCATTCAGTATCTGAATGCCAAGGGTGACGCCCAGAGCCTGGCCGTAGACAAGCTGATCGTCTCCATTGGCCGTGTGCCCAATACTGCCGGCTTGAACCCGGAGGCCGTGGGGCTTCAACTGGATGAGCGTGGCGCCATTGTGGTTGATGATGATTGCAAAACCAATCTGCCTCATGTGTGGGCCGTGGGTGATGTGGTGCGCGGCCCCATGCTGGCTCACAAGGCCGAAGAAGAAGGCGTGGCGGTGGCAGAGCGTATTGCCGGGCAACATGGGCATGTCAACTTCAATACCATTCCCTGGGTCATTTACACCTCTCCTGAAATTGCCTGGGTGGGGCAAACGGAGCAACAGCTCAAAGCCTCAGGCCGTGCTTACAAAACAGGCAGCTTTCCCTTTTTGGCCAATGGCCGCGCCCGTGCTCTGGGTGACACCACAGGCCTGGTGAAGTTCCTGGCCGATGCCGTCACCGATGAAATTCTGGGTGTGCATATGGTAGGCCCCATGGCCTCTGAACTGATTGCCGAGGCTGTTGTGGCCATGGAATTCAAGGCTTCTGCCGAAGACATCGCACGCATCTGCCATGCCCACCCGAGCCTCAGTGAAGCCACCAAAGAGGCCGCTTTGGCGGTGGCTCAGCGTGCGCTGAATTTTTAACGGGAGCATTCGTTTGGCCACCCCTACTCACCGGCTTGACCCGGTGAGCAGGGGTTTGACACCATCAGGCCAAGCATCCATCTCGAATCAAGGTGAAATTTTTGCGTATCGTATTCATGAGTCTTGCTGCGCTTGGTCTGTCTGCCTGCGCAACAAGCTATCAGCCGCTAGGGCTTTCTGGCGGATTTTCCGAAACTCAGCTAGACAAACACGTATTTCGTGTCTCGTTCAATCGTAATGGCTACACCAGCCTCAGCCGCGCAGAGGACTTCACATTATTGCGAAGCGCTGAGTTAGCCCTCAAAAATGGATTCAGTCATTTCGTGATCATCGACGGAAGGTTGGGGCCCGATTACGCAACGATCATCCCCCCTCCTCAGAGCACGACAGCGGACTCAGCGAGTGTCCATGGAAATACCACATACAGAGGTCCATCGGCAGCCACGACTGCGGGGCAGACGTTCATCGTTCAGAAGCCGGGCACCACAAATATCATTTTTTGTATCAATGGCAAGCCAGAAGGTGTCTTTGCTTACGATGCAAGTTTCATTGTCCGTTCGCTGAGCGAAAAGTATGGGCTGCAACTCAGAAACCTAAGCAAGTAAAGCCCTTGACTTTCTTGCCGCACTGAAGAATGTCAAATTCCTTCTGCAAGACGGCGAAGTTCCTCTGCGAGAACACATCCTGGCGATGTTTGCGTCGTGCTTGTGCCATGCGACTTGGCTGTGTCTCGCAAAGATTCTCTCTCACGTGATGAATCCCCGCGTTTTCAAGTCGGCTTGAACAAGGCCCCGAAGCCCCCAAGCACCCTCTGGATCAGATCCCAGTCGGCGGTAATCTGCCGATCCAGCACCAGAAGAGCCAATCCATGCACAAGGCCCCAGGCATGTAGAACCGCAGCCTTGCGCTGATCTTCGGTGCACCCTGGAGGCATCAAGGAGGCGATGTCTTCGCGCAGACTGCGCATTGCCGCTGACACCGTGTCAGGTGAGGCTTCCAGCAGGTCGTCAGGCTGTGCATGGCTAAAGATGAGCCGGAACAGCGCCGGGTGCTCAGTCGCAAACTTCACGTAACTCAGGCCGCTGGCGAAAAAGCCAGCGGTGCCGCCGCCGGCCTGCGCACTGGCCTGCTGCTGACTTTGGGCCAGATGAGCCAGGCCCGCGCAGGCCAGCCCAGATTTCAGCGCCTGCTTGTCTGGAAAATGGCGGTAAATTGCGCTCGGGCTGACGGCCACCTCACGCGCCAATTCGCGCAGCCCCAAGTCATCCTGTACGCCATCCGCTCCGCGTGCTTCGAGCAAGCGTAGCCCCGCCTCAATGAGTGCGTTGCGCAGGTCACCGTGGTGGTAGGGCCGTGATTCCTCTTCCCTTGGCTTTGATGAAATCATGTTGACACTGTAATCATTTGTCGAGACAATGTAATTGCTGTCAACATTATTGCACCATTCACCATACGCCCATATAGCGCAGGCGCCCAGCAGGAACCCACCCACATGACCAGCCCCATCGAATCCCTTATTCGAAAGACCGTCACTCAAGGAATCATGAAGTTGGCGCAATTCAACCGCAACCGCATGACCGATCTGGCTCTCCCCAACCCGTTTCTGACCGGCTTGAATGCACCCATGGATCGCGAGTACACGCTAAATAATCTGCTTGTCACCGGAACCATTCCGGCGTCGCTGGATGGCCGCTACCTGCGCAATGGCCCCAACCCAATTGGCGCGCCCATTGCGGCCAGCCATCACTGGTTCCTCGGCGACGGCATGGTGCACGGCCTACGACTGAAAGACGGGCAGGCTCTGTGGTATCGCAACCGCTGGGTCCGCTCCACCGCCGTCAGCAAGGCGCTAGGCGAAGAGCCCGTGCCCGGACCGCGCTCCCATAACGGTACAGTCAACACCAATGTGGTTGGTCATGGCGGTAAGGTTTGGGCGCTGGTCGAAGCCGGCGCGTACCCCGTCGAAATCGGCGAAGAGCTTCAGACGCTGGCGCATAACCCCTTCAATGGAACCTTAAAGGGCTCATTCTCGGGTCATGGCCACCTCGACACGACGACCGGCGACTTGCACGCCATCTGCTACGATGCGACCGACCAAAACACCATTCGCCACGTGGTGGTAGGCCCAGACGGTCGCGTCAAGCGCGAGGAGCCCATTGCGGTGCAGCACGGCCCCAGCGTGCATGATTGCATGGTCACTCGCCAGTATGTGATTGTGCTCGACCTGCCTGTCACGTTCTCAATGGCCACGCTGGTTGCCGGATATACCTTTCCGTACAAGTGGAACCCGGCGCATCGCGCGCGGGTGGGGCTACTGAAGAAGGACGCACCGGGGAGCAAGATTATCTGGTGCGACGTGGATCCGTGTTATGTCTTCCACCCCTGTAATGGTTTCGAGACGGACGAAGGTCAGGTTATCCTCGACGTGGTGGCGCATGCCACCATGTTTGACGACAGTCGTCTGGGCCCCGACAGCCAGGGCTCATGCTTCGAACGCTGGACCATTGACCCGGTGGCACACCAAGTCGCGCGCAAGCTGATCGACGATCATCCGCAGGAATTTCCGCGGCCTGACGAACGGCGGCTGGGCCAGCCCTACCGCCATGCCTATACGGCGGGACTAAAACGTGATGGTGACAGTCCCTTCGTTCCCGATCAGGTGCTCATCCACCATGACCTGCATACAGGCCATCGTGAGTTGCATGATTTCGGACCCGGCAGACACGTCGGTGAGTTTATCTTCGAGCCGCGGCATTCCGATGCCGCCGAAAGCGAGGGGTGGTTGATGGGCTTCGTTGTCGACGCAAAACAGCAGACCACTGACTTCGTTATCCTCGATGCGCAGAACTTCACCGGTCCTGCCGTGGCCACAGTGACCATTCCGCACTTTATCCCGATGGGGTTTCACGGCAACTGGGTGCCAACTCAACAAAAACTGGATTAACCTTCAGCATGGCCCCATTTTCATCCTTCAAGGAGCATCATCGTTTGGGAAGCGTCTTCTTGTTTCGATGATTTATCAAAGCCTTGTATGTACGATGGCGATTTTTCTGAGCCGTCTGAGCCCTCTAGGGCTTGTTAACACTAAAGGTTCCTGGGGGCTTTGGGTATCGATAAGCCGATGGGCTTAAGCTGGGTGTACTGTGCCAAGAAGCCTGTGCCTCCTGTAGGATGGCGCAGGGTCTTTCTTTTTTCCTTTTGCAGGAATCATCACCAAGATGTCTACCATCACAGTTCAGCCGGTCATCATGGCCGGAGGCAGTGGAACCCGTTTATGGCCGCTGTCTCGCGCCCAATACCCCAAGCAATTTTTGATTTTACAAGGCCAGCAGAGTCTTTTTCAGCAAGCGGTACAGCGTCTGGGCCGTTTGTCGGGGGCCCGCATGGTGGTCAAGCCGCCCTCTGTGGTGAGCCATGAAGATCATCGTTTCCTGGTGCTCGATCAATTGCGTGAAATTCAATCTGAACAAGGGGTTTTGCTCTTGGAGCCCACAGGAAAAAACACGGCGCCAGCCATGACCTTGGCGGCCCTGCAAGCTCAGCTCGATGCGGCTGACCCGGTGCTTGTCGTGACCCCGGCCGACCAAACCGTCACCCACGAATCTGCCTTGAGCAATGCACTTCAGCAGGCCGTGCATTGGGCCTCGAAAGATGCCTTCGTGATTCTTGGCATCAAGCCCGACCGTCCTGAGACGGGCTTTGGCTACATTCGCGCACAAAGCACCGAGGTGGGTGCCCTGGTGGCTGAGTTTGTTGAAAAACCCGACCTCGACACCGCACGCCAGTACCTTGAAGGGGGTCGCCATTTTTGGAACAGTGGCATCTTTGTGGTCAAGGCTTCACTCTGGTTGCGCGCCCTGAACGCCTTCAGGCCCGATATTGCAAGCGCTACCGCAAGCGCTTGGTCTGCGCGCACAACTGATACCCGCTTTATCCGCCCCGGGCCTTCGGAATTTGCCGCCATCCCAAGTGAATCGGTAGATTATGCCGTACTCGAAAAATGCCCTGGCACTCCAGCCTTTGAGATGCGCATGGTACCTCTCGATGCTGGCTGGTCTGATTTAGGCGCATGGGAGGCGGTGTGGCAGGTTCAAGCCAAAGATGAACATGACAATGCCACCCAGGGCGACACCTTGCTGCGTGACAGTCAGGGCTCCTTGGTTCAGGCCACCAGCCGCCTGGTCGGCGTGGTGGGTTTGTCCAATGTGGTGGTGGTGGAAACACCCGATGCTGTGCTGGTGGCTGATCGCAGCCGCAGTCAGGATGTCAAGCATCTGGTGCAGCAACTCAGTGACTCCGGTCGATCTGAGCACCGCGTGCACCGGTTGGTGCATCGCCCTTGGGGTTGGTATGACAGCATCGATGCAGGTCCGCGTTTTCAGGTCAAGCGGATCATGGTCAAGCCTGGCGCATCACTGAGCCTTCAAAAACATCATCATCGGGCCGAGCACTGGGTCGTGGTCAGCGGCACGGCTGAAGTCACCAACGGCGATCAAGTCACACTCCTGACTGAAAACCAAAGCACCTATATTCCTTTAGGACAGGTGCATCGTCTGGCCAACCCGGGCAAGGTGCCGCTGGAAATCATTGAGGTTCAGTCAGGGGCCTACCTGGGCGAAGATGATATTGTTCGCTTCGAAGACAGCTACGGTCGAGCCAAGTAGCCTGACAAGAGCCTCAGGCACTGACTGGCTTTCCCAGAGGCCATTGATCTGGCCTCAATTGCATGACTGGGCCCTGCAAAATTCAATCGCAGACATCTGATCGCCCACCTCAGCCAAGCTGATCAACTGTGCGCACTATGCCTCAGAAAAGGCGGCTTTTCTTGGTTAAATCACTTGTTTATAGTCAATGATGGTTTTTATACTGAAAGCCATGAGCCCTCAACACTTTATCAATTGCTACACCCTGAGCTTTTGCCTGGGGCTGCTCTGTATGACATCGGCTTGCGCTTCAGGGCCCCTGAGTCGTCAGGTCATCATTCAATTCCAGCAACCCATTCAAAACAAAACCGACATTGTCCGCACAGTCAGTCAATCTACAGGCCTCAAAGTTTCATTTGTTTCCTCCATCAGCCCCTTGATGCATACAGTGAGAATCGAATGCGCAGCCCCTGATCTTTGTGAGGCTGCACTGAAAAAGTTGCGTACAGATCCCTCTTTCATCAGTGCCGAATGGGATCAGGTTGTTCATCACCAGAAAACCAGGCCCTAAGGATTCGCCCAGATTCAACAGGCAAATGGCAATGTCCAGCTCAGTTGACAAGATTTTTTTCTACTCAGATTGTCCAACATGATGTCTGCAAAACTTTCCCGGCGTTTCACATGGACCAGATCGTCGCACTTGGCATTGTCAGCACTGATGGCAACGACCTTGACTTTGGCTCACGCGGACAACCCCTCCCTCTCAGCCAGAGTCATTGTTCAATATTCTTCTACAAGCAAGGCGACGACGACAACGTTTCAGCCAGGGGCACCCAGCAGTGCACAGAACCATGCGCGCATGGGAAATTTAAGTTTGCGCACGGGCCTGTCATTACAGTCAGCACGGCACATCAGCCCCGATATGCATGTCATTGTGGCCCAAGGGCTCACATCCAGGCAATTGGCACAGCAAATTTCAAGGCAGCCCGGCGTAGCTTTTGCAGTAGAAGACCGGAGGGTCAAAATTGCCGCCCTTCCAAATGACCCCTTTTACCCCAACGTATTGGAAGAAGGTGAAACTAAAGGCCCTGTAGTCGGACAGTGGTATCTTAAGCCGCCGAACAGTGTTTTTAATGCTTCGATCAATGCTGAGCGTGCCTGGGATCTCAGCTTGGGTAACCCTGCGGTGGTTGTTGCCGTGCTGGATACCGGCATTCGCGCTGATCACCCCGACCTTGATTCCAATGTTCTCCCGGGGTATGACTTTGTCACCGATAATGTCATGGGCTCTGATAAAACTTCTGGGCGCGATGCCGATGCCTCTGACCCTGGCGACTGGATCACCGAGACAGAAGCCGCCATCTTCCCAGGCTGTGGTGTCTCACCCAATTCTTCTTGGCACGGCACTCAAGTAGCCGGGCTCATCAGCGCCAAAACCAATAATGGAATTGGCATGGCAAGCGTTGGCCGCACCGTCAGCATACTCCCCGTTCGTGTGCTTGGAAAATGTGGGGGCTCAGATTCTGATGTGCTTGCCGGAATGCGCTGGGCGGCGGGCTTACCGGTTCCAGATGCCCCCCCCAACCCCAAACCTGCCAAAGTGCTTAACTTGAGTTTGGGCGGTGGCGGCACTTGCGGGGCTGCTTATGAAGCTGCCATCAATGAAATCAACAACTTGGGTGTTGTGGTAGTGGCCGCAGCGGGCAACTCAGGGGGGCGGGCAGTGAACGTACCCGCTAATTGCCCCGGCGTCATTGCCGTCTCTGCGGTGAACCACTCAGGAACCAAGGCTTCATACTCAGATATTGGCCGTGAATCAACCATTTCGGCCCCAGGGGGTAACTGCCAAAATGACACTAGCCAAGCTTGTCTTTTTCCGATTTTGAGCACCACCAACCTGGGCACCACTTTGCCGGCAGAGTATGGTGCCCCCAATGGCATCTACTACACCGACGGTGGCTCCAATGCCGGAACAGGAACGAGTTTCGCCTCTCCACTGGTGGCCGGAACTGTGGCACTGATGTTTTCAGTCAACCCTGATCTTAGCCCGAGCGAGGTCAAAACCTTGCTTCAAAAAACAGCACGACCCTTCCCGTCTTTATTATGGGACGCCAACGATATTGCAGAATGCAAGGTGCCCAATACAAACCCGTCCCTGCAAACCGATCAGGGGGTGTGTTACTGCACAACCTCGACCTGTGGAGCCGGCATGCTCGATGCAGGGGCTGCTGTGCAATTGGTCAGCAAGGGTGTGCAACCCCAAATTTTGCCAAGCTCAGCCTTGCCCCGAGCCGGTGAATCTTTGGGTCTCAGTGCAAATGCTTCTGTGATTCCTCCGGGAAAAAAGATGGTGGCTTACAACTGGTCTTTGGTTGACGGTGGAGGCATTGTGAGTCAGTTCACAGCCGGCGCCGACACTGCCACAGCCAGCCTTACACCGACCCAGCCTGGCCGCTTTGCTGCCCGTCTGACCATCACAGACGAAGCCAATGAGAAATATACCCTGACGCAAAGCTTCGATGTGGCTGCTGCCCTGCCCCCGCCTTTGCCTCCAGAACCAAACCCGGGCGCTCAACGCAGCACCGGCGGTGGTTCGATGCAACTCTTTGGCCTACTGGGTCTTCTGGCGGCAATAGGGGTGCTGGCAGCTTCCCGCAGGCCCTAAACAAAACCACTGAATCGCCCCCCTTTTTGAATGCCCATTCGCCGGGCCTCACCCGCTCTCAATTCAAGCACCGACTTCGCCCCCATCGACCATGCCAAGCGCATGGGCTGCACATTGTGAACGACTCTCTGGACAAGACCATCCATATCCAGAAAAATGACATCAATAGCGTAAGCCATGCCGATCGTGTGCACTGAGGAACAAGGGCAAAGCCACAGGCCTTGGTCTGGGCGCAAATTGCGTTCAAGTAACAAGCCCACGGCCCGCTGCCACCAAGACGAGGCACGATGAACCCTGACCGGAAAAGGTGATCCGTTATAGGTCAAACTCAGATCATCAGGCCCGCCGGCACCTGCTTTATGCCATCCCATGACACACCATTTTTTCGCTTGCCAGGGCCTGTTCACACTAAAGATACATCTTTAGTGTGAACAGGCCTTGGAGACTAGATTTTGCGTAAGTCCTGATAGTGTCAAAAATAGCCAATTTCGTGGTGTCCGTTTTGGGGCATATTTTATTGTGCAGCCTTATGCGCAAGGCTTGGTGAAATGATGGGTTGGGCAATGCGCCCACAATCTGGGCCATTCGGACCATCAATTGACCCGGGTCGGCGGAGCTGGCACATGGCTAAATGGAGATTCTGAAAATCCTCGTTCTTTCCTAAGGAATATTTCACGAACGCGGCTATCGCTTTTCCCTCTCTTTTGGTCATTCCTTCGGCTGTCTCACCATATTCCTCATCTCGCCAAACCGTCCATACAGCACCAAGCTCTCCACTGATTCGGACAACGGCACTATAAAATTCATCGTCACTGCTGCCATAGACCATCGCCGTGCAGACTATCGCTGCTTGCCCCGCTTGTTGCGGTAAAGGTGGGTGTGATCGGTCATTTTGGCGGCAATTGGCAGAGCCTTTGAAAACACTCAAGTCTATCAGCCTGAATCGATCTCTTGGAAGCGCCTGCTGGATGGCTGCCCAAGGATTATCACATACAGATTGAGCCCATTTTCGCGTCAGCATTGAGCACACCTGTCGCTGGTGCATGTCAAAGTCATTCCATCCGTATGTCCGTACAACCAAAGAAACGCTATCAAGTACCAATGGAACATGGGAGGATGACGATTTGTCCAACGGACTGTGTCGTTGTAGCAAGAATGACTGCTTCTGGTAGATAACAATTTTTGCATGATCTTCCAAGGCAATCAATGGAAGAACTAGGTTGTGTTGCGCGACTGAAACGTGAATGTCAGTCGCAAGTAATTCTACGTTGGGCGGCTCTTTTCCGCATGAAGCGAGGACCGTTGAAAAACAGGACAGGAGAATAGATCGGAAGAGGGCTTGGTTCATGGCAAGCTTGGCACGCGCGGCGATAGCAGGGTACTGCTCGTCCAGCGACCTGTACTTAAAAACCCAGGTTAATTCCTCACTCGCCCCGAGCGGCTTTGGCTTGCTGATTGGCCCAGTGGCCGTAGTTGACCTCAAAGTTTTCTTGCAGGTTGGCCCAGTTCACCGCTTGGTTGCTATAAATTTGAACCATGCGCAGGGCCAGGTCGAATTCCTGCTCGAGCAGTTTGGAAACGGTGTTGGCCCGCGGCAGTTGCTGGGCGGTATTCCACCAGTCACGCCAGTCGTTCATCCATTCGTGTTGCTGTTCAAGCAGTTTTTGGGCCGAAGCTTGCTGGAGGGTCACAAGGCTTATCCAGGTTGCCGGGGCTGCACTGACCGGAACCAAGCGCCATGCCGCTTGCAGGTTATGCCAAGCCCGGGACTGTGCATTTTGTAATGCAGGCACATGGCGTATCGGGAAGGATTGAGGCTTGGATCTCGGCTGAGCCAAATTTGGGCGAACGGCAGATGCCGTCAAGTCAGTGGTGGACATGAGAAATTTCCTTGAAGAACATCAGCCGCCCAGGCGAGCGAGCATGCTGTGAATGGCCCGAATTTGCAGGGCGTTGCGCGAGTAGTAATCAGGGAAGTTTGGATCCAGACTGCTGTAGCCCCACCAGTCCCAGCAACCCTCAGGGTTTTGAGCCGCATTGTCATCACTGCCCTGGGCTTGGGGGAACAAGACAATCAGGTTGTTGCTGTCAGCCATCGAAAGGTACCCTGTGGTGGTCATGTAGCGGTTGCCATAAGGCGGCTGGTTGGCCACATCGGCTTGGCCCAGTACATAGTTCACATAGCTATAGCCTTGCTTGCATCCATGCAGTGCCACATGCACCCGCGCAGGTGCCCCCTCTTCAACCGCCTGGGGCACATACACGTATCCAAATCGGGCCATGCTGGCTGAAGGGCTGTTCGCGAAAAACTCGGCCTGATCAAAGCGCAGCAGGCTGCCCGTCAGCCTCCGGGCCGGGGCATTCAGACCTGGGTAAATGTGGTTCAGGATGTGATGCGACTGTATAAAGCCGCCATTGTTCAAATAAGGCGGCTGGTTTGTTGATAAGGGAGAGTCTTCGGGGTTTTCGGTGATCAGAGAGTGCCCCGCCGGAACGTCGTCTGAGTAAGCCAGATGAAGATCGGGCACTCCCAGCAGCCGGTACATCTCACGGGTTTGTGCAACGACAGAAGACCGAACTACGTTGTCGCAACTGCCCGTGAAGACATAAACTCGCTGGCTGGCCAGGTTGGACAAAGGATCAATCATCTTGTCTTGCTCAGCCTGTCTGGCCAACTGCACAGAATACGCAGCCTGTGGAGCCAATTCAGGTGTTAACGGTGCCATGCAGAGTTGCAGGGCATTGAGCTCGTAAGCATCTTCAGCCAGCGTGGCCGAAGCGCGGAAGGTTTCAACCCCCCGGTAAGGGCCACCGGCCACCACCCCCGACCCTGCAAAACTGGCCGAATGAGCCAAGTGTAATTGTACGGTCATGAACGCCCCGGACGACAAGCCCGAAACTGAGCTTTGTCCCTTTTGCACTTTGTACTGCCCCAACTGCACGATCTCAGGTGAGATACCAATCACGCGATGCCTCCTGTGATTTGAAATTTGGCCAGATCAACAGGGTATCACCAAAGCCATCACCTGACTATCGTGGGGTCTCTGGCGGCCTGGCAGGTGCCCGGTTTTTTAAAAAATTGACTCCATTAAAATGTCACTCGCCGCCTCACACACAAAATTTCTGACATACTCGTTCGGATCCCTTGCTCGACCGCAAGAACCCGCCCTCGCATCGTGTGGGGCGGCTGTGGAAATTCCAGCTTTCTGAGTTGGATGAATGGGTGAGCGCAGGCGGCGCGGATGAAAACAAGATGAACAATTCGACGGGAAAACAAGCATGACCCACATTCAACAACGCGCCGAACTGCAACGCCGAATCTGGCAAATTGCCAATGATGTCCGGGGTGCCGTTGACGGCTGGGATTTCAAGCAGTACGTGCTGGGAACCCTGTTCTATCGCTTCATCAGCGAAAACTTTGCGGCCCACATCGAAGGTGGAGACGACAGCATCCAGTACGCCAAGCTGAACGACATTGTCATCACGCCCGAAATTAAAGACGACGCCATCAAGACCAAGGGTTATTTCATCTACCCCAGCCAGCTTTTTGTCAACGTCGTTGCCAGCGCCAACACCAACGACAGCCTGAATACCAACTTGGCGAATATCTTTTCCGCCATTGAAGCCTCGGCCAATGGCTACCGCTCCGAGCGCGACATCAAAGGCCTGTTTGCCGACTTTGACACCACCAGCAACCGCCTCGGCAACACCGTCAGAGACAAAAACACCCGCTTGGCCGCCGTACTCAAAGGGGTGGCTGAACTGGATTTTGGCGATTTTGAAGGCAGCCACATCGACCTGTTCGGGGATGCCTACGAATTCCTCATTTCCAACTACGCGGCCAACGCCGGCAAATCGGGGGGCGAGTTTTTTACCCCGCAGCATGTGTCCAAGCTGATTGCCCAGATCGCCATGCACAAGCAAACCAGCGTCAATAAAATTTACGACCCGGCCTGTGGCTCGGGCTCCTTGCTGCTGCAAGCCAAAAAGCACTTTGACGCGCATGTCATTGAAGACGGCTTTTTTGGGCAAGAGATCAACCACACCACCTACAACCTGGCGCGGATGAACATGTTCTTGCACAACGTCAACTACGACGAGTTCAATCTCCAGTTGGGCAACACGCTGGAAGAACCCCACTTTGCTGACGACCGGCCTTTTGATGCCATCGTGTCCAACCCGCCATATTCGGTGAAGTGGATCGGCAGCGACGACCCCACGCTGATCAACGACGAACGCTTCGCCCCGGCGGGCGTGTTGGCGCCCAAATCCAAAGCCGACTTTGCCTTTGTGCTGCACGCGCTCAACTACCTCTCTGCCAAAGGGCGTGCGGCCATCGTTTGCTTCCCCGGCATTTTTTACCGGGGCGGTGCCGAGCAGAAGATTCGCCAATATCTGGTGGACAACAACTATGTGGAAACGGTGATTTCGCTCGCGCCCAACCTGTTCTTTGGCACCACCATTGCCGTGACCATTCTGGTGCTGTCCAAAAATAAAACCGACACCACCACCCAGTTCATCGACGCGAGCGGGCTGTTCAAGAAAGAAACCAACAACAACGTGCTGCTGGATTCGCACATCGAACAGATCATGCAGGTGTTCGACAGCAAGGCAAACGTGGCGCACTTTGCGCAATCGGTGCCTTTGGAGAAGGTGGCCGCCAATGATTACAACCTGTCGGTCAGCAGTTACGTCGAGGCCAAAGATAACCGCGAGGTGGTGGACATTGCCCAGCTCAATGCGGAGCTGAAAACCACCGTTGCCAGGATCGACCAGCTTCGCAAAGACATCGATTCAATAGTGGCGGAGATTGAGGGCGAGGAGCAGGAGGCATGAGCGATTGACCCATCTCACTCACACAAACGCCAGCATTGCAGGCCTGCCTCTCCCGTCATGGCGGGGATGGTCTGCTGAAAGAGATTGCGGGTCAAGCCCGCAATGACGCAGGGGGTCAAGCCCGCAATGACGGGAGAGGTCAAGCCTGCCATGATGCCCCCCGCGTCATTGCGGGCTTGACCCGCAATCCTGGTGGAGCACAAACATGACCCCCCTCATCATTGCGGGCTTAACCCGCAATCTTGCTGGAGCGCAAACATGACCCCCCGCGTCATTGCGGACTTGACCCGCAATCCTGGTGGAGCACAAACATGACCCCCCTCATCATTGCGGGCTTGACCCGCAATCTTGGTGGAGCGCAAACATGAGCAAACAAGCCTTCGTTTACTTCATGGCAAGCCCAAAAAATACCGCCCTCTACGTGGGTGTGACCGGCAACCTTTTACGCCGCGTGGCCGAGCACAAAGGTCGCAATACCCAAGGGTTTACCGCCAAATAC
>JBKDQE010000049.1:0-28678 GCA_046342195.1 Burkholderiales bacterium
CTGGCCGACACTCAAAAAACGCAGATTCTGTGGGGAGCAGGGCGAAGTGGCCATTGCCTTTGCTTCTTTGGATGAGCTCAATGGCCTGCTCGACAAGCTCGGCTTGCCCGCCCACTGAGGCCCCGCAAGATCTTGGGGGGGCGGTCAGGGGCCTCATTGGTTGGATGTAGGCGGCTTTGGGCTTGGTTTCGTGTTTTATTTTTTGAAGGGGCTCACCGTTTTAATCCAGTTGCCAAATAAAATCCACCAATTCTTGGGTCCGGTTTGAGTGTTCCCATCAGACTTGGCCCCATCTAGATTCGCTCCGTCCAGATTTGCTTCAATCAGATTTGCCCCGCTCAGATCCGCCTTGAGCAGTTCCGCTTTTCTCAGATTGGCACCTCTTAGATTTGTCTTTATCAGATTGGCGCCGGTTAGCTTCGCTTCGCTCAGATTCGCTCCGTTCAGATTCGCTCCGCTCAGATTCGTCAACCTCAGGATCGCCTTGCTCAGATCCGCCTTGAGCAGATCCGCTCCGCTCAGATTGGCACCGCTTAGATTCGCTTCGCTCAGATTGGCGCCGCTTAGCCTCGCTTCGCTCAGATTCGCTCCGTTCAGATTCACCTTGCTCAGATTAGCCTTGATCAGATTCGCTTTGCTCAGATTCGCTTCGGTCAGATCCGCTTTGCTCAGATTAGCCTTGATCAGATTCGCTCCGCTCAGATTTGTCAACCTCAGATCCGCCTTGAGCAGCTCCGCTCCGCTCAGATTGGCACCGCTTAGATTCGCGCTGAACAGATCCGCCCAGCTCAGATTGGCACCGCTTAGATTCGCTCCGCTCAGATTTGCATTTTTCAGTTTTGCAAATTTAAGATTCGTTCCTTCCAGATTGAAACCCCGCAGATCTGCGAGACTTAGATCCAGTCCCGAAAGATTTTTTCCCTTGAAAAAATCTTTCGGGACTTTGTTAGATTGAGAATTTCTCACATAGTCAATGGCTTGAGAAGTGGAAATAATTTTTGTTTCTGGTTTTGGAGTTGACAATGGTGGATTTTGCACTTTTGTAGGGTCTTGAAAATTGATCTTTTTGCTCAACGAAACCTCTTTCCCTGTCGATTCTTTTTTTGAAATGCTTAAAGTAGGCATAAATTTAATTTTCTTTAAAAATCCATGAAAAATAGATGAGAGGCCAAGCTAATAAATCAGTCCTGAAAATTTTAATTATATTGTCATTGCCGCGCAGGCGAGAATTTATGCATAATTGAATTTTTCAGGGCCGAAAATTTGAGGCTGGAATAATATTATTGCAGTATTTTTTTATTCAAGCCCCCCTTGTTTAAAGGGTGAGAGACTGACGGGTCTGGCGTGGGTATTGAGTCGGAGAGGTGCTGTGTTGGATTGTGAGTGTCTTTCCCGGATGGGGGATGCCAAGCGGATTTTGCAGCTTGTCGTGGGGGCTTTGTGCCACAAAGCCGTTTGAATCGGGAACGGTTTCTGACTTCTTGGGCGAGCAGCGCCCGCCCGGCGCTTCACCTCAGTAAAATAAGCAGATGAATCCTTCATTTTCTCAGACGTACATCAGCTCTTCCCAGGCCGCTGGCCTGCTGCGCAACCTCAATCAAGAACAACGGGCGGCCGTGACACTGCCAGCTGAATCGGCCTTGATTTTGGCAGGTGCCGGATCGGGCAAAACCCGGGTACTGACCACCCGCATCGCCTGGCTGATTCAAACGGGCCAGGTTTCTCCCTCCGGCATCATGGCCGTGACCTTTACCAACAAGGCGGCCAAAGAAATGCTGAGCCGGCTGGAGTTTGTGCTGCCCTTGCCTGTGCGCTCAATGTGGATAGGTACGTTTCATGGGCTGTGTCACCGGTTGCTGCGAGCCCACTGGAAGCTGGCCCATTTGCCCCAAGCATTTCAAATTCTGGACAGTGCCGACCAGCTCTCTGCGGTAAAGCGCGTCATCAAATCGATGAACCTGGATGAGCAACGCTATGCGCCCAAACCCCTGACATGGGCCATTGCCGGAGCCAAAGAAGAAGGCTGCCGCCCGCAAGATGTTGTTGTGCGTGATGAGGCCACACGGGTGATGGTGGAGGTTTATCAGGCCTACGAAGCTCAATGTCAGCGTGAGGGTGTCCTGGACTTTGCCGAGCTGCTGTTGCGCAGCTATGAGTTGCTGCGTGATCAGCCTGCATTGCGGGCCCATTACCAGCAACGCTTCAGGCACATTCTGGTCGATGAATTTCAAGACACCAATCGATTGCAATACGCCTGGCTCAAAATGTTTGCCGGGCCTGAGCAAGCCGATGGCGCATCGGTGCTGGCGGTGGGCGATGACGATCAAAGCATTTATGCCTTCCGGGGGGCCCAAGTGGGCAATATGCGTGACTTTGAGCGTGAATTCAAAGTTCAACACCTGATTAAACTGGAGCGCAATTACCGCAGCCACGGTCATATTCTGGATGCCGCCAATCACCTGATTGCGCACAACAGCAAGCGCCTTGGCAAGAACCTGATCACTGATGCAGGCCAGGGCGAACCGGTGCGGGTAATGGAAGCTCCCAGTGACTTCGCCGAGGCGCAATACTTGCTGGAAGAAGCCCGGCAGTTGCGGCGCGAGGGCATGGCCTTGCATGATATGGCCGTCCTTTATCGCAGCAATGCCCAGAGCCGGGTGATCGAAAGTGCCCTGTTCAACGCCAAGCTGCCCTACAAGGTGTATGGTGGTCTGCGATTTTTTGAGCGGGCTGAAGTCAAGCATGCCCTGAGTTATTTGCGCCTGATTGAAAACATCCATGATGACACCAGCTTTTTGCGCGTGGTGAATTTTCCGGTACGGGGCATCGGCCTGCGCACTCTTGAGCAACTGCAAGACACCGCGCGGGCCAGAGGCACCAGCCTGGCGCAAAGTGTGTCTGCCATGGCCGGAAAACCTGGTGCCCACCTCAAGGGCTTCATGGACTTGATCCATCACATGCGTGAAGCCACCCAAGGCTTGACGCTGCGCGAGATCATCGAACACATGCTGCATGCCAGTGGCTTGATTGATTTTTACAAAACCGATAAAGAAGGCAAAGACCGCATCGAGAACCTCGAAGAACTCATCAATGCTGCCGAAGCTTTTGTGATGCAGGAAGGTTTTGGCAAAGAGGCTGTGGTTTGGCCTTCAGAGGCCGCACTTTTCTCCGGGCCCGACAATACGGCCGCTGAAGCTGCTCTTGGGCGGGGGCCTGACGCTGAAACGGGGGAGATCCTGTCGCCCCTGTCGGCCTTTTTGACGCATGCCTCCCTGGAGGCCGGCGACAACCAGGCCCAGTCTGGCCAAGAGGCCATTCAACTCATGACCGTCCATGCGGCCAAGGGCCTTGAATTTGACGCGGTGTTCATCACGGGCCTCGAAGAGGGGCTTTTCCCGCACGAAAACAGCAGCTCCAGCCCTGACGGCCTGGAGGAAGAGCGGCGATTGATGTATGTGGCCATCACGCGCGCCCGCAAACGCCTCTACCTGAGCTTCAGTCAAACACGCATTTTGCATGGCCAGACGCGCTACAACCTCAAAAGCCGCTTCATTGATGAGCTGCCTGAGCCGGCCTTACGCTGGCTGACCCCCCGCAGTCAAGGCTTTGGCTCAGGCTTTCGACGCGATAATCATGACGCTCGGTCGGGTGGCATGGGCTGGAAGCCCGTCATGGGTGCGGGGCATCCAGGCTGGCCTCCCGGCCCCACCGGGGTGCGCACTGCGGGGCCTGGAGCATTGGGCCATGAACTCCAAACCGGGCAAAATGTGTTTCATGGCAAGTTTGGTGAGGGCATCATCCTGACGCTCGAAGGTGCGGGCACCGACGCCCGCGCTCAAGTCAAATTTGCCCGGCATGGCACCAAATGGCTGGCCCTCAGCGTGGCCAAGCTCACGCCTGTCATTGCCCCCTGAGCCACGGGCACCCACGCCGTTATGCTGCGCGCAGTTGCAGCCTTCAGAAAACCATCGAAGCAGGAGAGCAAAATCAATCAGGAGACTTGGGTGTCCATTCTTCTGCCACTGGGGCGCAGACTTTCTGGATTCCACGCCCTAAGGCGTTTTGTTTTAAACGTGAATTGCCCACCACAATGCTCAATCGAACCGCCAAGCGGTTCAGTTCTTCCTTGAGGGGCAGGGGGCGGTTGGGGGAGGTGCTGGTCATCACCACAAGCCCCACCGCACGCCCTGCTGCCATCAGGGGCAGGCAAGCCGTGTGGCCGGTGCTGGTCGCCGGGTCCAGGTGATCACAACGCAACTTCACGATGCCGTCAGAAATATGAGCCCGTCGGGTTCGCAGGGCCCAACAGGCATCCAAGGGCAGAAAAACCATGCTGTCGCCTGGTGGTGCCGGATGCCGAATAAATTCGACGTGATCTTCGTCTTCAAAGTATAAGGCGATGTGAAAGCCTGGAATCAGCCTGGGCAGGCTGGCCCAAAGCACATCGTAAGCTTCCTCCGGGGTGGAACATTGCTGTAGCAAGTCTGCCACCCGGCTCAGGCCCGCATCAAGTGCACGGTCGGCGCTGAGCTCAGACAAGCGATGCTCAAGCTCGTCGTTGGCCCGACGCAAAGCAGCCTCGGCAACCCGCTGATCATGAATATCGCGCAGGTTGATCAAAATGCCTCCCACCATTTCATTGGCCAGCAAATTGATGCTGCTGCAATCAAAGCTTCGAAAATGCCCGGAAGAAAGCCGAAGGTTGACATCCCGACGTCCGCGCGCGCCTGGGTAGGCCAACAAGGCTGACAAGGCGGCTTTGATGTCCGCGACCTGAGCGTCTTCCAGCCAATTAGACAAAGGTTTTTCCAAGAGATCAGCCTCAGAGCAGCCGAGCAGCCTGGCGGCGTTATTGGATACCGTGCGAATGACCAAATGGGCATCCAGAATCAACACGGCTTCGGAAGACAAGGAACTCATGGCCTCGTAACGCCGCAGGGCAGTCTCGGCCTGTTGTTTGGCGCAGACCACCTCGGTGACATCCATAAAAGCCGAATACACGGGGGTGTTTTCGGCTTCAATCAAGCGACCAGCCTCAAGCTGAATCCAGGTGAGCTTGCCATCAGCCTTGTGCAAGCCCATCAGATCACCTTGCACACCACCACAGCGTAAAGCCCGCACCGCCGGATGCTCAGCCGCAGGAAATGCCGAACCATCATGGCGCAGCGCGCGCCAGCGCGGGTCGACCAATGTGCGTCCGATCAGTTGATCGCGCGTGAGTCCCAGAATTTTTTCGGCCGACAGATTGGCCTCAATGATGACTCCACCCGTGGATTGAATCACGATACCCAGTCCCAGATGACGCAACAAAGTGCCCGCCAATGATCTTGCACTCATCACACCGCTCTGTTTGACCCCTTCATCGGTTAAATCCAAAAGGCCAAAACCCAGCCAGGCGGAAGGCTCCTGAAATTGATAGAGGTGTGCCAAGGCTGGAAAAATGTGCCCATCCAGGCGACGTGCCAAAACAGGCACGGAAACCTCCCCGGAAAAAGCTTTTTTGCTTTGTTCCAAAGCCCCGCCCTCGGGAATCAATTGTTCAAGCTTTTGCCTCGCCAGGGCCCCAGGCGTTGCTCCGAACATGTGTTCAGCCCGTGAATTGGCCATGACCACACAACGGGCATCATCCAATACCAACACCGATTCTCCAAAGACTTTACCGATTTCACTGGCCAGCAGGGCGATGGCTGCCTCTGGGGATACTAATGACATCAAGCTGTCTGATGTTTCTGAAATGACAGAATTTTCGATCATGTCAGACTTCCATGCTCAAAGCAGGGGCCGGGCTGCCATGGCGGGCTTCAGCGTCAGGGGGATTTTGGCCGCCCCTTGGATGTGTTGTCCCAGAAGGTGCGTGAAGGTCAGGAATGAATACCACCCGGTTGCGTCCGCCCGTTTTGGCTTGGTAAAGGGCATCATCTGCCAGCTTTAACAGCTCTTCTATGGGCGACTCCAGGTTTTTGACATGCACCAAGCCAATCGAACAAGTACAGGCCACATTTTCCCCTGCCAGGTGGGCGGTTTCAATGGCCTCTCGCAAGGCATGGGCCAAATCCAGGGCATCCTGTGGCGCCGCCTCACGCAGCAGAATCAGAAACTCTTCCCCTCCGACACGGGCCACCACATCGGTGGTGCGTAAACGTTTCAGCAACAACGCGCCCAAGCCCGCCAGAACCTGATCCCCGCGTTCATGACCGAAGTTGTCATTAATGTGTTTGAAATGATCCAAATCAAGCAACATCACGGCAAAAGGGGCTCCGGTCTTTTGGTGCCGATGCAGGGTGATGCGCAGTTCATGATCCAACTGGCGACGATTGATGGCCCCGGTGAGGGGGTCCCGCGTGGCTTGCTCCTCCAGGATTTTTTTCAGTCGTAAATTGGCCAGCACACTGGAGAACCGCCGCGCCTGGTCGGACAAGCTGGAAAGCCGACGATGCCGCTCTTGCCCGGCTCCTTCAGTGCTGTGCGTGGGCCCATCAGGCAAGGGTGTCGATAAAACAGCTACGGTACGCTGGCCATCGGCCAGTGGTGCGCAGACCCATATTGAATGCTCATCGCGAATATGTTTACAACGCAAGGAACCAGGTTCACTCACGAACACCTGGCCGGTTTTCAGGCCCCAACACTCGCTGGCATCCACATTGATAAAATCTGATGCGGCGCATTCTGACTCGCGAAACTCTGCCCTTGCGCCGGCCCTGGGAATTAAAAGAATCGGCGCTGCTGCTCCAAAAATCACAGGAAGAAATGCCGAAATCACGCCGAGAGCTTCTCGAAGAGACCGGCTGGCCGCCACATATTCATAGGCTTCACTGATCTTGGCGGCTTCAATTTCTCGGCGGCACAAAATTTCGAGTTGATTTTCCAGTTGCGATGTTCGAAGCTGATCTGCCTGAGTCGCGTGAAATTCTGACAAATCTGTCGCCACAGCCACCCACCCCGTGACCTCAGTGCCCTGTTCATGCAAGGGGCTGAGTGTGACCCTCATAGGGTGGCGCGAACCCATCAAAGAAACATAGGTCCACTCGCGCCGTGCCCGACCTTCCAGGGCACCTTGAACCAGCAGTTGGAAATCATTTTGGGGTGCACACCCATGAGCCAAGGAATAGGCTGCACGCACCTCCTGAAATTCAGCAGGATCATGAAACGCGGCGAGGTTGACAGCCACGGCCTGCTCAGGGAACGTCGCACCCAAGGTACGCTGCGCTGTCGGGTTCATGTAGCTGATGCGCCCTTGAAGGTCTGTCGCGATCACGCAACCCCCTATAGACTCTACTGTCACAGAAAACAAATAAGACCACTTTTGCAGTTCATGGCGTAACTGTGCCTCGCGCTGAAGGCCGCATTCCAATTCATGCATCAGTGCAAGGGTGCTGCATAGGGGTGTCAGGAGGCTTTGCCATGCTGAATCAAACCCATTGTGCCGGTTAAATAGTGCCAAGACACCTGTCACTCCTTTGCTGCCTCGAATGGGAAGGCCCAGAAATGATGTCACGGCCACGGGCAAAGGACTGCCAATAGAGTCCCCGGGCGCCAGCAGGTTCACAGGTTCCAGAGAGCTCACCACCGACATCCACGAGGCATCGGGGTGATCCAGCCAAAAATCTTCAAACCTGGTCAAGTCCGGTGTGCGTGAAGCAAAACCAAAAATAAGCCACTCAGGGTCCTGCTCTGCCACCACGGAGCGGAAGGTCAAAAACCCGAAAGCTGAGTCACTGAGATCAAGAAGGCTTTGCAAGGCTTGATGAAATGGCAAGCCCGCCCAACCTTTCTGGGTATAGCTTCTTTGCAGATTGTTCAGCACATCCAGGACACCCTCGCGCCGATCCGGTTCGGCATTTCGATTTTGAGTGTCCTTCGCTGGGGCCTTTTGCGGTTTCGGCATACCAAAAACCCTGGGTTATCCAATAAGAACCTTGCAGTGGGCATGTCACCCTGTTGTAGGGTCTCGTAGAAATCATGGGGCTGGTTTGAGCAGAGGCAAGCCAAAGCCGATCAAGCGGCGCTCGAAACGGCCCGCAATAGCGGGGTTTCTCAGACCCGCACCCATGTACACGAACCCATAAGTGGCCGATTGCGGGCTTGTTGATGCCCATCAACCGATGTCTGCGAAGCATCTTTAGCATCAATCGCTTCAGAACTTCAGAGTGCGAGCCATGAAAACCTTAGCAAAATCAGTTGCTTCATCCCCCGGTGCTGAAAGCTTGAAAAAAGTGGGCAGTCAAGGTATCAAGAGTATTCTGGTGGCCGCACTGGTGGCCTCCAGTGGCCTTTCAATGGCTTTTGAAATACCAACCAGCTATGTCTTGCGCGGAACCGGCAGTGGAAACCTCGGGAGTATTTCTTTTTCCCAGCAAGCATTCACGCTGGCCTTTGAAGGGCTGGGTGAGGGGCTTTCCAGTGGGGTCGTTCCTTATGAGGCAGGCAACCATCCTGACTGGACTTGGTTCAATCAGGATCCTTTAAGTCGCATTATTTTCAGCTTGCCCAGCGCCAGCACCATCACCGTGGCCCAAGACCCCGGAAATTATTCTTTGCTCGGGGCCAATTTCGGTGCCTACCGGCAAATTTACGGCGGAGGGCAAACATTGGCCCCATTTACCAGCTTCAGCCTGTGTCAAAGTGGTCAGGGGCAGTATGATTGCTGGGAGTCGTCGGGGCAGCAGTTTGTTGCTGAGAGCCCGCTTGATTTTCGTTTTCGCACCGAGGGGCGTGTGGGATTAGAGCCTACCACTCCGGTGAACTTTGATTTCATGACCCCCCGGGGCCAATTGAGTCTCTCGGGTATTGAAAATGCAAGCCTACAGATCATGCCCCCCATTCCCGAACCCGAAACTTACGCTTTGATGTCCGTGGGTTTACTGGGTTTGTTTGCGGCGAGGCGTCGGCCTTCTGGAAGCCCGAAGCCCGCCAGGCGAGCCCGCTCTTTGGTGCCCGCTTAACAAGTACCCGGCCAGCCATCGAAAGCCACACTCACTCAGGCGGGCCGGTTTTTGATAGGGCAGGGTGGCTGTCATGCAGGTTTTGCCCTGCTGCTGTCACGCGCAGTCCATCAAACAGTTTTGACTTTCACCTTGGCATGCCGACTGATGCCCGTCGTACCCAAAAATAGCGCCACCAACCGGTGAACATCGGTAAAAATAACAGACCTGTTTTGATGGCACTTTGTCAGCACCCAGTTGAGAAGATGGCCTGCTGCCATAAAGTCCAATCGGATCAATCGGGTGCACGAAACTGAAATGACCGGGCCTTCCTTGATGCGCTGATCCAGTTGCGCCAGTGTCTCTGTGATGTCTCCAAGCAGTTGGCCAGAAATCTCCAGGCCCTTGGTTTGGCTGGTTTGACTGAGTTCAGAGCGACGTGATTCGGCCTCATGGCTGAAAAAATAGTCCGGAAATGGCGGGGCTTGGTCTTCCTTCGAGGCGCTGATTTTGGCATCACATCTGGGTGCCACCCAAGAAGGGGGAGACACTTCATAAGTGATGCAGTAATCCATGGCGGCATCATCGAATTCCGCTGCGCGGTTGGCCATGCGAAGGACTTCAAACCTGAGATCCCAGAAAACAGGGTCAACATCGCGATTGCCCACCACGCACATGTCATTCAAAATTTTGAACAATTCAGCCCCCCCCACCCAGTGTATTTGCACGCGTTGGCTGCACAAGGACCGTAAAACCTTGGTCAAACGATGGCAGGCTTCGGTGTCTATACTCTTGAGGTTGGTCCAGTCAAATACCCACGGCTGAGGCATTTGCATGCTGATTGATTCAAGCCTGGCAACAGCATTTTGATCCAGGTGATCCAAACATACCCAGATCAAAGGGCTTTGCCGGGAATCTCCCGTCACGGGTTCTGTTTTTTCCGGCCTCGATTTGCCCATCATGGCAGGCATGGAAAACCACTGCGGCGAGGAAAGCCCAAACTTGATGCAGTATTGCAGTGCAAGTTCTTCAAATTTGGCGGCTTCGCCGGTGGCTTGGTAAAAATCAAAAAGAACTAACCAGGATTCCGAGTCATTTTCCCTTGAGCCTCCAACCCCAATGAGGCTGAGCAAAGATTGCTCACAGGAGGGGAAATCAGCATTGGCAAATGCGATCATCAAGGCTTCAAATTCCGGGGCATTTTCGACCCCATTGATTTTCAACCCATCGGAGGCAACATCGCTTGAGTCAGCGGCGCTTGTCGGGAGTGGACCCCGTTGAACCAAGGGCTTTGTATCTTGCGAAATCAGGGCGGGGTCAATCAGTAATGGCGAGGAAGCCGAGGGTATGTCAGGTGCCTTGGGCCGTGTGGGCCATGCCGAGATGGGATCATCAAGGCTGCTGAAAATAGAGTGAGCTGGTGCCGCGCGAACCGGAATATCAGCAAGGGGTACCTTGGGAGAAGCTGGGGCTGCTTCGATTGGCATGGCCGGAAAAAACACCTCCGGAAAGACGTGAAGAGGCTGCGGGGTTTTTGCCGTTACTGTTTCAGTGTTTTGTATGGGCTTGATCTCTGGTAGTGGCACAGACAGGCGTTCACTGGGAGGGGTGCTCAGAAGGCCTGTGAGCGGGAGTGTTGCAGGGAGGGTGCTTGAAGCAGGCTGGACGTTATTGAGAGTTGCTGAGCGCGTCAACAGATCAAATTTCGGCAAAGGACGTGCAGGCACAATAGGCGCGGGTGGCACTTCAATATCAGGATCAACGTACTGGCTGGGCCGATGGGCGGGTTCACGAGGAATGCGCAGATAGGGTCGTGGTGGCGTGGCAATAATTTCGTCTGGCCGCATTCCGAGTACAGGGATTTCTTTGCCCAAAGGCGGCCCTTCAAGCTTGGAGGGCTGGGTGAGTGCCGCATAGAAAGACGAATTTGGCTTGGTCATCCCGGACAGTCGCTCGCCGACCATTTGCTGCTCGATTTCATCAATTTTGGCCTTGACTTGATGGGGGCGAGTATCGCTGCGATCTTCAATGTCATCGATGCGGGATGATGTTTCCAGTGTGGCCAGTTGTTCGGTTGTCAGCCCTTCCCGGCGTACTTTGCGCAGCATGTCAAATTCGCGCTTGCGAACAAAATCGTTGCGACGCTTGCGCTCAATCATGGCTTTCAGTTCAGATTTCGCAAATTCCGCCTCATGTCCGCCCGATGGGGGCGAAGAAAGCTCAGCCCACTCAGAAGACGATCTGGCCACAAATTTGACAACTTTGCGAAAAAAATTCGAGGAATCTTTAGAATCTGCCATACACAACTTGCCAAGGCATGAGCTCAAAGGACGAAAGCACTCAGGTGTCAGTCCCCGAACATTTTTTGTTGGAGTTCCCGACGTTGTTGAGCCTCGAAGGACAGTGTAGCCGTTGGGCGGGCCAGCAAGCGGCCCAAGCCAATTGGTTCACCTGTTTCGTCACAAAATCCATACTCTCCGTTTTCAATTCTCAAGAGGCACTGAGATATTTTTTTAAGTAATTTGCGCTCACGATCCCGGGTGCGCAATTCGAGTGCATGTTCCTCTTCAATGGTGGCCCGATCGGCCGGATCGGGAACGATTGAGGTATCTTCGCGAAGGTGCTCGGTGGTTTTTCCGGCATTGCTCAGCAAACTGTCTTTTTGAGACTGAAGGCGTGCCCGGAAAAAATCAAGTTGTTTTTCATTCATGTATTCGCTGTCCGGCATGGCCAAAATTTCTGCTTCACTCATCTCCCGACCTGGCTTGGTTTTCCAGGCGTTAGCCAGTTGCGGGTCAGTGGTTTGAGAGGCTCGGGTAAGCTCATGACTCAAAGAGCCCCTGGCTTGGGTTGGCACTCGACGCGGGGCGAACCGATCGGCAAAACGGGAGCCCGACGTGGAAGGCTTCGGAAAAGATGACAACGAATCAGGGCCCGACTGAGCGCGGCTGCCTGACATTTTGGACGTCGTTGGTGTGGCGGTCACGGCGGCTCCGGGAGCTTCTGTGGCCGCTGTTTTCGCAGTTGGGCTGATAGGGCCGGGCTTGAGTTTGGCTGAAGTGGTGGCGGCTGATTTCGCTACAGTCTTTCTCACTGTAATTGGCTGATCCTGGGCTTTCGATGCCGCCTTTTTTGTAGCAGGCTTGCTGGGTTGAGGGGCAGACTTCCTGGAAGCAGTTTTTTGATCCATAGGTTTGGTCACTGGGAATCTCCTGGCAGCAACAAATGATTCGCAGATCACGGGTCAGTGATCATGGGGCGGGGAATTTTTGGGAACTTCTTTGAGCTCTTTTTGTAAAAACAGACTGTGAGCAATGCAAGCCAAGGAACGGCCAGGCCGCCTTGGCCAATCATTGGGTTTCAGCCGATTGATGACAGGTTTCTCTGACGTATTCCCTTGACAGCGGCCCGGATTGTAGCCAGCTTAAGTGGCTGATGGGAGTAAAGTGTGTGAGGAATTCACTGAGTTGTCATGTCCCTGAGAGGCGACTATGCCAAGGCCTGTTCCAGGCCCCTGAGAAAAAGTTTTTCAGGCAGGTCAATGCCGATAAAAACCATTTTGCTGCTTTTCTTTTCGCCTTGGGCCCACACAGGCCCCAAGTCAGAACCCATGAGCTGATGAACGCCTTGAAAAATCACTTTGCGCTGGGTGGCTTTCATGTAGAGTACCCCTTTATAGCGCAACAACTTGGGGCCATAAACTTCCACCATCGCGCTCAGAAAATCTTCAAGCTTGGCCGGGTCAAAGGCACGATCCGAGCGGAATATAAATGATTTCACATCATCATCGTGGGCATGGTGGTGAGGATGATCGCAGTGTTCCCCATGCTCATGGTGGTGATGGTGATCATCATGATGATCATGCCCCTCTTGGAGAAAGTCAGGGTCAATGTCCAGTTTGGCGCTGAGGTTGAACCCGCGCAAATCAAACACTTCTGTAAGCGGCACCTCACCAAAGTTGACAGTCCGATGCGGAGCCCTCGGGTTCATGTGTTTCAGCCTGTGCTGCAAGTGGTGGAGGGCGTCCGGGTCAACCAGGTCGGCTTTGCTGATAAAAATTTGGTCAGCGAAACCGACTTGCCGGCGCGCTTCCTGACGCGAGTCCAGTTGTTGCCAGGCATGTTTGGCATCGACCAAAGTCAGAATGGCGTCCAGAATGTAACTCTCGGCGATTTCATCATCAACAAAAAAAGTTTGCGCCACGGGGCCGGGGTCGGCCAGGCCGGTGGTTTCAATGACAACCCGGTCAAATTTCAATTCACCCTTGCGCCGTTTGGCGGCCAATTCACTCAAGGTGGTGCGCAGATCTTCACGGATGGTGCAGCAGACGCATCCGTTACTGAGCTGAAGAATTTGCTCTTCAGTGTCTTGAACGAGAATGTCATGATCAATGTTTTCGCTGCCAAATTCATTTTCAATGACAGCGATTTTTTGCCCATGTGCTTCCGTCAGGACGCGCTTGAGCAGGGTGGTTTTTCCTGCGCCCAGGAAGCCTGTGATAATCGTGGTTGGAATCAGGGACATAGTGTAGAGTCAAAAAAGTGGCTGATAGGCTTGTTGGGAGCCATGATGATGGGTCAGGTGCCCCCTGGGGGCGGCCATGAAGAGCGGTATCAACGCTACCATATATTGAAGGTTTTTAATAACCTTAAGACACAAGTGATTGAGGACATTTTGATTGCCGTGACAGACAGTTTGCAGGGTATGTCTGTCATGCAATGGGATCTGAACTTTACTTATGATTAAAGTGCGCAATAGTGCATTATTTGCGCCATTGGAATCACTATAAGCACAGGCAAGGCGGTGAATTTGTTGAGTGTATCGGTCAAGATGCTGCAACGATGAGAGCGTGAAGGCCGCTTGATTCCGATAGCCAGAACAGACAGCAATCGTCGGCCTCTACACTGAAGCGCAGATACGCGAGTTCATCGCGTCTGCGCCACGTGAAATCAGAGGTGTCAGGAATGCGGCACGCACCATGACCGGGATCACAACGCGGCGTTGAATCTGAAACGGCTGGCAACCTCAACTGCCCTGCCCGTGGAGAGCCATGCCGGTAACGGCAGCACTGTCTCTGGAATGGCTCAAGAGACAGTCGGGAAAACAACGCCTGTCAGTGACAAGGCAGCCCGTTTGGGGCATTCGGGGCAGGAAAGGAACAGCGCGCACTCTCTTGATGGCAGTGTTGGGTTGAATTTTACAGGATCGACTATTATTCAGCCACTCAGCAAACCCGGACGCACCCATCCCCTTGCGCAAGTCATTTCCTGGCCCATGCGCCTTGATGGACCACCCTGTTAATTTCATGCCGGTCGGGCATTCGCTGTGGCAGCCCGCGACTTCAGCGCCTTGAGTAGTTCATCCGTGGCTTCGGCCAGCTTGGCCGCGAGTTCAGTCGCTTCAGACTCTCGACCAGCCGTGGCCGCAGCCTCAGCTTGTAGCGCCAGTTCGTTGACGCGCCTTGCCTTGAGGTTTGCTCCGAGGCCCTTCAGGCTGT
The DNA here is from genome assembly GCA_046342195.1 of Burkholderiales bacterium. Lineage (GTDB taxonomy): Bacteria > Pseudomonadota > Gammaproteobacteria > Burkholderiales > Burkholderiaceae_C > CANHBY01. The sequence goes on from JBKDQE010000049.1 coordinate 14,419, forward strand.
GCGCGATAAACCCGATTCTCGAGAGATCGCATTGTTCAATTGCTGTGCGGATCGCTTCTGGTACTTCTGCGCTAGACTCCAGCGTTGCAGTGATCAGTTTGTCAGTCAGGTTAGGCCGGTGTCCAAAGGCTGCGACTAAAGCGGGCCAGTCGATCACGTCCGTGGACGTCAAATCCTTCTCCGGAGGATCCGGCTCTAAAGTCGGCTGGGGTGACGTGGTGGCGTGAATACTTTGGAGCGTCGCATCGACATATACCGCTGCTTCGATAGTCTTGCGCGCGTAATTACGGATTGCCTCAACGAGCAAATCGATGTCGATTGGCTTTGATAAAAATGCTTTCATGCCGCTCGCCAGGCAGCGATCGCGTTCCTCTACCATTGATTGCGCCGTGATCCCGATGGTGGGCAGATTCGGGTATAGGTCTCGTATCCGCTGTGCGAGTTGATGGCCATCCATCCTGGGCATTTGTACATCGGTCAGGACAATGTCCCAGCTGTCAGGCCCCTCGCATTCAATGCGCTCAAGCGCAGCGACCCCGTCCTTGGCGCAAGATAAAACCCCACCTTCGATGCTCAGCATCTCCTCCAGCACAAGTTGATTGACTGGGTTATCCTCGGCTGAGAGAATGCGGTAGCCAACCAGCCGCCCGCTGTTCCCGACTGGAGCGGTCAACGCCTCATCGGTTTCGTGGCTGTCCGCTTCCTCAGGTGCTTTCACTGGAGACAGAGGGAGGTATACGACGAATGTGCTGCCGATGTTCGGCTCACTGCTGACTTTGATAGTGCCACCCATCAGTTCAATTAGATCTCGGGTAATGACGAGCCCGAGCCCCGTGCCTCCGAATTTGCGTGTGGTTGCCAGTTCCGCCTGCTCGAAGGCTTTGAATAGGCGGCCCACCTGTTCCGTGCTCATCCCGATTCCAGTATCTGCAATACGAAACTCAATGCCTGCATCCACGTGAGCAATGGTCAGCGTGACGCTACCTCGCTCGGTGAATTTGATTGCATTGGAAAGCAGGTTGCCCAGCACCTGCGTAATGCGTAAGAAATCGCCAAGCAGCCATTGAGGCATGTTCTTATTGACGTTGATACTGAACAAGATATTGCGATTCTTGGCGCAACCCTCGAAAAGTACGCAGAGATGATCGGTCAGTCGTTTGACACTGATAGGCAAGTCTTCAATCTTCAGCTTTCCTGCCTCGATCTTGCTAAAGTCAAGAACATTATTGACGACGCCCAACAGCAGTTGCCCAGAGTCAAGCATTTGGCAAAATAGACGTTCAGTAACGTGACCTCGATTTTGACGCAGGCCGACCTCAGCCAGACCGAGCACTGCATTCATCGGTGTGCGCAGCTCGTGATTGATGTAAGCGAGAAAGACGCTCTTGGCAGCACTGGCGCGCTCGGCTTTGTCCCGCGCCAAATCAAGATGACGTCGTGAGGTATCAAGGCTTTCCACCATGTATTCCATTCCCCGAATCAACTCACCGATTTCGTCATTGTGGGTGACAAGGGTTGGCTTGCTCAAATCGCCAGCGCCGATCCTCCGTGACCAATCCAGTAAGCTGGCGAGGCGGTCGACTACCCTGCGAGAAAAAATGGACGCGATCACGAGCACGATGATGCCCCCCAGCATCGCAATCGCGAACGTGATCGTAATGCTTCGCTGTATTGATACCATGAGAAGATCGCGGCTAGCAGCACTTTCGTTAAGCGCCTGCATTCGCAGCTTTTGTACCGAAGTATCGATACTGACCCCGTAAATGCTTTCTGCTTCAAACCATAAAGAAAAAGCCGACTCCTTTTCAAAATCACGACTGAGGCGGGTCGCTTTGTTGATCTGTGGCCAATAGCGATTGAACGTCTCTTCAAGGTCAGATCGGACTCGAATTGCCAAATTTTGGCCTTCGATATTGCGGCCGACAAGCATCTTGATTCCCTCATGAAGCGCGCGCTCCTGCACCTCAAGATCCCTCTCGGTCTGTTCCATCAAGCGGGCGTTTTCGGCCGTCAGATGACGTAAACTGAGAAGTCGCATACTAGCAATGCTTATTTCAACATCTTGCAGGCGCCTGACGAATTCTTCGCTATTCTTGAGTGAACTCTTGGCGACAAACACGGCATCCCGGAGTGCGAGTCCAGCAAACATCGTGATGCTGGCACTGATGACGCTCACTACGATCATTGGGATGAATAGCTGCTGGAATAAAGAGAGATTCTTCAACCCGGCACTCATCATCTGGCGTGACTAGGTTTACGGATTCACATCAAAGTTCTGCGCACGGAATACCGCTTTCCCTAGCGGTCCTGTCAGAAACTTGAGAAACTTTTGAATGTCGGCTCTGGCCGCAGAGGCGTCGAGCGGAGCAAGGTAATACCGGATCGGTGGATGCAACGAAGCTTTCACCGCCGCGACCTCCCTCAAACGCTCGTTCATGTTTGACTTGAACAGGATGCCCACTGTGCCACTCTCTGCCTCAGCCAAGGCATCCACCAAAAGATCAATGTTCTTGCGAGTCGTGACCTTGTTTTGCACCTGTTCCCACAACCCGGCAGATTCAAGAGCCTGTTTGGCATATCGCCCGAACGGAGCAGTGCCGGGATCCCCGATCATCAGTGATGACACTTTGCTCGAAGTGATTTCGGTGATGTCCCGAAGTTCTAGCGGAATCCCTGCGGGAACGGCCACCACGAGGACGTTACCCCAAGGGCTGACCACTTCCTTCTCGGATACCAGCTTATTTTCGACGGCAAAGTCCATCCACTCCTTATCGGCTGAGACGAAGATATCTGCCGACAATAGGCCGCCACTTAAGCCCTTGGCAATCAACCCTGACGACTTGCATGTGTAGGTGAACTGTGCCTGATGATCGACCTTGTTGCTATACAGTTCGCCGACCTTCTTGAGCACATTACAGGTTGAGTTAGCTACGGCCAAGCGGATTTCTCCGGCAAAGCTCTGGGGGATGACCGAAAGCAGTGCCATTGCCACGAACAGTTTCCACCCCTTTCGCTGGCCTGGCAGCCTGTCGGGTTTGGCGGTTTTCGGCTGCAAGTTGACAGAAGCGAACCTTCCTGCAACTGCTTTTCGGCACTGATTTTCGTATCCGACGGCCCAAGTCCGACAAGCGCTCCTCGGATCAGGAATGCCAAACCAGCCCAGGACCCAAAGTTTTGCTCCTATCAAGCGTCGGAGCAATGCGGCGAGGTGACGCTGGGAGGGAAGGCTGCCGGCAAAGATTGGATGCGAGCCAGAATGAGAAGCGCGAGAGGCCAGGGGGTTCAGAGGAGTCATGGGCGTATAGGGTGCTTTTAGGTTGGGGCCTGTTAACACTAAAGAGCCAGATGCGTTGTGCTTCAAAAGGCCTTGTGCGGCGTTGCAAAGCCTCCCTCGCCGGGGGCTTACCCCGGCTTCGTTTTGCGCCTTGCTCAAAGCCTTTTGAAGCACAACGCATCTGACATCTTTAGTGTTAACAGGCCCTGATGCAACTGAACAGCGAGATCAACAAAGACCGATTCGCAGACCTGAGTGACAGCTTGAGGCTTTAAAGTCATCTGAATTTCCCTTCACCTTGAGGGCAATGATGCTTGATCTTCCTCACTTTTGTCTGTGAGCAAATCAACAAATACGCATCCTTATGATAGGTTAAGCTGTGCCCATGTTTTACTTTTCGCCGTGTGCGATGTCTGAACCTTTTTCAGGGCGGCCCAAGGCCGAAAAAAAACTTGGCACAACCCATGCTGATTCACGTAATTTGTTCCAACGCATTGTCGAGTTTGTCTCCCCGGGGGTTGACTCTCTTGATGAACTTTTTAGCCTGTTACTGGATGCCGAAGACCGCGAACTGATTGCCGTCCAGACGCGCATGATGCTCGAAGGCGTTTTGCGAATGGCCGACCTCACCGCTGGTGATGTGATGGTTCCTGCGCCGCACATGGATTTGCTTGACATTGAAACCGATTACGAAAACATTTTGAATACGGTGATTGCCACAGGCCATTCCCGGTTTCCTGTGTTTGAAAGCCAACGGGATAATGTCATTGGCATTTTGATGGCCAAAGACCTCCTGAAGCTGCAACGCGCCCCGGAGCTCAATTTGCGCACTTTGCTGAGGCCCGCCGTATTTGTGCCTGAATCGAAGGGCCTGAATGATTTGCTCCGTGATTTTCGCTCCAATCGCAATCATCTGGCCATCGTGATCGATGAATTTGGCTCTACAGCCGGCTTGATCACCATCGAAGATGTTTTGGAACAAATTGTGGGCGATATACGTGATGAATTCGACGACAAGCATGACGGGCCAAGCGCCATTTATGCCTTGGCCAGCGGCGGCTACCGGGTGGCAGGTGACACCCCGATCTCCGCAGTCAATGAAGCCTTCCATGTCAGTTTGCCCCTGGAGCCTTTTGACACAATTGGCGGTCTCGTGGCGCATGAGCATGGGATTGTGCCTCGTCGGGGTGAGTCGCTTGAGTGGGGTGGCTTAGTTTTCAATGTCATGCTCACGCGCGGCGGGGCGGTTCGCTGGTTCAAGGTCACACGCGCCCAAGAAGACACACTCAGCAGCAGTACCAGCGCGTGATCGGGCTGATTTTGATCATCTTGGCGGGGGGCCTGCACAGCCTTCCGATGGCCTATCCGGTTTTATGGGTTTTTCAGCCGCTGGCCTTGGCGTGTTTGCTGTGGCAGCTTGACCGGGCCAGCCCCCGGCGTGCTGCAGCTTTGGCATGGCTTTTTGGCCTTGCTTGGTTGACGGCTTCAGTGTGGTGGCTGTTTGTCAGTATGCACACCTATGGGGGGCTTCCGGCCTGGATGTCGGTGGCCGCAGTATGGGCCTTGTGTGCTGCCTTGGCGGGCTATTTGGCCCTGGCTTTTGCCGCGTTCGCCAAATGGCGCACACGTCGGCTGATTCCCGATAGCGTGCTGGTGAGTGCTTTGTGGTTATTGGCTGAATTGGCCCGGGGCATGATGTTCACAGGATTTCCTTGGGCCTCAAGCGGGTATGCTCATGTCGACAGCCCCCTGGCTGGTTTGGCCCCTTGGCTTGGTGTTTATGGCATGGGCGCTGCGGCCACTTTCTTTGTTGCATTGCTGGTGTTCCAGCGAGCCTTGTCGCTGTCGATACGTTCCCGTGGTGTCGCGATAGGCTCGGTGCTTGCAGTCGTGCTGGGAGTGGCTCAATTCCTGGATCATGATTTCACCTCTGCGGTGGGCGAATTGAGTGTGGCCCTGCTGCAAAACAATGTGCCCCAGAACGAAAAATTTCAAGCTCAATCGGTGGCGGGCCAGTTGGATTGGACGCTTGAGCGGCTGACCAGTTTACCTGTGGAGCTGGTGGTGGCTCCTGAAACCGTGGTGCCCTTGTTGCCCGCTGATATTCCACAGGCTTTTCATGACGCTGTTGTACAGCATTATCAGCAGCCAGGCCGGCATGCCCTGATCGGTCTGCCCTTGGGTGACGAGCGCATCGGCTACACCAATTCGGTGGCCGGCTTGTCGGCGTTGATGAGCCAGAAACCGCCCGGCTTCTACCGTTACGATAAACACCATTTGGTACCGTTTGGAGAGTTTATTCCGCCCGCTTTCCGATGGTTCACCCAGATGATGAACATTCCCCTCGGCGACTTTGATCGCGGCCCCTTGGTTGCCCCTTCATTTCCGGTGCAAACGGGGCACACGGTTCAGTGGGTGGCCCCCCATATTTGCTATGAAGACCTTTTCGGTGAAGAGTTGGCCGCCCGATTCATCACCGATCATCCCCCCACCATGCTCGCCAATTTGAGCAATATTGCCTGGTTTGGTAATACCATTGCCATTCGGCAGCATTTGCAAATTTCACGCTTGCGCAGTCTGGAACTTCAGCGTCCCATCCTTCGCAGCACAAACACAGGCGCTACAGCCATCATTAATCACCGTGGCCAGGTGGTCAACCAACTGCCCCCCCATACCCAGGCCGTGCTGGGTGGTTTGGTGCAGGGGCGCCAAGGTTTGACACCGTTTGCCTGGTGGGCCGGTCGATGGGGCCTTTGGCCACTGCTGGGGGTGGCTCTGGTACTGATTGCATTGAGTCGGCGTGGGGCTCCGTAGAATTAGGTCTCGGCATGGGCTTGCAATTCGTTTTTCGGGGCTGATTTTTTACCCTCGCCAAAAAATGTCAGGGCATGGTTTTGCAGGTCGCTGTGTTGTTCGTTTGGCGGGCTGTGAGCCTGCCCGCGGGGTAATTGCCTCGCGTTTTTGCTGTTTTACTTACTTTTTCATCACACTATGCTGACTTTTCAGCAATTGATTTTGCGTTTGCAAACCTACTGGGATCAGCAAGGCTGCGCCTTGCTTCAACCCTATGATATGGAGGTCGGTGCAGGAACCAGCCACACGGCCACTTTCCTGCGCGCCCTGGGCCCCGAGCCCTGGAAAGCCGCTTATGTGCAACCCAGCCGGCGGCCCAAGGATGGCCGCTATGGGCAAAACCCCAACCGGCTACAACACTACTACCAGTATCAGGTGGTGCTCAAACCTGCGCCCGCCGATATTCTCGACTTGTACCTGGGCTCTCTGGAGGCTTTGGGTTTTGATCTTCAAAGCAATGATGTCCGTTTTGTCGAAGACGACTGGGAGAACCCCACATTAGGGGCCTGGGGACTGGGTTGGGAGGTGTGGCTCAATGGCATGGAAGTCACCCAATTCACCTATTTTCAGCAAGTCGGCGGAATAGACTGCCGCCCGCTCACTGGTGAAATCACCTATGGCCTGGAGCGCCTGGCCATGTATTTGCAAGGCGTGGAAAACGTCTATGACTTGCAATGGACCGACACGCTTCGTTACCGTGATGTTTATCACCAAAATGAAGTGGAGCAAAGCGCCTATAACTTTGAACACAGTGATGTCGGGTTTTTGCTGGGTGCTTTTGCCGCCCATGAAAAACAAGCCCAGTACTTGATAGGGCAAAAATTGGCTCTGCCAGCCTATGAGCAGGCCCTGAAGGCTGCGCACGCCTTCAACTTGCTGGACGCCCGCGGCGCTATCAGCGTCACTGAGCGTGCAGCGTACATTGGCCGCATCCGCGCTATTTCGCGCAGCGTGGCGCAGAGCTACTTTGACAGTCGAGCGCGTTTGGGCTTTCCTCTGGCACCTCGTGCCTGGGCTGAAGAGGTGTTGGCGCACTGGAACAAAACCCACACAGAGAAGGCGGAGGCGTGATGGTGGCAATGTCAAATTTACTGGTCGAGTTGCGTGTTGAAGAATTGCCTCCAAAGGCCCTCAAGCACTTGGGTGAGGCGTTTGCCTCTGGCTTGACTGAAGGCTTGCGGGCGCGCGGACTGGCAGGCCATGAGGCTGTCGCAACGTCTTTCGCGTCACCGCGTCGCTTGGCTGTGCATCTCACCCGGGTTCGGGCCCGGGCAGTCGACAGCATCTTGCGCCAAAAGCTGATGCCTGTCAGTGTCGGCTTGGGGGCAGATGGGGCTGCCACGCCTGCTTTGCTGAAAAAACTGCTCGCGCTCGGAGGTGATGAAAGCCTGGTCCCCAGCCTGGAGCGGTCACTCGATGGCAAGTCAGAAACCTTGTTTTGGTGCCGGCAGGTGTCAGGTATCGGGCTGTCTGAAGGCTTGCAGCAAGCCCTGCTGGAAACCTTGGCGCAGCTTCCGATTCCCAAATTGATGCGTTACCAGTTGGCTGATGGTTGGTCGAGTGTTCATTTTGTACGCCCGGCTCATGGCCTTGTGGCCTTGCATGGCCAGACCGTGGTGCCTGTGAGCGTCATGGGGCTTCAGTCGGGTCGTACCACGCAGGGCCATCGTTTTGAGGCAGCGAGTTCATCCCTGAGCATTCATGAAGCCGACAGTTACGAGCTTCAGTTGCGCACGGAGGGGGCGGTTGTGGCCAGCTTTGCAGCAAGGCGTGCAGATATTTCGCGTCAGCTTGCCCAGGCGGCTTTGCGTGCTGATACGCCTGGGGCCCGCCCAGTAGACGATGAAGCTTTGCTGGACGAGGTCACGGCACTGGTTGAGCGCCCTCATGTGTTGCTGTGCCAATTTGAACCCGAGTTTCTTTCGGTGCCCGCAGAATGCCTGATTCTCACCATGAAGGCCAACCAGAAATATTTTCCCTTGCTGGATGCACAGGGCCGCTTGACCCACCAATTTCTGGTTGTCAGTAACATCAACCCGCCAGACCCACGCCGGGTCATTGAGGGCAATGAGCGTGTGGTGCGCCCTCGCCTGGCCGATGCCCAATTTTTCTTCGACCAGGATCGCAAGAAAACCCTGGCTGATCGGGTTCAGGGGCTCGACAAAGTGGTTTACCACGCACAATTGGGTTCGCAAGGCGAGAGGGTGCAGCGGGTGCGATTGATCACGCGTTGGGTGGCGCAACGGATGGGCGCGGATGTGGCCTTGGCCGACCGCGCTGCTTTGTTGGCCAAAGCTGATTTGCTCACCGGGATGGTGGGCGAATTTCCAGAATTGCAAGGCGTGATGGGGGGCTACTATGCCCGTCATGACGGCGAACCAGAAGCTGTGGCGGAGGCCATTGAAACCCAGTATCTCAACCGACGTGGCCCCTCCAAGGGGGCGCTGCATTCGGTGGCCGAGGCCTTATTGATTGCCGACAGAACCGAAACCTTGGTCGGTATCTGGGGCATTGGTTTGAAGCCCACCGGCGAAAAAGACCCCTTCGCCCTGCGCCGTCATGCCCTGACACTGATTCACAGCTTTGAAGCCGCTGGCACCCGGCAAAGTGGGCCCCACTGGACTTTGAATTTGCGCGAGCTGCTGCAAATCAGCGCGTCTTTTTTCGCAAATGACCCCCTTGCCCCTGACACCGTCGAACAGGTCGAAGCTTTCATCTATGAGCGCTATTTACACCAGCTCACCAGTCAACATGACACCCGCTCGGTGAGCGCGGTGATGGCTCTCAGGCCCCCTTTACATCAAGTTTTGACCCGTTTGAATGCGGTTCAGGCTTTTCTTCAGGGGCCTGAAGCTCCGGCTTTGGCAGCGGCCAACAAACGGGTCGGCAATATTCTCAAAAAATCCACACTGGCTGCATCTTCCTGGATTGACCCTGCCTTGCTTCAAGAGCCTGCCGAACAAGCGCTTTATGAGGCTTTGCAACAGGTTCATCCTGCGGCTTTTGCCGCCTTTGAGTCGGGTGATTACCCTCGTTCATTGCAGGTATTGGCGGCCCTGCGTTCGCCCGTAGACGCCTTTTTCAATACGGTGATGGTTCATGCCGATGAAACATCGTTGCGCAACAACCGCCTGGCTTTGTTGGCTCAATTGCAAATGGCCATGAATCGTGTGGCTGATTTATCTCAGTTGGCGGTGTAAGGGCATGCGCGGCGATTTTTCTGGCAAGCTCATCATCCTCGACCGGGACGGAACCCTGAATGAGCATCGTCCTGATTATGTGAAATCTCCCCAAGATTGGGTGCCGCTGCCGGGAGCCCTTGAAGCGGTCGCCCGCCTGAATCACGCCGGCTGGAGCACAGTCATTGCCACCAACCAAGCCGGCCTGGGGCGCGGGCTTTTTGACATGGCGTCATTCAATGCCATTCATTGGCACATCAATCAGTTATTGTCCAAGGTGGGCGCGCGTATCGAGGCCGTGTTTCTCTGCCCCCATGTCGATGAAGACCGCTGTGCCTGCCGCAAGCCCAAACCCGGCCTGTACCATGATATTGCGCAGCGTTTCAATCTTGATTTACAGTCGGTGCCGGCAGTGGGAGAGTCTTTGCGTGATCTTTTGGCCATTCAGGCTGCCGGCTGCCAGCCTCACTTGGTATTGACTGGCGAGTGCCAGCGTCTGGGGTACCGGCATGTTGAGCACATCAAAGCTCAAGTGCCTCGCATGAAGGTGCATCAAAACTTGTCTGATTTTGCTGATTTCATCATTCGCACCGAGCGCCGGGCCGAGGGGCTGGGGGCTGCCGATTCGGGGCCAGGGGGCTTGAACTGATGTTGTTCACCCGACTAAGATCATGGCTTTTTTTGCTCTTTCTTGCCCTCAGCGTGATTCCTTGGGCCACGCTGGCTTTGCTGTTGTCGGTTTTTGTGCGAGGAGAGCGGCTTTATCGTTGGTGCACGGCGTGGCTGAGGTTGTCGGTGGGGGCAGCACGCTGGATTTGTGGCGTGCGCTACCGGGTGCATGGCACAGAACACCTTCACCAAGCCCAGCATATTGGCCAAGTGGTGCTGTTGCCCAAGCATCAAAGCACCTGGGAAACTTTTGCTTTTCCGGTGATCATGCCGCGCCCTTTAAGCTTTGTGTTCAAGCGCGAATTGTTGCAAATTCCTTTTTTTGGCTGGGCCATGGCCCGGCTCGACATGATCCACATTGACCGCAGCAAACGCAACGAAGCATGGAGCCGCATCGAAGAGCAGGGCAAGGCCTTCATGGCCCTTGGACATTGGGTGATCATGTTCCCTGAAGGTACGCGCGTGCCACGCGGTGAGTCAGGTCACTACAAAACCGGGGGCACACGCCTGGCCGTCAGTACAGGTGCCTCGGTGTTGCCGGTTGCGGTCACCTCGGCCAGATGCTGGCCTCGAAAATCTTTGACCTTGCACCCAGGTATTATTGAGGTTTCAATCGGGCCTCCTTTGTCTTCCCAAGGCCGCCAAGCTGCCGAACTCATGCAGGAAGTCGAAGCCTGGATCGAAGCCGAAATGCGGCGCCTCGACCCCGGGGCCTATGTTTTGCATGAGCCGCCCTCCACCCAATGCGGTCGGCGTTTTTGTAAAAAGCTTTGAATCCCCTCTTGCCCTTCAGGGCTGCAGCGGATGTCTGCGATCAGGGCCGCGGTTTCGGTGATCAGCGTTTCGCCCAAGGGGCGGCCCATGACGGTTTGAATCAAGCGCTTGCAAGCCCGGGTGGATTGGGGTCCATTGGCCAAAATCGCTTCAATGATTTTATTCACGCCGGCATCAAGGGTTTCCAGGGTGCAAACTTCAGCCACCCAACCCATGGCCTGAGCTTGTGCTGCGCTGAATCGTTCCGCCGTCAAAAAATAGCGCCGGGCGGCGGGCAGGCCCATGGCAAGAATCACGTAGGGGCTGATGGTGGCCGGCACCAAACCCAGCCTGGCTTCACTCAGGCAAAATTGAACACCCTCGGCCGCCACGAGCACATCACACACGGCGGCCAGGCCCACTCCGCCGCCGTAACAGTCGCCCTGAATACGCCCCACCAGTGGCACCGGACAGGTATAGATCGTGTGCAGCATGCGCGCCAGAGCCAAAGCATCGGCCTGGTTTTGCTCCCAGGTGAAGTGGGCCATGTCTTGCATCCAGTTTAAGTCAGCACCGGCACAGAAAGCGGGCCCCTCCGCCGCCATGATGACCCCTCGAAGCTCAGGGTCGTCGGCTATTTTCAAAAAAGTACCGGTCAGCTCAGCCACCAATTCCGGGTTGAAGGCATTGCGCACTTGGGGGCGTTGCAAGGTGACCTGAGTGAGATGGGCGGAGAGCCGTTCGACAGAAAGATGGTCAGGCATGAAAACCTTTGGTGGTAAATTGATATGGATTTCTGTGATAAGTTGCCGCGGCCCCGGAACAAGGTTTACATACGGAAAATACCAAAACGTGTTTCTTCGATGGGCGCATTCAGGGTGGCACTCAGGCCCAAGGCCAACACCCGCCGGGTGTCGATCGGGTCAATGATGCCATCGTCCCACAAACGGGCGGTGGCATAGTAAGGGTGCCCCTGAGATTCATATTGCTGACGAATGGGGGCTTTGAATTGCGCTTCTTGTTCAGGGCTCCAGACGCCTCCTTGAGCCTCTATGCCATCACGTTTCACCGAGGCCAGTACACCCGCGGCTTGTTCTCCGCCCATCACAGAAATTCGCGCATTGGGCCACATCCACATGAAACGCGGGCTATAGGCCCGACCACACATGCCATAGTTGCCGGCCCCGAATGAGCCGCCAATGACCACGGTGAGTTTGGGAACTTCGGCGCAAGCCACCGCGGTGACCATTTTGGCGCCAGCGCGTGAAATGCCTTCGGTCTCGGCCTTGCGCCCGACCATGAACCCGGTGATATTTTGAAGAAAAATCAGGGGAATTCGACGCTGACAGCACAGCTCAATGAAATGGGCAGCTTTGTCGGCACTTTCTGCAAACAGAATGCCGTTGTTGGCCAGCACACCCACAGGCATCCCCTCCAGATGAGCCCATCCCGTGACCAAGGTGGTGCCGTAACGCGCCTTGAATTCATCAAACTCGCTGCCATCAAAGACCCGCGCAATGACTTCTCGGACATCTAATGGCTTTCGGGTGTCAGAGGGAATCAGGCCATAAAGCTCCTCGGGGTTACAGAGGGGCGGGCGGGGTGTGCGCAGCGCCAGGCCCGATGGCTTTTTGCGATTCAGCCGGGCCACGGCATGTCGAGCCAAGGCCAGGGCATGCTCATCGTTTCGGGCCAGATGATCCGCCACCCCGCTGAGCCGGGTGTGGACATCGCCTCCGCCCAAATCTTCGGCACTGACCACTTCGCCTGTGGCTGCTTTGACCAAAGGGGGGCCGCCAAGAAAAATGGTGCCTTGTTCTTGGACGATGATCGTTTCGTCACTCATCGCCGGCACATAGGCGCCCCCTGCGGTGCAAGAACCCATCACCACAGCAATTTGAGCGATACCCGCTGCACTCATGCGGGCCTGGTTAAAAAAAATGCGCCCGAAATGATCCCGGTCAGGGAAGACCTCATCCTGGTGCGGCAAATGGGCCCCGCCACTATCGACCAGATACACGCAGGGCAAGCGATTTTGTTGCGCAATTTCCTGAGCCCTCAGGTGCTTTTTGACCGTCAGTGGATAGTAAGTGCCGCCCTTCACGGTGGCATCATTGCACACAATCATGCATTCCAGCCCGGCCACCCTGCCAATGCCTGCCACCACGCCGGCACCTGGGGCGGCGTCCGTGCCGTCTTTTTCAAGGTAAACCCCTGTGGCCGCCAGCGGTGCAATTTCCAGAAAGGGAGACCCAGGATCCAGCAGCCGCTCCACGCGCTCGCGTGGCAGCAATTTGCCCCTGGCCACATGCTTGGCCCGCGCTGATTCACTCCCCCCGCAGGAGGCCTGCATGAGGCGTTTTTTCAAGTCATCAACCAAGGCTTTCATGATCTCGGCATGGGCCGTGAATTCCTCAGTGCGGGGGTTGATTTGAGAAACAATGACAGGCATGCGCCCTCCAGGCCATGGGAAGTGATGACAGAGTCGATGGGTGGCAAAGTGAGGAAATCTTCATTCTCATAAAGCCTCTGGAAATGGCAGGGCATGCTCTTGCAGGCAGGCGAAAAAATCAGTGCGACAAGCCTCTACCGTACCGTATTGCCCATGACATGCCAAGCACAGTGCATCGTCAAGCAACTCAAATTCATGAGCAGCTTCGTTGAAACCACAATGACGAGACACCAGTATGGCTTGACGAATGGCAGCCTCTAAGCCTGCCATTGATTGGAGATCATGCCTTTGCATCACAAGGGCGAGTAGCCAGCGTGCCACCAGGATTTGATCACGCTCACCCGGAAACTCTTTGAGTGCGGAAACCAAGGCCGGGATATAGTGGCTTAGGGCCACTTCGATAAACCCATCAGGCGGCTGGTTTGTTTTGGCAATCACCGAGTCTGCCCATGAATGGGCTTGCCGGGGCAGCAAGAGGCCCGTTTCGATACCTTTGCGAAAATAATCTGCGATGGTGGCGTCAGTTGGAGGCATGCTTGACGAAGGGCTTCGCCATCATAATTCTTCAACGCACCGTATTGACGGTTGGCGAATAAAAAGACGCTTACCAGAGGCCTGCTTGAGAACAAGCATACCTTCCCAGCCCCCCACGGCGTACTGGCCGGTTTTTGGATCGTTTGTACCTAAAATTTCAACATCACGATAGGCTCGGCCGTCAGAGAGGTAAACGACATAGCGCTGGCCAATGCATACCGTTTCTTCAATATAGGGAACCGTTTTTTGGCGGGCTGCGCGCTGCTGGCGCTCTTTGATGTTCGACGAAACAATGCCGTAAATGACTAAAAGAACAATAGTGCCAACAATGATGGCCCAGGTTATTGACATTGACATCGACAGGCCTTTCAAAAGAGCAGAGCCACCAAGTCATCGCCCTGAACCCACGCCACGCGGGCGCGGGTGGCGGGTGGCGGGTGGCGGGTGGCGGGTGGCGGGTGGCGGGTGGCGGGTGGCGGGTGGCGGGTGGCGGGTGGATAATACCATCAATTTCAGGGTTCTCGGCGTCGCTGCGGCCCCGCCCAA
>JBKDQE010000050.1:0-22315 GCA_046342195.1 Burkholderiales bacterium
CAAGAAAGTGGACCAGGTGTTTGTGCTGGCCATGGCCACCTACAACCTCGTGCGCATGCGCACCTTGGGACAAGTCCGTCTGCAGTGCGCACCATGAGAGCAAAACACCCCGAAATGGCCTCGAATTGGCTGCCGTTGGACTTTAAGTCGAGCAATTCGGCGCCAAAGCTGGCTCGCGCTGCCGAAAACCGGGCCTTCACCCAAGAAGCGGAGATGCGGGCGGTGGGTATTTCAGTAGCCTGTTAAGTCACCAACTAGCTTTTCGAATGAGGGTGGATTTTGCAAAGGATTGACTCTCAGGATACCAATCAATTCTTCAGCTTTCGCCTTCAAACCGCTCGCCGAAAGTTTCTTCGCGTCCTTGAGCGACTGTTTGGCGTATACGATCTGCCAAGTCACCAGTCAAGTTCCTTGGCGCTATTGCCTAGCGGTTCAGTCATTCCTTCCTTTATCGATTCACGCATTCCAGGAATCGAAAGTAGGAATAGAGTTTCTTGAATTGCTTTCCAATCCTCTGCCGAAATGAGGACTGCATCGGTTCTCTTTCCGGATATGAAGATCGGCTCGTGTGACTCGGCCGTTTGATCAATGAGCCGATACAAATTCGCTCTTGCTTCGCTGGCTGAAAGAATGGTCATTTAGAACCCCTTTCACTCAGCGTACGCGAAGCGGTACGCCTTGTCAAGCGCTGAGTTGCCTGCATTTGCGACGTCTGCCGTTGGCGCTCTGGACTTGCCCCCAAGTGACGTACCCTTTTTTGGGTTAAAAAAAGCTGGAACTCCTTTCACTTTCTACTGCCTGCAAAAAGTGTACGTTAAACGGGGGCTATTTCAGTGGCACACTGAGATGTAACCCCAAGGCCGTGACCCCGAAGCCTGCACAATCGGGTGAAAAGCGCATGGAGTCGGCCTCGTATCAGAGCCCGCCTGGATGGTGCAAGAAACAGAAAAAAAGCTGATTTTTTACTCGATTCATAGAAAAAATACCCAGAAAGCATCGAATAAAAGGCCAGTATCATGTAATCAATCGATGCGCTGTCAATTTTTCATGGATTTTTATCAAAAAACCAAATGATTCAAACTTGGGGTGAAATTCATGATGATTCGGGCGGGGAGGGCGCAGCGCGCGAGATACAGCGCCAGCAGCAGCTCTTGAGCGCGCTTTGTCAGCCTGGGCCTCATGAGGCTTTAGGCGCTTGGGTTCAGGATCGGGGGCGGGGCCACCTTGATGGGATCAACGATCAAAAGCCGTCTTTGCGTGGGCTGGAGGCCTATCGGGTCAATGCCGCGGCTTTTGCTCATCGCGCTTTGGAGGCCAATTACCCCACGGTGTCGCTCTTGATGGGTGACGAGGCTTTCGCGGCTTTGGCGCGGCAGCTTTGGCGCTCTTCGCCCCCTACCCGGGGTGATTTGGCCTGGTTTGGCGAAACTTTCCCTGAATTTCTTGCCGAGCAAGGACATTTGAGTGATTGGCCTTATTTGAGTGAGGCAGCCCGGCTTGATTGGGCGGTATCGCGTGCATATTGGGCCTCAGATGTTGCGCCTGATACCGACAGCTTTAACATGCTTGCACGCGATGACCCGGCTGAATTGCGCGCTGTGCTGGCCTCAGGGCTGGCCTTGATTGATTCGCCATGGCCGGTGGTGACCTTATGGAAGGCGCATCATGCCCAAGACGGGTCGGTGCCGGCTCGATCTTTTGCCGAGGCCCAAGCAGCCATCGCACTGCAACGTGCTGAATGTGCCTTGGTTTGGCGTTCAGGGTGGCGAGTGCAGGTGGCTGAGCTGCCAGTGAGTGATCGTTTGTTCATCCGGGCCTTATTGCAGCCAAGTTCTTTGGCCTGCGCCCTGGATCAAGCAGATACCGGGTTTGATTTGTCTGCCTGTTTGCAGCGGGGCTTGCAAGAGGGGTGGTGGGTGGGCATGGCTGGGCATCAGCAGGCCGCGTAAGGCTCTGATAATCATTTGGCCCCTTGATGAGACCATGATGGGGAGGTTCAGGATGAAAACAGCGGGGTGGGATCGCTTGCACTGGATGTGGGCAGGGTGGTTGGGCTTGGTCAAGGGCCTGATGCTGCTTCAGCATGTGGTGCTGCTGGGGGCTCGGTGGTGGGTGGCCCAGGCGTTTTTTTTGTCAGGCTTGACCAAGCTGCATGATTGGGAAACCACCTTGGCCTTGTTCGAGACAGAATACCAAGTACCCATTTTGTCGCCTGAGTGGGCTGCCTATGCAGGCACGGCCGGAGAGTTGTTTTTGCCGGTGATGTTGGCGTTGGGCTTGGGCACCCGCTTTGCCGCCATGGGCTTGAGTGTGGTGAATGGGGTGGCGGTGCTCAGCTTGATGGAAGTGGCCCTGCCGGCTTTGCAGCAGCACCAGCTTTGGGGCTCTTGGCTGTTGGCGGTGGCCATATGGGGCCCGGGGGCGTTGTCGGTTGACCGCTGGCTGGCTCCGTGGCTGGGCCGACGTTACGGGCTGAAGGGAGCAAGAGCAGAGTGAGAGCCGGGTGACACCCAAGATAAACGGTCGATGGCCGTTGGAGTGAGGCGACAAGTATTGTGACTCGGGGGGGCACATCACACGGCTGACAAAAAAAATGGCGATGAGATTTTATTTGTAGGACTTACGCAAAAGAAATTTTTAAATATTATTAAATTCTATGCAAATCAACAACTTACGTAATTTTTGCTTTCGAGGAATTGCAAGATTTTTCGCAATGCGGAATGAAGTGACTGTTTCGCGTAAGTCCTAATTTGGAACGTCAGCAGGCTGAGCTTCGGGCTGAAACAGCTAAAATCGGTGTTTTGTCGCAGGCATTGGGGCCTGTGCTTGTCTGATACCTTTTTTCCAATGGCACTCATCGTTCATAAATACGGCGGCACCTCCATGGGGTCGACCGAGCGCATTCGCAATGTCGCCAAGCGTGTCGTCAAATGGGTCCGTGCCGGGCATCAAGTGGTGGTGGTTCCCTCTGCCATGAGCGGTGAAACCAACCGCCTGTTGGCTTTGGCCCAAGACCTCTCCCCTGCATCGACCACCTCGTCGCTCCAGCGCGAACTCGACATGATCGCCAGCACAGGCGAGCAAGTTTCAGTGGGCTTGCTATCCATTGCCTTGCAGGCTGAAGGGCTCGAAGCAGTCAGTTACACCGGCTGGCAAGTGCCCATCCTGACCAACCAGGCTTACACCAAAGCCCGCATCGAAAGCATTGACGACACTCGCATTCGTGCCGACCTCGCCGCTGGCAAAGTAGTGGTTATTGCGGGCTTCCAGGGTGTTGACCCCGACGGCCATATCACCACCTTGGGCCGGGGCGGCTCTGACACCTCGGCCGTGGCCATTGCCGCAGCCATGAAGGCCGATGAATGCCTGATCTATACCGATGTCGATGGCGTTTACACCACCGACCCCCGCATTGTCTCTGAGGCCCGGCGTTTGCACAGCATCAGTTTCGAAGAAATGCTGGAAATGGCCAGCCTGGGGTCAAAGGTGTTACAAATTCGTTCGGTCGAGTTTGCCGGAAAGTACCGGGTTCCGCTGCGCGTGCTCTCCAGCTTTACCCCCTGGGACATTGACCTTCACGAAGAAGCCAACTCGGGCACCCTGATTACTTTTGAGGAAGACGAAAAAATGGAACAAGCCCTTGTGTCAGGCATTGCTTTCAACCGTGATGAGGCCAAAATCAGCCTGCTGGGGGTGCCTGACAAACCCGGCATCGCCTATCAAATTCTCGGGCCCGTGGCCGAGGCCAATATTGATGTTGACGTCATCATCCAGAACGTATCCCATGAAGGCAAAACTGATTTTTCCTTCACGGTTCATCGCAATGACTACTCGCGCACGATCGAATTATTGAAAACCACGGTGCAGACCCAAATCGGTGCCGCCCAAATCACGGGCGACCCCAAAATCTGCAAAGTCAGTATTGTGGGCATTGGCATGCGCTCTCATGTGGGCGTGGCCAGCAAAATGTTCAGTGTTTTGAGCGACGAGGGCATCAACATCCAGATGATCACCACCAGCGAAATCAAAACCAGCGTCGTGATCGATGAAAAGTACATGGAATTGGCAGTGCGAGCCCTGCACAAGGCTTTCGATCTGGGGCAGCCCGGCGCCTGATCCGTCTCGGGCCTGTTCAGAAAGTCCTTGCCCAAACGACTTCCCAAACAGGCCCTCACCCTCATTTATCAGTTACAATTTCTTTTCACTGTGGCTCAGGAGCTGTGACCGAGAGGCCGAAGGTGCTCCCCTGCTAAGGGAGTATGTGGGCAAAACCTGCATCGAGGGTTCGAATCCCTCCGGCTCCGCCAGAACAACGCCTTGCAACCCCCTCAGCCGGTTTGCAAGGCGCTCAGAGCCCCGCGCCACGCGGGGCTTTTTGCTTTTGCGCCCTGACTGACCCCATGGCCACCCCCCCCCGTAAACCGTCTTAAACCCCGTTTCGTCTCAGAACCTCCTGACTTTTTCGCCATGGTACGGCAGGCAGGTGTTGGCGAAAAACTGGGGGTTTGGCGCCGTACCGATTAACTTTTTATCGGGGTTGAGATCGGGACTGTAGCTGGGCAGGTAGAACACCTCGATCGGGGCTGTACGCTAGGCCACCCACGCTTTCACGGGCTTGCTGTGATGCACCCGCAGGTTGATTGGGTTCACTGAAAGAAAAATCCAGGCGGTCGCCAAAAGGGGCGCGGATTGGATGACTAGAATCATGAAAGGATCAGTGACCATGACGATCACCCACGCCTGCAGTCACGCCAACCATTTCAACCGAAAGGAGCCGCGCCATGGCTAAGCCCCCCGCCAATCACGGTAAGCAATGGGCGTCTGCTGACATCACGCAACTCAAACAGCTTGCCAAAGAGAACACGCCCACGCGCGTCATCGGCCTGAAGATCGGGCGGACCGAAGAAGCTGTGCGCGCCCCGTGCTGAAGCTCGAACTTATCCAGAAGAACGCGGCCGTCTCGGGTCTGGAGCCCGGGCAGGTGGTGCGCATCGTCACGACCGAGCCCGTCGGTGACAACGCCCTGACCGTCTACTACAAAACCGCAGAGGGCAAGCTGCTGGAGCGGATGCTGTTTCGCACCGACGAAGCCAATCTCTCGCTGGCAGAGGCCGGACGCCCTTGGGCCTTTGATGCCCCCGGCGAGGATTTCAAGCTCGCCGCTGAAGCCTGGCGGATCAATCTGGCGCACCTGTTCGATCCGATGATGGCCGTCCATACGTCCAACGTCGAGCCCCTGCCTCACCAGATTACTGCTGTGTACGAGTCGATGTTGCCGCGCCAGCCTCTGCGATACGTACTGGCCGACGACCCGGGAGCGGGCAAGACCATCATGGCCGGTCTGCTCATGCGCGAGCTTCTGATGCGGGCCGATGCCAAGCGGGTTCTGATTGTCGCTCCGGGCAGTTTGGTCGAACAGTGGAAGGATGAAATGGACGAAAAGTTCGGCTTGGACTTCAAGCTGTTTGGTCGCGACATGGTCGAGAACAGTCGCGGCAACCCCTTCGACGACATCGACCTCTTGGTCGCCCGGGTCGATCAGCTCTCGCGCAACGAAGACTTGCAAGAGAAGCTGAGCCTCTCGCACTGGGACTTGGTGGTGGTCGACGAAGCGCACAAGCTCTCGGCCAGCTACTTCGGCAACAAGATCAACAAGACCAGGCGCTTCCAGCTCGGCGAGCTGCTGGGCTCGATCACGCGGCACTTCCTGCTGATGACGGCCACGCCGCACAACGGCAAGGAGGAAGACTTCCAGTTGTTCATGTCCCTGCTGGACTCCGACCGCTTCTATGGCAAGTTCCGCGATGGCGCGCACAAGGTTGATGTCACCGACCTGATGCGTCGCATGGTCAAGGAAGACATGCTGCGTTTTGATGGCACACGCCTGTTCCCTGAGCGCCGCGCCTACACCACCAACTACAAGCTTTCTGACTCTGAAGCCGCACTCTATGCCGCCGTCACGGACTACGTGAAAGAGGAAATGAACCGCGCCGATCAACTCGATGGCCAGCGCAAGGGTACGGTGGGTTTCGCCTTGACGTCGCTGCAGCGGCGTCTGGCATCCAGCCCGGAAGCCATTTATCAGTCACTCAAGCGCCGTCGCCACAAGCTCACGCGCCGAGTCGAAGATGAAAAACTGCGCCAGCGCGGCCAGTTGTTGGCAGAGACTTTGAATAACCATGAGATCAATGGGCGCAGCGTCCCCGAAGACATTTGGGAATCCGACGATGCGCTATCCCCCGAAGAATATGAGAACTTCGAAGAGGCCGTGGTCGATCAAGCCACTGCTGCGCAGACCATCCAGGAGCTCGAGGCCGAGATCATCATCGTCGGCGCACTTGAAGAGCAGGCGCGGCAAGTTTCGAACTCCGGCCAAGACCGCAAGTGGGATGAGCTGTCCAAGCTGCTGCAAAACACGCCCGAGATGTACGACACTGGAGGCTGTCGGCGCAAGCTCATCATCTTCACCGAGCACCGGGACACGCTGAATTACCTCGCCGTCAAGATCCGTGGGTTGATTGGCACGGAAGAGTCCGTGGTGATGATCCATGGCGGCGTGAAACGCGAAGAGCGCCGCAAGGTGCAGGAGGTGTTCCGCAACGACCCTGCTGTGCGCGTACTCATTGCCACCGACGCTGCGGGTGAAGGCGTTAATCTGCAAAACGCCAACCTGATGGTCAACTATGACCTGCCCTGGAACCCTAACCGTCTGGAGCAGCGTTTCGGCCGTATTCACCGTATTGGCCAGACCGAGGTCTGCCACCTCTGGAACATGGTGGCCAACGAGACCCGCGAGGGCGATGTTTTCCAACGCCTGTTCGAGAAGCTGGAAGTTGAGCGTGCGGCACTGGGCGGTCGCGTGTTCGACATTCTTGGTGAGGTCTTTGAGGACAAGAGCCTCAAAGATCTGCTGATCGAAGCCATTCGCTACGGCGCAGACCCTGAGGTTCGCGCCCAGCTGCAGCGCAAGGTGGAGGGCGCGCTGGATACCCGGCATTTAGAAACCATCATCAAGCGCAACGCCCTGTGTGAAGAAGTGATGGACGAGCGCCGCCTGTTCGCGATCAAGGAGGAGATGGAAAAGGCCGAAGCCCGCAAGCTGCAGCCCTACTTTATCCGCTCCTTTTTCAATCAAGCCTTCTTGCAGCTCGGTGGCGAGCTGCGTCCTCGTGAGCAGGGCCGCTACGAGATCACCCACGTCCCGGCCAACATCCGCGAGCGTGACCGCCAAATTACCGGACGGGACCGCCGCAACCTTGATTCCGTGCTGCGCAAATATGAGCGTGTGTGTTTCGAGAAGCAGTACGTGCGCCTCACCGACCGCGTGAGTGCTCCGATGGCCAGCCTCATACACCCTGGCCATCCGCTGATGCAGTCAGTCACCGACCTCGTCATGGAGCAGCACCGCAACAAACTCAAACAGGGCGCCGTCCTGATCG
This sequence comes from Burkholderiales bacterium, assembly GCA_046342195.1. Lineage (GTDB taxonomy): Bacteria > Pseudomonadota > Gammaproteobacteria > Burkholderiales > Burkholderiaceae_C > CANHBY01. The sequence goes on from JBKDQE010000050.1 coordinate 7,440, forward strand.
ACCCCAGCGACATGGGACTCACGCCCCAGGTGATGTTCATCATCGACCACTGCGTCAAGGAAGGCGCTGACTCGGCACACGTTGTTTCGCGCCGAATGCAGTTTGTCGAGATCGATCCACAAGGCGGCGCAATCAACGCGGGCTGGGCCCCCCACCTCGACCTGGAGCCCATCGCCAAGGCCGACATGGCCTTGATCGAAGATGTGCTGGGCGCACCCTGGATCACACAGAACCTTGAGCAGCAAGCCCTGGCCCATGCCTCGACCCACCTTGTTCCAGAGCATTTCGATGAGGTGCGCACCCGGCGCGAAAAGAGCGTGGACAAGACCCTGAACGCTGTCCACGAGCGGCTGGTCAAAGAGATCAACTACTGGTCGGATCGCTACATCAAGCTGCAGGACGACATTGCGGCAGGGAAAGACGTGCGCCTCACGCTTGAAAACGTCCGCCGCACGATTGACGACTTGACCGCGCGCCGCGAGTCACGCGAGAAAGAACTGTTGGCGATGCGCCACGTCATTTCGGCCACGCCGGTGGTGGTCGGCGGTGCATTGGTGATTCCGGCGGGCTTGCTCGCGCAGCGGAAGGGGCAACCCGGGTGGACGGCGGATGCCGACGCCCGGGCGCGTGTGGAGTGGATCGCCATGAAAGCCGTCATGGACGCCGAACGCGCACTTGGCCACGAAGTGATTGATGTGTCAGCGCAGAAGTGCGGCTGGGACGTGACCAGCCTGCCGAAAGCTGTCGACGGCAAGTTGCCGGCATCTCGCCACATCGAGGTGAAGGGTCGCGCCAAGGGGCAAAGCACAGTGACTGTGACACGCAACGAAATCCTCTATGGGCTGAACCAGCAAGACAAATTCATGCTGGCCATCGTTCTGGTAGATGGCGACCAACACGAGGGGCCGTTTTATGTGACCAAGCCGTTCACGCAGGAACCGGATTGGGCAGTGACCAGCATCAACCTGGATCTGGATGCGCTGCTCGCGCAGGCGGTGAGTGTGGAGGCCATACTGTGATGTGCTGTGGAAGCCACAAAGAGAAACGCCTCCACGAAGGAGGCGTCGGGCCGGAGATGCGATCTTCGGCGGGGTTAACAATACATATTGTGAGCAGCCACGCATTGCGTGTCAAGCTTTCGAACGGCTGGGGATGCTTCGCATGAGTCGGGTCATGGTGTATGTCGATGGCTTCAATCTGTACTTTGGCCTACGCAGCAAAGGTTGGCGCAAGCACTACTGGTTGAATCTGCAGGCTTTGGCAACGGCGTTGCTGAAGCCGGGGCAGACGCTACAGTGTGTTCACTACTTTACCTCGCGGATTCGTGCCAATGGCCGCAACCTGCCTGACATGCAACGTCAGACTACCTACCTGGAAGCGCTCGACACACTCCCCGGACTGCAGTTGCACTTTGGTCATTACCTCGAAAAACCGAAACAATGCCGCCAGTGTGGCGCACAGTGGATGGACTACGAGGAGAAAATGACCGACGTCAACATCGCCGTGCAGCTACTGTCCGATGCCTTCGATGACCGGTTTGACACGGCCTTGCTGATCTCTGGTGACAGTGACCTGACCACGCCAGTCAACAAACTGCGCACGCAGTTCCCGGCCAAACGGCTCATCGTCGCTTTCCCGCCGGACCGCCAATCGTTCGAACTCAAAAAGGCCGCCAACGCCACCTTCACCATCGGCGAGGCGAACTTGCGCCAGTCGCAACTTCCGGCCCAGGTGCAGCGCGCAGACGGTTTTATCCTTCAGCGTCCTGCGCACTGGCAGTAAGGATAAGAAAAATGACCACCATCAAAACACCCAAAAAACTCATCGAAGTTGCCCTGCCGCTTGATGCCATCAACGTAGCGGCCGCGCGTGAAAAGTCGATTCGGCACGGCCACCCTTCTACGCTGCACCTGTGGTGGGCGCGCCGCCCGCTGGCAGCAGCGCGGGCGGTGATTTTTGCGCAGATGGTCAACGACCCGGGCTACCAGCAGGGAGGCGGTTTCAAGTACGGAGTGAACAAAGAGAAGGCCGAGATTGAGCGGGAGCGGCTGTTCAAGATCATTGAAGACCTCGTACGGTGGGAGAACACCAACAACGAAGAGGTACTGGCCCGGGCCCGCGCTGAGATTGTGCGCTCTTGGCGTGAAACCTGCGATTTGAACAAGGCGCACCCGCAGGCTGCCGAGTTGTTCAACCCGGACAAACTGCCGGCCTTCCATGATCCCTTTGCCGGAGGCGGTGCGTTGCCGCTGGAGGCGCAGCGTCTTGGGCTGGAAAGCTACGCCAGCGACCTGAACCCGGTGGCGGTGACGATCAACAAGGCCATGATCGAAATTCCGCCCAAGTTTGCCGGGCGCGCGCCGGTGGGGCCGAAGCTGGAGGGTGACAAGCAAGGCAAGCTGAGCGAAGACTGGAGTGGCGCGCGCGGCTTGGCCGAAGATGTGCGGCGCTATGGCGCGTGGATGCGCGAGCAAGCCCAGCAGCGCATTGGGCATCTGTATCCGAGGGTCGAAATCACCGCCGAGATGGCCGCCGAGCGCCCCGACTTGAAGCCGCTGATCGGACAGCATCTGACCGTGATTGCCTGGCTGTGGGCACGCACAGTGCGCAGCCCCAACCCGGCCTTCAGCCATGCCGAGGTGCCGCTGGCCTCGACCTTTGTGCTCTCCAGCAAGGCAGGCAAAGAGTCCTATGTGCAGCCGGTGGTGGATGGCGACCAGTACCGATTTACCGTGCAGGTGGGTACGCCGCCAGAGAACGCGAAGAACGGCACCAAACTGGCTCGGGGCGCGAACTTCCGTTGCCTTATGTCGGATGCGCCGATTGAGCCGAACTACATCAAGGCGGAAGGTGTTGCTGGACGTATGGGCGCACGGTTGATGGCTATCGTGGCCGAAGGTGCCCGGGGTCGCGTCTATCTGGCACCGACTGCCGAGCACGAAGTCATTGCGCAACAGACACAGCCTGAGTGGAGGCCGGAAACTGCGCTTCCGGACGATCCTCGAAATTTCTGGACGATCAGCTACGGCCTGACGAAATACGGTGACCTCTTTACCCCGCGCCAACTGGTCGCGCTGACCACGTTTTCCGATCTGGTGCCTGAAGCGATCGCCCGGGTTCGCGCCAATGCCCTGGCCGCAGGCATGCCTGACGACGGTCGGGGGCTGGATGCAGATGGAACCGGCGCCACGGCGTATGCAGAGGCGGTGGGGGTGTATTTGGCACTGGCTGCTGACCGTATGACCGACTCACATTCGTCGTTGGTTACCTGGACCTCGCAGCGCGAGACTCTGAGGAACACCTTTGGCAGACAAGCCTTACCTATGGTCTGGGACTTTGCTGAAGCAAACCCATTTTCTGATTCGACTGGCAATTTCTCAGGCTCGCTCGCGTGGGTTGAGAAGGCTTTTGATTGTTTCCCGGCGAGGCCATCTGGTTGTGTTCAGCAGTCAGACGCTCAAACCCAGAAAATAAGTTCGGGCAAGGTGATATCTTCAGATCCGCCTTACTATGACAACATAGGTTATGCAGACTTGTCAGATTTCTTCTACGTGTGGCTACGCAGGGCCTTGAGGCCAATATTCCCTGGACTCTACGCGACGCTTGCCGTACCCAAGGCCGAAGAGCTGGTCGCTACCCCTTACCGTCACGGCGGAAAAGCTGAGGCAGAGAGTTTTTTTCTCGATGGAATGACCCGCGCCATGCACAACCTCGCGGAGCAGGCACATCCGGCCTTTCCTGCCACCATCTACTACGCCTTCAAGCAAAGCGAAACCAAAGACGAAAGCGGGACGGCCAGCACAGGCTGGGAAACTTTTCTTGATGCGGTCCTAACTGCAGGTTTCGCAATCACAGGAACTTGGCCAATGCGTACCGAACGTGATGGCCGAACCATCAGTTCCGGCACCAACACGCTCGCCTCGAGCATAATTCTTGTTTGTCGAAAGCGATCCGCCGACGCTCTCACTGTTGGCCGCCGCGAGTTTCTTCGCGAACTCAACGCCACACTGCCTGAAGCCCTGCTCGACATGACCCGAGGCGGGGTCAATTCGCCGGTCGCCCCCGTGGATTTATCGCAAGCCATTATCGGCCCCGGCATGGCCATTTTCAGCCAGTACGCCGCCGTGCTGGAAGCCGATGGCACGCCCATGCGCGTCAAGACCGCCTTGCAGTTGATCAACCGTTTCTTTGCCGAAGACGACTTCGACCACGACACCCAGTTCTGCCTGCACTGGTTCGAGGGCACGGGCTGGGCCAGCGGCAAGTACGGCGAGGCCGATGTGCTGGCCCGCGCCAAGGGCACCACCGTGGGGGGGCTGGTGGACGGCGGTGTTGTGGAAAGCAGCGGCGGCAATCTACGCTTGCTGAAATGGGCCGAGCTGCCGCGTGATTGGTCGCCCGAAACCGACAACCGCGTGTCGGTGTGGGAGGCCCTGCACCACCTGATTCGCGCGCTCAACCAAGACGGCGAATCCGTCGCTGGCGCCTTGCTCGCCCGCATGCCCGCTCAAGCCGAGCCCCTTCGAGCCTTGGCCTATCGCCTTTACACCCTCTGCGAACGTAAAGGTTGGGCCGAAGAGGCCCGCGCCTACAACGAGCTGGTGGCGGCGTGGTCGGGTATTGAACAATCGTCGGTGGATGCGGGCATTGTTGGCTCGCAAGGCCTGTTGGAGCTCTGACATGGCACATATCGCGAAAACCGAAGCAGCTCTGCTGTCCGAACTGCGCAACCTGATCGAGCAGGCGCGGCAGCATGTTGCGCAAACGGCCAATAGCACGCTGACTTTGCTCTACTGGAAAGTGGGCCAGCGGATCGGCAGGGAAATCCTGCGCGGCCAACGCGCCGAATATGGCGAGCAGATTGTGTCGACGCTATCGACACAATTGGTTCTTGAATACGGCAGAGGATTCGGATTGCGCAGCTTACGGCGCATGGTGCAGTTTTCTGAGGCTTTTCCTGACGAGCAGATGGTTGCGACACTGTCGCAAGAATTGAGCTGGAGCCACTTTGTTGAAATCCTGCCGCTGAAAAAACCGCTGGAACGCGAGTATTACGCGGAAATGTGTCGCATCGAGCGCTGGAGTGTGCACACCCTGCGCGAACGCATCGGCAGCCAGCTTTATTTGCGCACAGCCTTGAACAAGCAGCCGGAGACCGTGGTTGATGCCGAGTTGCAGAAGCTGCGCTCAGGCGGGCAGATGACGCCCGACTTGGTGTTTCGCGACCCCTACATGCTGGACTTTCTCGGACTGCCCGAGGGCTATAGCGAACGCGATCTTGAAGCCGCCATTCTGCGCGACATGGAGCGTTTTCTGCTGGAACTGGGCGCAGGGTTCAGCTTTGTGGCGCGCCAGAAGCGCGTTAGTGTGGGTGCGGACGATTTCTATCTGGACAAGATTCCCGACATGAAGTTGATGCGCGAGCAATTGCATCGCTCCGTGCTGCGGGCACGCGAGCAGGCGGCAGCTGGTGCTTTGCCGCATGTGACACAAGAAAATGGAGAAGAAGCATGAACCTGAAACCCTGGCGCGAGGTCGCCGTTCCCCATGAAGATGTGCTCAAAGGCACGTTCCAACAGGCCGAATTTGCGGCCGATCTGTCGCGCGTCCACGAGGGTACGGCAACGGCCGAATATCAAAACCCGACGCTGTTTTTCCAGCGCACCTTCATCACCGAAGGCATGCGCCTGCTGCTGGATTCCCTGGTGAAGCGATTGTCTGACAAGGGCGGTGACCCGGTCATCCAATTGCAAACCGCGTTCGGCGGCGGCAAGACCCACACGATGCTGGCGGTCTACCACCTTGCCAAGGGGGAGGCCCTGGCGAGCGACCTGCCTGGCGTTCCGTCCATTCTGGATGCTGCGGGCATCACGGAATTGCCGCGCGCACGGATCGCTGTGCTGGATGGCATCAAGTCGTCGCCGAACCAGCCTGTGGTGCGCGATGGCCAAGCCATTCGCACGCTATGGGGGGATCTGGCGTGGCAGTTGGGCAAGGCTGAAGGCTACGCGCTGGTGGCCGATGCCGATGCCTCGGGCACCTCACCCGGCAAGGCTGTGCTGGAGACCCTGCTCAAGTTTTACGCGCCCTGCGTGATCCTGATCGACGAATTGGTGGCTTATGTGCGCCAGTTTGAAGAAGGCAAAACGCTGACCGGCGGCAGCTTCGATTCCAACCTGAGCTTTGTACAGGCCCTGACTGAAAGCTTGAAGGCTGTGCCGACGGCGGTGCTATTGGCCTCGTTGCCGGAATCGGACAAGGAGGCAGGCAGCCAACGCGGTGTGAAGGCGCTGGCCGCCCTGGCGCATTACTTCGGCCGTATTCAGGCGCTGTGGAAGCCGGTGGGCACCGAGGAGGCGTTCGAGATCGTCCGCCGCCGCTTGTTTGCCAGCATCAATGACAAGCTGGCGGCAGAGTCGGTGTGCCGGGCATTCGCCGACTACTACACGGCCCATAGTGAGGACTTCCCGCGTGAGACGCAGGAGAGCCGTTACTTTGAGCGGCTGATGCACGCCTACCCGATCCACCCGGAGGTATTTGACCGACTGTACGAAGACTGGTCTTCGCTCGACAACTTCCAGCGCACCCGCGGCGTGCTGAAATTGATGGCCAAGGTGATTCATCGTCTGTGGGAGGACAACGACAAAGACCTGCTGATCATGCCCGGCAGCTTCCCGTTGAAGGACGCGGACACTCGCAACGAGGTGATCTACTACCTGCCACAAGGCTGGGACCCGGTGGTGGAGCGTGACGTGGACGGCGACCGCGCCGAAACCACCGACATCGAAAGCCGCGACACCCGCCTTGGCAGTGTGCAGGCTTGCCGCCGCTCGGCCCGAGCAATTTTTTTGGGTAGCGCGCCGAGCACCGCGAACCAGATGGTGCGCGGCATCGAGCTGGAGCGCGTTGCGCTGGGTGTCGCCCAGCCGGGCCAGCAGCTTGGCCTCTACAAAGATGCGCTGCGCCGTCTGGGAGACCGACTGCATTATCTGAACAGTGGCAATAACCGCTTCTGGTTCGACACGCGACCCAACCTGCGCCGCGAGATGGAGGAGCGCAAGCGCCGCTTCCAGGACAAGGAAGACGTGTTCCCCGCTATCCACGACCGCATGCAGAAGACTTTTTCCAGCGGTGTATTTGGTGGTATCCACATCTTCAGGGCGAGCAGCGACGTGCCCGATGATTGGCAGTTGCGCCTCGTGGTGCTGCCGCCCGATGCCGCGTTCAGCCGGAGCGGTCAAAGCCTTGCCATCGAGCGTGCCACCGAGATTTTGAAGACCCGTGGAGACCAACCGCGCTTCAAGCAGAACCGCCTGATCTTCCTGGCTGCCGATGACGACAGCGTCAGCCGCCTGAAGGATCAGGTGCGCTCGACCCTGGCTTGGCAATCCATCGTGGCCGACATCAAGGAGATGAAGCTCAACCTCGACCAATTTCAATCGCGGCAGGCCAGCAAGAGCCTGGAGGACGCCAACGAGGCGCTGCGCAGGATGATCCGCGAGACCTACAAGTGGATGGTCGCGCCGATGCAGGAAGCTCGCCCTGGCAAGGGACTGTCTGAGATCCAGTGGGAGCACTTCCAGGTTAACCCGGGCGCACAGAACCTGTCGCAGGAAATCGAGCGTGTGCTGAAGGAGAACGAGCTCCTGATCACCGAATGGGCCCCGATCCACTTGGCCACGGTGCTGAAGACCTGGTTCTGGAAAGATGACATCAAGGAGACCAGCGCTCTTAATGTGTGGCAGCAGAGTTGTCAGCAGCTCTACCTGCCACGTCTGAAAGACGACACGGTCTTTCAGCAAACAATGGGAGCGGGTGCAGAAAGCCGGGATTTCTTCGGCTTCGCGCAGGGCAAGGAAGACGGCCGGTATGTGGGATTCAGCTACGGCAAGCGCACCTCGCTGATCATGGACTCATCCCTGCTGCTGATCGAACCGGTCACCGCCGCCAGATATGCCGAGGCACAGCGCGCCGCTGAGGAGGCCGCGCGGCCCAAGCCGACAGAGCCAGCTCCGGGTGCTACTGGCAGCGACGCACCGCCGCCGAGGGTCGAGGACTCCGCCAAACCGACCTACGCGGGCGGCGGCAGTGCAGCCCCGCAGCCGATCAAAAAACAGTTCTACGGCAGCATCGAACTCGATGCCATTCAAGCCAAGAAGCAGTTCGCTGATGTCGTTGACGAGGTTGTTCTGCAATTCACCTCACGCCCCGGCGTGAAGGTCAAGATCGACGTCGAGATTCAGGCCGAGTCGGCCACCGGTTTCGACGATGTGCTGCAGCGTGCGGTTAAAGAGAACTGTAACGTGCTGCGGTTCAAGAACGCAGAGTTCGAAACCGGGGAATGAAATGTGGGGCGGATGACCTTGCCCCTCTTTCCCGGAGTTGTTAACCCGTGGTTGACGCGGCCTTTTTACGCTGTGCCGTGAACCCGCGTTGTTCAAATGTAAGCGCGAGCCAAACCCATCTTGACCCCTACGCGAAATTCTGCTCAGGTTTGGAGGGGGGTGTCCAGCGGTGCGGCAGCAACTCAGCCAATCGGCTGTTGGGCCAGGTGGGGAGTTGGGTGAGGATGTCTTTGAGATAGGCCCAGACGTCGTGGCCGTTGAGCTTGGCGGACTCGATCAGGCTCATCAGGACGGCGGCGCATTCGATTCGAACCGTCTCATGAACCCCAGTGGACCTCACAGCCCCCCTCTGATCAGACACCTTCCTGACCGCCGCAAACCCTTTCACCTTGACCTTCGCTGGCGAAGACTGCCCCGCCAGCCTGGCTCGCCAGCGACCCTCATAAGCCACGGCCCCCATCAATGCGCCAGCATCCAGTCCTTGGCCCTGCGCCCACGCCGTCATCGACAGCCCAGATGCCCGCCACCGATCCAGCATCAAAAGCTTCTCCCGGATCTCTGCCTCGCCCAGCCTCTTTCTTTCTGGCTTCATCCATCGCTCCTCTTTAAAAGAGCGTGACCTTCTCATTCAGTTGGAGGCTGGGGAAGATGGGTTGCCCGCGTGCTTACCTCCGAGCGAATCGAGTACAGCATCTGCAGCAGCATGTCCCGCAGCAACTTCTCGGGCGCGATACTGGGGCGCCCACCTTTGATGTCAAAAGGCGTACATCTGGGCATCTGGGCAAACAGATCGCCCATTCCGGCCAAGGCCTCGTTGACCATCGAGCGAATGACGCGCAAAGGGTGCTTGGCAGGCACGAAATCGTCGAGCTTCTTGAGGGTGAAGAGCTGTTCGCTGAAAGTGTCGGCGCCGCGCATGGGATGTGTCGCTTCAGGTCGTTGATGGGCTACAGCGATAGCGCATCATACCACCAGTGCGTGGACAGGGAGGCTAGGTATTTCAGCAGCCTGCTAGGGGGCGACAGACCACGCGTTCATTCGCCGCCCTCCGTATCCCCACAGCGCCCGATCCGCCGCGCTTCCAGCTCACGCCGCGTCTTATCCAGCTCTTCGGCCAGCAGCTTTTCATCAGGGAGCACGGTCTGGTATTCAGCGGCGAGCACCTTGTTGGGCAACCCTTCCAGCGCGTAGTGGGCTTCGGCTGCGCCTTTTTCGGCGCACAGGATCAAGCCCACAGGCGGGTTTTCACCTGGCTTCATCCAGTGCTCACGGGCATAGTTGAGGTACAGGTGCATCTGCCCGGCGTCGGCGTAGCTGAACTTGCCAACCTTGAGGTCGATGACCAGCAGGCACTTCAAGCCGCGGTGGAAAAACAGCAAATCGACACGGAACCAGTTGTCGTCGATGCGCAGACGGCGCTGGCGGCCGACGAAAGCAAAATCGTCGCCCAGTTCCAGCAGGAAGTCGGCCAAGTGCTGGATCAGCGCGTCTTCCAGGTCGGATTCGGAATATTCGTCCTTGAGGTTGAGGAACTCCAGCACGAAGGGGTCTTTGATGGCCTGCTCGGGCGTGATGGCGTCGCCAGGCTCATCCACTTCGCCCTTTTCGAGCATTGCTGCCTTGTTGTGCGACAGGGCGGTGCGTTCGTAAAACTGGCTGCTCACCTGCCGGTCGAGCTGGCGCACCGACCAGCCGCAACGCAAGGTTTCGGTTTCATAAAAGCGGCGGGCCTGTGGATTTTTGACTGAGAGCAGGCGCACGTAGGCCGACCATGGCAAGGGGAAGGCTTGGGCCAGAGAGGCGAGGTCGATGGCATTCCGAGACGCCGTCTCGGAATGCGTGCTCGGAACCAATTCGCCAGACAGCGTCTGGCGAATCCGGGAGATGGGCAATTTCGCAGGCGCTGTCTGCGAAATGTGCTCTGGCGGCCAGGCCAAGTAGAACAAGCGCATTTGCTGCAAGTTTTGTCGGCTAAAGCCCCGACCAAACCGGTTCCCAAGATCGAAAGCCAGGCGCTCGATCAGCGCATCCCCATAGGTAGCCCGCTCCTGCCCGCCCTGTTCAAACTCGACAATGCGGCGTCCAATCTCCCAATAGCTGGCAGTCATCAGTGCATTGACGCTGCGTGCGGCAGCGCTGCGGGCCGATTCCAGCAGGGCGATGATGTCGCTGTGGATGGCAGCGTAGTCGACCTGTTCTGGCAAGGCGGGTGTGGTGCGGTCGGTCATGCCTGCACCTCGGCAATCAGTGTCTCGATCTCACCCAAGAGACGCATCACTTCAGCCTCGTGGCTGCGCATCGAGGCAATCAGATCCTTTGGATCGGCGTGTTCAAGCCCAGCCTTGGCATGGGTGTTCTTGAGGTCGAGGTTGTAAATCGGCCAGTACAAGGCATCACCCTCGGACTGGGCCGACTTGGCGTTCTGATCAAAGGCGGATTGCTCATTCTTGAGCGCCTTCAAACGGTCTTGCAGCTCAGCCTTCTGGCCGTTGGCTGCGGCCTGGATGGCTTGCTCCAACTCTCGAATGGGTTTGCCCAAGGCGATGGCGGCGTTGCGTTCGCTTTCCGCCCGCTGCCAGTGTGGCGTGGCGGCTGCGACAGCAGCTTCGCGCTTGGCGGCGAAGTCCACTTTCCAGGCCTGCGGCCCTTCCTCCCGGGTGGTCCACCACGCCAAGGCCGAGGCGAATTCCTCGAATTGCAGGGGCGCGGTCTTGCTGTACTTCTTGCGACCTTCGGGCAGCGGCAGTTCGTAGTACCAGATGGTGTCTGTGGGGCCCCCGCGCTCGAAGAACAGCAGGTTGGCCGGAATGTCGGTGTACGGGGCGAACACGCCTTGTGGCAGGCGCACGATGGTGTGGAGCTTGAACTCCTTGAGCATCTCTTCCTTTATCACGGCGCTGATACCATCACCAAACAAGGTGCCGTTGGGCACGACCACTGCAGCACGGCCACCGCGCGTGGCGGGCTTGCCACCCGGCACTGGCGCACCGGCCACGCGCAGCATGCGCATGATGTACTGAAGGAACAGCAGCGCGGTTTCCGCAGTCTGCATACTGGGCGGGAAGTTGGCCTTGATGCCGACTTCTTCCTCACCGCCAAACGGTGGGTTGGTGAGGATGACGTCCACGCGCTCGCTGTGGCCGATTTCGTTGATCCGCCGATCCAGCGTATTGCCATATGCAATTTGCGGTGCTTCCAGCCCGTGCAGCAACAGGTTCATCTGCGCCAGCATGTAGGGCAGCGGCTTGGCTTCCTGTCCGTAAAGCGTGTCGCGTTGCAGGCTGCGCCGTTGATCTGGAGCGCTTACCTGCGGGGCGATATGGTCGTAGGCCTCGACCAGAAAACCGCCCGTGCCACAGGCAGGGTCCAGCACCGTTTCGCCCAAACGCGGATCGCTCACCTGCACCATGAAGCGTACGACCGGGCGCGGGGTGTAGAACTCGCCTGCGTCACCCGCTGCATTCTGCATTTCGCGCAGCATCGACTCGTACAGGTGCGAGAGCGTGTGGATTTCTTCGCTGGCCGAGAAGTGGATGCCGTTGATCTTGTTGATGATGTCGCGCAACAGGTAGCCGCTGACCATGCGGTTCTGCACGCCCTTGAACACGTTGGCAATGACTTCACGCTGGCTGCCTTTTTCGCCTTCGCCTGCCAATCCGCGCAGATAGGCGAACAGGCCTTTGCCGGTACTGCCATCAGCGCGCACGGTGATTTCCTGGCTGATGAAGGCCAGCAGTTCATCTCCGGTAATGCCATCTGTCAGCTCGCGTAGTACCTCGGCGCGAGTGTCGGGATTGGCCCATGCCGATTGCAGTGCTTCGCGCGTCGGGTAGAGAGTGCGTACGGCGCGGCCTGAGTATTCGGTGTACTTGACCACCTGCAGCTTCTTGCCGTCGGTGTCGAGGTCATAGACCAGATGGCCAATCACTTCGACCTCGCCGCCGTCGATGTAAAACTTGCGCGGTTCCGCCGGTGGTTCCGTGATGATTTCGCCGTTGCCGCCAGCGTCATCGCCCTGTTCCGTTTCGACCACGTACTCCGCTTCGGGCTCAGCCACGCTGGGCACTTCGTCTGCGGTGGTTTCGATGACCTCGCCCGATTCGTCGACCGTTACCTCTTCGATGCGAGCGGGATCACCGTCGAAATCCGGGTCGGCAAAGTGCTGCGTAGCTGTGCCGGTGAAGTCGATGATGTTGAAATACTCTTTGCCGTAATCCACCTTCAGTCGCGTGCCACGACCGACGATTTGCTTGAATTCCGACCGGGAGCCCACCACACGTGCCAGGACCACGTTCTTGACCATCTCGGCGTCAACGCCAGTGGTCAGCAATTGAGATGTGGTGAGGATGACCGGCGTGGGCTTGTCCACGTCCTGAAAATGTGACAGATGGGTAAGGCCAATGGCACCCTCATCGGCGGTAACGCGGCAGACGTAGTCGGGGTACTGCTTGACCAGATCGCGGTTCAGGTTAATCAGTTCCTGCCGCATTTCGGCGGCGTGTTCCTGATCCACACAGAACACCAATGTCTTGGCAAAGCGGTCGGTACCTTTGAGCAGCTCGGTCAGGTGGCGGGCTATCGCCCGTGTGCGTGAGCGAAGCGCCACGACACGCTCGAAGTCCTTGGTCTGGTATTCATCATCAGGCACTTCACGCCCATAACGATCTAGCTCATCCTTGCTGGGCCGCCAGCCTGCAGCATCGACTGTTGTGATGACTCGGTGCACGCGGTACGGTGCCAGGAAGCCGTCCTCGATGCCTTGACGCAGGCTGTAGGTGTAGACCGGGTTGCCGAAGTATTCGTAGCTGTCGCGGGACTCTTCGCGCAGCGGCGTAGCGGTCATGCCGAACTGCACGGCAGGTTCGAAATAATCCAGCACCGCACGCCATACGCTTTCGTCCCGACTGGAGCCCCGATGGCATTCGTCGATGATGATGAGGTCGAAAAAGTCAGGACGGTACTGCCGGAAGATATCTGAACTGGCGGTGGCCAGCGCCTGATAGATACGGAAGTACATATCCCGGCTTTGACTGGTGTCGCCGCCTGCAATCTTATGCCGGGCATTGCCAAAGGGCGCGAACATCTTCGCCATCGGGTCATCAACCAGGATGTTGCGGTCGGCCAGGAATAGGATCTTGGGACGGCGGTGTTCGCCGGTTCGGTTCCAGCGGCTGTTCCACAACTTCCAGCAAATCTGGAAAGCCACGCAGGTCTTGCCAGTGCCCGTGGCCAATGTGGCAAGGATGCGTTTTTGACCAAGCAGGATCGATTCGATGACCCGATTGATCGCGATCTGCTGGTAATAGCGCGGTACCTTGCCTAAAACGAGGTTGAATGGCTCCAACAGATGGGGAGATGAATCCTTGGGCAACTGCGAGCTTCCCGTCAGCCGGGCAAACAACTCATCTGGTGTGGCGTAGCGATCCACCTTGCGCTCGGTGCCGGTGGTGTAGTCGATTTCGATGATGCGGTGGCCATTGGTGGCGTAGGCAAACTTGAGGCCGAGAATCTCCGCGTACTCGCGTGCCTGCTGTACCCCGGTTTCAGCAGGCAGCCCGATTTCCTTGGCTTCGACCACGGCAAGGGGATAGTCCCGACGATAGTACAGCAGGTAATCCGCGCGCTTCTGTTTGCCACGGCGAACCTTGCCACCGGCCACGATGATGCGGCCATTGGTGAAGCTGCGCTGCTCGCCAATGGAATGCGGAGCCGCTCCCCAGCCGGCTTCCATCAGTCGGGGAGTGACGAATTCGCGGCAGGTATCCGCTTCGGTGATCACGCCATCTCGCATTGCCTCCCCCTTCATCGTGTCGTCCCTCAGTCAATCAGGATCTTGAAACTGGTTGCCAGCGCGATAGGTTCGATTTCGCGCACGTTCTTTTTTAACTCGACCAGTCCGTAACCCTCCATCATCCGCAGCGTGCGTGACAGGTTGGGAACCTGCCGCCCGGTGAGTTCAGCGAGCTCCGTCAGCGACTTGGGTCGCCGGTCCCGGATAAGGCGCAGCAGGGATTGGTTGTCCTCGGACAGCACCGCCGCCATCGTGGCCATCGAGGGAAACCAGACCGTAGGTGCGTCCTTGGCTGCGCCCCCCTCCGGCTCTCCTGTTCGACGAATACCGACAACGCAGCGTTTCATCACGGGTTTCCTGATCGGCTTGGCATAAGCTGGTCATTTTATCAGTGTGGCACAACTGCAGCCAGCGTTTGATGAACAACTTAAGCGCGCGCCAAACCCATCTTGACCCCTACGCGAAGCTCTGCTCAGGCTTGGAGGGGGGGCGTCCAGCGGTGCGGCAGCAACTCAGCCAATCGGCTGTTGGGCCAGGTGGGGAGTTTGGTGAGGATGTCTTTGAGATAGGCCCAGGCGTCGTGGCCGTTGAGCTTGGCGGACTCGATCAGGCTCATCAGGACGGCGGCGCGTTCGCCGGCTTGTTCTGAGCCTACGAAGAGCCAGTTTTTTCTGCCCAGTGCGAGCGGCCGGATGGCGTTTTCGGCCGGGTTGTTGTCGACGCCAATGCCCGCGTGGCTC
>JBKDQE010000051.1:0-1860 GCA_046342195.1 Burkholderiales bacterium
AGGCTCGCAGCTGGAATGCCCAGAACCTTCGCGACCACTGCGCTCGACTGGCCAGCCTTGACCTGCCTGACTGCCTCCAGTTTGTACTCCAGGGTGTACTTGCCCCTGACCAGCTTGTTAACCATTTCTTTGCTCCTTTCCAGTATTTTGGTCTTGAGCTAAGAACTCCACTTTTCGGGGGCAATCTCACAAACAGCGCGGCATAGAAATCGTATTTTTCGTTGAAGATGCGCTCAAAGCTGAAATCGCCCAGCTTGTTGATGATGGCCCGGCAGAAGGCGTCGCGCTTGGAGGGGTCGGTGATGAATTCGCTGACGCGATCAAACAGGGTGATCTTGGCGCCACCGTCTGTTTTCACCGCGAAGATGTCGTTGTTGCTGATGGCGATGTCGCGCAGGGTGTCGTCGAACAGTTTGGCGAATTCGGGCGCGTTCTGGCGACCAAAGAGGTGGGCGATGTAATGCTCCGGCTTCAGGCGGGCGGTGTCCGGCCCGATCTGCATTTGCAGCATTTCCATGTCGTCGGCGCCCATGGCCGCGATGGTAGCGCATGACGTGCTTGTGCAGGCCGTCGCTTTCATTGACGTAGGCCAGCGATAAACCGCCCCACCCGTCGTCGATGATGGCGGAAAAAGTCGGCGCAGTTTAGGGCCGCGGTGCTCCAGAAAAAGGCCAGCTATAGGCTGCGCCAAACGAAGAGTTTTGAGCAAATTTCCTGCGCATCTACCAACCAGGCTGACATCCCCGCAGCCCTGAAGACGTGATGATTGGGGTCGCTTCAGAAAACGGAAAAAATCGTACGATAAGCCATGCACCTTGCCTTCCTGGCCCTTCTGAATTACAATGTAATTCATTAGACTAAGGGAGAAACGATCATGGCTGCAAACCAACTCGTACAGACGCGCATTGACGGGGCCATTAAGGAAGAAGCGGCCACCGTTCTGGCTGCAATGGGGCTTACCGTGTCTGACGCGGTGCGACTGTTGCTCACGAAGGTGGCACAGGACAAGGCGCTGCCATTCGAGCCGCTAATTCCCAATGCGACGACGATCCAGGCCATGAAAGATGCTCGCGCCGGGAAAGTCACAAAAGCTGCCAACCTGGACGCGCTGTTTACCGATCTCAATGCGAACGACTGACTACACCGGACAGTTTAAGCGTGATTACAAGCGCGAAGCTAAAGGCCAGCACCGGGCCACACTTGATGCTGACCTTCGCGCTGTCTTGTCAGCCTTGCTCACTGACCAGCCCTTGGAGCCGCGCCACCGTGACCATGCTTTGACTGGCGATTGGAAGGATCATCGGGATTGCCATGTCAAACCCGACTTGGTTCTGATTTATCAAAAACCAGATGACGACACACTGCGATTGGTGCGCCTTGGTTCTCATTCTGCACTCGGGCTTTGAAGGGTATGGCTCAGTCCCCGTGCCATTCTTGAAACTCACCGTTCCAAGCCGTTTGAACCGAGAACCTTTTTCGAGAACTCCCCGGCTGTATCAACGCCCACCGCGCCATGTTCTCAACAAGGGTTCTCGCAGACCATCGTTTGCATAATCCTTATTCACCCGGCAATGAACGTTTATCTGAAGCGGCATATTTGACTCTGGGGTCATCGAAGTACGAGCGCACGCGCTCGGGCTCTTTTTTCAGCAAATCCATAGGCACCTTTATCGCCTCCTTGAGCTTGTCTTTGGTGCGCGTCTGCCCCCTTGTAAGCGTGCGCCAAACCCATCTTGACCCCTACGCGAAGCTCTGCTCAGGTTTGGAGGGGGGCGTCCAGCGGTGCGGCAGCAACTCAGCCAATCGGCTGTTGGGCCAGGTGGGGAGTTTGGTGAGGATGTCTTTGAGATAGGCCCAGGC
>JBKDQE010000052.1:0-1788 GCA_046342195.1 Burkholderiales bacterium
TGCCGCTCGCAGCATATCGCCCGTGGAAATTTGTGGAATTCCGAAATGCTTGCACAAAAAACCAGCTTGGGTGCCTTTGCCAGCACCGGGAGCACCCAACAAAATCAGTTGCATTGATGATCCTTGAAAAAGGTTCCTGAAGAAGCTTGGCGTCAGGCCGGCATCGCATCGACGGAGAATGCTCGAATCAACGACACCAGGATACGCCTACTCTGAGTACGGGGTTCACGCCCGCTCAGCCTTCGCGCGTCGAATGATACGAGGGTGCCCGAAGGTTTTTAATTATCACTGAAGCCATGCTCCTTGAACGCCCTCAGGTGGAACATTTCAGACATGAAGGGCCAATTTTTATGGCGGCGAAATCAGGGAAAGAGGGGGGCTCAATTCAAGCACCACCGGCGCATGATCACTTGGGCGCTCAAGCTTGCGTGGGGCTTTATCAATCAGGCAAGACCGGGCTCGATCACGCAGGGCTGCACTGATTAAAATGTGGTCAATTCGCAGCCCTTGGTTTTTGCGGAACGCTAAATTACGATAGTCCCACCATGACCAGCTTTTGGACGCTTGTTCGAACAGCCGGAACGCATCAAAGAGGCCCAGTGCAATCAGGGCCTGAAAGTATGATCGTTCTTCAGTGGTGCAGTGAATTTGGCCTGCCCAAGCCACGGGGTCATGGACATCGCGGTCTTCGGGGGCGATGTTAAAGTCTCCAAGTAAGGCCAATTGCGAGTGCTGCTTTAATTCAGTGACAAGCCATGTGCTCAGCGCCTTGAGCCATTTCATTTTGTACTGGAATTTATCTGACTTCGGTGACTCTCCATTCGGAAAATAGGCGCCAATTACCCTGATACCTTCAACCGTCGCCGCAATAACCCGGGCCTGTTCATCTGCAAAGCCTGGAATATTATGGACGACATCCGTGGCCTCACTCCGAGTAATCAAGGCCACCCCATTGTAGGTTTTCTGCCCAAAGAACTTGACTCGATAACCTAAACCGGCCCATACCTCGCGCGGGAATTTGTCATCACTGAGTTTTGTTTCTTGTAAACACAATACTTCAGGCTGATGCTCCTGCAACCAATTCAATACATGGGGCAGGCGAACAGAAAGAGAATTGACATTCCAGGTAGCAATTTGCATTCATGCTCCAATGCGTTGATTTTGTTATGTATTTAGACGGCTTGATGCGTATGGCTAGATACTTGGCTACATTAAAGTGGTGCGCTACTGTCATTTTGCCAGTTCATCCCAGATTCGGGTACAAAGTCAGCCGAAACGGTGGGATGATGTGGGCAATGTCCCGATCGTCGTTGAAGGTTGAGTGGGTGGTTGAAGCGCTCAGGGCCTACAGAATGTGGGTTCCGAGTTCAACAAACTGAAAGCCAGGAAAGCTCAACCACCATGAAAGAGTCTACTCAAAACAAGCCCCGGGTCTTGAATAAAGCGCATGCAAGAGGCCTGCGCCGCCGTTGATCGCAGCCGATTCTGAGGCGGTCCTGCCGATGCTGGAGATGTTGGAGAACGCGCGGCTGTGCCTGGACGATTTGCCGGGTCATTTGTCGCGCGGTTTCATCGAAGAATGGCTGATACTCTCAGCCCGCACGGTGGCTGGAGAGAAGCACCTGGGTCGCCAAGAGGGGGCCGTGCGCTGGCACGGGCGACAGGGCGGCGTGGTGAACGTGGGGCAAGCCAAGCGGCGAGTTCAACGTCCGCGACTGCGGGATGCAAAGGGCGAAGTACCGATCCCTGCCTATGCCGCGTGCACGCTGACGAGGGGATTTCGCGCCG
>JBKDQE010000053.1:0-2593 GCA_046342195.1 Burkholderiales bacterium
CGGCGCGAAATCCCCTCGTCAGCGTGCACGCGGCATAGGCAGGGATCGGTACTTCGCCCTTTGCATCCCGCAGTCGCGGACGTTGAACTCGCCGCTTGGCTTGCCCCACGTTCACCACGCCGCCCTGTCGCCCGTGCCAGCACACGAACCCCTCCTGGCGACCCGGGTGCTTCTCTCCAGCCACCATGCGGGCTGACAGCATCAGCCATTCTTCGATGAAACCGCGCGACAAATCAACCGGCAAATCGTCCAGGCACAGCCGTGCGTTCTCCAACATCTGCAGCATCGGCAGGACCGCCTCAGGATCGGCTGCGATCAACGGCGGCGCTGGCCTCTTGGCATGCGCTTTATTCAAGACCCGGGGCTTGTTTTGAGTAGACTCTTTCATGGTGGTTGAGCTTTCTTGGCTTTCAGCTTGTTGAATTCAGAACCCACATTCTGTAGGCCCTGAGTGCTTCAACCACCCACTCAACCTTCAACGACGATCGGGACATCGCCGGTTTCAGCCTTCCCAGCATCGACTGACCAGTCGGCCTGTACATCACCCTTTTCGAGGCTTGCTCAGCGTTCACTTTCATTGCGGCCTGCGTGTTCGCCAACTCACCTCGTGACCCTCTACACCGAAGGCTTCAGCCATTTCGTTACCTCCATGCCTGCTCCGATTGCTTCCGGCTAGAGCAATTTCGCCGGATGGGATTCGCACCCACTGAAAAACGCCACCTTTCATGGCGCACGTCGAACTTCGGGGCTGCAGGTGGAGGCGGCAAAAAGGAATCTGCCCGACTTCGATGAACGCTGGCTTGTCGCGGTCTTTCCTTATCGTCGCGGTTTGAAGGGCCCGTCGGGTGAGGTCAATTCTCGACCAAGCCGTGCTGCCGTGCCAGGCGTAACCAACCGGGGTATTCCTGCAGCAGCAGGCGGTACACCTCGCTGTCGCTGAGGGTCGACGGGTCGCGCACGGCGAAGAAATCGGCGTTGTCGATGAGCCGGTCACGCAGGTCGTCGAGCTTCTCCAGGAAATCGAATCGTTCTCCGCCTACGCCGACGAATTGCCAGAAGAGGCCCTCGCGCGAGGCTTCGCGCAAGGCTTTCTGGGACGCGGATTTGTCGCCCGGCGCACCGTCAGTGACGAAAAGTACGTAGACCGGGAGCGTCGTGCCTTTATAAAACTGGCGCACCTTGTTCATGACGGGTGCGTAATCGGTTCCGCCGCCCAGCTTGTGCTGAGCGATCAACCGGTCGACCGCGCCCTCGATCGTGTCGACCGACATCTCGCCGGCAGGGATGGCACGGCTGTCGAACAGGAACACGTCGATGGACTTGTCGTCGTCGAACAGGCAGGCCAGGGCCAGCAGTCGATCGCAGATGCGCTGAACCGCACCTTGCCGGTACAGCTTGAGCATGGAACCGGAAATGTCCAGTACCAAGCAGACCTTGGCCGCGTGATCGACCAAGCCCTGCATCTCAAGGCTGACTTGGGCTGCCTTGACCAGACTCACCAGCTGCGGCGCCTTCTGGCTCAGCTCTTTTTCGAGCCGCACCACCTTGCTGAGCGAAACGGATGCAGGGGCGGAGGAGGGGGGAGAAGCCTCCTCGCCACCGAAATGAGCCAGCAAGGCCGACAGCCCGCCCCTGAAACCGTCGCCCAAAGCAGCCTGCCGCCACACGCCGTTCTTACGGTAGACCTCTGCCAGCAGCAAGGCTTTCTCGTCGGAGAGGTCGCCGCCCTGCAAGGCAAAGTGGCTGCGCACCGTCTGGCCCTGCTGCAGTTCGACCGTCGCCTCGCGCAGGGCACTCATCACGCCCTCGCCATCCACGGTGGCGGTGAACACCAAGCGCTCGACCGTGGCAGGTAGGGCTGCGAGATTCAGCGTGAACTGCGCACCCTGCGCAGACAACTGCAGCCGCACGCTCCCGCAGGGCGTGGTCAATTGGTTGAAAAAAACCAGGTAGGGATCGCCTGCGAGAAAGCCCCTTGCATCGATACCGAAGCAAGCGAAATCTGCGCCGAACGGCGCTTGCAACCGAATGTCTACGATGAGCGGAAGACTCGTTTCCACCAGATCCGCAAGCTTCACGCGCTGGCCGCGCGACAAAATAGCCATGGTGCTGAACTCCTTTTTGCGAGGTTGATGATGATCCTCAATCCGTGAGGTTTTCTTCCAGCGCCCGATCTCGGAGCAGTGTCCCGAATCTAGTTGAAGGTTTGAATCGGTGGCAGATTTGATTATACGGCCTTCAGTTCGGACTTTGGAGGCCGCAAGGTCTTGATGAGGGTCTTGATTTGCGCATGTCCGCGCACTCGCCGGAAGGATTTCTCGGCCTCCAGGAATCCAGCCGCGCTCCAGCGCATTGCCATGGAGGCGTCCTTGTCGTGGGTGACCCGGCCACTGACCCGGCGCACCACTGAATTCGGGCTCTCGATGATGTTGGTGCTTGCCAGGCAGCGCGCCAGTTCGCCCTCGACACCCAGTGCATTGATCGTGAACATCTCGTTGAGACCTTCGAGCACGCTGGCCGCTGCATCGGGATGTTGGGCTTGCAGTGGCTTGGCCAGCCCCTTGAGCTTGGCCATCCCCCTGGCGGCATTGAG
>JBKDQE010000054.1:0-1966 GCA_046342195.1 Burkholderiales bacterium
GCGCACGTAGATCCTGTCTACTGCCAAGCGCTTGGGAATCAGCGGCTCCACCCGCTCCCAGAACTCATCGGTTACCACCCACGAATCGACACGTTTCGCCAAGATCTCGCTCCTGCGCCGCGCCCAATGCGGCTCGAACCGCAGTTTACCTATTTACGGATAGGTTCTAAGTGCCAGACCTCATCGACTGTACCAATCTTCAGGGACGCGTCGAAGGCCTGAATAGTGGCGGCTCTGTCAGACAGGTCCACATTTATGAATTTGACGCGGCCCGGAGCAGTAGCGCGCGCAGCGTCGATGTAATCCTCACGACCCCGGCACAGGTTGTCCAATACAACCAGGTAGCGATCTTCTTTTGCAAGTAGGGGGAGCAAGTTACAGCCAACGAAGCCAGCTCCACCGGCGATGATAGATACGTTCATTTAATTTTCCTGCGGTTTACTTGAACATTGGAGATGTCTGGTTACCCTGAGGATCGGCAGCAAACGTGGCCATTCCTTCCCGATATGGCTCAGTGGTTTGGAGGCGAACTGCTGCCTGGATGCTCATGAGTAATCCATCCTTAAGACCGCGAAACATGGACGTAATCTCTTGAAATTTCGGCAAACCGACAATACTAAACAAAATAAAACTACGCGCAAGTTGGCGCCTATCCGCACGTTTCCAAGTGGTACTCACATGTGAGAGGCGTTGCATGTAGATGCCAGATCGAAATACGTAGTAATGCCGTAATGGAGAGTGCAAGGGAATCAAATAGCGGCCGATTTTGAGTCGTCGCTCTCCAAGATTGTGTGTCATAGTGGCCGCACAACAACCCAAGACTTGAAAGCCGTGAGAGCGAGCGCGTAAACACCACTCAACGTCAACATAGGAAATGAAAAGCTCCTCACGCATAAGTCCAACTTCTACGATGGCCCCCATTGCCAACAAGGTTCCTGAACTTACTAGGCACTCAACGTTGAGGATTTCACTACCCACGGTTGGTGTAATCCTTTGCTTGCGCCCGTTCCGATAAGAAAAGAAAGGCAACGCTAGCGAAGTGCTTTCATCTAGCAGAAGTGGACCCACTGCAGCAATGCGTTCCGATCCCTGTACTTGATCAAATACGGCGTATAGTTTTTTAACCATACCAGGTTCAGGCAGGGAGTCTTGATCAAGAGTTAAAACGTAATCCGCCTTGCGCTCATACGTTAGCCGGATACCTACATTTTGAGCATAAGCTATTCCCATATTACTTGGCAGGCCAATAAATTCCGCGTCAGAAAACTGATTAACTAAGCACCGAATTTTTTCAACCTCATGGCTTCCATTGTCAACAACAATCACCTTAAAAACCTGAGTGAATACTGCGTCCAATAGAGCACAGACCTTCTCAAGACAAGGATTGTATGTTACGACAACCGCGATAATCCTTCGAGTTTCATCTACTGACTTTGCGTCTTGCTCTTGTAATTTGCGGTCTTCAATATTCATAAAGCACAATTAGTTAATTGCTCTTAGCAGGCTGCTGAAATACCTAGCCTCCCTGTCCACGCCCTGGTGGCGTGATGCGTTATCACTGTAGCCCATCAACGACCTGAAGCGACACATCCCATGCGCGGCGCCGACACTTTCAGCGAATAGATCTTCACCCTCAAGAAGCTCGACAATTTCGTGCCTGCCAAGCACCCTTTGCGCGTCATTCGCTCGATGGTCAACGAGGCCCTGGCCGGGATGAACGATCTGTTTGCCCAGATGTACGCCGATGACGTCAAAGGTGGGCGCCCCAGCATCGCGCCCGAGAAGTTGCTACGGGGTATGCTGCTGCAGGTGCTGTACTCCATTCACTCGGAGCGGCAGTTAATGGAGCAGATTGAGTACAACCTGCTGTTTCGCTGGTTCATCGGACTGTCGATGGATGATGCGGTGTGGGTGCCCACGGTATTCACCAAGAACCGGCAGCGGCTGATTGAGCATGATGCGGTGG
>JBKDQE010000055.1:0-96904 GCA_046342195.1 Burkholderiales bacterium
CCCCTCGTCAGCGTGCACGCGGCATAGGCAGTGATCGGTACTTCGCCCTTCGCATCCCGCAGTCGCGGACGTTGAACTCGCCGCTTGGCTTGCCCCACGTTCACCACGCCGCCCTGTCGCCCGTGCCAGCGCACGGCCCCCCTCCTGGCGACCCGGGTGCTTCTCTCCAGCCACCATGCGGGCTGAGAGCATCAGCCATTCTTCGATGAAACCGCGCGACAAATCACCCGGCAAATCGTCCAGGCACAGCCGCGCGTTCTCCAACATCTGAAGCATCGGCAGGACCGCCTCAGAATCGGCTGCGATCAACGGCGGCGCAGGCCTCTTGCATGCGATTTATTCAAGACCCGGGGCTTGTTTTGAGTAGACTCTTTCATGGTGGTTGTGCTTTCTTGGCTTTCAGCTTGTTGAATTCAGAACCCACATTCTGTAGGCTCTGAGCGCTTCAACCACCCACTCAACCTTCAACGACGATCGGGACATCGCCGGACGGGATCGCAAACATTCTGTATTCACAGTGATATTAACGTAAGTCGATGCCTGAGCATGCCGTGTGAGGCTGCTGTCATAGAAAATATCCACTTCATGAATTTTGCAGGCATGCCTGATGACAAAGAAGCAGTGAAATGGCCTGATACTGCCTAAAATAATGTATTCCAGATGAATTTCACACACTGGGAGCGGTTGATTCTGCTTAAATCAAGCTTTTGTAAGCGATATCCCTTGAGAAAATTTTATTTATGGCCAGAGTACCAGAGCATCGCTCGAGTGAGCGCAAACTCGTCACTTGGAGGGTGCGTGTCATGCTGTCGAACGGACAGGTCCTGGATGGCAAAACCACCGACGCCAGCCCGAATGGGCTGGGCATCGCGATGCCTGTTTTCATCAGAGATGGTGACCAGGTTCAACTGGCTGTTCAGGTCCCCCTCCATAACACACCCGGAAAATTTCAAGTGATCACCGGTAAAGCCCGGGTTGCTTTTCAAGTGTTGCGTGGCAATGAGTATCAAATGGGGGTCGAGTGGGTTCAAGTTGAACCTGCAAAAAAGCAGATTATCATCCATTATCTTGAAAAGCTTTCCCAGCCTCAGCGTGGCTGAGTCTTCATCCAACTCGGATGCGCCTGTTGTGCGTTTCAGTGCTTGTCAGCGGCCCAGGAGGCGTTGGAGCTTGGGGCTCGACGTGGTGTAAAGCAATGGGCTTTCCGGCAGATGGGGGTGAAGATAACGGGCAGCATGATGGGCAGCCAGTGTGGCTTCGTGAAAGCCACACAGAATCAGCTTCTTCTTGCCGGGGTAGGTGTTGATATCGCCAACCGCATACAAGCCGGGGTGGCGCGTTTGATAGCTGCCGGGGTCCACGACCAACTGTTTGTGGTGAAGGTCGAGGCCCCAATGAGCGAGTGGGCCAAGCCGCGGGGAGAGGCCGAGGCAAGTGACCAGGTAGTTCAGATCTTGGCAATGAAGCTCACCTTGAGGGGAGATGAACTGCAGGTGGGTCAAGTGGCCTTCGTGGTTCAGAAGCCCCGTGGCTTGCCCTGCGACAAACTGCACTTGGCCGCGAGAACGGGCCTCCGCCAGCGCGTCAATCAAGGAAGCGGGGGCAGTGAAATGATCACGGCGATGCATCAGTGTGACAGCCCCGCCTCGTGCACAGGCCTCAAGCGATTGTTCAATCGCTACGCTGTCACCACCGATCACCACAAACTTCGATTGTGCCTCCGGGCGTGACAGGGTGCCCACGGCGGGCAGGCTACCTTCGAAAATCTGTTGACCGATAAAGTTCCCGATGTTTGGCAGGTTCAAGCGCCGGGGAAGGAAAGCTCCAACCCCCGCAGCGATAAACACGGTTCTTGCCAGAAAGGTGTGGCCTGAACTGCTTTCAAGGTGAAATCGACCATCATCACGGCATGCGAAAGTGGTGATCGTTTGACGAAAATGCCAATCAGGCTGAAATGGGCGGATCTGCTCCAGCAGGCGATCAATGAGTTCTTGGCCGGTGCAAATGGGCAAGCCCGGGATGTCATAGATGGGTTTGTCAGCGTAAAGCGTGGAGCATTGTCCACCCGGATAGGGCAAGGCATCCAGCACCTGGGCGTGAATGTCGAGCAGCCCCAGTTGAAAAACTTCAAACAAACCCACCGGCCCCGCGCCGATGATGAGGGCGTCTGTTTCAATGGGTGAAGTGGGGACCATGGCTGCGTTGGGCAGCGGTGGAATCAAGTGAAGCCGTGGATCTTCAGGCTTTGCGGATGAGCAAAGGCAGTTTGCCCGTTTTATCTTTGTAAGCGTCGGCATCAGGCAAAGCGGTTTTCCGTTTGGTGATGGCAGGCCAGCCGCTCTTGGCCAGTTCGGCGTTGAGTGCAATCATGTGTTGTTGATCCCCCGGGACGTCTTCTTCAGGCATGATGGCATTCACAGGGCACTCGGGGATACAGACTGCGCAATCAATACATTCATCGGGATCAATGGTGAGAAAATTGGGCCCCTCACGAAAACAATCGACAGGGCACACGTCAACACAGTCGGTATATTTGCATTGAATGCAGGCTTCGGTGACAACGTGGGTCATGATGGCAAACTCTTGGGTTGAAGCGATAAAAAAGCCCTCGATTTTAAAACGAGGTCAGGCTTGAGGAATGAAATGGGTTTGAGGGGCCGGATCATCCACTGTGGATGGCAATGATTTTGAGGCCCATGTGGGCCGATGCAATATAGCGCAAGGCGGGCTCACAGGGCTTGCTCCGGTTCCCACCGTGACCACGGTTGGGCGACCGGCATGCAAAACGCTGGCTTGCGCCAAATCAGGAATGATGTGATCAGAATGACGTTGATCAGTGCAACCTGCACGCGAAACCACACTGACGGGGGTATCGGGTGGCCAGCCTGCCTGAAGCAAATGGCGGGCCAGAGCGCCCAACTGGCGTCCGGCCATATAAAACACCTCGGTGTCGGCGGTGTGTGTGGCTTGAAGCTCACCTTCACGGGTCATGGCGGTGGTCAGGCTGACGCTGCGGCCCGAGCCTCGGCGAGTCAGGGGGCGTGCGGTGGCCGCCGCAGCCGCCACAGCGGCGGTGACGCCCGGCACAATCTCAAACTCAAGGCCTTCCGCTTGCAGAGCCTGCAGTTCTTCTTCGAGGCGAGCAAATACGCTGGGGTCCCCGCCCTTGAGGCGAACCACCTGAGAGAAATTTTTCGCATAGCGCACCAAGAGGGCATTGATCGATACTTGGGCCATGCTGTCACAAAACCCGCGTTTACCCACATCCACCCACTGGGCCTGCGGTGCAAAATCATGAAAGGCCGGATCAGTCAGTGCATCAAAAAGAACTATTTCGGCCTGTGCGAGGCGTTGTGCTCCGCGAAGTGTGATCAGGTCGGCGGCTCCGGGTCCTGCGCCGATAAAAATCACCCGACCCATGATGTCATGACTCCCAGGAGCGATCAGGTCGCAGCACGAACCAGCAGAGCTCCGCTGGTGCGGTTGCTGCTGGGGTCAACGATGATGAGGGCGCCACCCACCCGGTTGTCAACATAGGCTTCCACAGGCAGAGCTTGTTGAGTTTCCACTTGAACCTGGCCGATTTCATTGGTAGCCAACTCGTGGGCCTCAGTGGCTTGCAGGGTGTGGATATCGAGACGATTGTCAATTTGCGTGATGCGACCTTGCACCCAACGGTGACCATGACGCACCCAGTATTTTCGCCCAATGACAGCCGGCTCGGTGTCAAGCCAAGCCAACGTAGCCGTGAATTGCCGGGTGGCTTGAATGGTGCCCGGGGAGGCGATCCAGTCGCCACGCGATACGTCAATCTGGCGGTCCAGGACCACACCGGCCGACTGGCCTGCCTGCACCCTGGCGGCAACATCACCAGCCAAACGAAGCTCGGCCACCACCGCTTTTTCGCCACCGGGAAAAATTTCCACGGCATCGCCGGCCTCGATACAACCATGGGCTATGCGACCCCACAGGGTGCGAGGCTGATTGCCGGTGCCTTCACCTTCGCGGGCCACATATTGCACGGGCATCAAAACATGGCCCTCAGTGCATTCTTGGCTGGTAGGCAAAGATTCAAGCATCTGCAACAGTGAGGGGCCCTGATACCAGGCGGCATCAAGGGCTTGGGTCACGTTGTCGCCGCGCAGCGCCGAAACAGGAACAATGCCAGCCACCCGAATACCGGCTTGCTCAGCAAAGGCATGCAAGGCCTGGCTGACCGCTGCAAAGGCAGGGCCGGGTTGCTCAATGGCGTCAAGTTTATTGACGGCAAAGACGATACTGGGCACCCGCAGCAGGTGCGCCAGCAAAGCGTGGCGGCGGGTTTGCGGCAGCAGGGTCACGGGCTGCATGGAGGTGTCGAGCTTGGTGATGTCAACCAACACCACGGCGGCATCACTGCCCGCCGCAGCAGTGACCATGTTGCGCGTGTACTGCTCATGCCCTGGGGCGTCGGCAATGATAAATTTGCGTCGCTTGGTGGCAAAGTAGCGATAAGCCACATCAATGGTGATGCCTTGCTCGCGCTCGGCTTCAAGGCCATCGGTCAATAAAGAGAGGTCGATCGGGGCGCCAGCGGCTTTTTTTTCAAGGGTATCAAGTTGATCTGCAAGAATGGCGCGGCTGTCAAACAGCAAGCGGCCGATCAAGGTGCTTTTGCCATCATCCACCGAGCCTGCCGTCAGGAAACGCAGGGCACGATGGTCTTTGAGAGGAGGGGTGTCGCTCATGAAAAACTTATTCACGAAAATAGGGTGATCAAATCAAGCGTGGGAGGCGCTTGCTGTAGGGGGTGGCAAAAGTCAGCTCAGGAAATCAAAAATAGCCTTCCTTCTTGCGACGCTCCATGGAGGCATCGGAGGTGCGGTCATCCATGCGAGTGGCGCCACGCTCACTGACGGTGACCTTGAGCGTTTCGGCCACAATGTGGGTGGCATGGGCGGCATTGCTTTCAACCGGGCAGGTGCAGGTCATGTCGCCCACGGTGCGAAAGCGAACCAGAGCAGTTTCGATGGTTTCGCCAGGTTGAACCGGTGTGACCTCGGTGACAGGAACCAACAGGCCCTTGCGGCGAACCACTTTCCGCTGGTGGGCATAATAAAGATGAGGCAAGGGAATGTTCTCGCGAGCAATATAAAGCCAGACGTCGAGCTCAGTCCAGTTGCTGATCGGAAAGGCACGCATGTGCTCACCCGGTTTGAGGCGGGTATTGAACAATGTCCAAAGTTCAGGGCGCTGCTCTTTGGGCTGCCACTGCCCAAAGCTATCACGATGGCTGAAAATACGTTCTTTGGCGCGGGCCTTTTCTTCATCGCGGCGGGCGCCTCCGAGCAGCACATCAAAGCGGTGCTCTTCAATGGCCTCAAGCAGAGTCACTGTTTGATGGCCATTGCGTGACTCCAGCGGATGGCTCAAGCGCACGGTACCGCGCTTGATAGAGTCTTCGAGATGCCCGACAACTAAACGCTCACCCATTTCAGCCACACGGCGGTCACGGAATTCAATCACTTCAGGGAAATTGTGGCCGGTGTCAACGTGCAGCAGCGGGAAGGGCAGCCGGCCTTTGTATTGGCCTGGGCCCGACCTGGTTTTGAAGGCCTTCTCAGCCAGGCGCAGAACCACACAGGAGTCTTTGCCCCCCGAAAACAGCAGGGCAGGGCGCTCGAAAGCCGCAGCGGTTTCACGCAGAATGAAAATGGCTTCTTCTTCGAGCCAGTCAAGGTGGGTATGATTCAATTCAGGGAGCAATGGCTCCAGGGCCTGGGCGGCATTCATGAGCGATCTCCTGTCAGGGGGGCAAAGTGGCTGGCGTGCAGGCCACATTCTTTGGCTGTTTCGTCTTCCCACCACCAGCGGCCAGCGCGGAAATCTTCACCAACGGCAATGGCGCGGGTGCAGGGTTCACAGCCAATACTGGGCATGAATTCATCATGCAAGGGGTTGTAGGGCACGCTATACAACTTGATATAGTGCCAAACATCAGCCCAGCTCCAGTCGGCCAAGGGGTTGAATTTGATGCGGCCTTGTTCGTCGGGTTCTTTGAATGCCACGTCGCTGCGGTTCGAGGATTGCTCACGACGCAGGCCAGTGACCCAAGCCTTATTGTCGGCCATCATGCGTTCCAGGGGCTCTATTTTGCGGATGTTGCAGCAGGCCTTGCGCAGTTCAATGCTTTCATACATGGCCTTGGAGCCATGCTTGGACACAAATTGCACCACCGATTCAGTGACAGGATGAAAAACCTCCACCTCGATTTGGTAGTGCTTTTTGATGCGATCAATCAGCTCGACCGTTTGTGCATGCAGCATGCCGGTGTTCAGCGTGGCCAGCCGAACAGGCAACTCAAAGCGTCCGATCAGGTCGGTGATGACCATGTCTTCGGCCCCCAAGCTGGTAGACTGAACCACTTGGCCGGTATATTCATTGGCGGCCTCACGCAGCACGGCCAAAGCGCTTTCAATACGCTCAGGAAAACCGCCCGAGTCACGCGCGTAAAGGGCAATCGCGCTCATGTGTTGGGCCTCGCAAAAAGGGGCTGATGATTTCGGGTATCGCCTTGGTAGTGGCCTTGTTCAAAGAAAGACAGGGCACGTTCGGCGCTGGCTTGTTTTTGGTCGGCCCGCAGCACCACGGCATCGAAGCCATTGCGCTGCAATAAAGGCATCATGTCAACCAAAACCTCGCCAGTGGCTCGAATTTCGCCGCTGTAGCGATGCCGCAAACGTAAGAGGCGGGCTTGGGTATAAGCCCGGCCATCCACCCATTTCGGAAACTGCAAAGCGACCATACTGATGCGGGGCAGGTCGGGAACAATATCCCGGACATCCAACTCATTGGACAACGAAACAGCCACCGGCAATCCTTGAGGCCAGTGATGACGTATGGCATGCCACTGGGCCAGGCTCAGCAAACTGTTGGCGTGCGGTGTGAGCTTGACAATGGGGCCATCTTCACCAGTTTCGGTGTGCCAAGGGTCGTTTTGACGGTTGATGAACTTCATGCTGAATGGGGGTGGAGGTTCAGGCCGCTTGGGCGGTGCTGCGACGCGCTGCATTGGCAGCCGATTTGAAGGGGGCGAGGCCAACACGCTTGACTGTGTCAATGAATTTCTCGTGGGTGGCGCGCTGTTGGCGATAGGTGTCGATCAGGGCTTCCATGACGTCGGCCACTTCGTCGGCGGCAAACGAGGGGCCAATGACTTTGCCGGGTGTGGCAGGCCCCGACTGTGTTGAGCCATCCGAACCACCCAAGGTCACTTGATACCACTCAGAGCCGTCTTTATCAACGCCCAGGATGCCAATGTGACCGCTGTGATGATGGCCGCAAGAGTTGATGCAGCCACTGATATGCAGGTCAATGTCTCCAATGTCGTGCAGTTCATCGAGGTCATCAAAGCGCTCGGTAATGCTTTCTGCAATCGGGATTGAGCGGGCATTGGCCAGGGCGCAAAAATCACCGCCCGGACAGGCGATCATGTCGGTCAGGTGGCCAATGTTAGGAGTGGCAAAACTGGCGGCGCGTGCGGCTTCCCAAAGCGTATGCAGATCGGCTGCCCGCACCCAGGGCAGAACCAGATTTTGGTCGTGAGACACTCGCAGTTCACCGAGGCTGAATTGATCGGCCAGATCGGCCGCAAGCCGCATTTGCTCGTCGGTGGCATCGCCAGGGGCTTGCCCGGCGCGTTTTAAAGACAAGGTGACGGCCCGATAGCCAGCCTCTTGATGAGGGTGCACATTGCGCTCAAGCCAACGTGTATAGGCCGCCGAAGCCCCCGCAGGCACGGGCACCGGGGCATGGGCCGTGGCCAGGGAAGTATCCAGGCCTGCCGGACGCTTGAAGAAGCCCTTGACCCGCTCGAGTTCAGTGCGGGGAATGACATGGGCGCATCCATCGACATCGTGCTCCAGAATGGCTTTGAACTCTTGAGCCACTTCATCAATGAATTTGGGCCCTTCCGCTTTGACCAGTATTTTGATTCGAGCCTTGTACATATTGTCTCGCCGTCCGAAGCGGTTGTAGACGCGCACGATGGCTTCGATGAAAATGAGAATTTGATCCCAGGGCAGAAATTCATGAATGACCGTACCGATCACCGGAGTGCGGCCCATCCCTCCGCCTACAAGCACCTTGAAACCAACCTCGCCGGCATTGTTTTTGAGCAATTGCAAACCAATGTCGTGCCAAGCAATGGCCGCGCGGTCTTCAAGAGCGCCACTGACTGCGATTTTGAATTTGCGTGGCAAGAAAGCAAACTCTGGATGCAAGGTGCTCCATTGTCGAAGAATTTCGCAGTAAGGCCGGGGGTCAACGATTTCATCGGCGGCAACACCTGCAAAACAATCGCTCGTGATGTTGCGGATACAGTTGCCGCTGGTCTGGATGCCGTGCATGTGAACGTCAGCAAGGGCATCCATGACGTCGGCGCTTTGAGCCAAGGGGATCCAGTTGTACTGAAGATTTTGACGGGTGGTGAAGTGCCCGTAGCCGCGGTCAAAATGTTGGGCAATATGAGCCAGAGCCCGCAGCTGCTGACTGCTGAGCTCACCGTAGGGCACAGCCACACGCAGCATCGGCGCATGGCGCTGCACATACCAGCCATTTTGCAAACGGAGCGGACGAAATTCATCATCACTCAGTTCACCAGAGAGATTGCGTTGCAATTGGTCGCGGAACTGCGCCGCGCGCTGACGGATAAACCGTTGATCAAATTCTGAGTAAACGTACATGCGGATGCTGAATAAATGCCAAGAATGTGGGATCAAGGGAAGCTGCTCAACCCCATCAATGCCAGAAACCGAAAGCAGGTTTCGCTTGGTTCTTGAGCCACGACTGAATACAGTCGGGGGCTTGGGCCAGTGGATACTTTAAAGCGTATTCTTGCTGATAAAAAGTATTTATTTGTTGGTTGCATATGCTTGGGTGAAATATGAAATTTTAGGGCCTGCGCAAAATCAATACTTTCGAGTCCGGCTTGCGTTTCGGTAGGCTGACAACAGAAACCTCAATCCATGATGGTTTTTGAGGCTTTCAATCCACACGGTTTGAAGTCGATCTCATAATCGTGGTTCAGCACAGCCCGAAGTGACCTCCGGCACTGTGTTGTCATTCCCTTCACTTTCAGGAGAAAACATGAAAACCGTTGGCGATAAACTCGAAGCATTCAGCGTGGTGGGCGTGAAACCTGGTTTTAACCACCATGAGGAAAATGGCGAGTCGGCTTTCGAGGCCATCACCGAAAAAAGCTTCCCCGGCAAGTGGAAAGTGATTTATTTTTATCCCAAAGATTTCACCTTTGTCTGCCCCACCGAAATCGTCGGGTTCGACAAACTGAGCAAGCAATTTGCCGAGCGTGACGCCGTGTTGCTGGGCGGCTCAACCGACAACGAGTTCTGCAAACTCGGCTGGCGCCGTGATCACAAAGATCTCGACAAGCTCGGCCATTACAGCTTTGCCGATGTCACTGGCGCCCTGATTGATCAGCTCGGTGTTCGTGATCAATCTGCGGGGGTGGCTTTGCGTGCCACCTTCATCGTTGACCCTGCAAATACGATTCAGCACGTCAGTGTGAACAACCTCAACGTGGGCCGCAGCCCTGAAGAAATTTTGCGTATTCTCGACGGCCTGCAAACCGATGAGCTCTGCCCGTGCAATCGCACGGTCGGTGGAAGCACCTTGTAAATTTTAGCCAGCAGCCTCTCAAAAGCCCGGTCATGCCGGGCTTTTCCCCCCCACCTTGTCCGCCCACCTCAGGAGGTTTCCTATGGAGTTTTTGCAAACCCTCAAAGACCAAATTCCCGATTACGCCAAAGATATTCGCCTCAACATCGACGCGGTGATCGCCCGCTCCAGTTTGCCCCCTGAAGACGCCATTGGTGTGGCTTTGGCGGCAGCCTTTGCTGCCAAGAGCAAAACCTTGGTTGACCTCTTCCGCGTTCATTTGCCCCCCGAAACGGCCCAAGCCTGCTTCACAGCCGCCGCCCTGATGGGCATGAACAACACATGGTACCCCTATGTGGAAATGGCAGCTGACGAAGAACTCAAAACTTTGAAGCCTGAGCTTCGCATGAATGCTTACGCGACATCTGGTGGCATCGAGAAAAAAAGATTCGAGGCTTTTGCCCTTGCTGCATCGATTATAGGAAGGTGCGATTTTTGTGTGGGTTCGCATTACGCCTTGCTGAAAAAAGAAGGGCTCACCACCCAGCAACTGCGAGACATTGGTCGTATTGCTGCGGTTGTTAATGCGGCGTCACAAGTGCTGACTGCCAACTGAATACCAACGCTCAGGCTCTCATGAAATCCAAATGATGTCCTGAGGCGACATATCCCTCATCTGCCCCAAAGAATGAGGCTTTCTCTGATCAGGAGTCTTCTCAAGGCCAGATGCAGGCATTACCATTCCCGCCCATGGTGCACGGAATAACAGAGGGTTCATGCGGCCCTCACCCCGCCCGGCACATTAATAACCTTTGATAGAGAAATTCAAAATGGCAACTGCAAAGAAGGCTGCTTCGGCTCCAAAAGACCTTACCCCTCAGAAAGATGTTCCCGCAAAGAAAGCAGCGTCAGGAAAATCTGCGCCGGCAAAGCGTGCTCCCAATGCGGCTTTCATGAAGGCCTTGACCCCCAGCCCTCAATTGGCTGCCGTGATCGGCGCACAGCCCCTGCCACGCACAGAGGTCACGAAAAAAATCTGGGATTACATCAAAACCCACAAACTGCAAGACACTGCCAACAAACGCAACATCAACGCTGACGCCAAGCTGAAAGAAATTTTCCAAAAGCCCCAAGTCTCGATGTTCGAAATGACCAAGCTCATCAACGGCCACCTGTCGTAAATCGTTCCAGGGCTTGTTCGAAAAGTCCTTGGCCCCTCATCAAATGGTCTCTCGAAGGGATCTGCGGCGTTGCAAATGTCCGCCATACCGGCTGGTATGACGGGCATTTGCGCCTTACTGCTCACTCCTATAGAGCCTTTCCTGTCCGACAATAACTTTCAGAACAGGCCCTGCTTGGCTCACTCAATAATGGGTGCTTGCCTGGAAAGCAAAAACGCTGGGTATATCGGTTGGAAGACGAGGCTTGCTTGTGCGCCAGGCTTTGACGAATTGGGTTTTACTGAAGCCCTTTGGCAAGGTCAGCCCACAACTGATCGACAGCATGGTGGCATCTGAGAGGTGGGTCACCAAGGCTTCAAAGAGAACTTGGTTGCGATACGGAGTTTCAATCATCAGTTGTGTTTGCTGATAACGCCGTGAAATGGTTTCAAGTTCACGAATACGTTCCCCCCTGGTTCGAGCCTCGACCGGAAGATAACCCACAAAAGCAAAACTTTGGCCGTATAAGCCGCTGGCGGCCAGTGCCATCACAATCGAGCTTGGCCCTGCCAAACTCACCACGGGAATGCCCATCTGGTGTGCTGCGGCCACCACATGGGCCCCGGGGTCAGCCACTCCTGGCAGCCCAGCCTCAGAAATCAGGCCGATGTCATGCCCTTTGAGGGCAGGGTTCAGAAGCAATTGAATCGATGATGGAGCCTCTGGCGTGCCCCCTTTGGGGGGCCTTGGAATCTCGACAATAGCGATACTTTGAAGGGGCTGATGAAGTGGTGAGATGGCGTCAACCCGTTTCAAAAAAGCGCGGGTGGTTTTGGCGTTTTCTGCAATCCAATACTTTAGTTGGGCTGCTTGCATCAGAACCCCTGCCGGAAGGGCCCACTCGATGGACGGGGCCCCCTGAGTACCGAGGTCGAGTGTGTTCGGAACCAGGTAAAGGGTGGCGCTTGAGCTCAAATGGCCTCCGTTTTTTTAAGGGGGTCCAGGCCGGCCGCACGCAGCAGTCGGGAGGTGTCCATCAGTGGCAAACCTATCAAGGCTGTAGGGTCAAGTGATTCAATCGTTTCCAGCAGGGTGATTCCCAGTCCTTCAGATTTTGCACTGCCGGCGCAGTCGTAAGCGGGTTCCAGTTGAAGGTAATGTGCAATCTCGGCCTCAGAAAGGGGCCGAAATTGCACCTTGACGGCCTGTAGGGCCACCTCTTCGAACGCTTGATGTCTGACACGAACTACCGCCACCGCGGTCTGAAACACCACATGGCGCCCACTGAGGGCGCGCAGCTGGGCCAGTGCTTTCTCATGCGAGCCTGGTTTGCCCAGAGCCTTGCCATCAAGATCAGCGACTTGATCCGAGCCAATGACTGTCGCGCCAGGGAACTGCTCAGCCACCGTTCGGGCTTTGGCCAGCGCCAGACGCCGTGCCAAGAAGGGGGGGGCTTCTGAGGCCAAGGGGGTTTCATCCACTCCAGGTGCATGCACTGAAAAGGGAAGGTGCAACCGCGATAAAAGCTCGCGGCGGTAGGGGGACGTGGAGGCCAGAATCAAAGAGGAGGTCATTGGCTGATTTTGAACCATGTTGCACCTGCGCATAAACTCTTGCTTATGAAAAAACGCCGATTAGATCCTCATCATCTTGATGTCAGCGCTTTTGCCGAAAATGCCGCTGAATTATCAGGCGATATCCCCTTGTTGGATTGCCAAAAGTTGCTTGACTATGCCGCCCCCGACGCTCCCCCTGGCCATAAAAATGTCGTTACATGGATGGCCCGCGGAGAGTTACGCCCTGTTCGTTCTCAAGCCCCTGAGGTGTGGCTGCATCTCGACGCCTCGGCTTCATTATTCATGGCTTGCCAACGCTGCCTTCAGCCTTTATTGGTGAAGCTGCAAGTTCAGCGCAGTTTGCGCTTTGTGGCGGGTGAAGACGCTGCTGCAGCCGAAGATGCCGAAAGTGATGACGATGTTCTGGCACTGACCCAATCTCTCAATCTCTTCGAATTGATTGAAGACGAGCTGGTACTTTCTTTGCCCTGGGTGCCCCGCCATGAGGTATGCCCCAGCCCACTTCCGCAAGCGGCTCCTGAAGCAGAAATGAAAGAACCCCATCCGTTTGCTGTTTTGGCGCAACTCAAAAAACCAAAGGATTTTTAGATTTCGTCGGATGTTGTGGTGTGGGTGGGCGGGTGTGATACTGGGGTCATCAAGCCGTCTTAATGGATGGTTCACTGGTTGATGCAACATTGATGACGTGGTCAAGGCAATAGACAGCCCAGTGTTTATAGGCACCGGGGTATTTGGGCGATGCAAACGAAACGATGGAAAGATAGTCAAGATAAGCCGACTTTTGGTAGAGCCTGAATTGCCGACCTTTGGCTTCTAGGTTCCGGGGTTGGCCACGTGCATAACTTTCGTTCTCTACAGCGTAGGCGATATAGTCGGGCCAATGAATTTCAAACACCTGACAGCCCGTGGTATGTTGAATGGGAGTTGTTGACGCCAGTAACGCTCCAACTTCAGGCAAAAGCTCCTTGGTGAGCATATCAAGATTGGTTAATTCGGCTCGGGCTTCCTGGACAAGCAGTCGCAAGCCACCTTCTTCGGGCTCGGTGATGGAAGCAAGGTGCAAGTATGGGCAGCTGTCAATGGCAGATTGCGCGTTGTTCATGAGGCTTGATGATCTTCCGGGATTTTGTAGTGAGTCAGGCCGTGTCAGGGCTGGTCAAATGATGGCTCATGAATCGCGCCATCGCATCCAGATGGCTTCTTATCATGTGATAGAATCGGGAATTTCCTGGGAAACTCTGCAAAAAGCTGTGTTGCCGCCAATGCTGAGCTTGTCAAGCTGGCTCAACAGGCACACTTGTCGTTTCCTGCTGTTACTTATTTTCAAGCCTATGCAGGCTGCACCACTTTCGCAAGTCAGCCTTTGGGTCTGGCTGCATCATCGGAGACTTTCATGGCCGTTCAGCAGAACAAAAAATCCCCCTCCAAGCGCGGCATGCATCGTTCGCATAATGCCTTGCCCCTGCCCGGTACTGGTATCGAGCCTGTGACGGGCGAAGTTCATTTGCGTCATCATATCAGTCCCACAGGTTTCTATCGTGGGCGCAAAATCTTCAAGACCAAAGCTGACGCCTGAACTGCCGTTGATCATCCCTTGCTGCCGTATGGCAGCCTGACTTTCGCTCATGAGTTCCATACTCAAACCAGTCGGCCATCCCGTGTGCATATCTGTCGACTGCATGGGCGGAGATCATGGGCCTTTGATCACCTTGCCTGCCTCCAAGGCCTTTCTCGAATCTCATCCTGATGCCCAATTAATTCTGGTTGGGCAGGCTGATCTGATTCAGCACGCCTCTGCTTGGCCTCGCACGGATTTGGTGTTTGCCACCGAGGTTGTCCAGATGGACGATCCTCTCGAAGTGGCTTTGCGCCACAAAAAAGACTCCTCCATGCGAGTGGCCATTTCCCAGTTGAAATCAACAGATGACCAAGCCTCAAGGGGCGATGTGTGCGTTTCGGGGGGGAACACGGGCGCCTTGATGGCGATTTCCCGCTATCTCTTAAAAACGATTCAGGGAATCGACCGGCCTGCCATTGCATCGGTTATGCCCAACAGCCAAAATGGCTTCACCACGGTGCTTGATCTTGGTGCCAATGTTGATTGCACTGCCCGGCACTTGCTTGAGTTTGCGTTCATGGGTTCGGCGCTGGTCAGTGCGGTCGAAGGCAAGGAAAACCCTTCCGTGGGGCTTCTTAATATTGGCGAAGAGGTCATCAAGGGCAATGAGGTTATCAAGCAGGCAGGCGAACTGCTCAGGCATGCTTCAAGTTTGGGTCAATTGAACTTCCATGGCAACGTGGAGGGCAACGATATTTTCAAAGGCACCACTGATATCGTGGTTTGTGATGGTTTTGTGGGCAACGTGGCCCTTAAAACGGCAGAGGGTTTGGCGTCCATGCTGTCTCGGTTGATTCGCGAAGAATTCACTTGCAATTGGGCCGCTAAAATCGCCGCTTTTGTGGCCAGCCCGGTGCTGAGTCGCTTCAAATCCCGGGTGGATCACCGTCGCTACAATGGCGCCGCCTTACTGGGTTTGCGGGGGCTGGTCTTCAAGAGCCACGGCTCTGCCGATGCCTTTGCTTTTGAGCAGGCGCTCAACCGGGCCTATGATGCGGCCAGAAACGGTTTGTTGCAAAGGGTTCAGCAGCGTATTGAATCAGCCCTTCCCGATCCTTTCAAACACGACGCCAACCTGACCTCCTCCGCATGAATTTACCTTTCATTCCGAGTGCCTCGCGTATCGTCGGGACAGGCAGTGCGCTGCCTGGGGCTTGCGTTTCCAATGAACAACTGGTGGCTCAGCTGGCTCAGCAAGGTATAGAGTCCTCGGATTCATGGATTGTCGAGCGTACGGGAATCCGTGCTCGCCATTTTGCATCGGATGAAATTCAAACCAGCGATTTGGCATTTCAAGCCGCTCAGGGGGCAATTCACGCTGCGGGTTGCCAGCCCCAGGATCTGGATTTGATCATCGTGGCGACCTCCACGCCAGATATGGTCTTTCCATCGACGGCGTGCATTTTGCAGCGCAAATTGGGCAGCCACGGCGCTGCCGCCTTTGATGTGCAGGCCGTCTGTTCTGGCTTTGTCTATGCTTTGAGCCTTGCAGACTCCCTGATCCGCAGTGGGTCGGCCCGTAAAGCCTTGGTGGTCGGGGCAGAAATTTTTTCCCGATTGCTTGATTTTACTGATCGAACCACCTGCGTCCTCTTCGGTGACGGGGCTGGCGCAGTGTTGCTGGAGGCCAGTGATCAGCCGGGCATCCTGGCTGCTCAACTCCACGCTGATGGCCGCTATACTGAAATTCTTTGCACTCCAGGAACCATCTCGGGCGGCAAAATTACGGGTGACCCACGACTCAAAATGGATGGTCAGGCGGTCTTTAAACTGGCGGTCGGGCTGCTTGAAGACGTGGCCCGTGAGGTTTTGGCCAAGGCGGGCCGAACAGAAGCGGACATCGATTGGTTGGTGCCTCATCAGGCCAATATTCGAATCATCCAAAGCACCGCTCGAAAGCTCAAGCTTGATATGAACAAGGTCATCCTGACCCTCGATCAGCATGGTAATACTTCGGCGGCCTCGATCCCTCTGGCGCTTGATGCCGGGGTTCGTGATGGCCGTATTCATGCGGGCGATACCGTTTTGCTGGAGGGGGTGGGGGGCGGTTTTACTTGGGGTGCTGTGCTTCTGGACTTTTGAGTGCCCTGTGGTAGGGGGGCGGGCTTTCCCAATGCCTGAAAAAAATGCAAACAACAACAAAGGATCGCGAGACGATGACATCATTGGCGTTTGTTTTTCCCGGACAGGGGTCTCAATCTGTGGGCATGCTCAATGCTTGGGGCGATCACACCGCGGTGCGTCAAACCCTGGAAGAAGCCTCTGACGCACTGCAAGAAGACGTGGGCGCATTGATTCAGAACGGCCCTAAAGAGCAGCTTGACCTGACCACCAACACCCAGCCCGTCATGTTAGTGGCGGGTGTGGCAGTTTATCGGGCTTGGCTTTTTGAGTTTGGCTTCACGCCAAGCCTATTGGCGGGGCATTCCTTGGGTGAATATTCTGCCTTGGTGGCGGCTGGCGCACTTTCCCTGGCTGATGCCATTCTCTTGGTACGATTTCGGGCCCAAGCCATGCAAGAGGCCGTGCCAGTAGGGCAGGGCGCCATGGCTGCCATTTTAGGCTTGGAGGCTCCCATCATTCAGCAAACGTGTGAGGCGGTGTCAGCTTCAGGTTGGCTGGTTGAGGCAGCAAACTTCAATGATCTCAAGCAAACCGTGATTGCTGGAACTAAAGAAGGGGTGGATCGGGCGTGTGCGTTCTTGAAAGAAGCGGGTGCCAAGCGTACTTTGCTTCTGCCGGTTTCGGCGCCATTTCATTCTCGCCTGATGAAGCCCGCCGCAGAGCGTCTTAAAACTCGCCTCCAGAGCGTCCCATTTCATACGCCCAACATCAGCGTGATTAACAATATTGATGTGGCCATCG
Organism: Burkholderiales bacterium; assembly: GCA_046342195.1. GTDB lineage: Bacteria > Pseudomonadota > Gammaproteobacteria > Burkholderiales > Burkholderiaceae_C > CANHBY01. The sequence goes on from JBKDQE010000055.1 coordinate 16,875, forward strand.
AAACAGATACTGGTTTGATTCGTGAGGCTCTGTATCGTCAGGCCTTTGGTCCGGTTCGCTGGGTCGAGGTGATTCAATCCATGGCAGCGCGGGGGGTCAGTCATATTGTCGAGTGTGGTCCTGGCAAGGTGTTGGCCGGAATGACCCAGCGTATTGCGCCCCAACAAGCAGCAGGTGCTATTTATGATCCTGCCACCCTGGGTGAAGTGAAGGCTTTGCTGGCCTGAACCATGGTTTTTTAAAAATTCTTCTTCATGACTTCATTCAACAATATGCCTTCTTGGTCCCAACAGATTGCCTTGGTCACTGGTGCTTCCCGGGGCATTGGCCGGTCGATTGCCTTGGTACTGGCAGAGCGTGGAGCCTCCGTGATCGGTACATCTACGACAGAGGCCGGGGCGCAAAGTATCACCGAGGCGCTTTCCCCTCATGGCGGCCAGGGTATTTGCCTTAACGTCAATGATGGCTTGGCTTTGCAGTCAGCGATTGAGCGCATTGTTAAACAACAGGGCGGGCTGCATATTCTTGTCAATAATGCGGGCGTCACCCGAGACCACCTCGCAATGCGCCTGAAAGACGAAGACTGGGATGCCGTGCTTGACACCAATCTCAAAGCCGTTTTTCGTGCCAGCCGCGCTGTGATGCGGCCCATGATGAAACAGCGCTATGGCCGTATCATCAACATCACCTCGGTGGTTGGTGCCCGCGGCAACCCCGGCCAAGCGAACTACGCCGCAGCAAAGGCAGGTGTGGCAGGCATGACCCGCGCCCTGGCCTGTGAGCTTGGCAGCCGTCATATCACCGTCAACTGTGTTGCCCCAGGCTTCATCGAAACAGACATGACTCAAGCTCTTGCGGAGGCTCAGGTTGGCGCTTTGAAAGCTCAGATCCCGTTGGGCCGCTTGGGTCAAGCCTCTGATGTAGCGCATGCCGTGGCTTTTCTGGCCTCGCCGGAAGCGGCTTACATTACCGGTACAGAGCTTCATGTTAACGGTGGCCTGTACATGAGTTAGTCAGTCAGAGGGGCGGGCTGAAACCCCGCAGCGGAAGCTCCCGGCCGCTCTTTGCCGGATGTTGTTGGATCAACATCCGGCAGCCTCTAGAATATCGGGTTCCTTTACAGACAACACTCCCGGAGGAGTCATGAGCGAAATCGAAGCACGTGTTAAGAAAATTATTGCCGAGCAACTCGGTGTGCCTGAAGCTGATGTTGTTGGCGAAAAAGCCTTTGTTGCCGATCTCGGCGCCGACTCCTTAGACACCGTGGAATTGGTCATGGCCCTTGAAGATGAGTTTGGCATCGAGATCCCTGACGAAGAGGCCGAGAAAATCACCACTGTCCAGTTGGCCATTGACTATGCTGTGGCCCATCAAAAAACCTGATGGGGCCTTGATTCCATGACTCGCCGTCGCGTTGTCGTTACTGGCCTTGGTTTGATCAGCCCTGTGGGCAATTTGGTCTCTGAAGCTTGGGCCAATGTGCTGGCCGGACGCTCAGGTATTGATTTGATCAGCAAGTTTGAAGCATCCCATTTTGCTTGCCGTTTCGCAGGCGAGGTTAAGGGCTTCAAGGTAGAAGATTACATCTCTACCAAAGAAGCTCGAACCATGGACACCTTCATTCATTACGGTTTGGCGGCTTCAATCCAAGCCGTCAGGGATGCTGGGCTGCCTACTCATGCTGAACTTTCCGAGGCACAAGCTGAACGCATCGGCTGCCTTGTTGGTTCCGGGATTGGCGGGCTGCCGTTGATCGAGGACACTCACGCTGAACTCACGGCACGCGGCCCTCGTCGCGTTTCACCGTTCTTCGTGCCGGCCTCGATCATCAATATGATTTCAGGCCATGTGTCGATCAAGTTCGGATTTCAAGGCCCTAATCTGGCTATTGTCACGGCCTGTACCACGGGTCTGCATTGCATCGGCGAGGCAAGCCGTCTCATTGAGTATGGCGATGCTGACGTGATGATCGCCGGGGGGGCTGAATCTACGGTGTCGCCCTTGGGAATTGGCGGCTTTGCTGCGGCCCGTGCTCTCTCCACCCGAAACGAAGACCCTCGCACAGCCTCGCGCCCCTGGGACAAAGACCGCGATGGTTTCGTGCTGGGTGAGGGCGCTGGTGTTCTCGTGCTTGAGGAATATGAACACGCCAAAAAGCGTGGCGCCAAAATTTACGCTGAGTTGGCTGGGTTCGGCATGGGTGCCGATGCCCATCACATGACTGCCCCGAATGTTGATGGCCCCAAGCGATCCATGCGGGCAGCCTTGCGCAATGCGGGCATCCATGCTGATCAGGTTCAGTACCTTAATGCTCACGGCACATCCACGCCACTGGGTGACCTCAATGAAACCAACGCCATCAAGCTGGCTTTCGGGGCACATGCGCAAAAATTAGTGATCAGTTCCACCAAATCGATGACTGGGCATTTGCTCGGGGGGGCTGGTGGAGTGGAGTCGGTATTCACGGTGCTGTCCCTTTATCACCAAGTGTCTCCGCCCACCATCAATATTTTCAATCAAGATCCAGAATGTGATCTTGATTATTGCGCCCATACAGCGCGTGATATGAAAATTGATTACGCCATGAAAAACAATTTTGGTTTCGGTGGCACCAACGGCACCCTGATATTCAAGCGGCATTGATGCGAGCCAGCCCTTCTTTTCAATTTTGTCCTCAAAAATCTCCATTATGGGGGGGGGCGATGTTGTTCCTTTGGACGATCTCGATGCTGGTGCTTACGGTTTGGGGGGCCAGTGCTTTGCGAACAGAGTCGTGGCTTCCTGTTCTGGCGTGCTTGGCCTTGCTGATGGTCTTGGTATGTGCTTATGGCTTGGCAAGCGGCTGGGCAGGTCAGCCGGCCAGTGTTCGATGGGATGGCCAATTTTGGCATTGGGGGCCTTTGCGCAGTGTAGGTCAGGAACCCTCATCAGGTCGAGCAACTGTCTGCATTGATTTAGGGTTTTTTATTTTGGTTCGATTGCAGCCTTGGGGGGCATCACCTTGGCGTGGCGTTTGGTGGGCTGTCGAGCGCCGGCAACATGGTACCCACTGGCACATTTTGCGTTGTGCACTTCAGCCTGGAAGTGGTGCTTGAACATGTCTCAGCGTGTCATGTGCTCACGCTGCTGGCCATCAGGGAAAGGCTTGTTGAAGGTTTTTTACTTATTTTCGGTCCACCGAATAGCGTTCACTTCCATGGGCCTTCCTCTGATATCCCGGACCGATCAAATGGAGGAACCTTTTGGCCCCAGGCGATTGGCTGTCTCCTGGCTTGGCCAAGCTAAGGAACCTCTGCAAAATTCGACTTGCATCTTCCATCCCGGAAAGGCCCGCTCATTCACGATGGGTTTTGCAGAGGTTCCTTAATGATCATGAGCCGAGCTGATTCCGACACTCTGCTTGTGAATCGAGTCAAGCAAGGAGATGTTAAAGCTTTTGAAATGCTGGTGGTCAAGTACCAGCGTCGGCTTGAAAGGTTGATTGCCCGCATGGTGCGAGATCCCGATATTGTGTCAGATATTGCGCAGGAAGCCTTTATTCGAGCTTATCGCGCATTGCCCGATTTTCGTGGTGATAGTGCTTTTTATACTTGGTTGTATCGAATTACGATCAATACCGCCAAAAAAGCGCTGATGGATCTCAAAAAAGATCCTCTGATTACGGAGTCAGCCTTGGCAACCATTGAAGAGGGCGAGGAAACTTCTTCTTCTCAAATTGAACCAAGTCATGAAGAGTCCCCCGAGGTGCTCTTGGCGACCAAAGAGCTCGGGCTGGCTCTTAACGATGCCATGGAAGCTCTTTCTGAAGAGCTGCAGCAGGCGATCGTTTTGCGTGAAATTGAGGGTTTGAGTTATGAGGAAATTGCTGAAATCATGAATTGCCCGATTGGTACGGTCCGATCCCGCATCTTCCGGGCCCGAGAGGCGATTGCGCTGAAGCTGCGTCCCTTGCTGGCCAACCGACAGGGCGAGCGGTGGTAAGTTGTTCGTATTTTGAGGAGACTGAAATGGACACTCCCCCCGATGCGCAAGGGTTGATTAAAGAGCAACTCTCCGCCCTGGTGGATGGAGAACTGGCCCCTGATCAGGTGGAGCGCTTGGCTCACCACTGGCACAGTGACCCCGAGCTGCAATCTCAATGGCATGCCTATCATTGGGTCCGTGATGTCCTCCATTTTCAGGATCTCGCCTCGATAGCCGGGCATGATGCTAAATTTTTGCAAGCCCTTCGCTCTCGGTTGGCTCATGAGCCTGTGGTTTTGGCACCTGGGGCACCAAGCCGCGAAGCATTGGGCTGGGCAATTCGTTATCGTACGCTTCAGCCCGCTATGGCGCTTGCTGCTGTGTTGATGGTTGGTGCTTTGATATGGGTGTTGCGAACTCCGGGGGGGGCGGCAGGCCCAGCGCCTGTGTCGCTTCAGTCGCCAGTTTCTGTCGAGCCATCAGTATTTTCAGGGGCCTCTGGTGCGGCACCAGATCAAAATGCAGGTGAGGTCAAAGTTGTTCTGGGCGATTGGGGGCCCACTTTGCGTGATTCACAACTGGATCACTATATCCATGCGCATCAACAGTTCGGTGGCTCTTCGGCCCTTGTCAGCCCTGCCGGGTTTGTGCGCCATGTGGGCACACAGGCTCCTCAGCGATGAGATTACCATGCTGACGTTTTCCGATTCCATTCAAATTTCTCCGCTTTTGTTGCAATTTTTTTTACGGTGTGTATTTCGGGTGTTGATCGTGTCGGTACCTGTGGGTGTGTTCGCTGCTCCCGCAGCAGGCATCCCTGAACCCGGATTTTGGTTAACCCGAATTCACCGGGCGGCTTTGGAAAATAACTTCAAGGGGACCCTCATGGTCAGTGCTCCTGGGGCCATTTCCAGTGCCAAAATTTTTCATTTTCGAGAGGGCCTGCAACAATACGAGTACATTGAGTCCCTGGATGGTCAGCCTAGGCAGGTCTTCAGGCACAACGAATTTGTTCATACCGTTTGGCCAAAAACTCAGTTTGTCCAACTGGAGCAACGTGAGTCATGGGGTGCTTTTCCTGCTTTATTATCGGCTTCAAGCATCAAGCTGGCTGATTTTTACGAGATCAAACGCGAACCAGGCACAGAGCGCGTTGCAGGCCATGAAGCCGATGTCCTATGGCTTCACCCGCGCGATGCCTATCGATTTGGCTATCGTCTGTGGGCAGAAAAAGTGTCTGGTTTATTGCTCAGGGCTGATGTATGGGCGCAACCCCATGAGGTTTTGGAGACGGCTGTGTTTTCCGAAGTCACTATCGGGGTCAAGCCGCAGCCAGAGCTGGTTTTGCGAGGCATGAAGCCCCCCGAGGGTTACCAGGTCGAACGGGTGGCTCTTACCCCCATACGCATCGAGGAAGAGGGCTGGGCTTTACACCAGAGCATTCCAGGGTTTTATCAGGTGCATTGTGTCAAGCGATCACTTTGGCGAAATTCATCCAGCCAGCAGCAGGTTATTCAGGCCGTTTTCTCAGATGGCCTCACTCATGTGTCTATTTTCATTGAACCTTTCGACCCGACGCGGCATCTGCAGCCCGTGAAAGGCGTTGTCGGGGCCACAAATACCCTCTCACGGCGTCAAAGAAACTCGTGGGTGACCGTGGTGGGCAATGTGCCGCCACTCACACTGCGGGCCTTCTTCGATGGGCTGAGTCCCATCAAATGAAGCCCCCTTGTTGTTTCTCTCTTCATGGATGACAAACTGGTCTTATGAAACTTTTACGAAAACTCTTCCTGCCCTTGGTATTCTCGGCGTTCTGTTTGCCCTCCATGACGGTGCATGCTCAGGCTTTGCCTGATTTCACAGAACTTGTTGAGCGTGTGGGGCCCGCTGTAGTGAACATACGTACCACTGAAAAGGTGCGTAACAACCGTCCCGCCGGGCCTGACATTGATGAAGATATGCTTGAATTTCTGCGTCGTTTTGGCATCCCGGCGCCCAACTTAAGCCCGGGGCCACGCCGTGGGCCACAGTCACCCCCAGCAGATGCTGAGCCACAGCAACGCGGTGTGGGGTCTGGTTTTATTCTGAGCCCGGATGGCTATGTGATGACCAATGCGCATGTGGTCGATGGTGCCGATGACGTGATTGTCACTCTCACTGATAAACGTGAATTCAAAGCCCGTATCGTCGGGGCTGACAAACGGTCCGATGTGGCTATTGTCAAAATTGATGCAGTGGGTTTGCCCACAGTGCGCATGGGTGATGTGGGTCGTCTCAAGGTCGGTGAATGGGTGATGGCCATTGGCTCCCCTTTTGGGTTGGAAAACACCGTCACCGCAGGGATTGTCAGCGCCAAAGCACGTGACACCGGCGAATTGCTGCCTTTGATTCAAACCGATGTGGCCATCAACCCGGGTAATTCTGGTGGCCCACTGATTAACCTGCGCGGCGAAGTTGTGGGCATCAACTCCCAAATTTACAGTCGTTCGGGCGGCTTTATGGGCATTTCTTTTGCGATTCCGATTGATGAAGCCAACCGTGTTGCCGAGCAGTTGCGGGCTTCGGGGCGGGTGGTGCGTGGGCGTATTGGTGTACAGATTGAAGCGGTCACCAAAGATGTGGCTGAATCCATCGGTCTTGGGCGCCCCTATGGCGCCGTGGTGCGTAGCGTCGAGTCTGGTGGCCCGGCAGAGAAAGCCGGCATTGAGCCTGGCGATATCATCACCAAATTTGATGGAAAAATAGTTGATCGATCAGGTGACCTGCCGCGAATTGTCGGCGCGACCCGGCCTGGGCAAAAAGTACAAATTCAGGTATTTCGGCGCGGTCATTTTCGTGATCTCAGCACCTCCGTGGTCGAATTTGAGCCCGAGAATATAAAAAAATCAGATCGGGACGCTGCCAAGTCAGCTCTTGCGCCGGTGTCTATTTCTCACTTGGGTCTGACTGTTTCAGACCTCGCAGAGGCGCAGCGTAAAGAACTTAATCTCAAAAATGGCGTTCGAATCGACAAAGTCGAGGGGGCAGGGGCGCGAGCAGGTGTCCGCGAGGGGGATGTCCTGGTTTCGATTGACAATACCGAGGTTTCCAGCGCTGCTCAATTAGAGTCGGTGGTGGCCAAACTTGATAAATCCAAGCCGGTGAGTGTGTTGGTTCGGCGTGGTGCCTGGGTCAGCTTCCTGGTGATTCGGCCAAGTAAATAACCCGGCTTATAACCTTTACAAATAGAACGGTCTTCTTACATTGCGAGAAGACCGCTCTTGTATTTAGGCTTTTGGGCGAGGCCCATGGTTTTGTCATCAGAAAAATGATGCCATGGTTACTGGCTCTGGTTTCGGCAGAGTAAACAAATCAGGCTGTGTGGTGGCTGGTGAATGGGTGCTTTTGGCTACAATCGGAAATTAACAAGCCCTTGCCCCATGTTTTGTGAGGGCGGCGTGATCTCTTCGCTTTGCCTTTTTGAACTTCGGTACGCTCCCCTCCAGCGGTGGATTTTTATGGTCTTGCGCTTTGATGCATGTGAATCAAGCGCGTTCTTTGTGTGGCCTTTGTCAGCATGAATCATATTCGTAATTTTTCCATTATTGCGCACATCGACCACGGAAAGTCCACCTTGGCAGACCGTTTGATTCAGCATTGCGGAGGGCTCAGTGACCGTGAAATGGAGGCTCAGGTTCTTGACTCGATGGATATTGAGCGAGAACGTGGCATCACAATCAAAGCCCAAACTGCGGCCCTGAACTATACCGCTCATGATGGAAAAACCTATCAGCTCAATTTGATCGACACACCCGGTCATGTCGATTTTTCTTATGAAGTAAGCCGCTCTCTGTCGGCTTGTGAGGGGGCTTTGCTGGTGGTCGATGCCAGCCAGGGCGTCGAGGCCCAAACTGTGGCCAATTGTTATACAGCGCTTGATCTGGGTGTGGATGTGATTCCGGTGCTGAACAAAATGGATTTGCCTCAGTCTGACCCTGCTCGAGCCAAAGAGGAAATCGAGGATGTGATCGGCATTGATGCTTCTGGTGCTATACCTTGTAGCGCAAAAACGGGCCTGGGGGTGGAGGATATTCTCGAGGCTATTGTATTGCGCGTTCCTCCTCCGAAGGGTCAGGCCGATGGCCCGCTGCGAGCCATGATCATTGATTCTTGGTTCGATAATTATGTGGGTGTGGTCATGCTGGTTCGCGTCGTCGATGGTGAGCTGAAAAAGGGCGAGCGCTTCAAGATGATGGCAACCCACGCGGCCTATGCAGCGGAGCAGCTGGGGGTGTTTACACCAAAGTCTGTTCAACGGGATGCCCTGCGTGCGGGTGAGGTCGGTTTTGTGATCGCAGGTATTAAAGAATTGCAAGCCGCCAAGGTCGGTGATACCCTGACATTCGAGAAAAAGCTCCCCAACAATGCGGGGCCTGCCAGCCAAGCCCTTCCGGGGTTCAAAGAGATTCAGCCTCAAGTGTTTGCCGGGCTTTACCCTACAGAGGCCAGCGAATACGATCAGCTTCGTGATGCCCTGGAAAAACTCAAGCTCAATGATTCTTCACTTCGTTATGAGCCAGAGGTCAGCCAAGCTTTGGGTTTTGGTTTCCGCTGCGGTTTTTTAGGCCTTCTGCACATGGAAATTGTTCAGGAGCGTCTTGAGCGTGAGTTTGATCAAGATCTCATTACCACCGCGCCCAGCGTGGTGTATGAGGTTGAGCTCGCCAATCGGGAAGTCATCAAGGTTGAAAATCCATCCAAGATGCCAGAGCAGGGGCGCATTGAGGAAATTCGCGAGCCGATTGTGACGGTGCACCTTTACATGCCTCAAGAGTACGTGGGCCCTGTCATGACGCTGGCCAATCAAAAGCGTGGCGTGCAAATGAACATGGCCTACCATGGCCGTCAGGTGATGTTGACTTACGAGATGCCCCTCGCTGAAATTGTGCTCGATTTTTTCGACAAGCTCAAGAGTGTCTCTCGGGGTTATGCCTCGATGGATTATGAGTTCAAAGAATATCGGCCCGCTGATGTGGTAAAGGTGGACATTTTGCTCAATGGCGACAGGGTTGATGCGCTTTCTTTGATCGTTCATCGAAGTCAAGCCCCTTACCGGAGCCGGGCTGTGGTAACCAAGATGCGTGAACTGATTTCCCGGCAACAGTTTGACGTTGCCGTTCAGGCCGCCATCGGCGCTCATATCATTGCGCGTGAGACAATCAAGGCGCTACGGAAAAACGTGCTGGCCAAGTGTTACGGTGGTGATATCAGTCGTAAACGCAAGCTGCTGGAAAAGCAAAAGGCAGGCAAGAAACGCATGAAACAAATTGGTGCTGTTGAAGTGCCGCAGGAGGCGTTTCTTGCTATTCTCCAAGTGGAAGATTGATGAGTATTTTGACTGGTTTTTTGTTGGCCTCTCTCGGGGCGTACCTGGGCGGCTGGTTCCTGGGCTACTGGATTGGGAACTTCTCTCTTTTGTTGGCGGTGCTGACCCTGGTGACGATGGTTTACTGGATCGCAGATCGCCTCTATTTTGCACCGAGGTACAGAGCTGCTGCCAATGATCTCAAGTTTCAGCCGTGGTGGCTTGACTGGACGGCAGGTTTGTTTCCCATCATTTTGGTGGTGTTTTTATTAAGATCATTTGTGGTGGAGCCTTTCAAGATTCCTTCAGGCTCAATGATTCCTACTTTGCTTGTGGATGATTTGATTCTTGTTAATAAGTACCACTATGGAATCCGTCTGCCGGTTATTAATAAGAAAATTATTGACATCAATGAACCTCAGCGCGGTGATGTGATGGTATTTCGTTACCCCCTTGATCGCCGGTTGGATTATATCAAGCGGGTAGTTGGTTTGCCAGGAGATGAAGTGAGTTACCGGGACCAGCAGCTATTCATTAATGGGGCCCCTGTGCATGCCGAACCTCAACCTCGTTTTTATGAGGATCAAGCTCTGAAATATTTTGATCAGTTTAGTGAGCAGCTTGGTGATGTCAAACACAATATTTTACTTGATCGTGGAGCGAGAACCACCGTTTTTCCGATTGCTAATTTTGACTTTTCTGATCAATGTGTTTATTCTGCCGGTAGTGTCGTGAGCTGTAAAATACCGTCTGGTCATTATTTTGTGATCGGTGATAATCGAGACAACTCAACTGATTCACGATTTTGGGGGTTTGTGCCAGAAAAAAACATCGTAGGAAAAGCTTTTTTTATTTGGATGAGTTTGCGTGATGTGAAGCGAATTGGCCGCTTTGATTGATTGTTTTTAGAGTAAGGAGTACCATCTATGGCCCAATCTTCTATATCTTGGATTCGAGTTTGTGGTTTTTCATTGATCAATATTTTGATCGTGAGTGTGGTTAGTTGCGCACTGGCCATTGTGGCCATGAATGTTTTTCCTACTGTGAATGAATACTTTACGATTCTCAAGACAGTTCAAAATATTGCAAGGACGGCCCGTTCCCCAGAAGAGGCAAAAGCATTGTTTTCAAAACAATCAGAAGTTGAATACTCGATCAGCTCAATCAAGGCGTCTGATTTATTGGTAACGATGCAAAAAGAAAAGTTGGTGATCAGTTTCGCCTATGATAAAGAAATTCTTATTCTAGAGCCCGTTTATATTCTTATTAAATATCGGGGGCGGTCGTCGTAATTGGGCCGATCATTCATGCAGCCACTGAACGTGCTTCAATTCAGGCTCGGATACCGTTTCATTGATCCAGCCCTCCTGGACCGTGCCCTGACGCACCGCAGCTTCAGCCCTGAACACAACGAGCGTGTGGAATTTCTTGGTGATGCGGTGCTCAGTTTGGCTATTTCCAGCCTCTTGTTTGAGCGTTTCGAGGGTTCTGATGAAGGCGATCTCACTCGGGTTCGCGCCCATTTGGTGCGCGAAGAAAGCCTGCATCGTGTGGCTTTGTCACTGGGTCTTCCAGACATGCTTCGATTGAGTGAGGGCGAGGCGAAAAGTGGCGGAGGGCAACGCGCTTCGATTCTTGCCGATGCACTGGAGGCCGTTTTGGGAGCGGTTTTCGTCGATGGAGGCTTTGACGCAGCGCGTGAAGTGGTGCGTAAGATGTTCGGCGAAGTTATTTTGAGTACCGATGTGACTGGGTGGGCTAAAGATGCCAAAACAGAGTTGCAAGAATGGTTGCAGGCTCGTCGCCTGACGGTTCCTGTGTATCGCATTGTGGCTACACGCGGCCAGCTCCATGCGCAAATCTTTGAGGTTGAATGCGCTGTTGCGGCGTTATCCTTGGCTTATATGGGTGAGGGTAAGTCGCGTCGCATGGCTGAGCAGGAGGCTGCTCGGCAAATGTTGGATGTACTTAAGGCCACTGATCGCCCCGGTGGGCCTTTGCAATCATGAAAGATGAGTTTGGTAAGGTCGATGATGCCACGCCTGTTGAGCCTGTGGAGCCCCGCCATTTGACGCCGTATTGCGGCTTGGTGGCGATTGTGGGCCGGCCCAATGTGGGAAAATCTACGCTGCTGAATGCCTTGGTGGGGCAAAAGGTCAGTATCACATCCAGCAAACCCCAAACCACCCGGCATCGAATTTTGGGCTTGCGCACACTCGGTGACTCGCAGTTTGTGTTTGTTGATACCCCCGGCTTCCAGACCCGCCACACGGCGGCCCTGAACCGAACATTGAACCGCACGGTACAGTCGGTTTTGGCTGATGTTGATGTGGTTTTGTGGGTGGTCGAGGCAGGGCGTTTTGGGGTGGATGATGCGAAAGTGTTGTCTCTTTTGCCCTCTGGATCAGGCAGCAAGCCTGTGTTTTTGATTGCCAACAAGCTTGACACTGTTCGCAAGCGCTCTGACTTGGCGCCTTGGCTTCAGAAGATGCAGCAGCATTACCCCTTTGCTGAGTTTGTGCCTTTGTCGGCCCAGCGAAAAACAGATGCAGAGCGTTTATTGGGCATCCTCCAACCTTATTTGCCCCAGCAGGCTTGGTTGTATGACCCAGAGGCCCTGACCGATCGCAATGAGCGCTTTTTGGCCAGCGAAATCATTCGAGAAAAGTTGTTTCGACTCACGGGCGATGAATTGCCTTACACCTCTACGGTGGTAATTGACCGGTTCACGGAAGAAGGTGATTTACGCAGTATTCATGCCAGCATCGTGGTTGAGCGTGAAGCCCACAAAGGAATGGTCATTGGCCAGGGCGGTGAGCGCTTGAAACGAATTGGCTCTGAGGCTCGCCAAGAATTGCAGTATCTGCTTCAGGCCAGGGTGTTTCTTGAGCTCTGGGTGAAAGTCCGATCTGGATGGGCCGATGATGAGGCTCATTTGCAGTCTTATGGTTATCAGTGAAACTGGTCGGGCGTAGCCCAGCCCAGCCCAGCCCAAGTCAATGAACCCGCCGTGATGCTCAAATGATCCGTGTGAGTAGCCGAATGGCTTGGCTAATCAGGGTCATACAGTAATCTTGTGACCGTCATCGCATTGATATTGCAATTGATGAATAAGCAAGGTAGCCTGCCTGATGCAGAAAATGCAAGGCTAAGGCTATCAGCGCAGCGCCCATCATGAAGTTGAACGCATATAAATACAGAGGCTTGCTTAAAAAGCGTCGAATGACCATTCCAAATGCTGCCCAAATAGACATGGTTGGCAGCCCGATCACGAGGCCGACCAAGGTGAGCAACAAGGCACCTATCATGACATTCAGGTCGCTGGGCATAAATAGCGTCGCCAAGGTGATTGCCTTCATCCAGCTTTTAGGATTGACCGCTTGAAACAGGGCGGCTTGAGTGAATGACCAAGGGAGGTCTGTACGCGACTTGCTCATGGACATACGGCTGAGTTTATAGGCCAGGTAAATTAAATATAAAGCCCCCAGCATATGCAATATGTTATGCAGATCAGGAAATATAACAAACACAGTGCCCAAGCCTAAGCATGCGATAAAGGTATGTACAGCCACCCCAAATTGACACCCGAAAAGTTGCGGAACCGAGGCACGGTAGCCAAAATTGGCAGCAGAAGTGGCCAGCATCAGGTTATTGGGGCCTGGAGTGCAGGACATGACAAAGCAATACGTTGCCAGTGGAAGGAGATCAATCATGGGCGTGAACTCCTGTGGCGGACACGAGGGCCTGTTAACAGGCCCTGGAACGCTCCTCTTGACGAGGCTGGGGGCCAAGCCACTCTTGAAAGGGCTGGGCTCAAAGAGGATAAGCCAGAAATTCCTTGTCACAGTACTGCCATCCCAAGCGAAGAAGGTCAAGGTGCATTTATCACCTTGGTTCAGTTGATTGTCGCTTGTTCAAGGTCAGTTGACGCGAGACAAAGTACACGTTTTGGCGATTTCTTTGACGCTGTCGGCCTCAAGTTTGTCTGGAGTTGGAACAACCTTTGATGAAGGCCCTAGCAGGCGGCAATGCGTAGCCAAGTGGTTTTGAGGTCAGTGTATTTTTCGAGGGCGTGAAGGGATTTGTCGCGGCCATTGCCACTTTGTTTGGTGCCGCCGAAGGGCACCGTGATGTCGTCTTCGTCGTATTGATTGACATGAACGGTGCCCACGCGCAGGGCTCGTGCCACCCGGTGCGCGCGGTGAATGTCGTTACTCCAGACGCTGGCTTGCAAGCCGTAGGGGCTGTCATTGGCGATGCGAATGGCTTCTTCTTCAGTGGAAAACCGCAATACCGACAGCACGGGGCCGAAAATTTCTTCCTGGGCAATGGTCATGTGCGGGGCCACTTGATCGAACACCGTGGGTGGAATGTAATAGCCGCCGGTGTCTTGGCGGGTCTGTTGCCCCCCCGTCCGGCAGCGGGCGCCTTGTTGCTGGCCGCTGGCAATGTAGTTTAAGACGGTTTGGGTTTGGGCGGCATCCACGAGGGCCCCCATGGTGGTGTCGGGGTGAAGAGGGTCCGAGGGTTGGTATTTCAGGGTCTCAGCGAGCAGGTGTTCCATGAATTCATCTGCCCGGCTTTCATGAACCAATACGCGGGACGCCGCGTTGCAGCTTTCACCTTGGTTGTAAAAAATACTGCCGGCGGCGGCTTGGGCGGCGCGGGCGAGGTTTTGTGTTTCAGGGAACACGATGAAGGCGGATTTTCCACCCAGTTCGTTGTAAACCCGCTTGAGGTTGCTTTGCCCTGAGTAAATGAGCATTTGCTTGCCAACCCGTGTGCTGCCAGTGAAAGCGATGACATTGACATCAGGGTGCAAGGCGAGGGCTTTTCCGGCCTCTTGGCCCAAGCCACTGACCACTTGCAAAACCCCTTCAGGCAGGCCGGCCTCGATGGCCAGTTCTGCGATTTTCAGAGCCGTGAGGGGTGATTTTTCGCTGGGTTTGAGCACCACACTGTTGCCCACCGCCAGGGCGGGGCCGAGTTTCCAGGCGGCCATGATCAGAGGGTAATTCCAGGGCACGATGGCGCCGACCACGCCCACCGGCTCGGCTGTGACGAGAGCCAGGGCGTTGGGGCCGGTGGGGGCAATTTCACCATAGTGTTTGTCGGCGGTTTCTGCAAACCATTGAAGACATCGAGCCGCCGAGGGGACATCCACGGCGAAGCTTTCGCGGATTGGTTTGCCCATGTCGAGAGTTTCAAGCAGGGCCAATTCATGGCGATGACTCAGAATGAGCTCAGCCCAGTGTTGCATGATTTTTTTACGCGCCGCAGGCGGCTGCTGCGACCATCGACCTTGCTCGAAGGCTTGCCGTGCAGAGTGAACGGCCCGATCAATGTCCGCTTGCTGACCTCGGGCCACTTCACAGAGCCGGCGGCCATCAATGGGCGAATGACAGGCGAAGGTTTGGCCATCGGCGGCGGGTATTCGCTGCCCATCAATGAACAGGCGGCCATCAAAGTCAAGGGCCAGGGCCTGCGCGTGCCAATCAGGAGGGGAGAGGGTGGAGTCTGTCATGGCGAGATTCAAAAAGAAGATTTGCAGGCCAGGCTAAAAAATCAGGGCTTGGTTTTTTGGGCGGCTGAAATTTCTTGCAGCCGTTGGCGCTCAGCGCGGGCAATCAGGTAGCTGGCCATGATCACGCCAATGGCGACCACGGCGATGGTGACGGTGGCTACCGCGTTGACGGTCGGGTTCAGGCCCAAGCGGGCACGGGAGAAAATCACCAGGGGTAAGGGCGTGGCGCCAGGCCCCTGCAAGAAAGCCGATAACACGACATCATCCAGCGACAAGGTGAAGGTCAAGAGCCAAGCCGATAGAAGTGATTGACTGATCATGGGCAGGGTGACGCCATAAAACACCTGCCATGAGCGGGCGCCCAGGTCCATCGCGGCTTCTTCAAGCTCGGGGGGCAGAAGCTTCAGGCGTGCCTGAATGACCACGGTGGCATAAGCCATGCCCAGCAAGAGATGCCCCAGCCAAATGGTGACCCAGCCACGCTCAGGAAAGCCGAAGGCACGTTGAGCTGACACCAGCATCAAGAGCAGCGACAGGCCTACAATGACTTCGGGCATGACCAAGGGGGCGTTGATCATGCCGTTGAACAGGGTGCGGCCCCTGAAGCGTTTGTACTTTACCAGGCTGAAGGCGGCCAGAGTGCCCAACACCACGGAACCGCAGGCCGTGAAGAAGGCCAGCTTCAGTGACAAGGCCAGGCCCCTCAAAATTTCTTCATCTTTGGCGAGGGCGGTGAACCACTTCAGGGTGAAGCCTTGCCAGACATTGGGGAGGGGGGAGTCATTGAAGGAAAAAACCACCAGCGCTGCCATGGGTAAATAGAGAAAAAAATACCCTATCGAAAGCCAGCCCCGGCCAAACCAACGGTTGAAGCGGGGGGTGAAGATGGCGCTGAAAGGCCGGCGGCTCATGGGCGTGCCTCCATTGATTGGGCCTTGTGTTTGTCAAAAAGGGCCAGAGGAACAATCATGAGCAAAATCATGATGACGGCTAGGGTAGAGGCCAGGGGCCAGTCATTGTTGCTGAAAAATTCATCCCACAGCACACGGCCAATCATGAGTGTTTCAGGGCCACCCAGCAGTTCAGGAATGACAAACTCGCCCACGCAGGGAATAAACACCAACATGGAACCCGCCACGATACCCGCCTTGGAGAGCGGCACCGTGATGTGCCAAAACGCGACAAAAGGGGTTGCCCCCAGATCGGCGGCGGCTTCCAGCAGACGTAAATCCATTTTGGACAATGTGGAATACAGAGGCAAAATCATGAAAGGCAGGTAGGTGTAGGTCATGCCCAGCACCAGGGAAAAGGGCGTATTGACAAGTTGCCCAGGGCCTGGAACCAGCCCCATGGCCGCCAGAACGTGGTCGATGTGAAGCCGGGTGATGAACTCATAAACCCAGCCCTGTTCAGACAGCAGCCCTTTCCATGCGTACACGCGCAGCAAAAAAGAGGTCCAGAAGGGCAGCATCACCAGCATCAGCAGGGCGGGTTGAATGGTGCTGCGTGCGCGAGCGATGAAATAGGCAAATGGATAAGCAAGGAACAGGCACAAGAAGGTGGTGATGGCGGCATATTGGAGGCTGGAGAGGTAAGTGTCGAGGTAGAGCGAATCTTGAAAAACAGTGAGGTAATTGCCCAGTTTGAGGTGCAGCGAGGGCCGGCCGTTGTTGAATTGAAGAAGGTCTTGAAAGGAGAGGCCGTCGCTTTCTGAGACGCTGATTTTGAGCACCATCAAAAAAGGCAGCAAGAAAAAAACCAACAGCCAGAGGTAAGGGGTACCGATCACCAGTGAGCGGCCTCGGGGCCACAGGGCGCGGCGGGCTGGGGCGTGAGCAGGGGGCGTTGACATGGCGGCCATGAGGGGGATCAAGAGGTCAAAATAACAGGAGCCGACTCACTCCAAGAGGCCCAAGCGGTATCACCCACCTGAAACGGGGCCAGGTGTTGTCGCTCGGTGTTGCTGGCGCTGATACTCAATAGTTTGCCGCTGGCAGTGGCCAAGCGGTAAACGGTATAACTTCCGAAGTAGGCGATGTCTTGCAGAGTACCGCGCCATTGGTTGGCTGCCGCAGAGGGGCTGAGGGCTTCGCGGCTCAGGTGCAGCTTTTCAGGGCGCAGTGCCACTGTGACCTCACTGCCGACCTTGGCTTTGACATCTCGATTCACCGTCACCAAGCCATCAGGACAGCGGACGATCGATTGATCAGGCGAGCTGCTGTCAAGCTGGCCTTCGAGCAAATTCACGTTGCCGATGAATTCAGCCACAAAGCGGTTGGCCGGTGTTTCATAGATTTCGCTGGGCGTGCCCACCTGAAGCAGGCGCCCTTCGCTCATGATGCCAATGCGCGATGCCATGGCCATGGCTTCTTCTTGATCGTGCGTGACCATGACACAGGTGACCCCGACATCATGGAGAATTTTGACCAGTTCGCGCTGGGTTTGCTCGCGTAATTTTTTGTCCAGCGCCCCGAGGGGTTCGTCGAGCAAGAGCAACTGAGGTTTTTGAGCCAGGCTGCGGGCCAGGGCCACTCTTTGTTGCTGGCCTCCTGACAGTTGGTGGGGCTTGCGTTGCCCGTAGGCTGAAAGTTGTACCAAGTTGAGCATGGCCGTTACTTGGGCTTGAATTTGAGGTTTGGGCAGGCCCATGCGCCGCAAGCCAAAAGCAATGTTGTCCCAGACGCTGAGGTGCGGGAACAGCGCATACGACTGGAACATCATGTTGAGCGGACGCTCGTAAGGGGGCATGCCGCTGAGATCCATGCCATTCAAAATGATGCGCCCCGAGGTCGGGGTTTCGAAGCCTGCCAGCATACGCAGCAGGGTGGTTTTTCCGCAGCCTGATGAGCCCAGCAGCGCGAAAATTTCGCCTTTGGCGATCGAGAGGCTGACCCCATCAACGGCTTTTTGAGCGCCGAAGGTTTTTTCCAGCTCGCAGAGTTGCAGAAAATGGGCGTGATTTGGCGTGGCGGTCTCGCTCGCGCGGGTCATGAAAAAATCTCCGAAAACAGTGAGTGACTGATATAACGGGCCAGCCCATCATGATAGCGGTCATGAAAAACGTCCCATAGAATTTCGATCATGACCCTGTGTGCAGCGTTGAAGAGGATCCATGATAAAAACGCTGTGGCTGCTGCCCCCCCCCGCGCCCTCACCCCCGGCCTTTTCCCGGTCGAAGCGGTCAAACCCGCTGATCTATGCCTACGCCAACGCCGAGAGCAGAACCTGCACGCCCATGAACGCCGTTGAAATCGAACAAGCCATCACTGACCTTGCGGAGCAGCCCTTTGACGCCGCAGAGTTTCCCTATGCCTTCCTTGAGGCTTTTGGCAACAAGGAGACGACCCTCAAGCGCCTGCGCGCCGGGGCGTCGAACAAGTCTGACCTCGGCGGCGTGCTCCAGACCAACAACATTCACATCCTCACCTGCGGGGCAGGGCTGATCCCGGAATCGCTCAAGGCGCTCAAAGCCAGCCCCGCCACCGCCAAAGCCAAAGCAAAGTTCATCCTGGCGACTGACGGCCTGGATTTTGAGGCGGAAGACCTGATTGGCGGTGAAACCATTGCCTGCGCCTTCAAGGATTTCCCGGATCACTTCGGCTTTTTCCTGCCGCTGGCGGGCATCAGTACCGTCCGGCAGATCACCGAGAACGCCTTCGACATCCGGGCAACCAGCCGCCTCAATCGCCTCTATGTCCAACTCCTGAAAGACAACCCCGAATGGGGGGCGGAAGAGCGCCGTCGTGACATGAACCACTTTATGGCCCGGCTGATCTTCTGCTTTTTCGCTGAGGACACCGACATTTTCGTCGGCAAGGGCCGCTTCACCGAGGTGGTGGCGCAGATGAGCACGAAAGACTCGTCCAACACGCACGAGGTGATTCGCACGCTATTCCTGGCGATGAACACGAAGAAGGCGGACCGGCCTGCTGCCGGAACTCCACGTTGGGCGGATGACTTTCCGTATGTCAACGGCGGCTTGTTCTCCGGCAGCATGGACGTGCCGACATTCAGCAAAATTGCCCGCACCTACCTGTTGCACGTCGGTGGCCTCGACTGGACCAAGATCAACCCCGACATTTTCGGCTCGATGATCCAGGCGGTTGCTGAGGATGAGGAGCGCGGTGCGCTGGGGATGCACTACACCAGCGTTCCCAACATTCTCAAAGTGCTGAACCCGCTCTTCCTCGACGACCTGCGGGGGCGGCTTGAGGAAGCGGGTGACAACCCACGTTCCTTGCTCAACCTGCGCAAACGCATGGCGCGGATCAGGGTCTTTGATCCGGCCTGCGGCTCCGGCAACTTTCTTGTGATTGCCTACAAGGAAATGCGCGCGATCGAAGCGGAAATCAACCGGCGGCGTGGTGAGCCCGATCGTGTATCCGAGATCCCGCTCACCAATTTTCGCGGGATTGAGCTGCGTGACTTCCCGGCGGAGATCGCCCGCTTGGCGCTGGTGATCACTGAGTACCAGTGTGACGTGCTTTATCGGGGGCAGAGGTTCGCTTTGGCCGAGTTCTTGCCGCTGAGTGCCGAGAATTGGATCACCTGCGGCAATGCGCTGCGGTTGGATTGGTTGAGCGTGTGTCCGCCGACCGGGCTTGGCGTGAAGGTGCGGGCGGATGATTTGTTTCAGACGCCGCTCGATCAGGCCGAGATCGACTTCGACAATGAAGGTGGAGAGACGTTCCTTTGCGGAAACCCGCCATACAAAGGCAGCCAGACGCAAAGCAAAGAACAGAAGGCGGATTTGGCTGCCGTGTTTGATTCCTGCGGCATTTCATCAAAGCAAATTGACTATGTGGGCGGATGGTTCATGAAGGCGGCGGTCTACGCGCAAGCCACTCAAGCGGATTCGGCTTTCGTTTCCACCAATTCCATCTGTCAGGGTCGCATAGTGCCGATTTTGTGGCCGGAGATTTTCAAGCTCGGCTCCATCATCCGCTTTGCGCACACAAGCTTCAAATGGGCGAACCTGGCCGCGCACAACGCTGGTGTCACAGTTGCCATCGTCGGCCTTTCCACGAGTGCCAGTAAAACGTGTCAGCTTTACGACTTGAACCGCGACGGGGAAATCACCGTGCGCGAGGCAGAAAACATAACGCCCTATCTAACTGTTGGCGAGAACATGGTGGTAGAGGGGCAACGCAAAAGCATTTCGGGTTTGCCCGATATGTCTTTCGGCAACATGCCCGTTGATGGTGGAAATCTTTTGTTCTCCCCGGATGATGTGGTGTCGCTCGGATTGAGCAAGGAGGACGAACAGACTTTTCTTCGGCGCATCTATGGCTCTGCGGAATTCATTCGTGGCATTGTTCGCAGGTGTCTTTGGATTCCAGACGAAAAGTTGCCGCAAGCGTTGGAGATAGCCGCCCTTCGCGCACGAATTGATGGCGTGCGGCAAATGCGGCTCAAAAGCAAAGATTTGGGCACGAAAGAGTTGGCATCTCGTGCCCACCAGTTCCGTGAGATGTATAAGGGCGAAAAGCACGCGCTGATTCTTCCACGCGTGTCATCGGAAAGCCGCGAGTATCTTCCAGTTGGGCTGATCGATAGCAATTCGGTCGTCAGCGATGCCGCCTTCGCCCTCTACGACGCCCCTCTGTGGAACCTCGCCCTCATCGCCTCCCGCCTGCACCTGGTCTGGATCGCCACCGTCTGCGGCAAGTTGAAGACCGATTTCCGCTACTCCAACACCCTTGGCTGGAACACCTTCCCTGTCCCGACCCTCACCGAGAAGATGAAAACTGACCTCACCCGCTGCGCCGAAGACATCCTGCTGACGCGCGAGCATCACTTCCCGGCCACCATCGCCGACCTCTACAACCCAGAGAATATGCCCGCCGACCTGCGGGCTGCCCATGATCGCAACGACGAAGTCGTGGAGCGCATCTACATCGGCCGCCGTTTCAAAAACGACACCGAGCGGCTGGAAAAACTCTTCGACCTGTACACCACGATGACTGCCTCCGCTTCACCGACCTCGCCGAAAAAACGAAAGACCTCAGCATGAGTATTGAAAGCCAGCATATATGGCCGATTCTGCCGCTCTCTGAATTGCTGACGGTCTATGAGTTTCTATGAGGTTTCTATGAGGTTCTATGAGGTTCTATGAGCCGAAAAATCTTGACCGGGTTTTGGGCCAGCCGGTGGCATGCGCCCCAAGGGCGGTGACGGCATGAGTGGATTGTTGTTTCAGATGTGGGAGCCGTTCCGACAATCGTTGATCAAAAGTCACTTGTTCTATGTGGGACAAGCGCGAAAGCGCTTGCTTTCACAATTCGACGATATTGGGGCTGATGCTGATCGGGCAGCAGACGAGTGGCTGGAAAAAAGTGCCCAATGGTTTGACCCGGATCGGCATGATCCCGCATCTTTCTACGAAAATGCTAACGATGTTGGCATTGAGTTCTATGGACTCCTGAGCGACATGCTCGAGCAAACGCGCTTGAGCGTGGTTGCCGGGATGTTTCATGAATGGGACAAGCAACTACGTGATTGGCTGGTGCGTGAGATTAAGTATTGGCATCGTGGCGACAACGCTACCGACATGGTCTGGAGGGCTGACTTCAGCAAGATAGTCGATCTGCTGGAAAGCTTGGGCTGGAATGTCAGAAACGCGGATTTCTTTTCCACGCTCGATGCATGTCGCCTTGTAGTCAATGTTTACAAACACGGCGACGGAAGCTCTCTTCGTCACCTCAGGAAAAACTTCCCCGAGTACCTCGAAGACCGGTTCCATCATCACCATCACACGCATCTTAAGGTGAATGACGGCCAGCTTGATGCGTTCTCGAATGCGATCCTCGCGTTCTGGCGTAATGTTCCAAACAATGTCTCTGATTCCTGTTGGACCGACGTGCAGAAATGGGTGGATACGATGGACCAGATCCTTGAAAAAAAGAAAAAAAGGCAAGCAATCAATGACGAATAACGCCGATAAATCCATCCCCTCCGTCTCCGTCACCTACGCCCGCAACGGCATCTCGACCAAGGCCAATGCGCTCGGTATGCGGCCCATGCAAGAGCGCGCGTATGAAAAACGCGGCGAGCAGTATCTGCTCATCAAGTCACCGCCCGCGTCAGGCAAAAGCCGCGCCCTCATGTTTATCGCGCTCGACAAGCTACACAACCAAGGCTTGAAGCAGGCCATCATCGTCGTGCCGGAAAAGTCCATCGGCGCCAGCTTCAACGACGAGCCGCTGACGAAATACGGCTTCTGGGCCGATTGGCGTGTCGAACCGAGGTGGAATTTGTGCAACGCCCCGGGCAATGACAATGGCGGCAAGGTGAAATCGGTCGGCGCGTTTCTCGAAGGCGCCCACAAGGTGCTGGTCTGCACCCACGCGACGTTCCGCTTCGCGGTTGATGCCTATGGTGTCGAGGCGTTCGACAATCGCCTGGTTGCGGTAGATGAGTTTCACCACGTATCGGCTAACCCGGACAACAAGCTCGGCCTGCACCTCGGACAGTTTATTGCGCGAGGCAAGACGCACATTGTCGCCATGACGGGTTCCTACTTCCGGGGTGATGCCGAAGCCGTGCTCGCCCCATCAGACGAAGCCAAGTTCGATACCGTCACCTACACCTACTACGAACAGCTCAATGGCTACGAGCACCTGAAGCAGCTCGACATCGGCTACTTCTTTTACAGCGGGCCTTATGTTGATGACATTCTGAAGGTGCTCAACCCGGCCGAGAAAACGATTATCCACATCCCGAATGTCAATTCGCGAGAGAGCACCAAAGACAAGGTCCGGGAGGTGGAGCACATCGTCGAGGCGCTGGGCGAGTGGCAGGGTGTGGATGCTGAAACAGGCTTTCAGCTTGTGAAGCGGCCCCATGGCAACGTGCTGCGGATTGCCGATCTTGTCGATGATGACCCCGCGAAGCGCGAGCGTGTTTCCGTCGCACTCAAAGACCCGGGGCAGAAGAACAACCGGGATCATGTTGACATCATCATCGCACTCGGCATGGCGAAGGAAGGCTTCGACTGGATTTGGTGTGAACACGCGCTGACCGTGGGCTACCGCGCCAGCCTGACCGAAATCGTACAGATCATCGGCCGCGCCACCCGGGACGCACGCGGCAAAACCCGCGCGAGGTTCACCAACCTGATCGCCGAGCCGGACGCAACAAAGGAATCTGTCACCGAGGCCGTCAACGATACCTTCAAGGCCATTGCAGCCAGCCTTCTGATGGAGCAGGTTCTTGCTCCGCGTTTCGAGTTCAAGCCCAAAAACACCGATAGCGGCCCGACACCAGGCTTTGACTATGGAGAGGGTGGTTACGACCCGCACCGCTGCAATATCGGTGTCAATGAGCAAACAGGTTCTTATCAAATCGAGATCAAGGGCCTTGCCGAGCCCAAGAGCAAGGAAGCGGCGCGAATCTGTCAGGAAGACCTGAACGAGGTCATCGCGGCTTTCGTGCAGGATAAGCCTACTCTCGAGCGTGGCTTGTTTGATGAGGAGCTGGTACCTGAGGAGCTGACGCAAATCCGCATGGGCAAGATCATCAAGGACAAGTATCCCGAGCTTGACACGGAAGATCAGGAGGCAGTGCGCCAGCACGCTATCGCCGCCCTCAACCTGACCCAGCAGGCCAAGCGGCTTGTCACCGAAAGCGACACTGACGGTTCGCCCAACACCGCCCTCATCGATGGCGTGCGCCGCTTCGCGATGGACGTGCGAGAATTGGACATTGACCTGATCGACCGTATCAACCCCTTCGGCGAAGCCTACGCCATCCTCGCCAAGACCATGAGCGAGGACAGCTTGAAGCAAGTTGCGGCGGCCATCTCAGCCAAGCGCACGAGCCTGACGCCAGACGAGGCCAAGCAAATGGCCGTTCGCGCCGTCCAGTTCAAGAAGGAGCGTGGCCGGATTCCGGCGTTCAATTCCCAGGATGCCTGGGAGCGACGCATGGCCGAAGGCGCGGCCGCTTTCATGCGCTTCAAGGCAGAGGGACGCTATGAGTAACTCCGATCTTGACGACCTTGCTGCCGAGCTTGCAGACTTCGCCCTGCCTGAGAAGAAAGGCGGGTGCCCGGCCAGCGAAGAGCGCATCATTGCAGGCTTCGAGGAAATCCAACGCTTCACCGAGAAGCACGGTCGCGCGCCACAGCACGGTGAAGACCTCGACATCTTCGAGCGCCTCTACGCCGTCCGGCTTGACCGCTTGCGCGTGCTCCCGGATTGCCGTGCCTTGCTTGATTCGCTGGATCATCAGGGCTTGCTTGCGGCATCACCTGAATTTGCCTCTCCGTTTGAGAAAACCATCGACATCGACGATCTGGCCGCCGAGCTGGCGGGAGAAAGTGGTGCGGACGGGATCACCATCCTGCGCCATGTCCGCACCAGTGCCGAAAAGCGCGCCGCCGAGGAGATCGCAGATCGCAAGCCCTGCGAGGACTTCGAGATCTTTCGGCCCTTGTTTGAGCGCGTACAAACGGAAGTCAAGACCGGCTTACGCCAGTCTCAGCCCATAGAGGCTGGCCGCAGAGGGATTGAGGCCGGGGACTTTTTCGTTCTCAATGGCATCACGCTCTATGTCGCCGAGGTTGGGGGCCCGCTGAAAACCACCGCCGGAGAGGTAGACCGCCGCTTGCGCGTGATCTTTTCCAATGGCACTGAGAGCAATCTGCTACTGCGCTCGCTCCAGCGCGCTTTCTACAACGATCCCGCCGCGCGGCGGCTGGTATCGCCCGAGAGCGGTCAACTTTCCTTCGGGGGCGAGTTCGAGGCCGATGATGTTGAAAGTGGCACGATCTACGTCCTGCGCTCCCTGTCCAATCACCCCTACGTCGCGCAACATCGCGAGATCATCCACAAGGTGGGGGTGACGGGCGGTAAGGTCGAGACGCGCATCGCCAACGCCGAGAATGAAGCGACCTACTTGCTGGCAAAGGTTGAGGTCGTTGCGACCTACAAGCTCGCGGGGATCAATCGCGCCCGGATGGAAACCCTGTTTCACAGGTTGTTTGCACCCGCGCGCTTAAACATCACTATCCATGACCGTTTTGGTCACTCGGTTCAACCTGAGGAGTGGTTTCTGGTGCCGCTGTTCATTATTGATGAAGTCGTCACCCGCATCAAAGAGGGCAGCATCACTGGCTACATCTATGAGACCCAGGCAGCGAAGCTGGTGAAGGTCTAAGAAGTCAGCCCCATTGGAGCCCTGACCTCTTGCCCCTCAAAACCGTAGATCTTAGCTGCCCAACAGGCCCTCGTGTCGTATCAACTCATATCAGTCGGATAAAGTCGTTTGAAATTGATGCGACACGAGCTCAGAGCCAGCCGCGTTGCTGCAATTCTGTCAAGGTCAAGTCGAGGCAGCGCGTGATGAGGTCCAGCATCTCTTCAATTTGGGGTTCTGTGATGATCAAGGGCGGGGCGATGATCATGCGGTCGCCGACCGCCCGCATGATGATGCCCTGGGCAAAACAATGCGCACGGCACAGCATGCCAACTTGCAGGTCCTTGTTGAATTTTTCCAAGGGTTGCTTGCTTTTGACAAGTTGCAGCGCCCCCATCAGCCCGCAGGTTTGAGCTTGACCGACCAGCGGGTGTTCGGCCAATGCTTGATAGCGTTGCGCGAGATAGGGGCCGGTTTTTTCGCGAACATGATCAACCCAAGCTTCTTTTTGAAGCACCTGAAGATTGGCCAGCGCTACGGCACAAGCCACCGGGTGGCCGCTGTAGGTGTAGCCGTGGCTGAATTCGCCGCCTTGCTCAATCAGAACTTGGGCCACACGCTGCCCGACCAGCACACCGCCCAGCGGAATATAACCAGAGGTCACGCCCTTGGCAAAAGTAATGAGGTCAGGTTCAAAGCCCCAAGTTTGGCAGCCCCACCACTGACCTGTGCGCCCGAAGCCGCAAATCACTTCATCGGAGATGAGAAGAATGTTGTACTGGCGACAAATGCGTTGAATTTCAGGCCAATAATTGCAAGGTGGAACAATCACGCCTCCGGCGCCTTGAACGGGTTCTCCAATGAAGGCGGCTACCCGCTCGGGGCCGATCTCGAGAATTTTGGCTTCCAGCCAGCCTGCGGCACGCAAGCCGAAATTTTCCGGGCTTTCTCCGGGCTGGGCATGGTCCAAGGCAAACGGCTGATCAATATGATCAATGTCAGGGATCGGTAGCCCCCCTTGGGCGTGCATGCCGGGCATGCCTCCCAGCGAGGCCGCCGCCATGGTCGAGCCGTGGTAGGCGTTGCGGCGACTGATGATCACATGGCGTTGCGTCTGGCCTTGCAGATCCCAGAATCGACGCACCATGCGAATGATGGTGTCATTGCTCTCTGAGCCTGAGCTGCTGTAGAACACATGCGAAAACCCCGCAGGGGCCAGCTCGCTGAGCCGTTGGGCCAGTTCGATGGCGGCTGGCGTGGTGGTTTGGAAAAAGCTGTTGTAAAACGGCAGCTTTTGCAGTTGTTGGGTGGCCGCATCAATGAGTTCGGTACGACCATACCCCACATTCACACACCACAGTCCCGACATGGCATCGAGAATGCGGTGGCCATCGGTATCCCAAACATAAATATTGTCACCGCGCTCGATCACGCGAGCCCCTTTGGTTGCCAGCGCTTTGAAGTCGGTGAAGGGGTGAAGATGATGCTGCGCATCGGCCTGTTGCCAATCGCGGGTGCTCATGGAAGTCTGCGGGTTCATGTTCAGGGCCTCCGGGTTAAACGTGAAGCAGCAAATGTTCGCGCTCCCAAGGCGAGATGACCTTCATGAATTCATCGTGTTCGGTTTCCTTGATTTCGGAAT
This sequence comes from Burkholderiales bacterium, assembly GCA_046342195.1. GTDB lineage: Bacteria > Pseudomonadota > Gammaproteobacteria > Burkholderiales > Burkholderiaceae_C > CANHBY01. Next base: position 43,485 of record JBKDQE010000055.1, read on the forward strand.
AAACCGTCACAAAGTCATGTCCCAAAATGGCGTGCAGGTCTTTCTCGGCACCCAGGCGTCGCAGGGCGTCGCTCAGTGAGCGGGGCAGTTGAAACTCTGAGAGGTAAGCGTCGCCCTTGCATTCCGGGCTGGCCTCAATTTGGTTTTTGATGCCCAGGTATCCGCAGGCGAGGGTTGCCGCGAGGGCGACATAGGGGTTGGCATCGGCCCCAATGACGCGGTTTTCAACGCGCCGGCTGGCCGGGGTGGCCACCGGTGATCGAATGCCTACAGTGCGGTTGTCGGTGCCCCACTGAATATTGATCGGGGCGGCGGTTGAGCGCACCAGGCGCCGATAAGAGTTGACATAGGGCGCAAACAAGGCCATGGCGGCCGGTATATAGCGTTGCAGCCCCCCGATATACCAAAAAAACTCCCGGCTGGGTGTTCCATCCGGGTTGCTGAAAATATTCCGCCCTGAGGCGATCTCGACCACGCTTTGGTGAATGTGCATCGCGCTGCCGGGCTCATGGGCCATGGGTTTGGCCATGAAAGTGGCATACATGCCGTGGCGCAGGGCCGTTTCACGGATGGTGCGCTTGAAGAAAAACACCTCATCGGCCAAGGCCATCGGGTGGTTGTGAAAAAAATTGATTTCCATTTGCCCGGCACCGACCTCGTGAATCAGGGTGTCCACATTGAGCTCCATCTTTTGACAGTAGTCATAGATGTCCTCAAACAAAGGGTCGAACTCATTCACCGCATCAATCGAATAAGCCTGGCGCGAAGTTTCCGCCCTGCCACTGCGGCCCTTGGGCGGGCGCAGCGGGGTGTTGGGGTCGGCATTCCGTTCAATCAGGTAAAACTCAAGCTCAGGAGCCACCACCGGCGCCCAGCCTTCGGCACCAAATAACTCACAGACATGCCGCAGCACAGAGCGCGGGGCGTAGGGAATGAGCTTACCCTCACGGTCGAAGCAGTCATGAATGACCTGGGCCGTGGGGTCTGTGGCCCAGGGCACGATACGCACGGTGGAAGGGTCAGGCCGCAGGTGCATATCGCGGTCTGTGGGCTGAATCACGTCATAGTAGGGGCCCGCCGTGGGAAACTCGCCCGTGACCCCGATGGCCACAATGGCTTCGGGCAAGCGCATGCCGCGGTCTTCGGTGAATTTTTCACGGGGCAGAATTTTCCCCCGCGCCACCCCGGTCAGGTCAGGCACCAGGCACTCGACTTCGGTCACGTTGCGTTCATTGAACCACTGTTCGAGATCGCTGAAATTGAAGTTTTTGCTGTTGATCATGGTATCACCCCCTCAAGTTTTCAATTCACTACACCAACACATCGGGCTTCACGAGGGCGCAGCAGGCACTTTGGCGGGGTTGCGTTTGGCTTGACGGTAGCGCATACATGACTCACCAAAGCGCGTGAATAAGCGCACAGACACCGGGTTATTCAAGGCATTCCATTCGGGGTGCCATTGCAGGCAAAGGTTGAATTCGCTGGTGCCAGGCCAAGAAAACGCCTCCACCAAGCCGTCAAGGCTGGTCGCTTCTATTTGTAGCCCCGGCGCGAGTCGGTCAATGCCTTGGCCGTGCACAGAATTAACCTCAAATTCCAGCGCCTCCACGCAAGCAGACAACATCCCTCCAGGAGATACACGCACGCGGTGGGCGGGGGCGTATTGCTCGGCAGCTTGATGGCCCCGGCCTCGATGGTCTGACAAGCCGGGCACTTCGTGCACCGCTTGTAAAAGGCTGCCTCCCAAGGCCACATTGACCTCCTGAAAGCCCCGGCAAATGGCCAAGAGAGGAATACCTTTGGACAGAATCTGGGGAATCAAAGACAGGGTCAGCGCATCACGGTGAGGGTCGAGTGGCAGGGCTGGGTCATGAGGGGCTTGTTCGAAGTGCCTTGGGTGGACATTCGAAGGCGAACCGGTCAAAAGCACCCCATCAGCAAGTTCAAGCAAGCGTTCCAGTTCGGAAGTTTCACGAGCGCCTGTGGGCATGACCAAAGGCAAGCCGCCTGCCAGGCGAACCGCGGCAAGATATTTGTCGCCCACCACATGAAAAGCATGGTCGCCCAGCGCACGCGAACATGCCGGAACCAAAACCCAGGGGGCATCAAAGGAGGGGTCGTTATAAGAAGGCATTCAGCCTCAGTGTAGGCCTTTGTTGAGATTTTGTCTTGGGTTTTGACCAACTCTCACTGACATTCTGATCTCTCTCTTCGGTCACCCTCCCGAGGGAGAGTTTCCCTAAAACCCCATGAACGGGGGGAGTAAAATTATAAAAATTTCAGAATAATACAGGTGCCAAAAAAAATGGTTGTATTTTTTTTATTTTAACAATTGAGGCTGGTATGAGTGCTGGAAGTTCAAAAAATTTACCATCAGTAATTGATATTGAGTTTGATGGCGTAAATCCAACTAATAATGGGTGGGTGCAAATAAAAAAAATTTTTTATTATTTGAAGAAAGACCCGAATCATGCTATATCTTTGGTTGGTGCCGCCACTCCGCAAGGGTCGCCATTAAATAACAAGAAACTGGCAATCAATCGTGCTGATCAGGTAAAAAAAATACTTGAGAAAATGCTTAAAGAAGCAAAAATTGATGGTGATGAAAAAATAATCATCAAAAAAACTAATTTGCAGGCTAAAAAATCTTCTGTTGAAGTAGGAACCAAGATAGACATGCGCTCAGCGGATGGAAAGGCGGCAATTTCATTTTTTTATGACGGTTCTTTTACGAATAGCATGAGAACCGAAATTCAAGGTTGGTTGAATCATATTTCTACTGCAGAACATCCTACTCAAGGAGATCTATCTCCGGCAGAGCGAAGAAAAATGTTAGATAATATGGCTCAGCATCTTCAAAACAAGGGCTTTCAACGTGTTCGTTATGGTGGTTATGATAATAATATTAACAATCTCCAGCTAAAGCAGTTGCGAGGCAAAAACCCGGCAGTAAGAGAGGCCATGCCGCAACCGCCGGAAATTAAAATAAGCATGATGTAGTCGGCCTTGCAAAATGTAATCATTTCGTCATTCCCGCGAAGTGGAGAATCCATGGAGCGCTGGCTAGTGCTGACTGAATTCCATGACTGACGCGCGGAATGACAAGGATGATTCGCTGCCGCTCTGTCATGCGGTGTGCAGTCGCAGCATCCAAATAGCACACATCAGTCGGATCAAGGCGGTTGAAATTGATCCAGACATTGAAGCCCTGACACGCCCTAGAATTGAATCGCGTTCGGGTCTCTCGGTGGGGGGCTTGGGGTTCGGTTGGCCGAGTTTTTCTCGGCGAGCCGGCTGGCCCGTGTTCCGGGTTGAGGCACAGGGGCCGGGCGATTGGCGGGTGGGGTGTTGGTTTCCTCGATGGTTTCAGCGCTTTGCTGTTTGGTCAAGGGTTCTGGAGCTTCAAAACGATAGGTAGCAGGAAGCCTGGATGTTTTGGGGTAACCCGCGAAGTCAAGATACTGGTTCCAGACCTCCGCGGAAAAGCCGCGATTCACTTGTTTCCCCACAACCATCACGGGCGTGTCTGGCGCGCCGGTTAAAGCTTTCAAAGACTCAAGATCGGCTTTGGAAATAATGTGGCGCTCGCTGAAGGGAACCCCCCTTTGTTTGAGCAGCGCGCGACCTTGATCACAGGCCGGGCAGTCAGATTTCAGGGTATAAATCGTGACAGGGAACTCTGCAACAACCTGCTTTAACTCAAAGGGCAAGTGGGTAATGGATGGGCTTGTCAAGGCTTTTGATGTGGGGCCTATCGGGGTGACTTGGCCTGCTTTTTGGGGGGGGGGAGGCTGGTCGGTGTAGGTGATGGTGCCATCGGGTTCAACAATTTTATAAAGCGCCTGTGCAGGGCTGTATAAAATCAGGGCGCATCCCAGCACACTCAGCATCAGGACACGATGCTGCAACTTGCCAAGCGCTTGAGGGGTAAAGGTCGGAAAAGGCATGATGTAACCTCCAGCGGATCAAAAAAGTGAGCCCTGTGGAATTTAATCCAAACAGGGTGCCCCTGACCAGATGAATATCAGGCAGGGCCGGTTTGCTGTGCTATATCGGCATATGGTTGCGGACGAGGCCCACCGCCAAACCTTCAATTTCGAATGGCATGTCAGGGGTGACCATGATGGGTTCAAAATCAGGGTTTTCCGAGCTGAGTTCAATCATCGAGCAATGATGCCGGAAGCGTTTGACCGTGACGTCATCGCCCAGGCGGGCGACAATGATTTGACCGTTTTTGGCGTCATGGGTTTTTTGAACGGCGAGGAGGTCGCCATCGATGATACCGATGTTTCGCATGCTCATGCCACGAATTCGCAGGAGATAATCAGGGCGGCGGGAAAAGAGATGGCTTTCAACGTAATACGTTTGGTCAATGTTTTCAAGGGCCAGGATGGGGCTGCCGGCAGCAACCCGGCCCACCAAGGGCAGCGCCAGTGGCTCAAGGCCAGGCAAGGGAAGGGCGCATTGAGGCTTTCGTGAGGCATGGAGCTTGCGCAGAACATCGGGCTTGAGACGAATGCCGCGCGAGGTGCCCCGGACCATTTCAATGACGCCTTTGCGTGCCAAAGCACGTAAATGCTCTTCGGCAGAATTGGGCGAACGGAACCCCAGCTCGCTGGCGATTTCAACCCGAGTGGGGGGGGCCCCGGTGCGCTCAATGACGCTTTGCACCAAATTCAGAATTTGCTGTTGCCGGGGAGTGAGTTTGAGGGGCGGTAAAACTTGCTTTGTCACAGCGGGGGCTCGGGTTGATCGGGCACACTGAGGGCTCTCAGACAGTGCGGGTTACATGCCTGTTTTTTTTCATTCAGTAACCTGTATTTTTATACAGTTTTAACTCAAATGCAAATCAAAACCCCAACGGTTCTTATTTTGGCCACCGGCGGCACCATCGCGGGGCTCAGTCACGCGGGGGGGGGCGGTGCTTATAAAGCGGCCCAATTGAGTGTGGATGAGTTGATGTTGTCCATTTCCCAAGCCGTCGCTAACGGTATTCATATTGAAACCGAACAGCTTGCCCAAGTTGACAGCAAAGACATGGACTTTGGCGTTTGGCGGCGCTTGGCTCAGCGACTGGCGTGGCATGTGAGCCGCCCTGAAGTGGCTGGCGTGGTTGTCACGCATGGCACCGACACGCTGGAGGAAACCGCTTTTTTTCTGCGCAGCGTTTTGCGGCTGCACAAGCCGGTGCTTCTCACGGCGGCCATGCGCCCTGCAGACTCGCCTGAAGCCGACGGGCCTTTGAATTTGATGCAGGCCATTGAGCTGGCTGCCCAAGGAGGCTGGGCGGGTGTGGCTGTGGCCTTGCATGGGGCCTTGCATGATGCCTTGTGGGTTCGCAAGGTGCATCCTCGTGCCATCGACGCTTTTGACTCGGGCGAGGCCGGCCCGCTGGCAGTGCACAATGGGCAGCGCTGGGTTTGGCGGCACAGGCCACAAGAATCATCTGCCCATGGGCTGTGGTCGGCGTTGCCCCCCAGTCATACCTGGCCTTGGGTTGAGCTGGTTCACAGCCATGCCGGGGCTCGGGCCGAAACGGTCGATGCCTTGGTCTCGGCGGGGGTCAGGGGTTTGGTGGTGGTGGCCACGGGCAATGGAACGGTGCATCAGGCCCTCGAAGGGGCGCTCGAAAAAGCGGCCTCATGTGGGGTGTGGGTTTGGCGCGCTTCACGCTGTGTTCCGTACGGCCTGGAGACTCAGGGATCGGGCCGGTGGCATGCCAGCGAATTCATTCCCTGCAAAGCCAGAATCGCCCTGATGCTGAATTTGATGGCCCAAGACCGTCAAGGGAGGTGATCGGCCTTGCGAAGAAAGAGCCTGGAGAGGGTTTGGGCCCATTCTTGCCGTTGCGGGCCTTCGGTGGCATGAAGCTCGGCAAGGCTGCCGTGCAACATTTTTTGAGTCAGGCCCCGCGCCAGAGACTCAAGAACCTTGTCCAAGGGTTCGCCCTTTGAGAGCAATTTGCGTGCACGCCTGAGTTCGATGGCTTGCCATTCTTGGGCTTGCTCTTGCAGGGCGAGAATCAAGGGCACGCTGCTTCGACGATCCATCCAGTGAACAAAGCTTTGTACCCCGGTTTCGATGATGGCTTCGGCCTGCTCCACCGCCGCCTGCCGTTTTTCACCTGCTGTTTGCACCATGGAGGAGAGATCATCGACGGTGTAGAGGTAAACATCGGGCAATTGTCCCACTTCAGGTTCAATGTCTGGAGGCACGGCCAAGTCAACCATGAACATGGGGCGACGCTTGCGTGCCTTGAGCGCACGTTCAGTGGCACCCAGCCCCAGGATGGGTAGCGGGCTGGCCGTGCAGGAAATCACCACGTCAAATTCAGCCAGACGGGCCGGGATATCATGCAGGCGGATGGCTTCTGCATTGATGCGGCTGGCAAGTTTTTCACCACGTTCCAGGCTTCGGTTGGCCACCGTCATGCTGCGCGGGTTTTTGGCAGCAAAATGAGTGGCAACCAGCTCTATCATTTCACCTGCACCAATGAACAGCACCCTCAGTTCCGAGAGATTTTCAAAGAGTTGACCGGCCAAACGAACCGCAGCAGCCGCCATGCTGATGGAGTGGGCGCCAATTTCTGTGGAGGAGCGAACTTGCTTGGCGACCGCAAATGAACGCTGGAACATTTGATGCAGGGTGGTGCCAAGGGTTCCTGCAGAGTCCGCTTCCCGAACCGCCGCTTTCATTTGACCCAAAATTTGGGGTTCACCCAGCACCATCGAGTCTAGCCCGCTGGCAACCCGGAAGGCATGGCGGGCTGCATCAGGGCCTTCATGCACATAGCTGTGTTCGCGCACAAGCTGGGCCGAAACCCTGCCCGTTCGAGCCAGGCAGTCAAGGGCAAAATGGACCATTGAAAGGCCCTGTGGCCGAGGTGTGGCTTGGCCCAAATAGAGTTCGGTGCGGTTACACGTTGAAATGATGGTGAGTTCTGGGGGAGGGGTAGTTTGTGCTGTGAAGCCGCGCAGTGCAGCTCCCAATTCATGAATAGGCAAAGCAAACCGGCTCCGGAGCTCCAGAGGCGCGGTGGTGTGATTCAGACCCAATGCAATGACAGCCATGCCGTGATTGTAAAATCAGCGCCTCATTCTTTGCTAAAGCCCTCGTTCAACATGAGTTTCAGCATCGCCTTTTGGCATGTTTTGAATTTTTTCGCCCCTGCACTCGGGGTGGCTTTGTGGGCCTCCTGCCTGACCAAATGGCTCTGGTGGCGGAGTTTGCGGGGGGTGGCTTGGTGGTCTTTGTTTTTAGGGGCCTTTGCCGCTTGTGGTTTGGCCTTGATCGCCGGGCTGTTTTGGTTCGGTGCCGATGGCAAAATGGCCACCTATGGATTCATGGTAGGGGCCTGTGCCTTGGTGCTTTGGTGGAGGGGTTTTGTCCGCAATTAACAGGCCCATGAAGGCTTGCTTGCTGCTCAGCCACAAAAAGGCCCGCCAACCCATTGCTGGATGGCGGGCCTGGTGAGGGCCCCCGGGCAACGATATCGTCACGACCGGTCTGAGAGCACCCTCATCCCTCATGGTGTCAGGAGCACCACGATACCTCTTCACATGGAAGAGTTCCCACCTCATCCGCAGTTTTCAGAATTCACATACTCACTACGGACGCCTTCACTGTAATTAAAAACCAACGAAATCGTTTGATTAAACACAACTTGATTCCCTCTTTGCGTGATGTCTTCGCGGCGGGAGCTTGATACCCTGACCAAAATCACCACTGCTTATTGAGTGGTGGCAGATAACCGCAAGGTATCGGAACTCCCTCAAACTCCCCAAACAATGTCTTGTTTTTCTGCGAGGGCCTGCTTCAGCATCATGACCATAGGCCAAGCCCGCTGGCGCAGTGTGACCCCCTCCAAGGCCTTGGGGTCAGGGTCTTCATCTTGGTCAAATTTCAATGCATGGTCTGGCTGAGCCTCCATTGAACGGAGAGCATCATCAGCCACCACCGCTTGTATCAAAGCATCCAGAGCTGCACGCATTTGATCCACTTCAATGACCCCCTGCAGGGCAGGCTGCTTTCCCATGAAGCTGAGGATTTGATCGGCCTGTGGGCCCAACATGATGAGATCTGAGGTGGCTTTCGATTTAAAGCGGTAAATCATGGATCAATCATCAGAAAAAAACATCGCATCAGGATGCACGACCTTGGAGTTAATTTTTCTGTTCCTTGCCTGACAGGGGCCATGAAGTTGATATGAAAGATCGAGCTTCAGCTTGTTTGATGAGGCTGAATTTCGGAAACGGCCCCTTTGACATTCAATCGATCCATGAATGCCGAGACATCCAGGGCTGGAGCAAACAAAAAACCTTGATACTGCTCACAACCAGCAGCCTCCAGGAATTGCCGCTGAATCTCGGTTTCCACCCCCTCAGCCACAATTCTTAAGCCTAAAGCCCGACCCAAATAAATCACTGCATTCACAATCCCCACATCGCTCTGATCCGACGGAAGCCCGCGCAGAAAGCTGCGATCAATTTTCAAACGATTGATGGGTAAATTTTTGAGGTAACCCAAGCTGGAGTAACCTGTACCAAAGTCATCAATCGCCAGCTTGACGCCCATGCCAGCCAGAGTATCAAGGCGATTTAGAGCCATTTGTTCATTTTGAATCAAGATGGATTCCGTCAATTCAAGTTCCAGAAGCCGCGGAGGAAGCTGCGTTTGATTCAGGCTTGCAGCCACACTTTCAACAAAGTTCGCTTGTTGAAATTGCAGCGCTGATACATTCACGGAAACAAGCAGTGAATGTCCGTTGGCGTGCCATTGGGCTGCCTGGCAAACCGCCTGGTTCAACACCCAGTGTCCGATTTCCAGAATAAACCCCGTTTCTTCTGCCACAGGAATGAACTCTGCCGGCGAAACGTGACCCAATTCGGGATCGAACCAGCGGAGCAGGGCCTCTGCACCCAACACGCGACCGGTGCGCAAATCAACTTGAGGCTGGTAATTCAGGCGGAAGCGGCCCTCCAGCAAAGCCTGCCTCATGGCATGATCAAGGAGAATGTTCTTTCTGGCCCGTCTTTGAATATCGTCATTCGCCGCCTCTGATTCATGAAGCCGAACAGACGAGCGGCCCGTTGTTTTAACCCACTGTAAAGCCGCTTGGGCGCGCCGCATCAGGTCTTCAATATGAACACCATCGACTGGACACAAGGCCACACCGATGCTGCAGGTTACCGTAAATGAAATGCCGTCCAGGCGGAAAGGCTGAGCCATGGTTTTCAAAATACGATGCCCTGCGGCTTCCGCAGATTTTGAATCAACCCGATTCAAAATCATGATGAACTCATCACTGCCTAACCGGGCCACCACATCGACATGCCGCAAACAACTCTTTAAACGCTCTGCCACCTCGATCAAAACACGATCGCCAAATGTATGGCCTAAACTGTCATTGATGTGCTGAAAATGATCAAGATCGACCACCATCAAAGCAAAGGTTTCGTTCGCTTCCTGAACACGACGCAGCGCCACAGTGAGGGACTCATCCAAGGCCACCCGATTTGGCAAGCCTGTCAGGGTATCCGTGCTCGACAAAGTGGTAATGCGACGTTTTGTTTCCATTCGTTCCGTCACATCACGAAAAGACAGCACCCTCATCAAGGGCCGTCCACCTGAACCGGAAAATACCAACTGATATTCCAGCACCCGCCCATTACGCAAGACAACATGGCTCGGCGACTTTTCTCGGTGCAGGTCTTCAACGGATCTCATCATGTTCTGGCCAGCGGTCTTGTCAACAAGACGCGACTCAATCCAGTCCCAAAGACTCTGGTCTTCCTGTTGAAACATCAGCTCATGCGGGACAGACCAGAGGGCCGCGAATCGATGGTTGAAATGACGGATTTTGCCCGCATGATTCATCACCATGATGCCATCAGGCGACATATCCAGGGTGGCCGCAAATTCAGCCAGCTTTTCCTCAAGTTGCCTCTCAAATTCATGCTGGCAGGTGCGATCGTGAACCATGACCATGAAGCAAGGCTGAGAGGCACGAAAATTCAAGCAACGCACCCGCCGGGCAACATACAAGACAGTTCCATCAAACCGCTGGATGGTTGTCTCGGATTCGATCGAAGGTTCAGGCACATTTCCCAACAAGCCCGTCTGCCATTCAGCCACTTCTTGCCAAAAAGCAGCGTCTTCCATTGAGGAACACAATTCCTGAATATGTTTGCCTATCAGCAAAGCAGGGTCGCAACCCCACATTTTTCCTGCCGATGAATTGGCCGAAATCAATCGAAAGTCTTGTGAATTGACCAACCAAACGGCATCAGGCAAACACTCGATGACTGAGTTGAACCATGATGTTTCAAGGACCAAAGAAGGGTGACGCCGGCTCATGCAAGCTCCATCTGAGGGTCTGGAATCCGGGAGGATTCAAAGAAGTAAGCCACTCGTTGTCGAGGTGAGAGGTAAATCATGGATTCAGCCGGCAAAGACAAGGGTTTCACGCTGCGGCGAATGCTCAACTGCGGGCGCTGAGCCAAATCCACAATCAAAGCCTCGCGCCTGGGCACCTTGGTGTCATGAATTAATACCGAGGGGCGCAAAGAGCGGCCCACATTGACGGCCACCACCATCGCAAACCGGCCGTCATTGAGTTGAACTATGGAGCCTACCGGGTATACCCCCATCATTTTTACGAAAGCCGCCAAAATGACTGAATCAAATTTAAAACTATTTTGAGCGTAAATATGGGCAATGGCCTCATGAGGTGTCAGGGCTTGAGAAATAATGTGAGGGTTGCATAAATTGTCATAGCGATTGACCAATGCCACCAGCCGCGCTGCAAGGGAAATTCTGTCATTGATCAGATGAAGGGGGCTCCCTGAGCCATCCGACATTTCATGGTGCTGAGCAATCACCAAGGTCGCGATGGATGACAACCCCATTTTGCGAGCCCGATCAATTCCAAACGACACATGCTCCTCATAAGCGCGATGCTCTGTTGCGGTAAAGCTCGCATCCGGATGGCGTAAGCGATCATTCAGGTCCAACTTGCCAATATCATGCAATAATGCGCCGACTCCCATTTCCGTCATGTCGGTCAGGTTCCAACCCAGAGAACGAGCCAGAAGCAACGACAAAATCATCACATTGACGGCATGCAGGGAGGCCCGGTCTCCGGCCGCTTCAGTCAGCAATCGAATACATACATTCGGGTGCTTGGTGATTCCATCAACCATCTCGCATATCAGGGTACGAGCCCGCTCGGCCGCATTAACGGAATCACGAGGCACCATGTCAGTGATCATGGCACAGGTTTCCGTAGCATGGGCAAACCCTTTTTCACAAGCCCGCATAACGGCCCTCTGATCTTCCAATGCCAACTTCAGAGCCAAGGCATCATTTGATAAAGAGCTTTTATCCGCCGGTTCTGAAAGCAGGCCTGAAGGGTGATCATCAAGGCGCGAACGGACTTTGATGGCTTTGATGACTTCAAAATCACTGTCTTGCGGACTCCAGCGAACCCGCTTGAGCCCCAACTCTTTCAAGGTCCCGATTTGCTCCACCGAATTGATTCGAAAACTCGACTTTGAAAAGGGATGCGACATCCAGCCCAAATCAAGATGTATAAAAACCCCGATGAGGAGATCATCTACATCAATGAATGGCAAATTTCGTTTGTCTTCCATGTGTCAAATCCGATGGGGGCTGCACTCTGGACCAATTATCCTTACGGACTTTTCGAGCCTATGGAGGAAAACTTGAGCCACAAATTTTCTGAGCTCCAGTGAAACCCTGTGAGAAGTAAGCCCGAATTGTGAAATGCCAAGCCAAAACCTCAAGCGACAAAAAGACCGGATATTGCAGAACATCTTGCCTCGCTGCAATGCCCATGCAAGTGCAAAATCAAAAAGCATCCTGGGAGAAGATTAAACCTTAAAAAAGCGGCCCAAGCACCTGATGGGGCTGTGATGGGGTGTCAGTTTCGTACCTATTGATTTTAGTCTGCATACGGGCTTCCTTGCGAAAGCAGTCAGTCAATGGCCATTTTGGATTTGAAATTCATCAACACCAGTTGAGGCACCCATGAAAGACATTCTCATCGTCGGCGGCGGAAAAATTGGTTCAGTTGTTGCCGATCTACTGCATCAGAGCGGCAGTTATTACGTCACGGTCGCGGATCGCAGCTCAAACCCATTAACAGCGCTCACACAGAACTGTCAATCTGGGCATGTCATTCACACGCTGATGCTCGATGTGCTTGATCCTCAACAGCTCAGTCAGGCCCTTGAAGGCCGCTTCGCCGTTTTAAGCGCAGCGCCTTACCATCTTACTGCTCTCATCGCAGAAGCTGCCAAAGAGCTTCATGTTCACTATCTTGATCTCACCGAGGACGTTGCCAGTACCCGACGCATACGAACCCTCGCAGACGGTGCAGCCAGCGCCTTTATTCCTCAGTGCGGGCTTGCCCCTGGCTTTATTTCCATCGTTGCGGCCGACCTTTGCCGCAACTTTGACAGCCTGGACTCAGTGCGAATGCGCGTTGGTGCTCTGCCTGCCTATCCAAGTAACGCCCTGAACTACAACTTGACATGGAGCACAGAGGGTGTCATTAATGAATACTGTGAACCCTGCGAAGCGATCGTCGATGGGCAGCAGCGAGAGGTTCCAGCCCTTGAGGAACGCGAAGAATTTTCCCTGGATGGTGTGCTTTATGAAGCCTTCAATACATCGGGTGGGTTGGGAACCCTGTGTGAAACGCTGGCAGGCAAGGTGCGCACACTGAATTATCGAACGATTCGCTATCCGGGCCATGCTGCGATCATGAAGGCCCTTCTGCATGACCTTCGATTGCGAGACCGGCGGGAGGTTCTCAAGGATATTCTTGAGCAAGCAGTTCCCGCAACCATGCAAGATGTTGTCATTATTTTTGTCACTGTTTCAGGGATGAAAAATGGACATCTGGTCCAAGACACTTATGCCCGAAAAATATACAGTCATGTCTTGGGGGGAAAGCTTCACAGTGCCATTCAAATTACAACGGCCAGCAGCCTGTGCACCATGCTGGACCTTCTGTCAGAGGGGAAAATTCCGCCCTGCGGGTTTATCAAACAGGAAGACATCGCCCTGAATGATTTTTTGGCCAACCGATTCGGCAAGGTTTTTGCAACGCATGAATTTTCACAAATGGCGTAACATCATTCGGCGGCACCTTCATTTTTTGAACGGTCTTTTATTCAGTGTTTGGGTTTTTTAAATTGCAGCACTACGATCAAAATTTGAACCCTCCCCAAAAGGTGCGCTGATCGTGACTGCATTGAATTCAAGGGTTTATTGATGCAACAACTTGTCACCTCTGAATTGATTCATTGGATTGCTGAGCAGCGTCAAGCCGGCTATAGCGAGAGCACCATACTTCACTCCATGATGACAACTGGCTGGAGTCAATCGACGGCGCTGGCGGCACTTGCACAGAAGACCGTCATCTCTTCTAATACGATCAAATCTCATCAAAGTATAGATTCTTTTCGGCATTTCAGCGCTGAGCTTCCTGAGCCTAAGGTGTCAGAAGGTGCCACCAGCCTCTGGGCTGGCGATCGTGAGGTGAACGTGCTTTTTGCCATGAAACGGCCGCGCTTGGTGGTTTTTGGAAGCTTCATGACTAACGAAGAGTGCGATGCTTTATGCCAAGCTGCTTCACCATACTTGGTTCGATCAAAAACAGTCAAACTGGATGAAGCAGATCCCAAAATGAATGAAGCAGTGCATGAGGCACGTACCAGCGATGGCATGTTTTTTCATCGCGGCCAAAATGATCTCTGCCAGCGTATTGAATCCCGAATTGCAACCCTCTTAAATTGGCCTGTCGATCATGGCGAGGGTTTGCAAGTTTTGCACTACAAACCTGGGGCTGAGTACAAGCCCCACTATGATTACTTTGAACCAGGGCATCCTGCCTCAGCGAGTTTCTTGCAACGTGGCGGCCAGCGGGTGGGCACATTGCTGATGTATCTTAATACACCTGTTCGCGGAGGGTCTACCAGCTTTCCCGATGTTGATTTAGAGGTTTCAGCGCTGAAGGGCAATGCCGTGTTTTTCAGCTACGAACAACCTGATCCCTCGACGCGCACACTCCATGGCGGCTCGCCGGTTATTGAAGGAGAAAAATGGATTGCCACCAAATGGCTCCGTCAAGATCATTTTGGGTGACTTTTCATTGTCAAAGGAATAAAAAACCCCTGCAAAACCTGTCGCAAATGTGCGCGACTTTGCCGCTCAAAGCCCTCTGTATTTCCTGACCCCATTTGGGCACTTTTAAAGCAAGCAGCGGCTTCAGTCAAAATAACACCCTTCTGAACCGCACAAAGTGTCTTCAGGATGCCCTCCATTCAAGCCCTGAATCGACACCACGATTTGCTCTTTCCAGCCCAAAAGCGTCATGAACACCTCCACCACAGTCATTGATATCGCATCGCTCATTGCACGCATGGGCCAGTCGGCCCGCACTGCCAGTATTCCGATGGCCGCAGCCAGTACCGCTGCCAAAAACAAGGCCCTGAAGGCCTTGGCAGGGTTGCTGCGAGAAGCCAATACCGGGCTTTTTATGGCTAACCAACAAGACGTGGAAACCGCCCAAGCCGCAGGACTGTCCGCCCCCCTGGTTGACCGCCTTCGCCTCGATCGAGGTATCCTCCATACCCTGGCCGAGGGCTGCGAACAAATTGCCGCCATGCCTGACCCTATCGGTGAGCTGACACAGCTTCGCCGCCGCCCCAGCGGAATTCAAGTAGGTCAGATGCGTGTGCCCCTGGGGGTTTTTGGCATGATCTATGAAAGCCGCCCGAATGTGACCATTGAAGCCTCATCACTGGCCATCAAAAGCGGCAACGCCTGCATTCTGAGGGGGGGCTCAGAAGCCATTCATTCCAATTTGGCATTGTGGCAGTTGGTTCAATCGGCACTGCAAGCGTCTCAACTGCCTACAAACGCCATCCAGCTGATCCCTATCACCGACCGGGCAGCTGTTGGGGAACTCATTGCTTCACCTGCTGCCGTCGACGTGATCATTCCTCGTGGGGGAAAAGGCTTGATCGAGCGTATCAGCCGTGAAGCCAGGGTGCCTGTCATCAAACACCTCGATGGCAATTGCCACGTGTATGTTGATGCTCTGGCTGACCTGGACATGGCCGTCAAGGTGACAGACAACGCCAAAACCCAAAAGTACAGTCCGTGCAATGCCGCTGAATCACTGCTGGTGCATGAGGCCATTGCTGCGCCATTTTTGGCTCGCATCGGTACTATCTTTGCCAGCAAGGGGGTGGAGATGCGTTGCGACCCCGCCAGCCTGAGCCTTCTTTCCAGCGTATCAGGGGCCAAACTGGCCCCCGCCACCGAGCAAGACTGGTCAGAGGAGTATCTGGCGCCGATGATCAGTGTCAAAGTGGTTGCCAACCTCGATGAGGCCATTGCGCATATCAATCAATACGGATCGCATCACACTGACACCATCCTCACCACACATCATCCCAGTGCCATGCGTTTCCTGCGCGAAGTCGACTCTTCCAGCGTCATGATCAATGCCAGCACCCGATTTGCTGACGGGTTCGAATATGGCTTGGGTGCCGAAATTGGCATCAGCACTGACAAATTCCATGCTCGTGGCCCCGTCGGCCTTGAGGGCCTGACCTCCATGAAATGGGTGGTGCTGGGCAATGGTGAAGTGCGGCAATAACCCCTTTGGGATCATTTATTTTTTATGCCGACGCCTCCATCTTTTCAAGACCCCCGCAAAGCCCTGGTGTTGTTTTCGGGGGGGCAAGATTCAACCGTATGCCTGGCTTGGGCACTGAATCGCTACTGTCATGTTGAAACCATCGGCTTTGATTATGGTCAGCGTCATGTGGTTGAACTGAGCTGTCGGCCCCACCTTCGACAGTCGCTTCAATCTCACTTTCCTGACTGGGCCGCCAAATTGGGAGAAGATCATCTTCTCGACTTGCGGGTTTTGGGCCAAATTTCTGATACCGCCCTCACCGATGATCGAAAAATCGAAATGGGTGCCAGCGGTTTGCCGAACACCTTTGTACCCGGCCGCAACCTGATCTTCCTGAGTTTTTCGGCGGCCATCGCTTACCGTCGGGGGCTCTCGGTGCTGGTTGCGGGAATGTGTGAAACCGACTACTCGGGTTACCCCGATTGCCGAGACAACACGCTTAAATCTCTGCAAGTGGCCCTCAGTTTGGGCATGGACACTCCGCTGACACTCGAAACCCCTTTGATGTGGCTGGACAAAGCTCAAACCTGGCGGCTTGCTGAGAAATTGGGGGGGGAGAATTTGAACCATCTGATCTTGGAGCACAGTCACAGCTGTTATCTTGGGGACCGCAAGCACCGTCACCCTTGGGGCTTGGGCTGCGGGCATTGCCCGGCCTGTGAACTCAGGCGCAAGGGCTTTGAGCTTTGGCAACAGACGCTGTCACCATCATCCTCAAAACAGCCGACATAGACACTGATGAAATCAATATCTGTTTGGTGCAAACGCTATCACGGCCTGCATAAGCCTATTTCGGGAGCCTCTGCAAAACCCCATCGTGGATGAGTGCGCCTTTCCCGGATGGGGGATGCCAGGCAGATTTTGCAGAGGTTCCTTCACTCATGCTTTGAAAATGATACATTCTTGGGCTTGGCTGATTATTGCCGCCATTTTGATATTCTGGGCCGTAGGAGCACGAAATCGGCTGTTGCGCATGCGTCACGACATCATCACCTGCTTTGATGTCGTACACACCCAATTTCAACAACGCCAGAATCTTCTGACACAGTGGCTTGAAAGTTTACGCCCTGTTTTAGGAGATCAGGCCCCCGAACTGCTTGCTGTCAAAGCTGCGAGCCGGCAACTCGAAGTGGCCCGGGAGTATCTGCAAGCCAAGCCTGTCGCGGCCCAAGCGGCTGCCAGCTTTCGTATTGCAGAAGAAACATTGGCCACCACCCGGTCACGACTGGCCGTGATTGTTCCTGCACGGGCTCTGGATGCTTCACTGCTGCAGCCCACCGCCACAGAAAGCCTGTTCGCCGCAGACAGCACCTTGGCTTTTTCCCGACACGCTTTCAACCACGCCACTCAAAGCTATAACGACGCTTTGCTCGAGTTCCCGACCTGGATCATTGCAGGGCTGTTTGGCTTGCGGGCAGCGGGAACGATCTAGGGCAGGAAAGGGGGCTCACGGCGACTGATGATGGCCGGCTCTGCTTTTGGTACCAGCGCAAGGCCATCACGTGCCACACTCAACCTGTTTTCGAGCAAGCCTCTATAACTGCTTTATGACCCCTTCTCCTTGGAGCCCATTTGAGGCGCCACTTCTGGCGCTGGCTTGGCTTTATCTCTGTGTTCATCTTTATCTTTTTTAGACACTGATGTCTCCGGGGCGGACGACTGGGAAGAGTCTGCCTTCACTGGTGCCTTGATCACCGGGACCACAGGCTCGAGATTGTTTTCTCGCATGTAATCATTCATATCACGCCAACCAGCAAAGACAGCTGCTTTATCTGCACGACGATTCAGTGCATAACAATCTTCAATGGCTCGTGCGGCATGGCGACATGCTCCACCGATAGCTCGACCCTCGGCGTCCTTGGCTGCCGCTATTTTTTCAGGCGAATCAATTCCTAGCATATCGCACCCGACGAAGCTTGGCAAAAACACCATCAAAATCAAGAAGGAAGTTAGCCAATTCATGACAAGCAGAGGGTATGTTCAACCAGGAATTCTTGTTCACTTTATCGGCCATAGGCCTTGACACTTGAGAACGCTGGTTCAGCCGCTCAGGCTCCCAGGCATTGCCCCAGCCAGTCACTTGGCATGTGCCCCTGAAAAAATTGTGCGCAGTTCAGGCGTTTGCCCCCAGGCCGTTGCAACTCGATCAGCTCCAGGGCAGAAGATGCCCCACAAACGACTTTCATTCCTTCTGGGCGCACCGCCACCACCTGTCCGATGACGCCATTCTCTTTAAATGGCACCACCTTGGCTCGCCACAACTTGAGCAACTCGCCTTGAGCCTCAGTGTGCGCTCCGGGAAAGGGATCAAAAGCCCGGATTTTGCGTTCAATCAATGCAGCCGGTGCCGACCAGTCAATGAGAGCTTCCGCCTTGGCCACCTTGTGTGCATAAGTCACCCCTTCAGAGGATTGCGGCCTTGGACAAAGGGGGCCCACTCGTGCTTGGCGCAACACCTCAACAATCAAGGCCCCGCCTGAAATAGCCAGGCGATCATGCAAACTGCCCGTAGAATCCTGGGAATTGATGACGACCGATTCGGTCAAGAGAACATCGCCCGTATCGAGGCCCTCATCCATCTGCATAATGCAAACACCCGTGATGGTATCTCCTGCCTCAATGGCTCGGTGAATAGGGGCTGCCCCGCGCCAGCGCGGCAATAAAGAAGCATGGATATTCAGGCAACCCAGCCTCGGGAGCTCTAAAAGCCATCGTGGCAGCATCAACCCATAAGCTGCCACAATCAAGACATCTATTTGTGCGGCCTCCAGGGCGGCTTTGGCCGAAGCAGCATCAAGAGCAAATCGGCCCTCCAAGCGCAAGCCTTGGGGTTGACTAACGGAAATATGATGCTCCAAAGCCAAGGCCTTGACCGGCGAGGGGTTCAGCTTCATTCCTCGCCCCGCAGGACGGTCAGGCTGCGTCAATACAATGACCACCTCATAACCTGCTTCAATGATTGACCTCAAAGCAACTCGTGCAAAATCCGGAGTGCCTGCAAACCCTAAGCGTAGCCCGGATTTATAAGGCATCACGAGCCCTTTTCAGCAGTTTGGCTTTGATCCGATTACGTTTAAGCGGGCTTAAATAGTCCACAAATACCTTGCCCCTGAGGTGATCAATTTCATGTTGAATGCAAACCGATAACAAACCTTCCGCCTCCATTTGAAAAGGCTTTCCCTCATGGTCAAGAGCCTGGATTTTGAGACGGGCAAACCGAGGCACAGACTCATACGCGGCAGGAACCGACAAACAGCCTTCATTACCTGCCACAATCTCGTTATGACTCTGGTCAATGACCACTGGATTGATCAAAACCAAAGGCTGGTTACCGTTCTCTGAAACATCTATCACGATGATCTGCTCATGCACATTGACTTGGGTGGCAGCCAAACCAATACCCGGCGCAGCGTACATTGTTTCAAACATGTCATTGACAATACGCCGAACGCGATCGTCAACCACCTTGACAGCTTGAGCCACGGTGCTCAGGCGAGGGTCTGGATAGCAAAGAATGGAAAGGCGGGCCATGCTGGACAAACTTTAGTTTGAAAAATCAAAAAAGGCAAAAAACCCCGATTCAGGGGGGGGCTGAATAGCCTTGGAACCCAAAAAGCACCTTGTTGATACAGGTCAGTTTGATTGCGATCAACCAGGATTAAAGGCAGAATCAGTTTTCATCAAGCATCTTGATCCTTATGAATAATTTTTGCTTACTTCCAGTGTTGATTGTCGCGCACCCTGATGACCCCTGCTGCGCAAGCCTCCAAGGACGTGAGTTTCCACCCATTTACACTGAACCCGCCTTTCACGGAGAAGACTGACCATGTCACGCGCAATTCATTTTCCTGGCTCTTCCCGCTGGAAAAACCGCACAACAGCATCCAGCACGTTTGCTTTGATTTTGATGGCCATTGCAGGCTTGCCAGCCCATGCGGTGAACTTTCCAGTGACCCCCGAACAGCGAAGCACCGCGCAAAAAGTTGCTGAGGCCGGGGTTGCTCTTTCAGAATTGGCGCCCAATGCGCCAGATTCTTATACTGTCAAACAAGGGGACACCCTGTGGGACATTTCCAGGCTGTTTCTGCGCCGCCCGTGGCGCTGGCCTGAATTATGGGGCATGAATCTTGATCAAATTCGCAATCCACACCTTATCTTCCCCGGGCAAGTGCTCTTGTTAGATAAATCGAATGGCCGGGCCCGACTGAGAGTTGGAAAACCCTTGAGCCCCTCAGGTTTTGAAAAACTATCTCCCCAATCCCGAACTGAGGCCATCGGCCTGGATGCCATTCCTCCGATCAAGCTTTCCCAGATTGAGCCCTTCCTGAATGAAGCGGTGATTTTGCAAACCAATGAACTCGAAAGCGCCCCTCGGGTCGTGGCCGCCCCGGAAAACCGAGTGATCATCACCACAGGCGACATCGCTTATGTGCGTGGCGAACTCCAGCCGACAACGCCCAAATATCGTATTTACCGTGAACCCAAGCCCCTGACAGACCCCATTACTCAGGAAGTGTTGGGTTTTGAAGCGGCTTATGTAGGAACGGCTGCATTCATGCGGGCAGGCAATTCTGGTGTTGATGCCAAGGGCGATCCATTCGTGGTTCCTGCAACCGTGTCTGTCACCTCCGCTCGGCAAGAGGTGCGTATCGGCGACCGCTTGGCAAGCTTCCCAAAAAAAGAATACGGCAACTTTATCCCGCGTTCACCGGCCCGCCCTGTCGATGGGCGAGTCATTTCTGTCTATGGCGAGGCCATTTATGCTGCCAAAAACCAGATTGTGGCGATTAATCGGGGCGCTGTTGACGGCCTGGAGTCGGGGCATGTGCTGTCCCTTTGGCGCGCCGGCATCAGCGTAATTGATCGAACCGGCCCTGAAAATGTCAAACTTAACTTACCTGACGAACCCAATGGAAATCTCATGATCTTTCAAGTTTTCGATCGAATTTCTTACGGCTTGATCATGTCTTCGCATGATTCGATCAAGCGAGGAGACCGAATTGCGCAACCTTGAGCCCCCATTCTTTAATCTGGGCCTCTCCTTGTGATGGATCAAGATGAGCTCACTGCCTGGGTTCGGCTTCTGTACACCCCAGGCGTTGGGCGCAGCTCAGCAAGAAAGCTTCTTTCGGCCTTTGGATCGCCTCTTCTGGTTTTATCGGCCAATCCTCGATCTTGGCGTGAGGTCGTTACACCCTCCGCCGCCGAATCCCTGGGAAATCCCCCGCCTGATCTCCCGGATCTCGTTCGCAGATCCTGGGATTGGCTTCAATTTCAAGGGCATGAGTCGCGCTCGATCATCACCCTCGGTGATGATCGCTACCCGATCGCCTGGCTTGAAATCACAGATCCGCCACTTTTGGTCTATGCTTGTGGCAATACTTGCTTGCTACAACAGCCTTCGGTAGCCATCGTCGGGAGCCGATACCCGACACCCCAAGGGCTTGATAACGCCCGGGCCTTTGCTGAATACCTGAGTGACCGCGGCCTGACCACCATCTCAGGTTTGGCTCAAGGCATTGACGGCGCAGCTCATCAAGGAAGCCTCAATGGCCCGGGAAGCACCATTGCAGTGCTTGGAACAGGCCTGGATCGGGTTTATCCAAGACATCATCTTCAACTGTCAAGAGAAATTTCACAAAAAGGTTTGCTGATCACTGAGTACCCCCCGGGCACCTCGGTATTACCCTCACATTTTCCGCAGCGCAACCGATTGATTGCAGGGCTGAGCCGTGGCACATTGGTCGTGGAAGCTGCACTGCAGTCTGGGTCACTGATCACGGCCAAACTGGCCATGGAAGCCGGTCGGGAGGTTTTTGCCATTCCCGGATCGATCCACTCGCCCCATTCCCGAGGGTGTCACCTGCTGATTAAACAGGGCGCCAAATTGGTTGAAACAGGGCAAGATATCCTTGAAGAATTACGTTGGCATTCACCAGCACCCTCATCGTCAAGCCCAATTCAGAACTTGGTTCAGCAAGGCACCCCCAACCCCATCCTGGAGGCGATGGGCCATGACCCAATCAGCCTCGAATCTCTTGCCATACGAACAGGCCTCCCTGTACAACGCTTGCAGGCCGAATTGCTGGATTTTGAGTTGGCGGGGGCCGTCAAGCGAATGCCCGGCTCATTGTTTCAGCGATCTGGCTTGGGCTGAAACTTTATTTCAGAACAAAAAATGCCAATGACTTTGCAATGATTCGCCATTCCGTTGCAAATTGAAGCAGATCATAAACAGGCCGATTTTCTCCGGCATACTGACAAGCCAAACCTCTACTTCACCGCATACATGCCCGGCATGATGAATGAATGCACTCCCAAGCCTCTCCGTTATGCGGCCCTGAGCCAATTTCTGCATTGGTTCATGGCCTTGGGTTTAATCGTGGCTTTTGTGATGGGAGCGGTGATGACCGATATCAAAGGCATCAGCCCTTTGAAATTGAAGTTGTACAACTGGCACAAGTGGTTGGGTGTCGTGCTGTGGGCCTTGTGCCTTTTACGCTGGGTTTGGCGCTTTGTCAAACGCCCTCCTGCGCCCCCTCAGGGGATGTCCGCTCTGCAAAAAAATATGGCCACAGGCATGCATTATTTGCTGTACATGGCCATGTTCACCGTGCCACTCACCGGCTACTTTTACAGTCTGGCCGCGGGGTATCCGGTGGTACTGTTCGGAATGATCGAGTTGCCCGTGCTGATCCCTAAAACACCGGACTGGGCTGAACCCCTGAAAGAGATCCACGAAATATCAACCAAGGTATTGCTTGGCTTGACTGGCATGCATGTGGCTGCCGCCTTGTGGCATCAATGGATACTGCGCGACGGCCTGATCTGGCGGATACTGCCTGACTGGATGCAACGTCGATAGGCTCCCTCTTGAACCCAGGATTTTTTCGTGACTCGATGCTTCCACCCCGCCCTTTTATGCGCCATGGCCTCAATTGTGATACCAGGCACGGCGGCCATGGCCCAATCTGCGGCAGCACCCACTCGGGTGGATGTCATTTTTCGGCAAATGGGGGTGCCGGTACAGGCTCATTTCAAAAAAATCGATGCAAAGATCAGCTACCGTCCCGATCAACCCTCAGACTCAAAAGCTGAGTTCCGAATCGATATGACCAGCTTTGACCTCGGTAGCCCTGAATACAACAAAGAAGTGCTCAAGCCAGAATGGTTTGATGCCACCCGATACCCCCAAGCCATTTTTTATAGCACCAGCATCAAAGTACTGTCCCCAACCCAGTGGGAGGCCACGGGCAAACTCACACTGAAAGGCAAGACCCAAAATATCCGTGTTCCCATCACGCTCAAAAGTATGTCTGATGCCCATCAATTTGAAAGCACACTGCGCATTCAACGTCTGTCTTACGAGATTGGTGCTGGCGAGTGGCAAGATACTGGTTTAGTGGCTGATGAGGTTGTCATCAAAGTGCAATCTTCCTTGCCACGTAAAAAATAAGAAGCGCCTGGCCGCAAACGGTGTAGTGGTTGGGGCTGATGATTCAATCATTACACTCCTTCAGTTCAGGAGTGCACTGATAACACCTCGGTATAATCGACTCATTGCCCCATGATTCTTACCGTGCCACAGTCTTCTCCCCCAATGCAAATGGCCCATGCCACGGTTCTGATGGCCCACGACATGGCAGAGGTCGACAAAGTCATACGTTGCCGGCTTCAATCTGACGTTGTTCTCATTCAACAAATTGGCGAGTACATCACCAGCTCAGGAGGCAAACGCATTCGCCCGTTGCTGGTTTTGTTATTTGCGAGGGCCTTGGGCTATGAAGGGCCTGAACGCTTCGAGTTGGCCGCGACAGTCGAGTTTATTCATACAGCCACCTTGTTGCACGATGATGTGGTGGATGAATCCAGCCTTCGAAGAGGCCGCCAGACTGTCAATTCACTTTTTGGCAATGCTGCCAGTGTTCTGGTGGGAGACTTTCTTTATTCCCGCGCATTCCAGATGTTGGTCTCGGTGAAAAAAAACAGGGTTCTGGAGGTACTGGCCGAATCCACCAACGTGATTGCAGAGGGCGAAGTTCTGCAACTCATGAACATGCACAACCCTGACCTCAGCGTAGACAGTTATCTTAAGGTCATTCGTTTTAAAACCGCCAAGCTTTTTGAGGCCAGTGCCCGACTGGGCGCCATTTTAGGCAATGCCTCTCATGACCTCGAAGAGGCTTGCGCTGGCTATGGCCGCGCTCTGGGCACTGCCTTTCAGCTGGTTGATGACCTGCTTGACTATGCCGGCAACCCGGAAGAACTCGGAAAAAATATTGGAGATGACCTTCGGGAAGGCAAAGTCACCCTGCCTCTGCTACTCGCCATGAGCACAGGCCATACAGCCTACACAGAGCTGATTCGGCACTGCATTCAAACGGGCGATGTGTCTCATCTCGAAAAAATCATCTCCATCGTAAAAGAAACCGGGGCACTGAATGGCACACGTGAAACCGCCTACAAGGAAGTTTCCAAGGCCAATCACTTTCTGGCCACTCTTCCAGATTCAGAGTATCGGGAAGCTCTGTTAAACTTGAGTGCTTCATCGGTTGAGAGATCTTTCTAACCGACCCCACTGGCTCATTGCCTCATATGTGGCATTTTTGCAGTGCTTTTAAATGGGTGGGGGCAACTCAGTTTTTTCGGGGTGTAGCTTAGCCTGGTAGAGCGCTACGTTCGGGACGTAGAGGCCGGAGGTTCGAATCCTCTCACCCCGACCAGAAATACCTTGTAAATCAAGGACTTACGAAGCTCCGCATGTCGGGGCTTTGTCGTTTCTGGACCCGTTAGTGGCAAATTAGTGGCAGGCGACTGCCCTTCGGGCCACTGCAGCGCAGGATGGATAAACGCAGACCCTAGACCGTGCTCCCCCACCAACGGAGCACAGTCCATGGCATCCATCGAAAACCGGTCCCGCTACGTCGTCACCGTGCAGAACCGTGATGACCTCACCAAGACGTTCGCATGCAACCGCGAGGCCGAACTCAAGGCTTACATCGCGCACCTCAAGGCCCAGGGCTACAAGCCAAAGCTCAGCCGCGCCAACGACAACTATGTCGTCCGCATCCGCGAGGCCGGGAAAACCAAGCAAACCCTCCCGGCACGCAGCGAGCAGGAGGCCATCGACATCAAGCAGCGCATTGAGCTGGAACGTCGCAACGGCCTGTTCGTCGACTACTCGAAGGGCCGCAGTGTCAGCCTCGCCGACTTGCTCGTCCGCTACTTGCGCGAGGAGTCGCCGCGCCACAAGGGCTTCGAGGTCGAGGGCTACATCATCAACGCCATGCTCGCCGACGCCGGCCTGCCCCGCGTTGACTTGGCAGACACGTTCTCGGCGCACAAGAACCCCCACCCTTCCCTGGCCGGTAAGAACTTCCGCCGGCAGCCCGGCAAGCGGATGCGCCTGCCCGCTCCCGCGACCTGCTTCATCCGCAAACCGTTTGCAGACATCGTGCCCGATGACATCCGCGACTACATCGACGACCGGTGCCAAGCCGTAGGCCCCGACACCGTCGACCGCGAGGTCGACCTCTTCTCGGCTGTGTGCAACATGGCCATCGACAGTTGGCGCATTCCGGTCGCAAAGAGCCCGATGGATGGCGTGAAACGACCGAAGTACTTCAACGAGCGGGACCGGCGACTGAAGGGCAATGAGGAGGAGCGCCTCCTGAATGCGGTCTATGACGAGGATGCACAGACCGCCATCAAGGCCCGACTCGAAGAACTCATGTGCGCCGAGCGCGAACTGTCCACAGCCGCACAGACGACCTATCGCCGCAAGACCATCGTGAAGGCTGCCCGCGAGCGCTACCTTGCTGAAGCCGAGAGTACGTACACGCACGTCCCATGGATGGAAGCCTTTGTCCAGTTCCAGCTCATGACTGGAGCTCGCCTCAGCGAAACACTCTCCCTACGGCGAGCGGACATCGACTTCGAAAACCAGACCGCCTTCATCGCCGAGACGAAGAACGGCCGCCCGCGCAAGCTCGCTCTGCGAGAAGGCCTCATCAGGCTGCTGCGGCAGCTGCCGGACACCCCAGACGTATTGTTTCCCATGAGCGTCGACGCCGTGCGCAAGGCCTGGAGCCGCATCTGCGACGCGGCGGGCTTGGTCGATGACGACGAACTGCGCATTCACGACCTTCGCCACGAAGCCATTTCCCGCATCGCCGACGCGGGAGGCCAGCTGCCCGGCGGCTTCTCGCTGGCAGACCTGCAGGCCCTGAGCGGACACCGCGACACCCGCATGCTGCTGCGCTACACGCATCTGTGTATGCCGAGCCTTGCCAAGCGCCTGGACTTGGCTTTCGCGGACAAAAAACAGACGACGATTCACCGCGGCCAGCGCCGCCTCAAGAAGGGCGCGACCCTCACGATGAAGGAGTTGGTTGATGGCACGGTCACGTCTACCAAGAGGGCTGTGTCGCCCGCCTCACGAAAACAACGGGAGGTCGAGCCTGCCACACCGGCGTTGACTAGCAACGTCGTGCAGTTCCGCCCCCGCAAGGTGGCGTAATACCAGAGGCGCCTCCCGGCGTTCGTATCTTCCCGCGGACCAGGAGATAAAAGCGCTGGCTACACGCTGCACCTCAACCACAGAGATGTACCGCGTGACCACCGAATTCAGGCCCTTGACCAAAGATGACGTTGCCGAAGTCCTGGGCGTATCCCTGCGTACCGTCGAGAACTGGGTCAACGACGGCACGCTCATCGCGCCGGGCAAGATTGGCAACCGGGTCTACTGGCACCCCCGCACTTTCTACGAATGGCTCGACCGGACGCTGACTGCGGCGGCGGGGTGCACGCCAGTGGCGGGACCGACACAGGGGCCTTGCACGCCAGAGGCCCTCCCTGTGTCTCGCACAGCGCAGTCGAAGACCACAAAGGGAGCGAAGGGGGAGGTCGATGCACTACGGTCGCGCGGCGAAGCGAAGCTGAAAGCCCTCCTTGCCTGATGCCCTGAAGGGTGCGCTTTCACGGCAACAGTCAGCCCCCTGGCGAGGTTCCTCGGCATGACACCTGGGTCAGGCGAAAAAAGGGCCTCTCCGAGATGGAGAGGCCCAATGAGTTGAATGGATACCGTCGGCCTGAGCGCCGTTGTTACCCTGTTACCTCGACCGCCACAGAAGGCTTCGCAATCTTTGCTGCCTCGAACGCAATGACAAGCAACGTCCCGGTAGGCTTGCCTTCGCGCGAGAGGTAGAAGTCAGCCTTGAGCTTGCCTGTAACTTTGACGAAATCGCCTTTGTCGAGCTGCGGCTTGTCCTCCTTCATAACCCTCACCGTGTACCAGGTCGGCTGGCTATCCACGCCCCGCTGACTTTCCGCCAGGCGAAACTCGAAGTAGTCCCGTTGCGTCGTCTTGCTGCGCTTGCGCTCGGGCTGGGTAGCGACGTTTCCAAAAACCTGCATTTCATGTCCTCTTGGTTCATAGACCAGCACGGCGGATGCCGCGCCTGGGTCGTGTAGGTACCTCTGTTCAATCAGTGGGCGCAGCCCATGCTCAACGGCGGCGCCGCAACAGACACGCTGACGCACTTCACGTCATGACCCGGCACGAAGCTCGGAATGGCACCCCGCTGCCCCAGCGTCCACAACGCCCTCGGCAACTCGGCGATGCCTCGGTGAAGAGCGTCCTCGTCGTCGGAGACGAAGTACCTTTTCAACGAGCCAAACATTTCTCGGCTTGCCCGGCCGAAGAGGACAAATGCCGCCTCGCCGCCGTCGCGGCCGAACATGAAGCCGTAGCCCGCCCCGGCCCCCACGGCGTTGATGAAGTCGCGCGCGGGCTCGCTCCAAGCCGGCAGCATGAACCGGTGCTGATAGTCATCGAGCTGGTGCGCAATGACGGCGTAGTGCACGCCCTTGGTGGACGTGAATCCGCTGAGTCGCCACGGCAGTTCCGCATGAGCCATGGCGGTCACGCGGTCGAATACGTCGCGCGTCATATCGCCACAGACCATCCAGCGGCCAGCAAGCGCTTTTCGCGCCTCGCTGGACTGGTCGCGGGTGGAGTTCTGAACTTCTGCCGGTGACATGACGCGCGCCAGGGCGACGCAGGGGGCATCCAGCGGGTTCGGCTCGAACCGGAGTTCTCTCAAACTTTTCATAGTGTCCTCGTGGTCAGCGCAAGAACGCGCCACCTTGTGTAGTCACCCACGCTCGAGCGTCTTGCGGTGGTGCGAAAGATGGGCAAAGACACCCCCCGGAGCGGGCCACGTTGGCGCCCCCGATGGACGGGCGTAAGGCAGGAGGTTCTCGTTGAACCAACCGCTGGTGCTGTGTGCACCGCGACCATCAAGCCGCACACGTGGCAACCAAACCGGCAGCTCGTGCACCATCACATAGCCGGCGAGCACGTCGACCAGACGGAGACGCCCGTCAGTCAGTGCCTGCTCGACGGTCAACCACACTTCGTAGCAGCCCTCCCCTTTCTGCAAGAGCCTGCGGCGGCCCTCTGCCAGCCCGACTGATGCGGTCCCAGCCGCCACGGTTGCAAGAGTCGCAAGAACGCGTTTTCGGATGCGTTCTGTGCGCGTGTGGATGACGATGCGACGCAGGGCAAGTCCGAGCGCCGTCTGCACCCCGACGGACAACACCAAGGCTCGCAAAGACGCGGCACGGTCGGAGCCCCGGGCGCTGCGGTCTACCTCAAACCACGTCAGACCATCCGGCTCGTGCGCAGCGGCGTCAGGTCGTAGCTGCATTCGGCGCCGCTTCCCGCCCGTCACGGCCTGCACCAGCAGCAAGCCCTGAGAATGCTCCAGGTTCGGCTTGGCGCGTTCGGCCAATGCTTGCAGCAGTTCCGGCTCGGTCCAGGCCTGCAGGCCTCGAGCTTCGGCACACAAGACCAGGAACTGCGCCCACAGGCGATGCTCGGGGTTGGACATGTCGGTGACGCGTCGAACGGACGCAGATGCCTCCACGCCTTGGTCATCAAGCCAGTCAGCGCCTCGCTGGGTCAAGCCGTAGACCGTCATGAAGCGGTCAGTGCGATATCGCGCCAGCAGCCCAACTTTGACCATTCCCCGAACGGCTCGCTGCGCGGCGCTCAGAGCAGCCTTGAACGGCCGTTCAGCGAAGCAATGCACTGCCACATCGATGGTCCGGATGACGCGGAAGCGGTTCGCCAACGACAGTGAACGCCGCCAGATGGCTTCCTGGAGCTGCCAGGTGCCGATGTGCGTGGTCAGGCCGCGGGCGACCGTTCGCGCTCTTCCAGCCGCAGGCGACAGGTGCTCTTGTCCCTCAGGGGCAGAGGTCAATGTGTCGTCGGTGCAGGGTCCGTCTGCCGCTGGGGCAGCGGTCTCGTCCATCAGGGTTGCGCTGGACGTGTCGTCAGGGTGTATTTTCATGAACATAGGTTTTGTAGAGAGTTCCACCAGCTCCCTGAACAACACTGCTGTGCGGTCTGGCCTCGTGCCGGCGGTTCCTTCGTCTAGCGAACGCAGCGCTCTCGCGCTACCCGTTCGCAACACCCAGCACACCTCGCGAGCCAGCCTGCTGTTTGGTAGCACCAAGGACCGGTTGACCGACCTCCATCGGGCATGGGGCATGTGTGATTTCCCCGCTGGAGGTCTCGCACGCCACGGGCGCGCGTCAGCCGCGTTTTCGTCGCGACGTCCAACAAAGTCGCTGTTTCACCGGCCGGCTTCGCCGGTGCGAACCGCCGCCGCCCCAGAACGTTTTTTTCGAGGCCATGTGTCTTTACGGGGCGGCTTGCCCAACTCTCTCTTCAGCAGGCCGTAGTACCTCGGCTGGCCCCAAGTGCGGGAAGCAGCTGTTCACCCACCCACACCCGGGGACCCCTGCCAAGCCGGCGCCGCGAGCGGCGCCCCGACTTCCAAAGGCTGCCTGCGCGGGGCGGCGGCGGTTCGCACCGCCTCGCCGGCCCAGTCGCGAGCAACTGAACCCTCGCAATCGACCACCGAGGGAAGAGGTCTCCCCCTGCACGACGCAATCGCATCTTCAAATGCCCGCCGCTGGACGCGGACGCCGTCCACCACCTGGTTCATCGAAACAGTAGCGCTTGGAGCCGTCGGGCAGGGCGTGTACAGATGCTGTGCTGTCCGACGGTGAGGGTGCCGTCCGAGGTCGTCGCCGAGAACTTCAGCGCCGGCGCACCAGTCAGCGCTACGCCGCCGATTGGGCGGCACAAGTAGCCACACAGGCCATCGCTATCCAACCCTAATTCGGAAGCGAATGCAGACTCTCATCTCTCCAGGGAAAGTGACGGCGGTCAGCAGTGGTGGTCCAGTTGGGTGGCGGCGGTCATCGAAAGCTCCGAAAGGATTGTTGATGACCTGTATTGAAACGATGTTTATCTCTGCTGCGGCAAAGCCTTGCCACAGGACCGTATCAGCCAGGACTCGGTGACGAGGAACCCGCAGAACTCGGTGACTACACGTGGTATCCCCCAACCACCACGGAGTCATCAATGCACATGAAAGTCCGCGGCAAGACCGCCCACCTCTACCGCTCCCGCTGGGTTCCCAAAGGCACCAACGGAAACACGCACGGCTACGCCGTGCAGTCCTTCGTGGGTAGCGTGCCCGTCGATGCCTGCTCGCTTCCAGACGAACTGGCATCCAGACTGACCGAGCAGGAACGCAGCTACGCCGAGAAGGCCATTTGCAGACCTGCTCGAGAAGCTGCAGAGCGCGCGCGTCGGGAAGCAGAACAACGAGAAGCCGACCCGATGTGGCGGCTGGTCGATGCAGCGCGCTTGGTGAGCGAGGTTGTTGAGCGCAGTCAGCGCCGTCGCGTGCCACGAGTACGGGTTCAGGAACTCACTGAAGCTTTGAGCCGGGTTCAGCTGCTTGAACCGCTGGAAGTGAAGGGACCAGTCCAGGAAAGGCGCTCGGACCCGCTTCAGGATGCCTTGACCACGGTACGCGCCGCCGCGGCAGCGGTGCGGAACGGCAACTACGGTCGTGCTCCAGAGACTGGCGTGCGGTCGACTCGGGCCTACAAGCTCTGGTCGGAAATCTATGAGGCCGTCTGCGGTGTCGACGGCGGGCCGACAAGCGGTAGTTTGATGCGCGCCCTGCAGGACAAGGGGTTTGCGAAGTCGCGGCAGCGGTAGTCCTGGTCGGCGTTTCAGCCGTTCGTCCGCGAACAGATAAACGACTTGGATACACGGTCACAGCAAGCTCGTCCTTGCTGAGGCGCGCGAAAGCGTCAACTTCTTCCACCTTCTGTACCACGCAAAACATGCGACTTCATCCGATTGCAGCCGTCTTGGCTGCACACAACCTAACGCTCAAAGAGTCTGTCAAACCCATCTGGAGTGGTGGTATCACCGCTCTGGTGCGCTACTCGATTCTTTCGTCGCAAGGCGCCGTCGTCGCCAAGGAAGACTTTCACTACAACCGCAATCCAGGCTTCTATCGACGGCAGGGCGGTCGGGCACGTATCAACACCGCTCGGCACGCCGCGTTGGACAGACTTCTGACTGCGGCGCAGCGCCATGCTGCCATTGGCAGGGACTGAGCTGTGTAACGTCTGGGGCAAATCCTGGGTGGCCTTCTGGGTCGGGTATCGCTACCTGTGCCCGTACAAGGAGGCGTGAGAGGTGAGCGCGCGGTGACTACACGTAGTGCATGCATGTGCATGCGCCACAGGACACCACCGAATGAACACTGTTTTTTGTTTGCACGAAGACACCAGCCCATCCACCGCACGACGGACCCAAGCACCCTCTGCCATTCCTGTGGAGGAATCTCGGGAGGAGCGGGTCAGCCGTCTCTATGCCTCGCCGGGCGGCCCTCTCATTGGCTGGCTCTTTGATGAATGTCGCCGAAGAAGCCAGGAGTACCGCCAAATGGCGGCGTGCCTTGGCGTGACCTACGGCTACATCAACCAGTTGCGCAGCGGTCTGCGGCAGGCGCGTCACATCAGCGATGACTTCGCCGTCAGCTGCGCTCACTACCTCGGTGTCCCGCCAGTCATCGTGAAGATGGTGGCCGGTCGCATTCCGATGTCGGACTTCGTGACGCCACGCGAGTCCGAGGAGGATGCGCTGGACCGTGCCATGGCTCAGATGCTCGACGACCCGGTCGCCCGCAGGACCTTGCCGGCAGACATGCGCGAGCTCTCGCTGTCCGCAAAGCGTGCGCTGGTGGCGATGTACGTCGAATCGTCAGGGCGAGACGTGCTGGGTATACAACAGCTGCCGGAGATGGTGCGCTGGCTGCAGCGGGCCGTCACCATTCATGACGAGTCGGAGGCTGAGGTGATGCGAGGCCATCGGGACATCGCAGACTGACGCTGGCAGGACATCAGGCCTAACATCGTTGGGAGGATGAGTTTGATTGATTGACGATGAAGGGGCAAGCCGAGGCTTGCCCCTTCTCTTTTCTTGCGTGTGGATAAACACCCCGCCTAGACGTGTCAGCTGGTGCCGTTTTGTGGCGTCAGCGGGCACGACAAGGCGCAACCGGTCGTCTTCGTGCTCCGACCACCGGTAAGGAGCTATCCATGTCAGAAATCAAGTCCGTTCTCGAGCTCAAGGAGCTTGCCGCCCTCCTGGGGCGCAGGCCGGAGACCATCCGAAAGGACATCCATCGAAACCCAGCGGCGGTTCCGCCGCGTCTCATCATCACCGGCACCCGGCTTTTGCGCTGGCGAGCTGATGATGTCCATGCCTGGCTGGCCCAGCGCATTGAAGGAGGCCGTCATGAGTGAACAGGCACTACAGAATCCGTTCTCTCGACCCCTGAACATCGGCCACATGTTGCGCCATGCGCCGCCATTGCTCGACCATGTCCTTCCGGGTCTGCTCGCCGCCACAGTCGGATTGCTGGTAGGCCCGGGCGCCGTCAGCAAGACGATGCTCGCGCTGCAGGTGGGCATCGCGATGGCCACCGGTACACCTTTGCTGGGCGGCCTTGTCGGGGGAACGGCGACAGGCCCGCTCCAGCCCCAGCGAGTCGTTCTTGTACTGGCCGAAGAATCAGCACATGTCGTGTGGCACCGGCTACACGCCATCGCCAGCGTTCAGCTCGCGGCAGCTGGCATCGACCCAGACACGGCAGCGACCTTGTTGGAACAAAACCTGGTCATTCATGCGCTGGGCGGAGGCGACCAGGTCAACCTGCTGGGTGAGTGTTTTGAGAAGACGCCGCAGGGCGAGCTGCTCAGGAACGCATGCAGAGGTGCGCGGCTGGTCATCCTCGACCCTGTTCGGGACTTCCACAACGCCGACGAAAATGACTCTACCGCGATGAAGGCCTTGGCGCGTCATATCGCGAGCTACGCGGCATCAACCGGCGCGGCTTGGCTGCTCGTCCACCACTCCAGTCGCGCGGCTGCATTGAACGGCTACGGCGGCTCGGCTGATGCCGGACGCGGGTCGACAGCACTGACCAACGCTGTACGCTGGCAGATGAACCTGAGCCGACCGACTCGTGAGACAGCCAAGCAGCACGCCATTCCCGCGGACTTGATGAGCCGGACTGTCCTGCTCGACATCCCGAAGGCGAACTACCTGGAGTCGACCACCACTCTGGTGGCGCGGAGAGGTCCAGACGGCGTCCTGATGCTAGCTTCGGAGCTCACATGAAGCGGAGGACTCAAACACCATCAGTGTCCTCTGGTGCGACGGCGCCCCGCATGGTGCGCCTGTCGCAGCCATTCGGGCTTTGCCAGCTATTTCGACCGCTGCCCAAGGACGGCGCTGCACGCCCGAGCCTCAACGAGCGGTTGGAGTACGGCGAACTCACGCTGCGCTTCAGCGCCCGCGAGGCTCTCGCAGCCCCGGAGCAGACGCTTCTACTGGTCCTTCTGGAGCTTGCCCAGGAGCAGTACCGCCGTCGGCCCCGCGAGCACCACCTCGACCGCAGCGGCCGCACAGAAATTGGCGCCGCGCTGTGGTCTTCGCTCCATGCGGGCGCGCTGAGTCCGTTGGTGGATGCGCCGGCCAC
The DNA here is from genome assembly GCA_046342195.1 of Burkholderiales bacterium. Lineage (GTDB taxonomy): Bacteria > Pseudomonadota > Gammaproteobacteria > Burkholderiales > Burkholderiaceae_C > CANHBY01. Next base: position 77,148 of record JBKDQE010000055.1, read on the forward strand.
GCTCATGTTCAGTTGCAGCTGGAGCGAGCTGCATCGCCGCTGCGGCGCCAGCAGCACCGGTGGCGCCATCACGGACAGCCGCCGTGCCTCCCTGGCGCGCCTGTGCGAAGTGACGGTCTGGGAAAGGGTCGAGACAACGAAGAGCGTGCGGTCCTGCCGGCTTGTCAGTTGGCTGGTAGGCGATGACCAACGCGTCCACGTGGCGCTGAACCACAGGTTGGCGTCGGCACTCCTGGCGCCTGGGTATGCCCAGGTCCTGCTGTCCGAGCGACTTCAGCTGGGCTCCCAAACGTCGATGCTGGTCCACGCCTTTCTATCAACCTGCCTCGGGCGTGGCAAAACCATGTCCATCGGCTACGAGAAGCTCGTCGAACGGCTTTGGCCACCCCAGGGCAATGCGGTACCCGGCAGCACGCACCGCCGCCGCCTGAGCGACGTTCGGTCGGCATTGCGCGCGGTCGGCCGCTTGGACGACTGGAAGGTTGAGCTGGGTGCTGCAGTAGCGTCTGTCACACGGACTGTGCGGCGCGCGCCTGACTCGGGTGAGGCCGACTCAACCCAGGCGAAGACGGTCAAACGTGCTGACGATTTGCCCGGGCGGTGTGCTCGCGAAATGACGACTACCCGTCTTTTCGGGGTGGCAGACGCGTCATATACCGAACGACCGTTCTGGCCAAAGTCCAGTAGTGCCGAGCAGTTGCCGTGAAATGACGAGGGGTGTACTACTCTTCAATAGAGTAGTTCCCTGCACGGCCAGGGCGAGGCCGGTACAGGGTACCGCCCTGGCCTCCGCTGAAGGCGCCTGGCCTTGCTAGAGGCGGCTGCCCACCAAAACCTGCCTGTTCCGGGCGTCTTGCCTCGAGGCAAGATGGGCTTACCGGAGGGCGCTACGCCAGCATGGCGTTACCCTGGTTACCCCTCCCCGAGCACAAAGAGAAAGGGACGGCTGTGTGGCCGTCCCTTTCGTTGAATCAGCCGCTTCGCGGCCCTTGTGCAAGGTTTACTGGATGACCTCCGCAGCCGAGGCCGCGAGCGAATGTGCCACCGCACTTGCTGCGACGAAGGTGTTCATGAGATGGACTGCGTTCGCTCCGCGTCCAGCAACCATGACCCGGCTTTCGTTCGGAATGTCTTGTGTGGATGCGAATCGTGAAGACTTATCATTCATCAGCCGCAAACCGACATTGAGCATGTAGAAAAGATGCTCGTCACCGGTCGGCTGCTTTTCGACCGTCGCCGCCCTGAGCAGCTCATCTGCATCCTGCATCACGTCCTGCGCAGTCATCAGAGTCACGCTCACCGGTGCGTCAACAGCCTTCAGCATCAACACGAAACGACCACGCTCTATGGAGTCCTTCAGCCATTCCTGAGCGTCAGCTTCCCACAGAGGGATGGCCCACTGAAACCGCATGCCGCACACTTGGGTGGTGAGTATGAACACGGGCAATCCGCCGTCGAAGTCTTGCACCACAAGCCGCATGAGCGGCTTCTGCTGCTGTGTCAGGTGCTCGATGTCTTGGTTTGACAGTTCGGCGTGAATGACCCAGCCCGTTGGTGCTGTTTCGATGCCGTCACTGGCGCTCATTTCGGCGACTTCCTCAGGGCTCAGCAATTCCGCGTAGCGTGCGCGATGGCATCCCTGGAGCAGCGTTGGGTAATCGATGCTGTCGTGGACGATTGGGTTGCACTTGATATTCGACATGGTTTCCTTGATTTGAAGTTGGCCTGGAAACCTGTGTAGCGAACGTCACCCAAAAATCACTCCGGTGCGTAAGGCTCAATATCTGCACTGTGTGAAGCGGCCGGAATACTTCTGGCACCTGTGGACGCCACATGCGCCTCATGTGACGATGTCGCGCATGACAACGCCGAACGAGAGAACCCGCGCAGTCCTCGAAACGCGCGAATTTCTGCAGGAACTGCTGGATTCCATTGCCACGCCTGGATGCCCCGAAGAGATACGCCGACAAGCGCGACTACTGCTGCGGCATTACCCAAAGGAGACCGAACTGCGGCTCGCGAATCTCGCGCTCCCGCAGCATTTCGGTCCGATATTGACCGGGCGTTCGAAAACCATGCCGGGTGACACATGAACGGCCTGTTGACGTGCTGCTCGAGGGTCTCGTCAATCCCGAATCAGAAAGACTGAGCCATTTCTGTGCGTTGCGGACGCCGAATTCGGATTGTTGCTTTCTGTGCGTTAAGCTAGCGTCTTGCTAGCGTTCTACTCACAGGAGCCGCGCGATGGCCGTAGCCAAATCTCAGGTAGTCAGTGTCCGCGTGGAGCCACACATCAAGGCGGCCTTGCAGTTGGCCGCTGAGCGCGAAATGCGCAGCCTCGCCAACATGGTCGAAGTCATGGTGGTGGCCTACTGCCGCGCCCAGGGCTATCCGCTCGAAGGCGTGCCGGACGACACCTTGTCGAACACCAACCGGCGAGGAAACGCTGCGTGACGTTGGCGAGCCAGGAACTGCTGGCCCAGCTGGGCTTCCGCTTCGGCATCAACGGCCCGCACGCCGCGCGGACCATGATGCTGGAAGACTTGCGTCTCCTGCTTGCACACACGCCCCCCCAAGCCACACGCGCCGACTATGTGGCAGCCATCGTCGACGGCAACGTGTTGGGCAAGCCGACCCGCAAGGCGCGCGAACTGGCGCTGCGGCACCTGGCAACCTTGTATGCCCTGGACCTCGCCAATCCCATCTTTCGTGCGCTTCGTAGGCTTTGGGCGCTGAATGAAGCTGCCCAGCCGCTGCTGGCCCTGGTTGTCGCTTTGGCGCGCGACCCATTGCTGCGCGGCACCCAGCTCTTCATTCTTGGGCAAGCCGCTGGGGCTGCAGTGCCACGCGAGGCCGTGGAGGCCTACCTGGATGGCACATACCCCGAGCGGTTCAGTCCCGCCTCCCTGAAGTCGTTCGCTCAGAACGTTGCTGGTAGCTGGACGGCAGCCGGCTTTCTCCATGGGCGAGTGCGTAAATCTCGGGCCATGGTCCAACCGCACCCCTGCCTTCACCGTGACCGTTCCCGGCTACCGCGGCAAGGACAAGAACAAGTACACCCGCAAGTTCGCCTACGGCCGGCACAAGGACGCCGAGGGGTACATGCGTGCGCTCATCGAGCAGGGGCTGACGCCTGATATCACCCAAGGCGAAACGACCTTCCAGGTCAAGGACGTGCGCGTTGGGCATGAAGACAAGTGCAAGACCTTCCACTGCCTCAAGGAGGCCGAGGCCTTCGTCAAGCGCATCGAGTCCGAGGCAGAAGTCGGCCTGTTCCGCGACTACACGCAGGCAGCCAAGACCACCACCGCCGACCTCATCCGCCGCTACATGGAAGAGGATTGCCCAAGCATGAAGGGCGGTGACAACTACATCATCATCCTGCGGGCGATGCTGGAAGACAGCACCCACGAGCTGCGCAAGCGCATCGCTCAGCGCAAGGCCGAAATCAAGGAGTACGGCAAAGCGCTCACCCCGCTGGGCGCCAATCGGCAACCAATGACGTCCCTGGAGTGGCTGCACCTGCCATTGAACCAGGTCAAGCCGGAGCACATTGAGGACTTCATCGCCGACCGAGTGGAGTACGTTGAGGGCGCCACGGTGGACCGCCAACTCGACCTGCTCTCATCCATCTACAACCGCGCCCGCAAGGGGTGGCGCATCCACATGGACCTGTCGCCCATGGACGGCGTGAGGCGCCCCAAGTACTTCAACGAGCGGGACCGTCGTTTGAAGGGCGACGAAGAGTTGCGCCTGCTCGAAGCCGCGCGCAAAGAGGACCAGATGGCCTCGCTCGAGGCGCACGTGGAGGCCCTGGCCGCAGATGAAGTTGCGGCCGCGCGCCAGCTCGGCACGCACTATGCGGTCAACAAAGCTCGCAAGGAGGCTTACGAGCGCGCCAAGCGCAAGGCCGTCGAGGAAGGCTTCCCGCACGTGCCACGCATGGAAGCGTTCGTGCAGTTCCAGCTGGCCACGGCGGCACGTCGGGGGGAGGCGCTGGGCCTGTTCTGGGACCGACTGAACTGGGAAGAGAAGACCACCTTCATCCCGACCAGCAAGAACGGACGCCCGCGCAAGCTCTCGGTGCGCAGCGACATTCTGGCTCTGCTGCAGCAGCTGCCTCGCAACAGCGACCTCGTCTTCGATATCGGGGTCAAAGAGCTGCTGGCGGCATGGAACCGCATCTGCGATGCCGCGCGACTCGAAGACCTGCGCGTGCACGACCTGCGGCACGAGGGCATCAGCCGTGCGGCCGAGTCGGGCAAGTTCCCGACGGTGCTGGACCTGCAGGCCTTCAGCGGGCACCGCGACATTCGCTCGCTGTCGCGCTACACCCACCTGTGTGCGGGGGCCATCACCGCCAAGCTCGAGGAGGCAGAAAGGGAGCGCCAAGAGAAGCTGGGCAACAAGGGGCGTATGCGACTGAAGCAGTCCGACCTGCACTGGCTCGGCGGCAACACGGCGCTGCACACGACGCCGATTGAAGCGCTGGCTGAGAGTCTGGGCGAGCCGCAGCTGCCGGCTCACACGACGCCCGTGCCCGCCAAGGCCAACAACGAGGGCCTGGAGCAGGTCGCCGTGGAGGCGGGCAACGTCATCACGGTCTCGTTCCGGCGTTAACCCAGGGCATCAGCGAGAGCCCCGCATCCGCCTCTCGCGCAACAAAAAGGGCCCTCCCGCGCAAGCAGGAGGGCCTTTGCTTTGTCGTTCGCTGGGCGGACCTCCAGCTGCAGGGGCGGCCCCGAACAAACGACGAAGGGCGCCCGCAGTGTCTCTACCAAAAGGTGGTCGACAGCGCGTCAGCGCCCTCTCCACGCTGCGCGTGCACGAGCCCGACGGCGGGCCGACTGGTCTGCCGGGCCAAGGGAACGGTCATCAGCTCTGGTAGCCGAATCGAGCGCCCGACTGCTGGCACTCATAGACCCTGCGCGCGTGCTCAAGGAGCCGGGGCCACTCTTCAGCCAACCGCTTTCGGTTCAAAAACGGCATGAAGGCCTCGGGGGGCTCTTCTTCAATCTGAGCGACCGTCGCCTTTGGATAGACCCACAGGCGCTCCTCGGCCGCGATGACGTCGGCGACCGCTGCCCACTCCGGCGGCAGGACTTCGGGGGAGTTCTCGACCAAGAGGCAGAACAGCTCAACCACGGCTTTTCCGTGGGCATCGAGGCGAGCGCGCAGCAGTTCAAGCTCGTTGGCCAGCGCTTTGAATCGGGCTTGCTCGCTGATACGCGCCTCAAAAAACGCACCGATTTGCTCTGGCTGGATAGGCTCCTCGGTCGCCTCAAGCTCCGCAGTCAATACAGCGGTCGGCAGGAGTTCTCGCGCAGTGTGGATGGCTTGCATCGAATAAAAAGTAGTTGCGATGCAGGAAATATCCGATATCTGCCCCCAAGGGCGCAATCCATATAAATTACAGCACCGAATTCCTGATGCTGGCTACACGACTCATGCGCATTGATGCGCATGGAAAGGACGTCATGGCAATGGCAAGACCAGGAATATCAACCTCGGACGTGGTGCGGGCCTATGTCGCACTGGTGAAGCAACGTCGCCAACCCAGTCTGCTCAATCTGCGATTGGAACTGGGTAGCGGCAGTTATTCCACGATTGCGAGTCATCTTGAAAAATTGAGCCTCGTTCAACGCTCAAGAAAATTCACCAGGACCAAGAAAAGGGGGCGACCCAGTCGCCCCAAACGTTGAAACACCTCGATATTGATTGATTCGAGTGCCCGTGGGCACCGACACGGCGCGACTGAGGTTGCGCCGTTTTTTACTGGATTTCTGCCTCGGCGTCAGCCTCGGCATAGGGTGACAGCTTTTCCACTAAGCTCGCGTGAAGTTCGCGAAGTTGTTCTTCACTGGGATGCTGGTCGAAGGGCGTGCGCACCATCAATTCGCTGACCGAATCCCAATATCGGAAGTACTCGGCCACGAAAAACTCAAAACTGTCGCAGATGGGAGGCCCGAAATACTCGGGGTCGCTCAGCGCGAAGTCCTCAAACATCCCCAAAAAGTGGTCCGGATAGTGAACATCCACCCACTTCATCACGCGCGAGTGCACGATGCGCCGAAAGGCGCCCATCTGCTCCCTGCTTCCATCGGACGCATGGAATCGAGCCGCAAGCATTTCATCAATGTGTCGGTCATCCAACTTCAGAAACTTGATGCGATTGCGCGCGGCAGAGTCGAAGAGGCACAGGTATTCGCCGATGACCTCCAGATTGTGGTCGACGGGAGCTGCGAGCAAAACGTTGACGATGTTCATGGCGTGTCCTTTGGGTTGAGTGATGCAAGCAACTGCGCTTGCATGACGTCTAGCCAAAGGACCCATCAGCCCGAGTTTTAGGTTTTAGGCGAATAAGCCCAAGACTCTAAAACCGGCACCTTGGCCCCGGCTTTCACCTTACGGAATTCCGCGCAGCAAGCGGAGAAGCCGAGGGTTCGCTTCGTCAAGACCTTGACCTGCAGGGTCTACCAACGGAATGCCAAATTTCTCCGCGGCCCAGGCGGCAACTGCGGCAGACCGAGATACGCCTTGGGAGCAGTGCACGACGACGTCATACCCGGTGGTCTCAGCGTGAAGCTCCGCCAAGAACTGTTTGATGGCGCGGGCGTGTGAAAGCGAAGGCGCCTGTTCATCAGGCTCCCCGCAGTACTCGAGATGCTGGCTCTCTGTTGGTTCGTCGGCCCAGGTCCCGGGAGACAGACGCAAGTGCTCCTCTGCTACGTCCAGCATGTGGACTGGCAGCACGAAACGATACCCTTCGAACGAAGGCAGTTTTCGGCTCGAGGAGTAATCCCGAATCGAGATAACCGCCAAATCTGGCCGCACAGGCATTTCTTTGAAGGCGGCAAGAGACATAAAGGAAACCGAACTCAGCATGGCAGCGACAGGGATTCAAAAAAATATTCTTAGATAACGCAAACGGATGATAGTCAGTGACACACATCTGCGTTACATTCGATGCGCAACCCTAACCGGAGGTGTGCATGGAACGCAAGACAGAGACCTTGAACCTTCGGGTGAGCCCGGAGCTGAAGGAACTCGTGCGCGTCGCTGCGGCGCGTGACCATCGCACCATCGCGAACTTCATCGAAGTGCTCGTGCGCGAGCACTGCGACCGGCTGGGCATCGCCACTGGCCAGGAGCTCACAAAGCAGCCGTCGAGCCGCTGAGCATCAAGGGAGGACAACTTGGACGTTTTTCAGTTCCGCGAGCATCTGGTCGGCGAATACGCCGGGTTCAGTCGCAGCTTCACCCGCCTGCGTTCCGACGACATTCGCGAGTTCGTAGACCGGGAGTACGCCAGCCAGCGCTACTGGCCCGAACCGCTCATCCAAATCAACCCAACCTACCGTTCAGGGGGCACGGTCGATGAGCTGGTGGCCAGTGGACAGCTCAGCCCCGAGTGCTCGGCCATCTTTCGCCTGGGCAAGTCGGCGAGCTCGGCTGGGGTCACCCTACCTCTGCACCAGCACCAAGCCGAAGCCATCAGCTTGGCCCTCGCGGGCGAGAGCTACGTCCTGACCACGGGCACGGGCTCGGGCAAGTCGCTGAGCTATTTCATCCCTGTCGTCGACGCCTGTCTGAAGGCCAAGAAGGCCGACCCCACGCCGCGCACGCGCGCCATCGTCATCTATCCGATGAACGCGCTGGCCAACTCCCAGCTCGAGGAGCTGAAGAAGTTCCTGGGCTCTGACCCCGCCACGCGGGGGGTGAGCTTTGGGCGCTACACCGGGCAGGAAAGCGATGAGGAGCGGCAGGCCATGGCCGCCACCCCGCCGGACATTCTGCTGACCAACTTCATGATGCTCGAGCTGCTGATGACCCGGCAGAACGACATTGACAAGGCGGTTATGCGCAACGCGAAGGGGCTGCGCTTCCTGGTGCTGGACGAGCTCCACACCTACCGAGGCCGGCAAGGCGCCGACGTCGCTCTTCTGGTCCGGCGCGTTCGCGAGGCGCTGTCGGACAACCTCATCTGCATCGGCACCTCGGCCACCATGGCCTCAGAGGGCACGCAGATGGAGCGCAACGCCGTGGTGGCCAACGTCGCTCGGCGCCTGTTCGGAACGGCCATTCCTGACCGCAACATCATCACCGAAACCCTCAGGCGCACGACTCCGGAGCACGAGACGCTCGACAGCGTCCGCCCGCGCCTCGGTGAAGCCATTCGTTCCGGCGTGCCGACAGGGTTGAGCTACGACGCGATGGCCGCCCACCCCATGTCGGTTTGGGTGGAGCTCACGCTGGGTCTGACTTACGAGGACGACAAGCCGCGCCGTGCCAAGCCTCGCACGCTGGCGGATGCAGCCAAAGCTCTCAGCGCCGACTCTGGCGAGTCGTTCGAGACTTGTCTGGCCTACCTGCAGCAGTTCATGCTGCGCGCCTACGCGGTGACCGACGGGGCCGGCAAGAGCCTCTTTGCGTTCAAGCTGCACCAGTTCATCGCGGGCGGCGGCAAGGTCTACACCACGCTCGAAGCACCCGGCCAGCGCGCCATCACGCTCGACGGTCAACAGTTCGTCTCCGGTGACGACCAACGTCAGCGCCGTTACTACCATGCCCACTTCTGCCGTGACTGCGGGCAAGAGTACATCCCCGTCTGGGACACCGACGGGCCCGAGGGCCGCGCTTTCGATGTGCGCAACATCGAAGAGCGACAGCACGATGACGAACAGGTCAAGTTTGGTTTTTTGATGCCCGATGGCCGCGGCGTCTGGGAGCCCGACAACCTGGAGCGCTACCCGGAGTCCTGGCTCGAAGAGCGCGCCGATGGCGAGTGGCGCATCAAGTCGGGCCAGCGCAAGTTCGTGCCGCAACCCGTCAAGGTGCGGGCGGACGGCGTCGTTGCGACCGACCAGGGGTTGCAGGCCTGGTTCATCCCTGGCTCCTTCCGCTTCTGTCTGGCCTGCGGGGTCGCCCACAGCTCGGCGGGCAAGGACTCTCTGCGTCTGACCTCTTTGTCGGCTGAAGGTCGCAGCTCGGCCACGACCATGCTGACCCTGTCAGCGCTGCGCTACCTCTACGAGCAAGACCAGCAGCTGTCGGCCGAAGCCAAGAAAGTGCTCGGCTTCTCCGACAACCGGCAAGACGCCGCCCTGCAAGCCGGACACTTCAACGACTTTCTGCAGGTACTGCTCACCCGCGCCGCGCTGCTGTCAGCCACCCAGAAAGCAGGCAGCAACCCACTGACCGAGAGGGAGGTCGCCAACGCGGTGTTCGAAGCCCTGGGCTTCCACCGCGACGACCCCGCCGTGCGCGCGGAATACATGCAGCAGCCCGAGCTCAAGGGCAACACCCGCCGCCAAGTTCAGGAGGCGATGAGGGGCATCCTGGGCTACCGCACCTACTTCGACCTGCGCCGCGGCTGGCGTTTCAATAACCCCAACCTTGAGCAGTTGGGGCTGGTGCGCATCAACTACCAGGACCTTGAAGACCTGGCGGCTGACGCCTCCGAGTGGGCAGAGGCGCCTCAGGTTCTGCAGGTCGCCAAGCCAGCAGAGCGCGTCAAAGTCCTGCGCGAGCTGTTCGACTTCATGCGCCAGGGGCTGTGCATCGCGACCCGCTACCTTGACCGCACCGAGCTGGACCAGCTGCGAACCCAGAGCTACGCCAACCTGCGCGAGCCGTGGGGCTTCACGGAAGACGAGCGGCCGGTTCCAGCCCGCTGGTTCGTGACCAGCCGCCCCAAGGAGGAGGCGGACCGACGCGGCCGTCGAGTGCAGCTGGAAGACTTCCTCGTCATTGGCTCCAGTCCCTCGCGTCTCGGGCGCGAGCTCCGCAAAGGCAGCACCTGGGGCGGCAGCAACCCGTACTACAAGGGCATCAACGACCAAACATGGTCGGATGTGGTGGGTGCGCTCCTAAAGGCGGCAGAGTCCTACGGCCTCGTGCGCAAGGAGGAGACCGACGTCGGTCTGACCGGCTGGCAACTCAACGGCACCACGCTGCTGTGGGAGCTGGGCGATGGCCAGAGCCAGCGGCAAGCCGAAGACAACGCGTTCTTCCGCGCCCTCTACCGCAACATCGCCGGCCTGCTGGTCAGCCCCGTGCACCAGCTATTTGACTTCGAGGCGCGTGAACACACCGCCCAAGTCGAGCAAGACGACCGACTGGAGCGCGAGGCCCGATTCCGCTTCACGGAGAAGGACCGCGACGAGTGGCGCAAGAAGAACGGCACGGAGCTCGAGTGGCTGCCGGTGCTGTTCTGCTCCCCGACGATGGAGCTCGGCGTCGATATCTCGTCGCTGAACACCGTCTACATGCGCAACGTGCCGCCTACCCCGGCGAACTACGCCCAGCGCAGCGGCCGGGCGGGTCGTGCGGGCCAACCGGCGCTCGTCATCACCTACTGCGCCAGCCAGTCCCCGCACGACCAGTACTACTTCCGTGACCCCGTTCGCATGGTGCACGGGCAGGTGAACGCACCGACGCTGGACTTGGCCAACCTGGAGCTGGTCAAGAGCCACATGCACGCCATCTGGCTGGCGGAAACCGGCAAGCGCCTGGGCAACAGCGTGCGCGACCTGCTGGACATGAACCAGCCGGAGGACTTGCCCATCACCGAGGACATGGCCAGCGACCTCGACAAGGCTGAGGCCAAGCGCCGGGCGCACGAACGCGGACTGCGCGTCCTGTCGATGCTGGCCAACGAACTGACGCCGCGCAACGCCCCTTGGTACACCGACCACTGGGCCGAATCGGTGTTCCAGCGCGCCTATCTGGAGTTCGATGGCGCCCTGCAGCGCTGGCGGGACCTCTATCGCGCTACCGCCCAGGCCATTGAACTCAACTTCAAGATTGAGAACAACCCTGCCGCCAGCGAGCGCGAGCGGCGTGAGGCCCAGCAGCGCCACAACGAGGCGCGCAAGCAGCGCGACCTGCTGCTGGCTGGTGACAGCGCCTTCAACTCCGACTTCTACACCTACCGCTACCTCGCCTCGCAGGGCTTCCTACCTGGTTACAACTTCCCGCGGCTGCCGCTGCTGGCCTATCTGCCGGCACGCCGTGGCTCCATCGGCCGCGAGAGTTTCCTGTCGCGCCCCCGCTTCCTGGCGCTGGGTGAGTTCGGCCCGTACAGCCTCATCTATCACGAGGGCAGCCAGTACCGGGTGACCAAGGCGCTGCTGACCATCACTGGGCAAGACCAGGTGACCGAAGGCGCCAGGCTGCCCACCGAGGTGGCCCGGCTCTGTCCGTCATGCGGTTACGGCCACTTCCGGTCGCAGCGCGACGCCGACCGATGTGTATCTTGTGGCGCCTCGTTGGCAGAGGCCCAGGAGGTCAAGAACCTCTACCGAATCGAGAACGTCTCGACCAAGCGTGCCGAGCGCATCACCGCCAACGAGGAGGAGCGGGTGCGGCAGGGCTACGAGATGCAGACCACCCTGCAGTTCGCAGAAGCCGAGGGCAAGCTGCAGATGGTCACCACCGTCGTGGAAGACGCGGAGGGCCCTCTGCTTGAGATGCAGTACGGCCCTGCGGCCACTGTCTGGCGGATGAACTTCGGCTGGCGGCGCCGCAAGGAAAAGGCCATCCAGGGCTTCATGATGAACCCGGTCACGGGCCACTGGGTCGGTGGCGTGGACGACGGCAACGGCGAGTCCGAAGGCGAAGGCGATGCCCCCCCAGACAAGACCCCGCCTCAGCGCATCGTTCCCTACGTCGAAGACCGCCGCAACATCCTCATTGTTCGGCCACACCACCGGCTGGGCGTGCTGGAAGCCGAGACGCTGACGACCCTGCAGTACGCGCTGAAGCGCGGCATTGAAGCGGTCTACCAGCTCGAGGAGAGTGAGCTCATGGCCGAGCCGCTGCCCACGCGCGACAACCGCCAGTCCATCCTGCTGTTCGAAGCGGCGGAGGGCGGCGCAGGCGTGCTCACCCGCTTGGCCACCGAGCCCGACGCACTGGCTGCCGTGGCTGCCAAGGCGCTTGAGGTGATGCACTTCAAGGCACCACCTGCGGGTCAAGCGTGGAAGCGAGACAGTTTGGTCGAAGAACTGGACCACAACGGCGAGCCATATTGCGAGGCGGGTTGCTACCGCTGCCTGCTCTCGTACTACAACCAGCCTGACCACTCGCTCATCGACCGCAAAGACAAGGCAGCTGGCGGACTGTTGCTGGACATGCTCTGCCGGCTGACCCAGGCCCGGACAAACCAAGGCACCCAAGGTCGCGCTCCGCAAGAGCACGACGCCCAACTGGCTCGCACGGCGGGCAGCACGCTTGAGCAAGCATGGCTCGACCAAGTGGCCGAGCACGGCTATCGCAAGCCCGACCGTGGCCAGCACACCATCGCCGGGGCGAGTACCTGTGCAGACTTCTTCTACGACGACCTGAATTTGGCCGTCTTCATCGATGGTCCGCACCACGAGACCGACACCCAGCGAGCGCAAGACGCGGTTATTGACCGCAAGCTCGACGAACTGGGCTACCTCGTGGTGCGCTTCCCGAAAGACACGGGGAGCTGGAGCGCCATCTTCGATAACAACGCCGACCTCTTTGGTCCCGGCAAATCGTAAGCATCATGAACGCACCTCTGCCGGAGTTCCTTCCGGGAAGCCTTGTTTCGGCCCGCGGCCGCGAGTGGATAGTCCTGCCGGAGTCTGACCAGCAGACCTTGCGCCTGCGCCCCCTGGGGGGCGGTGAGCGCGACGAAACGCTTGTCTACCTGCCGCTCGAACGCCAGCCCGTTCAACCTGCCACTTTCCCCTGGCCAACCGTCGACCAGGCCCGCAACCATTCGGCCAGCCAGATGCTGCTGGATGCTTTGCAGCTCAAGCTGCGCAGCGGCGCCGGCCCCTTCCGCAGCTTCGGCAACATCGCTGTCGAGCCCCGCGCCTACCAGCTGGTGCCGCTACTCATGGCGCTGAAGCTGCCGACCGTCCGGCTGCTGATTGCCGACGACGTGGGTATCGGCAAGACCATCGAGGGCGCGCTGATTGCGCGCGAAATGCTCGACCGCGGCGAAGTTCAGCGCCTCACTGTGCTGTGCCCTCCGCACCTTTGTGAGCAATGGCAGCGCGAGCTGGCCAGCCGCTTCCACATTCCCGCGGTCGTGGTTCGGTCCAACACCGCAGACCGCTTGGAGCGCGACCTCCCGCCAGGTACGTCGCTGTTCGATGCCCATCCGTTCACCGTCGTCAGCCTGGACTACATCAAGTCCGAGCGTCGCCGCGAGGCCTTCCAACGCTTCTGTCCGGAGTTCGTCATCGTTGACGAGGCCCACACCTGCACCCAAGCGGGCCAAGGGCGTCAACAGCGTTACCAGCTGCTCAAAGGCCTGGCCGCGCAGCCTGACCGCCACCTGGTGCTGCTCACCGCCACCCCACACAGCGGCGACGAAGAAGCCTTCTTCAACCTGCTGGGCCTCCTGCGCTCGGACTTCACCCAACTCAAGGACCTGCCTCCGGGCCAGCGCAGCGACCTGCGCGAGGCCTTATCCCGCCACTTCGTACAGCGTCGTAGGCCAGACATTGCCGAGTGGCAAGACTCGTCGATGTTCCCGGACCGGCAAACCGCCGAAATCACTTACCGGTTGACCGGCGCCTGGGGTCAGTTGTTCAACGATGTGCTGGGCTACGCCCGGGAGCTGGTCGAGCGCTCAGAAGGCCAGGGGCTACGCGAACAGCGCATGAACTGGTGGGCAGCCTTGGCGCTTCTGCGCTGCATTTCGTCGTCTCCCGCCGCGGCGATGAACGCACTCCGCACACGCCTGCAAGGCGCACAAGGCGAAGCGGGGGTCCCTGAAGCAGCCTCGCTGGAGGAATTCGAAGCCCAGGCCAGCGACCGGGTCCTGGACGGCACCGAAGACGCTCTGTCTACCGACGACATGGAGCCCGGCGCCCAGACCGAGGACAGCCTGCGCCTGCAAGAGCTGATGGCCAGCGCCCAAGCGCTGGCCGGCCAACAGAATGACCCCAAGCTCGCGAAGTTGCAAGAACATCTGGCCGTCTTACTCAAGGACGGCTTCCAGCCAGTTGTGTTCTGCCGCTACATCGCCACCGCGCACTACCTCGCGGCTGCGTTGCAGGAGAAGTTCAAGTCGGCGACCGTCAAGGCCGTCACTGGCGAGCTGACACCCGACGAACGCGAAGCCGCGGTGGAGCAGTTGGGCGACAGTGATGTGCGCATCCTTGTCGCCACCGACTGCCTCTCCGAAGGTATCAACCTGCAGGGGCTTTTCACCGCGGTCGTGCACTACGACCTCAGTTGGAACCCCACGCGTCATGAGCAGCGGGAAGGACGTGTTGACCGTTTCGGCCAGAAGGCCCGGGAGGTCCGCAGCACCATGCTCTACGGGGAAGACAACCCGGTGGACGGTGCCGTCCTGCAGGTCATCCTGCGCAAGGCCGAGAGCATCCGCAAAGAGCTGGGTGTGCTGGTGCCCATGCCCGACGACGAGGGCAAGCTCACCCAGGCCCTCATGAACGCGGTGCTGCTGCGCAAGGGCACGCCGCTGAACGCGCAATCGCAGCTCGACCTCTTCGGCGAGCCGGCCAAGGAGATTGACCTGGCCTGGCAAAGCGCCAAGGAGAAGGCCAAGCAGAACCGCAGCATCTTTGCCCAGCGCCGCTTGAAGCCCGAGGACGTGCTGCCCGAGTGGCGCAAGTCCGCGGCTGTGTTGGGCGGCGAAGCCGACGTCGAGCGATTCGTCAGTCGTGCGGCCCGCCAGCTCGGCGCACCGCTGCAGCCAGTCAAGCAGCACTTCAAGCTGCTGACCGAACATTTACCGGGCACGGTGCAGGAACGCCTCGCCGCAGAAGGCCTGTCTGGCACGCTGCGCATCGACTTCCACCAGCCTGCCGCGCAAGGCGCCACCTTCATCCACCGCACGCACCCGCTAGTGGCCGTGCTGGCCGACACGCTGCTGGAGCAGGCGCTGGACGCCACACCTTCGAGCGACGACGCTGCCGCCGTGGCCCGCGCCGGTGCCGCCTTCGTCAGCGCCGTGAGCCTCAAGACCACCGTGCTGCTACTGCGCATCCGCCATCAACTCACGGCCACCCATGGCACGTCCACGCGCCTTCTGATGTGCGAAGAGGCGGTGGCGGTGGCGGCCGCAGGCTCTGACGCCTTTGTCGAACTCACCTCCGAGCAGACCCGCCAGCTGCTCGGCGCCGAAGCCACCCGCAACATGCCTGCCCCGCTGCGCGACCGCCAACTCCAATCCGCGCTGGATGCCTTGCCCGGCTGGCAGCCCCAGTTCGAAGCCATCGCCAAGGCCCGCGCCCAAGCGCTGCTGGCCGACCACCGCCGAGTGCGCGAAGCGGCCGAAGGCCGCGGCAGCTACCAGGTCACGGCTAGCCTGCCTGTAGATGTGATGGGCCTGTACATGCTGTTGCCCGACACGGGCGCTGCAGCCACCAACGCCGTGGGAGCCTGACACCATGGCCAAACGACTCACCCACCAGCTGGCCTACCGAGCCATCCGCATCGAAGGCGGTCTCATCCCCGCCGAAGAGCTCACGCGCCTGACCCTGCTGGCCGACCCCAAGGGTACCGAGCAGACCGAGAGCCACTACCGCATCGCCAAGGGCCTGAAGTTGCGCGACGAGATTGCGCGCGACTTCAAAATTGCGCTCAACCTCTGGCAAGACTTCAAAGCCCTCCGTCAGCGGCAAGACGTGCGAGCCCATGAGGTCACTGTGCGCGAGTGGCTCCTGCCACTGCTGCGCGACGTGCTGCACTTTCAGGATGCTTCCCGCTGCGCGGCCATCGAGAAGGCTGGCCACCAGTACGCCGTGGGCCATGCCGGCAACGGCGGCCGCGTTCCGCTGGTGTTTGCCGGCTTCGACGAACCGCTGGACGCCGCCGCCGAGCGCTTCGGCGAGACCAACCCCGACACGGGCAAGACTCGCCGCCGCAGCCCCTTCATGCTGGCGCAGGAGGCGCTGAACGCCAGCGACGCCTCACTCTGGGCCATCGTCAGCAACGGGCTGACCTTGCGCATCCTGCGCGACAACGCCAGCCTTACCCGCCCGGCCTACATCGAGGTTGACCTGGAGGCGCTCTTCAACGAAGAGCTGCTGGCTGACTTCAGCGCGTTCTGGCTGCTGGGCCACGCCAGCCGCTTCGGGACCGCCGAGACGCAACCCAGCGACTGCCCTTGGGAGCGCTGGCGGGCAGCTGGCCAGCAGTCCGGCGTTACCGTACGCGGCAAGCTGCGCGACCAGGTCGCCAAGGCTCTCAGGGCGCTTGGCACGGGCTTTCTCTCCCACCCTGCCAACGGCGAACTGCGCTCAGCGCTGCAGACCGCTGAAGGTGGCTACGACCGACAGGCCTTCTTCGAAGAGCTACTTCGGCTGGTGTACCGCCTCATCTTCCTGGCCACCGTGGAAGACCGCCGTGACCGCGGCACGGGCGAGCGCTTGGTTTTCACGCCAGAGGCCACGGACGATGCCAAGGCACGCTACCTGGCCGGCTACTCGATGACCTGGCTGCGCGAGCGGGCCGTACGGCGCAGCCAGCACGACCGCCACGCCGACCTTTGGCAAGCGCTGACCATTACCTTCGGCGCGCTGGCCCGCGGTGAACCCGCATTGGGACTGCCCGCGCTGGGCGGGCTGTTCGACGTCGAACAGTGCCCCAAGCTGGACGCGGCGCAGCTCGATAACCGTCACCTCCTGGCCGCCGTGTTCCAGCTCGGATGGTTTCGCGCCGATGGCGGGCTGTCGCGCGTCAACTACCGCGACATGGGTCCGGAGGAGCTGGGCAGCGTCTATGAAAGCCTGTTGGAGCTGGTGCCCGACCTGCAGGGGCTGACATCGCCCGTCACGGCACGCTTGGCCTTTGTCGGCGACGACGAGACCGATGCTTCCACCAAGGGCAACACCCGCAAGCTCACGGGCAGCTACTACACCCCCGACAGCCTAGTGCAGGAGCTCATCAAGAGCGCTTTAGAGCCCGTCATCGCGCAGGCGGTCAAGGCAAATCCGCAGCGCCCTGTCGAGGCACTGCTGTCGCTCACCATCTGCGACCCGGCCTGCGGCAGCGGCCACTTCCTGCTGTCCGCAGCCCGCCGCTTGGCCGATGAGGTGGCCAAGTACCGCGCGGCAGTCGAACGGGAGGGAGGAGTACCTACACCCGCAGATTACAGACACGCTCTTCGGGACGTAATTGCTCACTGCATCTTTGGCGTCGACAAGAACGCGTTGGCCATCGCCCTGGCCAAGACAGCACTTTGGCTTGAAGGTTATGCGCCTGACAGACCATTGACTTTTCTAGATGCACACCTGCGGTGCGGCGATGCCCTTCTTGGCGTCTTGGACGAATCAATTCTTCAAGCAGGCATCCCAGACAAGGCCTTCAACCCGCTCTCTGGAGATGACAAGGATGTGGCCAAGCGCGTCAAGAAAGCCAACCGTGAGGCACTCAGGGCCATCGAAAAGTACAGGGAGAAGTCCCGCCAGATGTTGAGTCTCGACTTGGTCAATGAAGCTGACGCCCTCAGCTTCGAGGCCCTACCGGACGACACCCTGGACGCCCTGCAGACAAAGCGAAAGGCGTATGAGGAGCTTGAAGCAGCGATTGCAGCATCAAGGGCTCGACTCGCCGCAAACCTCTTTGTTACTGCCTTCGTACTACCCAAGAGCGCAGACCTCGAGGGCCATTTGCCAACAAGTCAGGACCTCTGGTTGGTACTTAATGGAGACCAGCCTCGTCCGGGGGTCGCAGAAGTCACCACGAGAGCTGCAGCAGCAGCACAGGCCTTTCACTGGTGGCAGGCGTTCCCGAGAGTCAAGGCACGGGGAGGCTTCGATGTGCTTCTGGGCAATCCACCCTGGGAACGCATCAAGTTGCAGGAGGAAGAGTTCTTTGCGACGCGTAGTCCGCTGATAGCAGAGGCACAGAACAAGGCTGAAAGAGGCCGTCGCATCGGACTGCTTGCGGACGGATTGCTGCTGCACACGCTTTACCCGGATGTGGAGGCCAGCCAAGGGCTGAGTCGACCAAATTCGGCGGAAATAGCGCTCTATCAAGAGTTCGTCGCGACTCGGCGGGGTGCCGAAGCCAGTAGCCTGTTCGCTCACGCCTCAGGGAGGTATCCGTTGACTGGCGTGGGCGATGTCAATACCTATGCACTATTTTCGGAAACCTATTCCCAAGCGCTAAGTAAAGATGGACGGGCTGGATTTGTCGTGCCGACCGGTATTGCGACTGACGACAGTACCAAGGCGTTCTTTTCTGAGTTGACACAGAGCGCACGCCTCGTGAGGCTATTTGATATTGAGAACCGAGAACGAATTTTTCCAGCCGTTGATAGTCGCATGAAGTTCTGTTTGATGACGCTGGGCAAGGCCTCTTCTGCATCGTTTGTCTGTTTTGCGACAAACACTGAGCAGTTCGCCGACCCAAGACGGCAATTCAACCTTGGCCCAGAGGAGTTCCGTCTCATCAATCCAAATACCCTGACCTGCCCGGTTTTCAGAAGCGAGCGGGACGCGGAGCTCACTAAAAAGCTTTACCGTGCTGCGCCAGTGCTGGTTAAGGAAGATTCACCTGAGGTAAGTCCATGGGGCGTCAGACTTCGGATGATGTTTCATATGGCGAATGACAGCAACCTGTTCCACCTTGAACCAGGCCGCGCCCGCCTGCCGCTCTACGAAGGGAAGATGTGTGACTTCTTTGACCATCGGTCGGGTTCCTATGAGGCGCGAGGAGAGGACCGAGGGTATCGAGTACTTCCAGAAACAAGCACTGAAGACTATGAGAACCCCAACTATTCCATAAGCCCGTTCTATTGGGTCGACGCCGAAGTTGTTCGAGAAAGGCTCCCCAAGGATTGGCCTTATTCGTGGACCCCGGTATTCAAGACAGTTACATCTCCTACTAACGAGCGTACGTTCCTGACCTCCTTGTTGCCGCTCTCCGGCGTGGGAAATTCGATGAACCTGGTGTTGCCGGAATCATCAATTTCGGCTAGAAGCATTGCCGCGTTGATTGGAAATATGGCGGCACTGGTATTGGACTATGTTGCCAGGCAGAAGATTGGCGGCGTGAACACAAATTACTTTCACGTCAAACAACTTCCAATTCTTCCGCCTGAGCGTTACACGGAACTCGACCATTCATATTTAGTGCCGCGCATTCTGGAACTGACTTACACGGCGTTCGACATGGCCCCCTGGGCCGCGGACCTCGGCTACGAGGGTCCGCCTTTTCTGTGGAACCCTGAGCGCCGAGCTCTTCTGCGCGCCGAACTTGATGCGTACTACGCACGCCTGTACGGGCTCACGCGCGACGAGCTGCGCTACATCCTCGACCCCAAGGAGGTGATGGGTGAGGACTACCCCAGCGAAACCTTCCGCGTCCTCAAGGAAGGCGAACTGCGAACCTACGGCGAGTACAGAACCCGACGTCTCGTCTTAGATGCCTGGGACCGCTTGAGCAGCCAGGGTAGCTAAGGGGCACAACGAGTGACTCTCATACGTGAGAAGTACGCAGTACTAGCGCCTCGCCTGGGGTACCTCAGCGACCCAGTCGTTCTTTCGTTGGCCTGGAAGAAGGCTTCGGCCTATGTGCGCCGCCACAACTGGTACGCAGACACCCTCGAGCTCGATAGCTCTGGGCTCGACTTGGAAAGCCTGACACACACGTGGGGTGCCGACCGTAAGCGCGCGCCAAACCCATCTTGACCCCTACGCGAAGCTCTGCTCAGGCTTGGAGGGGGGGCGTCCAGCGGTGCGGCAGCAACTCAGCCAATCGGCTGTTGGGCCAGGTGGGGAGTTTGGTGAGGATGTCTTTGA
>JBKDQE010000056.1:0-5298 GCA_046342195.1 Burkholderiales bacterium
GTAACATTCGCGTCAGCTCGGCGCGCAAGCGGTTGGCCGCTTTGTCCTTACCGCTGAAATGCACCAAGGCAGCGACGCTTGTGAATTTTCCATGGGAAGCCTCGCGCACCAAGGCATCGGATTTTTCGCGCACGCTGGCAAGGCTGGGGTCAAGGCCGGGTTGACTGGATAAAGAAAGCTTCAAACCCATGATACTTCACTCTCAACTGCAAACACCTGGCGAATGGCATAAGGCCCCTGGCTTTGAAACCCCTGAAGCTGCCGCGAACCCTGAATTTAAGTGGCCTGCGGGCTCAAGGTCAAGCTCGAAAACTTGGCCAAACCCCTGAATGAGGGGGCTGTTTTTTTGGGGGGGGCCTCTGGCTGGGGGCTTTGTCAAATTGACAGGACTGACGCAAAATCTGGTGTCATCGGCCCTTCACTGACCGCCCCCTTCGCCGTCATGCTGCGCGCAGCCACTTTGTGACGCACTCACAGTGCCGCAGGTCAGTTTAGACCAGTGTAGCGTTGATGGCTTGCCTTTGAAAGCAAGAGCGTTGGGGTCACACCTCAGTGTGCCACGCAGCACGCATATAACATCTTTACGGCTGCCTATCGCCATCGCGTTGATGCACTCCCTGCACACGTGCCCGTGTTGCGGGAGGATCAACGATAAGCTTAATATTTGACACAGTAAAACTAAATATCTGCTGCAAATTCTCCGGTTTCGGTTTCACCAAAATCAAATCCGTACTGAGCCTCAAGATGTGACCAGGCTTCTTCGGCTGTTTCAACAAATCGGAACAAATTCACATCTTCGGGGCTGATCATGCCCGTATCAATCAGAACATCAAAGTTGATGAGCTTTTTCCAGAATGTCTGCCCGAACAGCAAAATCGGCCGGCGCCGGCATTTTCCGGTTTGAATCAGGGTCAGTATTTCAAACAGCTCATCAAGGGTGCCAAACCCCCCAGGAAAGCACACAAGAGCAATACTGCGGATCAGGAAATGCATTTTGCGCAGGGCAAAATAATGAAACTGAAAGCACAACTCCGGGGTAATAAAGGGGTTGGGTGCCTGCTCATGAGGTAGCACGATGTTCAGGCCCAGACTTCTGCCTCCAACTTCATAAGCGCCACGGTTACCGGCTTCCATGATGCCCGGCCCGCCCCCTGTGACCACATGAACGGGTGTTTCCATGCGCCGGGTGCGACTTGTGACTATGGCCGCAAAATTGCGGGCTTCCTCATAATACCAAGACATTTCAACCTGAGTTTGGGCGCGCCGAATAGCCCCATCGTCTTGAGACTGTTGAGCTTGTTCCAGCACCAGGGCCGCCGCTTCAGGGGCCAAAATTCGAGCGC
The DNA here is from genome assembly GCA_046342195.1 of Burkholderiales bacterium. GTDB lineage: Bacteria > Pseudomonadota > Gammaproteobacteria > Burkholderiales > Burkholderiaceae_C > CANHBY01. The sequence goes on from JBKDQE010000056.1 coordinate 1,344, forward strand.
TGCCAAAAATCACGATGGTCGAGCGGATGCCTTGTTCCTGTTGAATCAACTCGGGCTTCAGAAGTTCAAGTTGCATCCGGACAGGGCGCAGTTCTTCCCGGACGAGAAATTCGGTATCCGTGAAGGCCAGGCGATAGGAACTTTCGGGTCCGGTATAGAGGTGAGAGGGTTTGGCTTGGGTGGCTTCTTCCTCTGCCGAGGGAAAATTACGTGCAGTGAGGGCGGTGTGCTTGTCCATGGGGACGTGTCCAGTGCTAAGAAAACTCTGATCGGGCCATCAGCTTACCTCTGATCGGTTTGCGATGTATAGCGGCTTTGAAGGCTGCCAGATTTTTTGTGTATCAATCATGTCAGGTGGCTTTTTTGCACCAACTGATCACCACATCAGCGATGACACACAAAGCGGGCCACTCCAGCATAAAATACGCGCATGACCCAACCCGAGTTCACTTGCAGTGTGGTTGTTAGCCCGCTGCCAGAGCAGTCTGATGCTGCTTCCAATCAATTTGCGTTTTCTTACACAGTCACCATTCAGAACACTGGTGGTGTGGCAGCGCAACTCATCGCCAGGCATTGGTTTATCACTGACTCACAAGGCCATCAACAGGAAGTGCGTGGGCTGGCTGTGGTAGGGCATCAGCCTTTTTTGCAGCCTGGTGAACAATTCGAATACACCAGTTGGACGCACATCAGTGCCCCCAGCGGCAGTATGCGTGGCAGTTTTTTCTGCATCACAGAAAACGCCGAGCCCTTCGAGGCCCCGGTGCCAGAATTTGCTCTTGCCTTGCCTTCAGCGTTGCATTAATCTCGGCTTGGCAGCCTGTCAGACTGGCGGGTCGTGGGTGGCAAATCAGCCGCAGCGGCCGATTGTTCAGCGTCTTTGGGGCCGCTCATATCAACGTGGCGCTCTCCATGTTGGCGGCCAGAAAACATCGTCCACCACACGATGAACACAAAAAGCATCAAGGCCCCCAGAGCCTCCAAAATCAACAGCCACATATTTGAATTCCAAAGGCCCGTCGGTGGGTCTGTGTTGTATGTTTTGATTTTATCTTTACTGACCGCTTGCGCTTCCTCGCCAGAGTTTACTATTTCTCATGGCGGGGGTTCGGCATCTGTTCCGGCATCCTTCACGCTTGACACAAGGCTTATTGAGACCCCTGTCTTGAGGCCCCCACTCGAAATGCTTGGGCCGCAGACGCGCTCCCGGTGGGTGGCAGTGGATTGGAACCATTTGCCCGGCTGGTCTTCAGATCGCGTTTTCGAGTTTTGGCCTGCCTTACTGCAAAGTTGTGAAAAGCCCCTCCCGGCTTGGCGGGTTGTCTGTGTTGCTGCGAAGTCATTGCCTCCCCAGGATAACGAGCAGGCGCACCAGTGGCTTCAGCAGCACTTGCAAGTTTTTCGAATTGAAAGCCCCGAAGGGGTGAGCGAGGGCCTCATCACAGGTTATTTTGAACCGCTGCTCGAGGCTCGAAGAATATCGGATCAGCGTTTCAATGTGCCCTTGTTTGCGCTTCCCAGCGATATTTCCCTTCGCCAACCCTACTGGAGCCGTCAACAAATTGATTCTCTGCCTGTGGCTCGCGACAGCCTGCGCAACCGTGAAATTGCTTATGTGGCAGACCCCTTGGATGCCTTGATCTTGCAGATTCAGGGGTCTGGGCGGCTCAAGCTGACGGAAGCTGATGGCAGCGAGCATTTTGTACGCTTGGCTTTTGCCGGTCACAACAACCATCCTTACCAATCTGTCGGGCGCTGGCTGATTGAGCAAGGAGAGTTGATGCCGGGACAGGCCTCCTGGCCGGCGATCAAGTCCTGGGCGCAACGCAACCCGGCTCGTGTACAGGACATGTTATGGGCCAATCCGCGTGTGATTTTTTTTCGCGAGGAGGCTCTCGCTGACCCTCGCATCGGCCCCAAGGGAGCCCAGGCGGTGCCACTCACTCCGGGTCGTTCAATCGCGGTCGACCCCCGCAGCATTCCTTATGGTACGCCGGTCTGGCTCGATACCACCGAACCACTGAGCCATACGCCTTTGAGGCGTTTGGTCATGGCCCAAGATACCGGAGCCGCGATCACGGGGGCAGTGCGTGCCGATTATTTTTGGGGTTGGGGTGAGGAGGCAGAGCAACAAGCCGGCCGAATGAAACAAGCCTTGAGGCTTTGGGCACTGTGGCCTCGGCCGCCCATGGCGCAGCCACAAACTGAGGTTTCGGGGGCGATACCAGCGCACTGAAAGGGAGGCCCCTTCATGGCAGCCCAAGGTGAGGCGTTTGCGCCTTCGCCGTTGGCTCACCCAGAGCCTCAGCGCTCACCCTGAATGACCCGCCGCGCCAGCACGTAATTGGCTGCCAAGCCCGCCAAGCTGCCAATCATCACCCCACAAGCCGGCCCATAGCTTGAGGCGCCCACGCCGTGCAAGGTCAGGACATAAGCGGTGTAATTCAATACGCAGCCAAACACCATGGAGCGCATGTAGGCGCGGTATTCTTTGAATGAAGGCGGGGCTGTGGCACGAAACGTGAACCGACGGTTGAGAATCCAGGTGAAGCTGGCAGCGACCACAAAAGAAACCATCCGCCCCAGATACGCGCCCAGCCCGTGCTGACAAAGGTAGAGCACACTCATGTCCACCAACAACCCGCAGCAGCCTGCAAAAGCAAACCAGGGCACGCTGCGAAAATGCTGATGCAAAAGGGGCTTCGTCATGAACAATGAAGATCGCTTGAACAATGAAGCGGGTGAATCTTGGCACGAACTGTCAAATGCGTCAACGCACAAGCCTTGGTAGTGAAGTCAGTTTGCAATTCGGGGCGTACCATGGCGTGTTTTTATCGAGCCAGAGGGTCAGCGAGCCCCGGGCCTTGAGTGCAGCGTTGTATGCTGCCCAGTTTGTGGTTTGGTAGCAATCTTGGCCGCTTTTGACTGCAAAATCGGCTTGGCACCCCCCATCCGGGAAAGGCGCGCTCGTCCATGAGGGGTTTTGCAGAGGCTCTCTAATTTTACGATGTCATGAATTTTGAGCTTGATTTTGAGGGTAAAGGAGGCACTTGAGGTCGATGGAAAATTGAGAGGAATTTGAGAGTCATCTGGAGCACCTGGGCGAGGGCCTTGGGCACGCCGCTGGAAAGCGGGGTTGAAGGGGTACTGCGCGGGGTTAATGGTGCCACTTCAGCGCAAGAGCGTGGAGCCCATGGCGGCCCATTGGGAGCCTGCTCATAAGAGGGCGAAGCATCAATCGCTGCATCATTTTGTTTCTCAGGCAGTATGGTCAGACGATGAGATACTCAAGCGCATGGCGCAGTGGGTTGTGCCTGCAATGGATTTCAGATGCGATCCCTGCACACGTGCTCGTGTTGCGGAACGATCAACGATAAGCTCAATATTTGACACAGTAAAATTAGGGCCTGTTAGATTCTGTCATCACGAAATTCGGAACCAAAGGGCGAGGTATCGAATCTGTGCGGCAACGAGGAATGAAGCCAGATTTTTAGCGTAACGCGTGGCAATGCCGCGCCATTCCTTGAGGTGCAAAAAAGCATTCTCGACTGGGTGGCGCTGGCGGTAGAGGGGCTTGTCATGGTCGCGTGGCTCCTTGTGATTCTTGCGTGGCGGGATTTGCGCTTGCATACCCTGGCCTTGGGCTTGTCGGATGATGGCGTCACTGTCACAGCCTTTGTCGGCAATCAGATGCTCGCGGCATCAATACCCTCAATCAGGCTTGCAGCCTCAGCGCAATCCGCCCGGGTACCTTCCGTAGCAATAATTCGGACCGGCATACCAAACGCATCCACGGCCAAATGTAGCTTCGTGGTGAGCCCCCTTTGGTGCGACTCATTCCTTGGTTTTCTCCTCATGAGCCACACCGCCCCACTGCCCGGTCCGACCCGGAAGTAGTGGCTTCAGCAGAGCCCAGTCTTTGTCTGAAATATCGTGGCGTCGGTGGGCAGGTGTC
>JBKDQE010000057.1:0-80216 GCA_046342195.1 Burkholderiales bacterium
GTAACATTCGCGTCAGCTCGGCGCGCAAGCGGTTGGCCGCTTTGTCCTTACCGCTGAAATGCACCAAGGCAGCGACGCTTGTGAATTTTCCATGGGAAGCCTCGCGCACCAAGGCATCGGATTTTTCGCGCACGCTGGCAAAGTTGCGGTCAGGGCTGAGTTGATTAGATAAAGAAAGCTTCAAACCCATGATGATTCACCCTCAACCGCAAACACCAAATGAAAATGGCATAGGGCCCTTGGCTTTGAAACCCCTGAAACTGCCGCGAACCCTGAATTTAAGTGGCCTGCGGGCTCAAGATCAAGCTCGAAAACTTGGCCAAACCCCTGAATGAGGGGGAATGACTGGCAGGATTGAAGTGACAACACACTTTCATGCCATCGGCGGAGATTGGCGAAATCCTTGCAGAGCTACTCTGACAGCCAGCCGGCCTTTGAATAGGGCCAAAACTCTCCCTCCTGCTGCACGCAACCCCCGTCATGCTGAGCGCAGTCGCAGCATCCAGAAAATGATCGAGACAGAAGGGTGACGACTCTCTACAGAAACTCTCTCAGCCCATTCCTGCGAATATCCAACGCTGATGCGTGCCTTCAGAACCTTCTTACGGGTTTTCCCATATAATTCCGAGGCTTTGCACTTCCCTACATCAGCTTTTTGAGTCTGCCATGCCCGCATCCATTGAACATGGTTCCCCTGAACTGATGACCAACCCAGCATCCAACCCCTTCCCGGGCTCTGAAATTGAAGACGGTTCTTCTCACATCAAACCCCTCACCCGCAACGAAGCCCAAGCCATCAGGGCCCGTTTCCCGGTTGTATCTCCGTGGAAGGTTTTGGGCCTGCAGGCCATGGTGGGTTTCGCCTTGTCCTTGCTGATGGCTTGGGTGTGGGGTGGTAGCAAAACATTTTGGTCGGCGCTGTACGGCACGCTCTGCGTCGTTCTGCCAGGGGCTGTCATGGCCCGCGGAATGTCCAGAATATCCCGGCAGCCTCCCGCCGCCGCCCTTTTGGGTTTTATGGTTTGGGAGGCTGCCAAAGTGGCTGTTGCCGTGGCCTTGCTGGTCTTTGCAGTGGCCATCCCGGGTCTTCAGTGGCCTGCGCTGTTGTTGACCATGATAGTCAGTATGAAAGTAAATTGGTTGGCGCTGGCATGGCGCCGTCCACAACCCTGAGCCATAAAGAGATTCATCAATATGTCCGCTGAAGCAAATGCCGCTCAAGGCCCGACTGCCGGAGAATACATCCAGCACCACCTTCAACACCTTCAAATGAATTTTTCATTTGAATCTGCCAAGCAAAAATCAATCGTTGATTTCAGCCTTTTCAACCTTGATTCTGTCTTTTTTTCGGTGGTGTTAGGCGCGTTGGCCTGCTTTGTATTGTGGTTGGCTGCCCGTCGCGCCACCGCCGGGGCACCAGGTCGTTTTCAGGCTTTGGTCGAAATCCTTTATGAAATGGTCGACAACCAAGCCAAAGGCCTGATTCGCAATGCCCAAAGTCGCAAATTGGTTTGTCCTCTGGCCTTGACGGTCTTCGTCTGGATTTTCCTGATGAACGCCATGGACATGTTGCCCGTCGACCTCATCCCCCACCTCTGGCATTCTGCAGGGCCTGGCCTCGGCTTCCCTGATTACATGCGTGTTGTTCCCACAGCCGACTTATCAACCACCCTCGGCCTCTCGTCGGGTGTTTTGCTCACCTGTTTGTTTTACAACATCAAAATCAAAGGCTTAGGAGGCTGGGGGCACGAATTGGTCTCAGCTCCCTTCGGAAGCCACCCTCTTTTGTATCCGATAAACTTCTTGATGCAGTTGATTGAGTTCACTGCGAAAACCGTCTCCCATGGCATGCGACTTTTCGGCAATATGTTTGCCGGTGAGTTGGTGTTCATGCTCATTGCCCTGATGGGCGGTGTGTGGGCTTGGCAGTTCAATCCCTTCTCGGGAGAGTTCTGGTTGGGCTTGGGGCATGTGATAGCCGGAACCGTATGGACTTTGTTCCATATCCTGGTCATCACCTTGCAGGCCTTCATCTTCATGATGTTGACCCTGATTTACGTTGGGCAGGCCCACGACGCTCACTGAGATTACCCGCCTCAAAATAGCGTCTTCTTTTTTAATTTTTGACTTTTACTTCACTTTTCAGGAGCTATAAAAATGGAAAACGTTCTCGGAATGGTTGCTCTGGCTTGTGGTTTCATCGTTGGTATTGGTGCTATTGGCGCCTCTATTGGCATTGCTTTGATGGGCGGGAAATTTTTAGAGTCTTCGGCTCGCCAACCCGAACTTATGAATGACCTTCAAACCAAAATGTTCATTTTGGCGGGCCTGATTGACGCTGCTTTCTTGATTGCCGTGGCAATTGCTTTGCTCTTTGCTTTTGCAAACCCGTTTCAAATCGTCGCCGGTTGAGTTTTTGCCCTTTCACGGCTGAAAGGATTGTGTTGTGAATATCAATTCAACCCTGTTTCTGCAGGCGCTTGTTTTTGCGATCTTGGTTTGGTTTACCATGCGTTATGTATGGCCCCCCCTCACCAAGGTGCTGGATGAGCGTGCTGCAAAAATCACTGCGGGCCTCTCTGCTGCCGACAAGGCCAAAGCCGAGTTGGCAGCCGCTCAGCAGCAGGTCAGCAAGCAGCTTCATGCGGCTCGCGACGACGCCGCCAAGCGATTGGCCGATGCTGAGCGCATGGCCCAATCCCTGATTGATGAAGCCAAGGCCCGCGCTTCCCAAGAGGCCACCAAAATTGTCGCTGCGGCCAAGGCAGAGGCTGTGCATGAGGTCAACAAAGCGCGCGAGGCATTGCGTGTGGAGGTTGCTCAGTTGGCCGTCAAAGGGGCTGAGCAAATACTCAAGCGCGAAGTGAATGCAAGCGTTCACGCCGACTTGCTTCAGCGTCTTCAAACTGAGCTCTAAGCCATGGCTGAACTCGCAACCCTTGCTCGCCCCTACGCTGAGGCCTTGTTTCAGGCGGTACGCCAACAAGGCTCGCAAGTCCTGGCTGAGGTCTCATCCCAACTCAGGGCTCTTGCCGTCATTTCGGCCGATCCCCCTCTGCGTCAGTTCGCCGATCACCCGAAGGTGCAGGCCCAACAGGTTTTTGACGTTCTTGCTTTGGCTGTTCAACAGCCTTTGCTTGATTCTGTTCAAAATCTTTTGCGCACGGTTATCGATAACGGTCGTTTGTCAGCAATGCCCCAAATTGCTTCTCAGTACCAAGATTGGGTTAATTCACAGGCGGGCATCCATGATGCCCATATCGCCAGTGCATTTCCCATTGAACCTGGCCTGATGAATGCCCTCATGCAGGCACTCGAGAAGCGTTTTGGGCTCAGGCTGAACCCGATCGTCACTCTCGAGCCCGAATTGATCGGCGGAATTCGCGTGATGGTGGGTGATGAAGTTCTAGACACCTCCATCAAAGCTCGTTTGAAGCAAATGAACGCTGCTTTAAGCGCCTGAATTGTCCCTGCGTGTTGTGTGCCTGCTGCCCCTCAGCGCTCAACCCCAGGAAACCCATTCCCAGCGCAGGCTGTCGCCTGTGCAACGGAGAGAAGCAATGCAACTGAATCCTGCTGAAATTTCCGAACTCATCAAGAGCCGTATTGAAGGCCTTGGTATCTCCAGCGACATTCGTAACCAAGGTACCGTGGTGTCCGTCACTGATGGCATTGTTCGCGTCCATGGATTATCTGACGTGATGCAGGGCGAAATGCTCGAATTTCCGACGACCGCATCCGGTCAGCCGACTTTTGGCCTGGCGCTCAATCTTGAGCGAGACTCTGTCGGCGCCGTGATTTTAGGTGAATACGAGCACATTTCCGAGGGTGATACGGTCAAATGCACCGGTCGTATTTTAGAAGTCCCGGTAGGGCCTGAACTCAAGGGCCGTGTCGTGAATGCGCTGGGCCAGCCCATTGATGGCAAGGGTGCCGTCAATGCCAAGCTCTCAATGCCCATTGAAAAAATCGCCCCTGGCGTCATTGCCCGTCAGTCAGTCAGTCAACCCATGCAAAGTGGCTTGAAATCCATCGATGCCATGGTACCCATTGGCCGAGGCCAGCGTGAACTCATCATCGGTGACCGCCAAACCGGAAAAACAGCCGTTGCTATTGATGCCATCATCAATCAAAAAGGTCAAGACATGACCTGCATCTACGTTGCGATCGGCCAAAAGGCTTCTTCGATCAAAAACGTGGTGCGCGCGCTTGAATCCAGTGGTGCGCTCGAATACACCATTGTGGTCGCTGCCTCCGCGGCCGAATCCGCAGCAATGCAGTATGTTTCAGCTTACTCAGGCTGCACCATGGGTGAGTATTTCCGTGATCGCGGCGAAGATGCCCTGATTGTCTATGATGACCTCTCCAAGCAAGCGGTGGCCTACCGGCAAATTTCCCTGTTGTTGCGTCGCCCTCCTGGTCGTGAAGCCTACCCTGGCGATGTGTTCTATCTTCACAGCCGCCTATTAGAACGTGCAGCCCGCGTCAATGCCGATTACGTCGAAAAATTTACCCATGGTGCTGTGAAAGGAAAAACCGGCTCATTGACGGCCTTGCCCATCATTGAAACCCAGGCGGGTGATGTCTCGGCCTTTGTGCCAACCAATGTGATTTCGATCACCGACGGCCAAATTTTTCTCGAAACCTCCTTGTTCAATGCAGGTATTCGCCCCGCCATCAATGCTGGCATTTCGGTTTCTCGTGTCGGCGGCGCGGCACAAACCAACTTGATCAAGGGCTTGTCTGGTGGTATCCGTACAGACCTTGCACAGTATCGCGAATTGGCCGCTTTTGCTCAGTTTGCCTCAGATCTTGATGAAGCCACCCGCAAACAATTAGACCGCGGAGCCCGGGTCACCGAATTGCTCAAGCAAGCCCAGTATGCTCCCCTGCCCGTCAGTTTGATGGCCACCACGCTCTATGCGGTGAGCAAAGGTTTCCTCGATGACATCGATGTCAAAAAGGTTCTGGGCTTTGAAGCTGGCTTGCATCAATTCCTCAAGTCCAGTCACGCTGCCTTGCTGCAAAAATTCGAGCGTGATGCCGCCAAATGGGATGCGAAAGACCCCAAAAAAGACGACAGCCCGGAGAAGGTCGCATTCAAAAAATCGTGCCAACAGGGCGAGGCTGACTTGAACGCCGCGATCACGGCTTTCAAGAAGTCTTTTGCTTGACCTCAGGCTGACCCAGGAGATTTCACATGGCAGCAGGCAAAGAAATACGCGGCAAGATCAAAAGTGTAGAAAACACCAAGAAGATCACCAAAGCCATGGAAATGGTGGCCGCATCCAAAATGCGCAAGGCCCAGGAGCGCATGCGGGCGGCCCGCCCCTATAGCGCCAAAATCCGCTCACTCGCAGCCAATTTAGCTCGAGCAACCCCGGAGTATCAGCACCCCTTTATGGTGCCCAACAACGATGCCAAAACAGTGGGCCTGATCGTGGTCACCACCGACAAAGGTCTTTGTGGTGGCTTGAACACCAATATCTTGAGAGCCGTCACCAACAAGCTCAAAGAAATTGAGGCAGAAGGTCAAAAAGTAGAAGTTGTGGCGATCGGTAACAAAGGTTTGGGGTTTCTGAATCGTCTTGGCTCTAAAGTGCTTGCTCAAGTCACACAGATGGGCGACACCCCCCATCTCGACAAGTTTATTGGCCCCATCAAAGTCTTGCTGGACGCCTATACCGAGGGGCGCTTGAGTGCGGTGTATCTGTGCTACACCCACTTTATCAACACGATGCGACAAGAGCCCATTGTTCAACAACTCTTGCCCTTGTCTGCCGAGGCACTGGCGCCAGAACACAAAGATGCACGTGATCATCAATGGGATTACATCTATGAGCCAGATGCCCCCAGCGTCATTGATGACTTGCTTCTTCGTTATACCGAAGCCTTGGTTTACCAGGCCGTGGCCGACAACATGGCCTCAGAGCAGTCTGCCCGAATGGTGGCCATGAAAGCCGCCACCGATAACGCAGGAAGTGTGATTTCCGAATTGAAACTGGTCTACAACAAGACTCGTCAGGCAGGCATCACGAAAGAGCTTTCGGAAATTGTCGCCGGCGCGGCAGCAGTTTAATGCTTTACGAACACGATTTAAAAATCAAAGGATACAAACATGGCTGACACACCCTCCGTCAACGTTGGCAAAATTGTTCAGTGCATCGGTGCTGTGGTAGACGTAGAGTTTCCACGCAATGCCATGCCCAAGGTTTACGATGCTCTCAAGCTTGAGGGTACAGAATTAACTCTCGAAGTACAACAGCAGCTCGGCGACGGCGTGGTTCGTACCATTGCTCTGGGCTCTTCTGATGGCCTGCGTCGCGGCCTGCAAGTTCGTAACACGTTCAGCCCCATCACTGTTCCGGTGGGCCGAGCCACTCTCGGTCGCATCATGGACGTGTTAGGCAACCCCATTGATGAACGTGGCCCTGTGAGCCAAGAATTGACGGCCTCCATCCATCGCAAACCTCCAGCTTACGATGAATTGAGCCCCTCCACAGACTTGCTCGAAACAGGAATCAAGGTGATCGACTTGATTTGTCCCTTCGCCAAGGGGGGTAAAGTGGGTTTATTCGGTGGTGCCGGCGTAGGTAAAACGGTCAACATGATGGAGCTGATCAACAACATCGCCAAGGCCCACAGCGGTTTGTCTGTATTTGCCGGTGTTGGTGAGCGAACCCGTGAAGGCAATGACTTCTATCACGAAATGATGGAATCCAATGTGGTGGTCTCTGACGATCTGTCCCAGTCCAAAGTGTCCATGGTTTACGGGCAAATGAATGAGCCGCCCGGTAATCGTTTGCGCGTCGCACTGACCGGGCTGACCATTGCCGAATCTTTCCGTGATGAAGGCCGTGACGTGCTTTTCTTTGTTGACAACATCTACCGTTATACGCTGGCAGGTACCGAGGTGTCTGCGCTCTTGGGCCGCATGCCCTCTGCGGTGGGTTACCAGCCGACTTTGGCTGAAGAAATGGGGCGGTTGCAAGAGCGTATTACTTCAACCAAAGTAGGTTCCATCACTTCCATTCAAGCCGTTTATGTTCCTGCGGATGACTTGACTGACCCTTCCCCAGCAACTACTTTTGCTCACCTTGATTCAACCGTTGTGTTGTCTCGTGATATTGCATCTCTCGGCATTTACCCCGCCGTAGACCCCTTGGACTCGACCAGCCGCCAGCTTGACCCCAATGTGGTGGGCGAAGAACATTACTCTGTGGCTCGTGCGGTTCAAGGCACCCTTCAGCGCTACAAAGAATTGCGAGACATTATCGCCATTCTGGGCATGGATGAACTGGCTCCTGAAGACAAGCTTGCCGTGGCCCGTGCTCGCAAAATTCAGCGTTTCCTGAGCCAGCCCTTTCATGTGGCCGAAGTATTTACTGGCGCCCCTGGGAAATACGTGCCCCTGAAGGAAACCATTCGCGGTTTCAAGATGATCGTTCATGGTGAATGCGACAGTCTGCCTGAGCAAGCCTTCTATATGGTAGGCACAATTGACGAAGCCTTCGAAAAAGCGAAGAAAATGCAGTAAAGCATGACCGGTCGGGGTCAAACGCTGTCAGTTCCCCCGATTTTCATGCAACATCGGCTTCAAAACTCAACAAAGCATACAATATGACCACCATTCATGTAGACGTCGTGTCTGCCGAAGAGTCTATTTTTTCTGGTGACGCCAAATTTGTGGCCTTACCGGGTGAGGCGGGCGAATTGGGTATTTACCCGCGTCATACGCCCCTGATTACCCGCATTCGAGCCGGTGCCGTGCGCATCGAGCGCACGGATGGTCGTGAAGAGTTCGTTTTTGTTGCTGGGGGCATTCTCGAAGTTCAGCCCACCACCGTCACTGTCCTGGCAGACACTGCTATCCGCGGTAAAGACCTTGACGAAGCGAAAGCGCTTGAGGCCAAGAAGCTTGCGGAAGAAGCCTTGAAAAACGCCAAAAGCGACATTGACTTGGCGCGAGCGCAAAATGAACTTGTGACACTTGCTGCGCAAGTTGCGGCGCTTCGTAAGTTCCGTCAAAAATAACGGCCTCCCTTCAAGGAGCTCAATGGCGTCAAATATCAGTTGTTCCCGTGGCTCAAAGAGATACACCGCGACAGCCATGCGTAACTGTTCGAGCATTTGGGCCGTGCGTGGTCGCGCTTCTTTGCCGACAGGCAGGAGCACGAATTGCCCCGAGCGACAAGCAACTCTGCCGCAGAAAGCGCTCAACCACCAGACACCCCTGATGGCGATGAAAAAGTGGCAAGAATCACACCTTCACGCACAACGCCGTCGGGGGGCGCCCTTTGAGTTTCTCAGTCAGCCATGAGTCAGCCGACGCGCATCGCAGCGATCTATACCACCTATTACCCCGACGACGGGTTCCGCCAGCGCATCCAACATGTGGTTGAGCGTTGCGCGCTCACCGTGGTCGTAGACAACACCCCCGGTGGCCACATCTTCGAATCAGGCCAGACTGACGGGAGCGTGAATTGCTCATCAGCTCGCTGGCTGACACCCAAGATAAATGGTCAATGGCCGTTTGAGTGAGGCGACAGATCGCTTGACTCGTACCGGACTGCGCGCAGCTTAGCGGTGCAAATCATCCAGTTTGCCACTTCGACATTCCGCATGTCAGTCGCGGAATCCAGTGCGCTGGTCAATGCTGACTGGATTCCCGCCTGCCTGCGCGAGAATGACAACATGATTGAATTTTGCAAGGCCGACCTGAAGGTATTTTTGAATATATAAAAATAATAACTTAATAATCAAAAATTCCTTTGGCTGTTTTCCCTATAAAACCTCTCAAAGGTAAATTATGACACTTTATTCTGATACTCAAAACTTGGTGTCTGTCGTGTCTGGTGGCGCTGGATTTATTGGCGTTAATCTGGTAAGGTATCTTCTCGAAGAAGGCCGCAATGTCGTTGTCATCGACAATTTATCCCGTGGTAAAAGGGAATATATGTGTGACACATCAGCCACATCACGACTGCACTTTCTTGAAGCCGATCTTGCACGGCGCGCTGCAGCGGAAACCGCCTTCGCAACCGCCTCTACTTTTGGCAAGATAGACGAAGTATGGCACCTGGCGGCCAACTCGGATATTCCAGCCGGTGTTGCCGATGCCGACGTCGACCTGAAGGATACTTTCCTGACTACTGCGGAAATCCTTCGCTGCATGAAGATGAAAAAAATCAGTAAGCTCTACTTTGCCTCCAGCTCAGCCATCTACGGCAACCTCGGCGACCGGCCCTTGCATGAGGACATAGGCCCATTGTTGCCGATCTCCAACTACGGTGCCATGAAGCTGGCCTCTGAAGCTCTTATCAGCGCCGCAGCCGAAAGTTACATCAAGCGATCCTGCCTGTTCCGCTTTCCCAACGTCGTTGGCGTGCCCGCGACTCACGGCGTCATTCTTGACTTTATCCGCAAGCTGAAAACAACCGGCAACAGCCTCGAGGTCCTGGGAAACGGCACTCAGCGTAAGGCCTATTTGCATGTCAGCGATCTGGTCGCTGCCATGCTGCACGTGCGCTCGCTCGCCGACATGCCCACGACGCTGCCAATCAATGTCGGCCCAGTCGACAAAGGTGTCTACGTTAGCTGGATCGCCGAGCAAGTTGTCAAGCGCGTGGCACCCGCCGCCAACATCCGGTTCGGCAACGGTACCCGCGGCTGGGTCGGCGACGTGCCCAAGTTCCATTACTCAACCGCCAAGATCCAAGCCTTGGGCTGGAAGCCCGCGCTTGGCTCCAAGGCCGCAGTATTACGCGCTATTGACGAGATAGCCACGCAGGAAGGTTTCTGAGGTACCACATGAATGTTTCAACTCCTCTTGTGACAGTCATTGTGCCCTCTTTCAACGAGGCGCCTCACATTGTGCGCGCCAGCCTGGAGAGCATCCGAACCCAGACATTCGCCGACTTCGAGTGCATCGTTGTCGACGAGAGCACTCGCCCAGAGCTGGCTGAGGCCTGCCGCGCTGTTTGCGTCGAAGACCCTCGCTTCATCTACGTGCATCCCACTGAACGACTCGGTCTTTCCAAAAGCCTAAACCTGGCAATCGGCAACGCTCGGGGGCAACTGATTGCGCGTTTTGACTCTGACGACATTTGTATGCCCAAGCGACTTGAACTTCAGGTCGCCTTTCTACAGGCAAACCCTGAAATAACAGCTGTAGGGGGGTCAATAGATATTATCAGCAACGAAGGGAAATTTATCGCGCATCGCAGTTACCCGCAGACATCAAACGAAATTGCAAAGGCTATGCAGCTTACCAATGCGATTGCGCATCCAACGGTGATGTTTCGCAAACAAGCTATTGACCTCTACGGCGGCTACAACCCCAGCTATCGGTACTGTGAAGACTTAGATTTGTGGCTGCGCTGGATCAATGCTGGTCTTATGCTCAGAAATCTGCCACAAGTCCTTGTGCATTATCGACAGGACAATACACGGCGTGACCATCTTAATTGGCGCTACAACCTTCGCGTACGTCTTTCCAATTTCAGTTCTGAACATCTAACCCAGCGGATTTTTGGTATTTTTTGTATTGCCGCATGGGTGGCCGTACCAGGAAGGTTGCAGGAGAAAATATATAAATTATTTCTCCTGCGTCGTCGAGACCATGAGGTCGCCAAATGAATAGCGCAACCAGAAAGTGTCATGTTGCCATTCTAGCTGGTGGCATGGGTACGCGTTTACGTGAGCGCACCGGTGATCTGCCTAAATCAATGGTGCCGATCATGGGCAAGCCTGTTCTTCAGCATCAGATTGAGCTTTGTAAACGGCATGGTTTCAACGACATCGCTTTATTGGTTCAGCATCGTCACAAAAAAATTTCAGATTATTTCGGAGATGGCTCAGCCTATGGCGTCAAGCTGCGCTATGCGATTGAAGATGAACCGCGCGGTACGGCTGGTGCTCTGCGCGACGCGCTACCTATGCTCGCCGACCGGTTCCTGGTGCTTTACGGCGACACATTTATGGACGTGGACCTTCGCAAGCTTTGGCTGGCACACGAATATTTTGGTGTCAATGGCACGCTTTTTCTTCATCCCAACGATCATCCCCAGGACTCGGATCTAGTAGATATCGATGCTCACGGCGTCGTCCGGGCCATCCTGCCCTATCCGCATCCAGTGGGCCGTGAAGTCCGTAACCTTGTCAATGCGGCGCTTTACGTACTCGATCGCGCTGGACTGGAGGACGTCACACCCGACGAAGGAAAATCCGACATCGCCAAGCATATGTTCCCTCGCATGCTGGAGCTTGGCCGCCCCTTATACGGCTACGTGTCGCCTGAGTACATCAAGGACATGGGGACGCCGGAGAGGCTCGATAAGGTTGAGCGGGATTTATTGCTTGGTTTGCCTGAACGCCTCTCAGGTCGCCAACTGCGCACGGCTGTTTTCCTCGACCGCGACGGTACGATCAACCGCGAGGTCACCCACATTAAGTCACCCGACCAACTTGAACTGTTACCAGGCGCAGCCGCCGCAATCCGCCGCCTCAACCACAATGGCACGTTGGCCGTGGTGATCACTAACCAACCAGTGGTTGCTCGCGGTGACGTCAGCTTCGAAGAGCTAAACCGTATTCATGCACGGCTGGAGTCCCGACTGGGCGCTGGCGGTGCATTTCTCGACGGCCTTTACTTTTGCCCCCACCATCCAAACAAGGGTTTCGCCGGCGAGGTTGCCGAACTCAAAGGTCCCTGTCACTGCCGCAAACCCGAGACAGGCCTGATCGACCAGGCCTGTCGTGATCTAGGAATTGGTCGCAAGGACTCGTGGATGGTTGGTGATACAACCTCCGACGTAGAGGTCGGCCGCCGTGCCGGATTGCGCACAGTGCTTCTGCGAAGCGGCCACGCGGGCTCTGACGCTACGTATGCCATTCGACCCGACTACATCGCCCCTCACCTTGCTGACGCTGTAGAGTGGATCCTATCTGGACACACGAATCTGTCGCGACGTCTGGCGCCGATCGCTATCGAGGCGAGTCGTGGCGTTCGGCTTGTCCTGATCGGCGGCCTTGCCCGCGCCGGCAAGAGCTACGCGGCCCAGGTGCTCAAGGAACTGCTGCATGTATTGGGCTGCAAGGCCCACGTTATTTCCCTGGATGGTTGGCTCAAGTCAAAGTCAGAACGTGCTGAGGGCTCTGGCGTGTGGGAGCGCTTCGACCTCGCTGCCGCATCAGCAACCATCGGGTCGGCGACGTGTTCAAACTCTCGGGTCATACTCCCGGAATTTTTGTACGACCGATTTGCCCGAAACACAGGCACCCAATCCATCGAGCACTCCATCGGTCCCGCTGATGTCATCATCCTTGAGGGGGTTCCGGCCCTGTTGATGCACGATCTGCTCAGTCTGCCCAGGGTGATGAAGGTCTACGTTGACGTTGCAAGCGACACACGTAAGGCGCGCCTCAAGCAGGATTACGTTTGGCGAGGCACACCGGCCGAGAAGCAGTTTCAGACACTGACCGCGCGGGATCTCGATGAAACTCCCATCATCGAGCAATCGCAAACTTTTGCGGACTTTATTGTTGAACGAACAATTGAAGGAAAGAAACAACAATGATCGTCAGCAAGACCCCATTGCGAATGAGCTTCGTTGGCGGAGGAAGCGACCTGCCCGCTTTTTACCGTGAAGAGGTGGGTGCTGTAGTGTCAACGTCGATTGACAAGTACATGTACATCTGCGTCAACAAGAAATTTGACGGTCGTATCCGCATTAGTTACACGAAAACTGAGGATGTCGAACGACGTCAAGAGGTGGAGCATCCGCTGGTGCGCGAGGCCCTGGATTTGGTAGGTATCGATGGTGGCATTGAGATCGCTTCAATGGCCGACATTCCTTCTAAAGGCTCTGGTTTGGGCTCTTCTAGCACTTACACAGTGGGTTTGCTCAATGCGCTGTACGCTTATCGCAATCAGTTTGCCTCTAAAGAAAAGCTGGCATCTCAAGCTTGTGAGATCGAGATTGATCGTTGTGGCGAGCCCATCGGCAAGCAGGATCAATATGCTGCCGCTTATGGGGGCCTTAACTTGATCCGCTTCCATCCTGATGAATCGGTGTCGGTCGATCCGGTCCTCTGTAAGCCGTCCCTGATTGAAGAGATGGAAGGCTCCACCTTGGTGTTCTTTACCGGCCGCACGCGCAGCGCATCAGCAGTGCTTGCAAACCAATCTGTGGCCATGGGGGCGACTGATCGCCGCGTGCTTATGCGTCGGATGGTTCAACTCGCTTTCGAGATGAAGGAACAGATGGAATCGGGAACACTGGAATACTTGGGAGATCTACTCAACGAAAACTGGCGCCTCAAGTCTCAGTTAACTTCAGGAGTTACAGATCCTCAAATCGACGCTTGGTATGCTTGCGGAATAGCCCACGGCGCTCTCGGCGGTAAGCTTCTGGGCGCTGGCAACGGCGGCTTCATGATGTTCTACGCACCCATGGAAAGGCATGCTCAAATTACGGCAGCGCTCTCTGACCTTGAACCTGTCAAGTTCCGTTTTGATCGGGCCGGAGCCCAAATTGTTTTTTATCAACCACATTCCTGAGGGATTTATGAAAAACTTCAGCGTCTCCAGTTACTTGACTGCTCATCAGCAACTGGCGAAAAAACTGGACGCTGAAGTTTTTCAGAGAGGTATTGAGATGATCAAGGCCACTTTTGAGGCTGGAAAAAAGGTCATCACTTGTGGCAACGGAGGAAGCGCATCTACTGCATCTCATTACATTACCGACTGGAACAAAATGGTGAATCTTGCGACAGGCAAGAAATTCCGGGGGGTATCCCTTTGTGACAATGTGGGGCTGATTACGGCCTATGGTAATGACTTAACTTATGCAGATGTTTTTGCAGGGCAGATCGATGCGCTCATGGACGAGGGGGATTTGCTTGTTGCTGTCAGTGGCAGTGGCAATTCGCCAAACGTACTGAAAGCTATTGAAGCTGCACATCGCGCACGAGGTAACGTGCTGGGTGTCGTTGGTTACGACGGTGGCAAAATGATGCCCATGTGTGACCATAGTGTGTGGGTTCCATCATTTGATATGCAGCTGTGTGAGGACGTACATCTCATGTTCGGCCATATGGTTATGAAAACTCTTTGTGAGTCACCCATAAAATAACATTTTAAACTGACGCGCGGCGATCAAACGCCAGAGAACCATCCTTGGGATGGTGATGTTTACGATCGAGACGCCCATTGCTGGGCGGTGCCCCAAACTGAGGTTAGCCCCGAAAAATGGAGCTCCTGGCTCAAGACCAACATGCTGGAAAGAAGCAAAGCAATGGTCAACAAGCTGGTCAGGGGCAAGTACACCCTAGAGTACAGAATAAAGCAAAAAAGTTCACGCCATCGCCTTGACCCCCCTGTTCCAGGGGAAGGTGATGGCTAGGCAGATCCACATACTTTTCCTAGAATGATAATCGCACTCACTGTCTGGGTTTGTTGGCCTGCTTTGCGCTTATTTTTCGAGTGGCCAGGTATTTTTAAATATTTTTTTCAGTTGGAGTAAATAATGCCTAATACCGTTAAAACCTCTTTAATGGGAACTCAAGATGGACTACAAAATTATTATCAATTTGAAATTCAATCACCTAAATCTGAAAATTATTTCATCCTTTTACCAAAAGAAAAAATCAATCAAGATGAATTAAAAAAAATCGAAGACGCACTTAAGGATTTTGATTTTTATAAAACTTTTTCTTTAGAACTTGCCCTGAATACAAAGCGAAAACCAGAAGAAGTCAAATCCGCTGAACAGATTATTGCAAATCACTTAAAAGAAAAAGGTATCTCTATCAATCCAAATGAAATAATTTTCAGCAAATTTCCCGATCCAAAACTCATTGATCAAGTTGACGCACAATTAACAAAAGAAGGCAAAAATATATATACATTTAAAATAAATCAACACCCACTGGAAAAAGAAATCACTTTTTCAACGAACATTTCTTTAGATCAAAAAGAAAAAGAAGCCATTAAAGAATTAATTAATAACTTGCACTCAGGAAATAAAAATCCGACCTCACAAGACTTATTTGCAGCGATCAATGGCATTAGCCCCCTCCTAGGCTATATGAGAGGTGGCAAGATTACGCCAAATGACTCAAAAATAGAATATTCTATCAAATCAGAAAATGGAACGCTTAGCCTCAATTTGAGAACAAGAAATGGCTTGCCTCCGGGTCCAGGTACCGTTAATCACCTTCAAGGAAAGCTTGATAGTATAGAAGCAAAGACGGATCCAATCGAGAGAAATCGTGAAATAAAAATACTTCAAAAAGAATTATTTAAGTACATGAATACCCTTGGAGATGGCAAAAAAGAAAATCTTATTGGTGCGGATGTTTTAGATCATTCGCTTAACGCTCAGACAAAAAGTATTGACCCAGAAAAATCAAAACCAAAAGAAAACACAGCGGTCATCAGTTTCGCCACTAACCCAGAAGATCCAAAAAAATTAATATATAAAATCGAGACAGCAGTCGAAATAATCTATTTTCAGGCAAACAATAAACTAACAAACAGAAACCTCACAGAAATTGCAGATAAAGCCGTGAATTCATCCCTCCCTAAGGCATCAATAAGTGGCTATTTTAATAAAAAAGGTATCCAGGCCAAAGTTATTGAACGAACTCCTGATGTAGAAGAATTAAACTATAAAATTCCCACAACTTTCAACTTAGATCAGAAAAACCAAGAAAACAATCCAAATAATCCCAATCCCAATCCCAATCCCCAACAACGAGTCTGGTAATTCTCTGGATGCTGCGACTGGGCGCAGCATGACGGTTGATTTGTCATTTCGCGCGTTGTCGCAAAGCGTCCGTTTTATCACCCGTTTTGCGGGCATTGGGAATCAGCCAGGCTGCACCCTGGAGGGTGTCATGGGGGTATTCAGGGGTTTTCCTTTGCGCCCGCGTGTGGCGAGGTAGGCGGCCAAGGCGGGGCCTTTGAGAAGTTCTTCTTTGGGCTTGCCGCCCCGCCCGGTACCTTGCACTTGCAAAGCATGGGTGAACACCGCCAGGCTCAGCAAGGTATCGGTGCTGTCCAAGTCAATCAGCTTCAAGCCACGCCCACCTTTGGGCTGATGCTTGACTTCACTCAAAGGAAACACCAACAAGCGGCCGCTCAGGGTCAGGGCGGCAAGCTCGCTGCCTTGGGCTGAAACCGGGGGCAAAAGCGGCTCGGTGGGCAAGAGGCTCAAAAAGCTTTTACCCGCCTTTTGGCGTGAGAGCATGTCTTGGACTTGAGCAATAAGGCCGTAGCCACCACTGCCTGCCAGCAGCAAGGGGTGTTCGAGGGCCCCGGCAAAATAATGCACCGCGCGGGACCCTGCTTCAAGCTCAATGAGGCTGGTGATGGGCTGCCCATCACCGCGGCCGCTGGGCAAACTGGCCACCGAACTTGAATAAACCCGACCCTTGTTGCTGAAAATCAAGAGCTGATCTACAGAGCGGCAAGCAAAGGTGCCATAAAGAGAATCACCGGCTTTGAATTGCAGTGTGGCGGGGTCAATATCATGGCCCTTGAGTGAGCGCACCCAGCCTTTCAGGCTCACCACCACTGTCACGGGCTCGTCTGGAATTTTGACTTCTGCAATGGCTTTTTTGTCGGCTTGAATCAAGGTGCGCCGATCGTCGCCATAGAGCTTGGCGTCGGCCTCAATTTCTTGGATAACCGTTCGCTTCAGTGCCGCCGGGCTGCTTAAAATATCTTCAAGCTTGGCTTGCTCCACCCGAAGCGCCTGGAGTTCTTGCCCGATTTTGATCGCTTCAAGTTTGGCCAATTGACGCAAGCGAATTTCGAGAATGTCTTCAGCTTGAAGCAGGCTCAGGTGAAATCGTTCCATCAAGGCCAGCTTGGGGTCGTCGGCGTGACGGATGAGGTGGATCACTTCATCGATATTCAATAACACCTGTTGCCGGCCCTCCAGCACATGAATGCGGCCAAGCACTTGATGCAAACGGTGGCGGGTTCGCCGCTGAACGGTCAAAAGACGAAACTCAAGCCATTCACTCAACACTTGCCGCAGGCTCTTGAGGGCCGGGCGGCCATCGGCGCCAACCAGGGTGAGGTTGACTGGCGCGCTGCTTTCCAGGCTGGTGTGGGCCAACAGGGTATGAACCAGTTCTTGTGGCTCGGTGCTGCGGCTCTTGGGCTCAAACACCAGCCTGACGGGGGCGTCTTTGCTGGATTCATCACGCACGGTATCCAGCAAAGACAAGACGGTGGCCTTGAGTTGCGTTTGCTCGCTTGAAAGGCTTTTCTTGCCAAGCTTGACTTTCGGATGGGTCAGCTCTTCAATTTCTTCCAGTACCCTTTGGCTGCTGACGCCCGGGGGCAATGCATTGATGACCAGTTGCCACTGGCCACGGGCCAGGTCTTCGATTTTCCAGCGCGCACGCACCTTGAGGCTGCCTCGACCACTCGAGTAGGCTGCACGAATATCGGCTTCGCTGCTGATCATTTGGCCGCCACCGGGGTAATCTGGGCCGGGAATGAGGTGAAAAAGTTCATCATCAGGGAGCAAGGGGTTTTTGATCAGGGCCACCGCGGCTGCCGCCACTTCACGCAAATTGTGAGAAGGCATTTCGGTGGCCAAACCCACGGCAATGCCGCTGGCCCCATTCAGTAGCACAAAGGGCAGGCGCGCCGAAAGTTGGCGCGGCTCTTCAGCCGAGCCATCATAGTTGGGCACAAAATCGACTGTCCCTGCATCAATTTCATCCATCAATAAACGGGCGATTGGTGACAGGCGGGCTTCTGTGTAACGCATGGCGGCGGCCCCGTCTCCATCGCGGGAGCCAAAATTACCTTGCCCGTCGATCAGGGGGTAGCGCTGGGAAAAGTCTTGGGCCATGCGCACCATGGCATCGTAGGCGGCTTGGTCTCCGTGGGGGTGGAAACGGCCCAAGACATCGCCCACCACCCTCGCGCTTTTGACGGCTTTCGGCCCATTGGCGGTGGTGAAGGCCAAGCCCATGCGGGCCATGGCAAAGAGAATTCTGCGCTGTACCGGCTTTTGGCCATCACACACATCGGGCAGAGCCCGGCCTTTCACCACGCTGAGGGCATATTCCAAATAGGCACGCTCGGCATAATGAGCCAGGGCAATGGCATCGGTTTCAGCCGCATCGACCTGCTGAGTCGGGGGGTTGTTCATGAGCTTGAATTAGCGTGAAACATCACTGGAGGGCTGCTTTTTGGCGAACTCAGGCTTTTGTGGTGGAGCCTGGCGCTCATGGCTTGACTCAAAGTGAGCACCACCAGAGGCCGCATGATGGCGCAAAAAAGCCCAGTATAGCTCCATGATCTTTGTCACATGGCGTTCGGTTTGATGAATGGGCGGCAGGCCGCCGCTTTTTCGCACCGCCGCCTCACCGGCATTCCATGCGGCCAGGGCATGGTCAATACGCTGAAACCGACGCAGAAGATCGGCCAAGATACGGGCCCCTGTCAAGACATTGGTGCGCGGCTCGATCATGCGCTCACTTGCAGGACGCTGCCGTTCAGCGGCCGTTGCATAAAAGTCTGCCGTGTCAGGCATGATTTGCATCAAGCCCAAAGCCCCGCGGGGGGAAACAGCATTTGGCATATAAGACGATTCAACCGCGATCATGGCTTTGAGTAACAAGGGGTCAACTTGGGAAGCGCGCCCGGCTTCACGCAACACCTTGTCGAACTGCCATACCAAAGGAGACGCATTCAAGCGCAGCATCCAGTCATGATAGGTTTCGCGCTTGCGCCATCCCAAGCCACTCGAAACGGGCTTCAGCAGCTTGGGTGATGAAGCCGCTGAAGGTGGTGCGAGCAGATCGGGCTGTGAAGGCATGATTGCATTTTGAGCCTCTTTGTCTTCCTGATCGGTTGTGAGGAGGGGGGCGAACACATTGAAGGGAGCAATGACGCGATGGATGGGGTTTTGATCATTGACCTCTTCCAAAACTTCTGCCAGTACGGGAGCGGCCCCACAACACAAGGCAGACATGACGCTGACAAGGACCTGAGTTGAAAGGCATTTCATCAAACGTCAACCTCGACTTGATGCGCATGCCGTTCCATCAATTCCCTGCGCGACTGCGCTTCGCCTTTGCCCATCAGTTTGGTCAGGGACTCTACCGTGGACGCAAACCCCAAACTGCCGTAGGTGACCTGCAATAAACGGCGGGTGTCGGGGTTGAGGGTGGTGTCCCAAAGTTGCTCGGCACTCATTTCGCCCAGCCCTTTGAAGCGGCTGATGGCCCAGGAGTTGTCGCGGGCGCCTTCCTTGCGCAGCTTGTCCAGGATGGCGCCCAACTCGCCTGCATCGAGGGCGTAGAGCTTGGCAGGAGGCTTTTTGCCCCGGGCTGGGGCATCCACGCGAAATAAAGGGGGCTTGGCAATATAGAGGTGGCCGGCCTCGATGAGCTTGGGGAAATGGCGAAAAAACAGTGTCAATAACAACACCTGAATGTGAGAGCCATCGACATCGGCATCGCTCAGGATACACACTTTTCCGTAACGCAAACCCGCCAAATCAGGTGTGTCGGCGGGCCCGTGGGGGTCCACCCCAATG
Source organism: Burkholderiales bacterium (assembly GCA_046342195.1). Classification (GTDB taxonomy): domain Bacteria; phylum Pseudomonadota; class Gammaproteobacteria; order Burkholderiales; family Burkholderiaceae_C; genus CANHBY01. The sequence continues at coordinate 19,572 of JBKDQE010000057.1, forward strand.
GCAACCGCAATGTCGTGAATTTCATGATTGGCAAACAGCCGGTCTCGCTCGACCTCCCAGGCATTGAGCACTTTTCCACGCAAAGGCAGCACCGCTTGAGTTTCTTTGTTACGGCCCATTTTGGCACTGCCCCCGGCAGAATCACCCTCGACGAGAAACACCTCATTGAGGCTGAGGTCCCGGCTTTCGCAGTCTGTCAGCTTGCCGGGCAACACCGCCACCCCTGAACCCTTGCGCTTTTCTACCTTCTGACTGGCCCGCTGGCGAGACTGGGCTTGGCGAATCACCAACTCGGCGAGTTTCTTCCCGACATCCACATGTTGGCCAAGCCACAATTCCATGGCAGGCTTGACAAAGGTGGCCACCAAGCGCAGGGCATCACGACTGTTGAGGCGCTCTTTGATTTGCCCTTGAAACTGAGGGTCGAGAACCTTGGCGCTCAAAATGAAACTGGCGCGGGAAAACACATCTTCGGGGATGAGTTTGACCCCCTTGGGAAGCAGGCTGTGCAAATCGATAAAACCCTTGATGGCACCAAAGAGGCCTTCTTTCAGGCCGGACTCATGGGTGCCGCCGGCCACCGTTGGAATCAAGTTGACGTAACTTTCGCGCATGGGAACGCCCTCTTCGGTGAATGCCACACACCAGGCCGCCCCCTCACCCGCTGCAAAATTTTCGGTCTCGGCCGCATCGGCGTAATGGGCCCCCTCAAAAAGCGGAATGACAGGATCGGCCGGGAGAGACTGCATGAGATAGTCACGCAGACCTGCTTGGTATAACCAAGTTTGAACCTCACCTGTTTTTTCAATCGTCAAACCGACTTTCACACCGGGCATCAAGACAGCCTTGCTGCGCAAGAGGTGAACCAAATCAGCACGGGGAAAATCAAGGCTGTCAAAATATTTTGCATGGGGCCAGGCACGCACCGTGGTGCCATTTTTGCGATCCGTGGCGCCCATTTTGCGTTTCGATAAAGCCTCGATGAGATCGCCCTCACCAAAAGCCAATTGCGCCACTTGCCCTTCCCGCCACACCGAAACATTCAATCGTGACGACAAGGCATTGGTGACGCTCACCCCGACACCGTGCAGACCCCCTGAGAAGCTGTAAGCGCCCCCGGAGCCCTTGTCAAATTTGCCCCCTGCATGCAGGCGGGTAAAAACGATTTCAACCACAGAGACCTTTTCCTCGGGGTGCAAACCAAAAGGAATGCCACGGCCGTCGTCTTCCACACTGACCGAGCCATCGGTATGCAGGGTCACGTCAATGCGCTGGCCATAGCCTGCCAAGGCTTCGTCGGCGGCGTTGTCAATGACCTCCTGGATGATATGCAAAGGGTTGTCGGTTCGGGTGTACATCCCTGGCCGCTGCTTGACCGGCTCAAGACCCTTGAGCACTCGGATAGACGACTCGCCGTAACGGCCCTTGCTTTGAGAAGAAGACGGGGTTGCCATAAGAAAGTATTTTTCAATTTCAATCGCTATGATGGGAGAGGGTTTTTTGAATCGTACCGCAGTCATTCACTTCTGGCACCATGCTCAATTCTGGACTTGGCGGTGAACTTCGCCTTCTTTACCAAGATGACCTTCTGCTCGCAGTTAACAAGCCCAGCGGTCTGTTGTCAGTGCCTGGAAAGGGGCCTTTGCTCCATGGCAGTGTTGCTGAACAAGTGAGTCAATATTTTGAAGAAGCGAAGGTCATCCACCGGCTTGACATGGCAACCTCAGGCATTTTGATGTTTGCTCGCGGCCTGGCTGCACAAAGAGACTTGCATCGCTTGTTTGCCCAGCGTCAAATTCACAAGGAATATGTGGCCGTGGTTGCTGGCCTGCTTGACCCTGCGGAAGGTGAAATCGATGCCCCCTTGATGCCCGACTGGCCTCAACGCCCGCGGCAGAAGGTAGACTTTAAGCAAGGCAAGCCCTCACTGACCCGCTACCGGGTATTGAGCCATGACGAGCCCATGAAACGCACCCGCGTTCAGTTACAACCTGTCACGGGCCGCAGCCATCAGCTCAGAGTGCATCTGTGCTGGATCGGCCACCCGATTCTTGGCGACGCTCTGTATGCTCCGCCCGAAGTGACCCGGCTTGCCCCGCGCTTGCTGCTGCATGCCTGCCGCATTTCCATGCAACGCCCGGATGGTCAAGGCCCCATTGATATTCAATCTTTGGCGCCGTTTTGAGGGCTTTGCCAAGCTTGACGCGGCGAAGGTTCTTTATTTCAGCATAACAAAATGCTGGCACCAACAGTTTCACGCGCTTCGAGATCTCGGTGGGCCTGCGCCGCTTCGGTCAATGGATAACGCTTGCCTATGTGAATTTTGACCAAGCCTTGTGTGACCATTTTGAATAAATCATCGGCCATGGCCTGAGCTGCTTCTCGATGAAACAGGTGCGTAAATAAAGTGGGCCGGGTCAAAAATAGCGACCCCTTCGCTGACAGGGTGCTCAGGGCCACAGGAGGCACCAACCCGGAGGCATTGCCAAAACTGACCATCAACCCGAAAGCTTGCAAACAATCGAGCGAGCCCTCCCAAGTGTCACGGCCTACAGAATCATAAACCACTTTGACTTTCTGACCTTGGGTAATTTCTTTCACGCGCTCAACAAAATTTTCTTTGCGGTAATTGATGGCATATGCTGCGCCATGCTCCAAAGCCAAGACGCATTTTTCATCGGTGCCCGCCGTAACGATCAAACGCAGCCCGATGGCTCTGGCCCACTGGCAGGCGATCAAGCCCACCCCGCCCGCCCCAGCGTGAAAAAGAGCAAAATCACCAGGGTGCAAACCGCCCTGAGGCTGGGTTTTTTGAAAAAGGTACTGAACTGTCAGGCCCTTCAGCATCATCCCTGCCGCATCTTCATCGCTGATTGAATCAGGCAGCTTGATCACTGTTTTGGAGGGCATGCAACGCCAGGAAGCATAAGCCCCTGGAGGGTGCCCGACATAAGCCACCCTATCCCCCACGGCCAAATGAATCGGGGCCTCACCTGGCAGTGATGGCCCCACAGCCTCGACCACGCCAGCCCCCTCCATCCCTGGCGTCAAAGGCAAAGGCAAGGGATAGAGCCCGGTGCGGTGATAGACATCGAGAAAATTCACACCCACTGCTTTTTGACGAATGCACACTTCACCAGGCTGAGGGGGATCAAGGGGCCTCTGAACCACTTCCATCACCTCTGGCCCTCCAAACTGAGCCACTTGAATGACTGTTGCTTGCATGATGTTTGCTCCTGCTGACATGAATACTTCATTCACTGCGACAAGGATAGACAGTGGTTCCTTGACATCCTTGCCACCCTGAAAAGACAACGGTTCCCATGACCCTCAGCGCGGGCCTTGTCGAGAAGCATCATCGACAAAGGTGACCACGTGATCGACCTCCAGCCGAATGCCGATCGGCTCGCCAATGCAGTGGTTGTGGTGGCTGGGCACCAGCGACATGACCTGTTGGCCTGAAGGCAGTTCCAGGGTGTATAAAAATTGCGCCCCCCTGAAAAATTTTGAAACCACACGAGCCTGTCGTGGACTGAGATCATCGTGCTGAATATCATCAGGCCGAATCAAAACCGATACAGGCCCACAGGGGCTGCGATCATCAGCTTCTTGGCTCTGAATGAGCCCCAGTTCGGTTTGCACGTCATACTCATTGAGCCGCCAACCTGGCAGCAACACACCTTCCCCAATAAACTCGGCCACAAAACGATGAACGGGTTGATGGTAGAGATCATAGGGGCTGGCCCATTGCAGCATTTGGTGCTCTGCCATTACGCCTACCACGTCGGCCACTGCAAAGGCTTCATGTTGATCATGGGTCACAAAGATGGCTGTGGTTTGGGTGTGTTTCAAAATTCGCTGCACATCCAGCGCCAGTCTTTCACGCAGGTTCAAATCAAGGCTGGAGAATGGTTCATCAAGAAGTAACAATTGAGGCCGGGGTGCGAGGGCCCGAGCCAGAGCCACCCGTTGTTGCTGCCCCCCCGAGAGCTGATGTGGAAATCGAGTGCCAAAATCTGCCAGCCCGACAAGGCTCAACATTTCATCCACACGCGCCTTTCGTTCAGCCACCCCCAGCTTGGTCAGGCCGAAAGCCACGTTGCGGGCCACATCCAGGTGGGGGAACAAAGCGTAATCCTGGAACACCATGCCAATGCCCCGTTTTTCCGGCGGCAAAAACACTGAAGGGTCACTGACAACCAGCCCGTTGAGCCGAATGCTGCCGGCCTGCGCTTGTACAAAACCGGCAATGGCACGCAGCACGGTGGTTTTGCCACAGCCCGAGGGGCCAAGCAAGCAAGCGATATGACCTCGCTCGAGCCTCAAACTCAGCCCCTCCAAGACGGTTTGTGCTCCAAAGCGAAGGCTGAGCTGATCAATTTCGAGGGCCGGCTTATCATTCATGGCGGGGGTTTTCCCGCATGAGCATGATGACTGGAAGCAAACCCACCATCACAATCAACAGCGATGGAAGTGCCGCCTGTTCCCACAGGCCTTCAGAAGTCATTTCAAACACCCGAACGGCCAGGGTGTCCCAGCCAAAAGGGCGCGTCATCAAGGTGATCGGCATTTCCTTCATGACATCGACAAACACCAGCAAAGCCGCAGAAAAGATACTGCCTGACAAAAGAGGCGTATACAACTTGATCAGCATTCCTCGGGGTGAGAGGCCCAGGCATCGAGCCGCTTCCTCCTGGCTGCGACTGATGCGTTTGAAACCCGCCTCGATCGGCTCAAAGCCCACAGCAAGAAACCGGCTACACAGCGCCACCAGCATCACGCAAAGGGTACCTGAGATCATCCAGGGCATGGAAACGCCAAATTGCGCACCGATCAAAGCCATCTGCCGGTCTAGCCAGGCGATCGGAACGTAGATACCCACCGCCAGCACCATCCCTGGCACAGCATAGCCCAATGTGGCAATGCGGGTAAGGCTGCGAGTGATGCGATCAGTATGCGAACGACGCTTCCAAGCCAAGCCAAGAGCCACACCAGCCACGAGCAAAGCGGCCGATGTGGCCAGCAATACCGAATGCCCAATAAAACCGAGGTAACGCAGATCCATGCCAGCATGCCAAACCTTCGCAGCCCAGATGCAAACTTGAATAAAAGGCACCATAAATGCCATGGCCCACACCACCAGACAACCCCCTGTGGCCAACCATCGAGACGCCCCGGACAGCACGATCCGCTCACCGGAAGCAAGCTTCCCTGAATAGGCACGAGCCCCGCGAGCTTTGTGCTCAGCCAGCACCAAAAGAAGCACCAGCAGCACCAGCAGAGTGGCCAACTGGGAGGCCAGTGGCAGGTTGAACAGTGAAAACCAGGCTTTGTAAATGGCGGTGGTGAAGGTGTCAAAATTAAAAACAGATACCGTGCCAAAATCAGCGAGCGTTTCCATCAAGGCCAGGGTCACACCCGCCATCCACCAAGGTCGAGACATCGGCACAGCCACGCGCCAAAAGGCCTGCCTGTGGCTGAACCCCATCGTTTGAGCGGCTTCCATCAATCGTCGGCCCTGGGTCAAGAAGGCTTGTCGTGCGAGCAAATAAACGTAGGGGTACAGTGCCAAGCACATCACCAACACCACCCCCCCGGTTGATCGAATCGGCGGGAACCCAACCAAGCTGCCCAACCATTCTCGCCACAGAGATTGAACCGGGCCTGCATAATCCCATAAAGCCACATGCACAAAAGCCAGCACATACGCGGGGATCGCCATCGGCAACATCAATGCCCACGTCAGCCATCGGCGCCCAGGAAACTCACACATGGAGGTCAGCCAAGCCAAACCGACACCCAGCACCAGCACACCCAAACCAACCCCGACGGCCAGCAGCAGCGTGTTCCAAAGCACCCGTGGCAAAACGTATTCAGTGAAATGAGCCCATTCCTGGGGCTGCGGCTGTAAAAAAGAAAGCATCACCATCCCCAAAGGGATAATGATGATCAAGGCCATCGGCAATACCGACCACGCGGATCGGCGTTTTTCAGCGGTATCCGGCACGATCCATCAGGCGGGTGGCTGTGGCTTGTAGTTCGCCGGCCTTCACAACATGGATCAAATTGGGCTTGAACTCTCCCCAGCTTTTGATGATCGAGTCAGGCAGAACCTTGGCATTGACCGGGTATTCCAGATTTTCGTCAGCATAGATTTTTTGTGCGGCGTCAGACGACAGAAACTCGATCAGTTTGAGCGCCTGAGGCTCATTTTTGCTGTATCGGGTTACTCCGGCCCCGGAAATGTTGACATGAGTGCCTCCCGCATTTTGATTGGCCCAGAAAAGCTGCACCGGAAAGTTTTTGTCTTGATCCATCAAGCGACCCAGATAATAAGTATTGACAATCCCCACTTGGCATTGCCCTGCTGCAATGGCTTTGAGCAGTGCGGTGTCATCTGAAAAAACATCTGTGGCCAGGTTATTGACCCAGCCTCGCACGATCTCCTCGGTTTTGGCTTCGCCATGCTGCTCAATCAGCATCGCCACAAGCGATTGGTTGTAAACTTTTTTGCTGGTGCGCAAACAAAGCTTGCCTTTCCACTGGGGCTGGGCAAGGTCTTCGTAAGTCGACAACTCACGGCGTTGCACGGTTTTGGGGTTGAAAACCAGGGTGCGCGCCCGCACAGACAAACCAAACCACTGACCTTTCGGGTCACGCAAGTGAGCCGGCACACGGGCATCCAAGACAGCCGACGTGACTGGTTTCAGCAGACCTTCATTGGCAGCCTGCCACAAATTTCCCGCATCGACAGTCATCAGGACATCGGCGGGTGTGTTGCCCCCTTCGGCCTTCAAACGGGCCAGCAAAGCGCCCTCCTTATCGGTCAAAACACGAACAACAATACCGGTTTCAGCGGTAAAGCGGTCAAACAAGGGCTTGATCAGGGGTTCGTTACGGGCCGAATAGACCGTCACGGTGTTTTGTGCCAACGCATGCAAACAACACAAGGTCAGGGCAAGCAGAGTGTAAAAACGTTTCATGGTGAACGAAGATGCCATCAAATAAAGATTTCCTCATGATAACGATAATCGTTCTCATTTGCAAGGGCTTGGCAAGCCCATGGGTTTTCATCTCATTCCTCACGCCCCACCCCATCATGCTGTGCGCAGTCACAGCATCCAAAAATAGCTGCGCTTGAGCGCAAACGTTGCGGGTTCCGCGACTCACGCGCGAAATGACGAGGCAGAGGCCTCCATCCGTGCAGAGGCACTTTGACAACTAGCCAGCTTTGGTTCGTGTCAGCCCTAAATCACTTAAAGTGGTATCCATCAGTGGTCGAGGGTTGAACGGCTACGTAACTGGCTGCGCTTTTCGCGCGTGAGCCGAAATTCGTTTTCAAGATAAGCACGACGACGTCGTGCAGCGGGCAATTCACTGACAGATGCCCAGACACGCTGCGCCCAGCGCAATAGTGCCCCTCGACACGCCATGTTGACGAGCATGGCGGCACAAATTAAAAAAATACAGAAAAATATTGATTTTTCAATCATGGGAACATGCAAAACAAAAGAAGTCGAATCAAGCTGTCAGTCACTGCCAACACAATCAAGTATCGGCGGATAAGCTCAAAATTCCCAGGAAAAATTGACGAAAAGACTGAATTCGAGAAGAATTTCTCAGCAACAAGCCTTGGCTTGCCCTTGCAGCGGGCTACGGGCCCTGAAAGCCATGTCGGCGAAAGGTAAGCACCAGAGTATCCCGATAGCCTGTGCCATTCAGAGGCTGGATAGGGGTGGTTTCGTGGATCACCCGCTCATCATCCATCATCAGAATCGTCCAGGGCTCAGAAAGGGTGAATCGAATGCCCAATGGGCCATCTGCCTCAAAAATTCGACTCTCACCGCCTTTAATACCTTCCCTGGCCACCAAAATCACCACGACGAAATCAACCCCGTCACGATGAGCCCCCTCCGGCGTAGGGCGGCCAATTCCATCGGTCGTGTCAATTCGGAACTGGTGCGCCTCAACAAACCAGGGTTGAACCCCTTTGATTTGCGAACACGCATGGGTCACCCGGCATAACAATCGATTCCAGAAAGGCTGGACTCGATCCAGTTCGAGAGGCTCAAACCAACGCTCAATGCCTCCATGCAGCGCGTTGTAATCGAGAGATTGCCAATGAGGACGGTGAGGGACTCGGCTGACGATGCTGTCATGGACGACATAACAGGAGTGCCTTCTGCGCCGGTAACGCCCACCATCGCGCAGATACAGATCAAGAGGCAGGTCTTCCCAGAAGACCTTGAGGGAAGCAAGCATGTCGGGCGCCACCTCGAGGCCATAACAAACATGAGGTGGTTCTATGGAGGCAAACCCATGCTCATTCAGTATGCTGGCCAGTTCATGAAATGGAACCTGCGGAAGAGCCACTCGGGGAACAATCTGAGATTCAAAAGCCATCACGAAGAAATAGGTTCGGGGGGTTGAATAAAAATACAGGCACCATGAATTTGCACAGTTTGACCAGCGCGAATTTTGCAGGTTCGGCGCTGCTCGCTCAGTCCATCAACCCGGACTAAGCCTTCATCAATGAGATGGCGGGCACGGCCCCCACTTTCTGCCAAGCCAGTCGCTTTCAGCAAAGCGTCCAGCCCGATGAAATTACCACGCAATATAAAGTTCAAACGTTGAAAATCAGTCATGACAAGCCCAAAGAGTCAAACCCGCTGGTTGCTTTGGCTGCTCCGGGCGAAGAAGCTATTGTCAACCCGAAAACCCTCTGCAAAACCCCTTGCGGTGACCCCATCCATAAAAATGGAAGTTTAAAAACAAACGCTCATTGTGCCGCAGAGACACCCCAATCGCACCCAAAGACTGGCCCGGATGGACCAATGAATCCAGCGAAAGCTGAATAACGCCGAATTTGTGCTCAGCATGACGATCAGGATACTCATGGGTGTCAAGGTGCGATGACCACAGAATAGGGCAAAAAGCGAAAGCCATTGCCCTGATTTTGTGCCTGCTCAGACACATTTTTGAGGCCTACGAAATAGGGCCGAAAGGGGCACTTGCCCTTGAAAACTGAATGGCTATCCCCGATAATTTTCGTAGGGAACTAAAATTGGGTGAAAAACTCAAAACTAGGGTTTTGCGAGCTTTTTATCTTTGACAGGAGATTTCATGAACCATCATATTGAATCACTCTCTCCCGCTTATTCAGGGTATGGCATCTCGGCTGAGCAACGTCACCGTGTGCTGCGCAACACCTACGGCTTGCTTGCCCTTTCCATGATTCCGACCGTTCTCGGGGCTTGGTTCGGTGTGGCCAGCGGAATTCTTTCAAGCATTCACCCCGTCATCAGCAGCGTGATTTTTTTGGCTGGTGCGTTTGGGTTTATGTTTGCAATCGAAAAAACGAAACATTCGGTGGCAGGGGTTTATTGGCTGCTCGGCTTCACCTTTTTCATGGGGCTCATGCTGTCCCGGCTGCTTGCCATGACCCTATTGAAACAAAACGGTGCCACCTTGATCATGCTTTCCTTCTCAGGAACGGCCCTGATTTTTCTTGGCATGGCCGCCTTGAGCAGCTTTATCAAGCGAGATCTTTCCGGGATGGGCAAGTTTTTGTTTGTCGGGGCGGTGATGTTAATGGTGGCCTCGATTGCCAATATTTTTCTTCAATCAACCGCATTGTTCGCTGCCTTGAGCGCCTTGGCCATCGGAATTTTCTCAGCCTTTATTTTGTATGACCTGAAAAACATTCGTGATGGGGCTGAAACCAATTACATTTCGGCCACTTTGGGGGTGTACCTCAGTGTTTATAACATTTTCCAGTCTTTGCTGTCCCTTTTGACGGGCTTTGGTGGCCAAGATTGAACCGGCTTGGTCACTGAAGGAAAAATGGTGAATTTTGAGCGGGGGCTTTGCCCCCGTTTGAATGCTCCAAGCGCAAAATTTCAAGCTTGCTCAAACACCGCCATGCTCTCAACATGGGCAGTATGCGGAAACATATTGATGGCGCCCGCAAAAGTGCAGCGGTAACCTGCCTGATGCACCAAGAGGCCGCCATCTCGGGCCAGCGTTGCAGGGTTGCAACTGATATAAACAATTTTCTTCGGAAGCACGCCAAAAAGATCCCCTTCGCGCTTGAGGTCTGAGGCGGCCTTGACCAGGGCAAAAGCGCCCTCTCTGGGCGGGTCAAGCAACCATTTTTGTGCAGAACCGAGTTTGAGCAGGTCTTGTGGGGTCACTTCAAATAAATTTTGAACATCGAAAACCGCGTGCAAGCCATGACTCAATGCGCCTTCACGTGCCCGCTGAATCAGCGCATCACTGCCATCAATCCCGAGGACTGAGCGTGCCTGGGTGGCCAGAGGCAAAGTGAAGTTGCCCAAACCACAAAACCAGTCAATTACCCGTTCATCGGCTTGTACATTGAGCCAGCGCAAAGCCCGACTGACCATCACCTGATTCACCTGATGGTTGACTTGGGTAAAGTCGGTGGGCTTGAATGGAATGGCAATGCCGAATTCCGGCAATTCATAGGTCAAGGCCTTGGCGTCTTGGGGGTCTAGCAAATGAACTGTGTCGGGCCCCTTGGGTTGCAACCACCATTGAACGGCATGCCTTTGAGCAAAATCACGAAGGCGCTGGGCATCAAGGGTGCCCAGGGGCTCAAGGTGGCGCAAGACCAGTGCCGTGACTTGGGCACCCACGGCCACCTCAATTTGCGGCAGGCGATCACGCTGATCCATGCTGGCGATTAAAGCCCTGAGCGGAAGCAATAAATCACTGACATGGGAGGGCAGGATCGGGCATTCTGAGATATCAGCCACATAACTCGATTTTCGCTCGTGAAAGCCAACCAGTACCTGGGCTTTTTTGGCCACATAACGCACAGAAAGGCGGGCTCTGAATCGGTAGCCCCAGGCAGGGCCCTCGATGGCACGAAAGAGGGATTCTGGCCTGACTTTGGCCAAGTGCCAAAGAGCATCTTCAAGAGCCCTTTGCTTCACAGCCACTTGCGCAGAGGCATCGAGGTGTTGAATTTTGCAGCCACCACAAACACCAAAGTGAGGGCACTGGGGTTGAACCCTTTGAACGCTGGGACGACGCAAAGACAAAATTGAAGCCTGCTCCCAGTTGTTTTTACGCTTGAACACTTGAACTTGAACTTCTTCGCCAGTTAAAGCGCCGTCAATGAAAACCACTTTGCCTTCTGCGTTATGCGCAACCCCCTGGCCCTCGAGATCAATCGATTCAACCCGCAGCCATTCAGGTTCAGTGAGCGTTTGATTCATGAAAATGCCTCGGGAAACATGCAAAACCAAAAGGTGTCAGTGGCCCCAATAAGCAGGCCCTAGCGGGGAGGCAAAAGCTTCAGGGGGTCGACCGGCTTACCTTGCTTGCGAATCTCAAAATGCAATTGAATGCGCTCTGCATCTGAGGCGCCCATTTCGGCAATTTTTTGACCTCGTCGAACCACTTGATCTTCCTTGACCAGCAAGCTGCTGTTGTGGGCATAGGCAGTCAGGTAGGTGTTACTGTGCTTCAAGATGATCAAATTTCCGTATCCGCGCAGACCTGAACCGGCATAAACCACCCGGCCATCCCCTGCGGCCCAGACAGGATCACCCTGCTTGCCACCGATGGCAACGCCCCTGGTTTTGCCCTCTTCAAATGGAACCATCAAAGAACCTGCCGCCGGCCAAACCCAGGTTAAACCATCGTCGTCCTTGTTGGCCGACGAAGTGGCTACAGACGCAGAAGCCGGTGAGACAGACTGAGCGGCCACCGGAGCGGGGTCGGTGAGGGAGCTCGAAGGGGTAGGGATGGCGGCCACGGGCTGTGCAGTTGAGGAACTGGTTGTTTGCGGAGGTGCACCGGCGCTGGCATGAGGAAGAGGCTCTGAGATTGCGGAGCCTGCCGAAGCAATAGCAGGCTGGGGCACATCGGCTTTGGCGACGCGACTGGGGCTGGAAGCAGGTTCACCCTGAGGGGGAGCCACCCTGAGGGCTTGCCCTACTTCGATCAAATTGGGTTGGGTGACGCCGTTCCAACGGGCTATATCGCGCCAGTTCTGCCCATGCTCAAGAGCGATTCGCAGCAAGGTATCGCCAGGCTTGACGGTATAGAAACCAGGGCGGTTGATAGGCTTGTCTGTACTGGCAACCCCTTCTGAACTTGAAGATTCAGCAACAATAACAGAACGCATGGCTCCTACCTTACGTTCTTCCACGGGGGCACGCAGCTTGGGGTTGGAACAGCCTGCCAAGAATATGGAAAGCGCCACAACCATCGAGGACAGGAGGCGAAAATTCAAAACCAAACTAAATTCATCAAACCACTGCATGTTCAACCAACTTGTCAAGGGATTCCCGATTTTAAAGGAACAAACATCACGGTTTCTTGATCATTGTGAACCAGACCTTGTGTTTTCTGACAGGTGCAAAGATGGCTCTGGCAGCCGATTTTGGCCCATTCTGAGGGATATTTACCCAAGGAAACTCTGGCTCTGCCTGACCCGGGAAAAAAGGCAATAAAAAGGCTTCGAACAATTTCACTTCAGCCCCTTCGCGAAAGCGTCACGCCACCACGGCTCCCAGCCTGCCAAGGCGGCATGATCGGTCAAGTCAATTTGCAGGGGCGTGATCGACACGGCGCCCTGAGCGACGGCATGAAAGTCTGTGCCCTCACCACATTCGCGTGCATCACCCGCAGGCCCAATCCAGTAAATGGTGTCTCCGCGCGGACTGATTTGACGAATCACGGGCTCACTGGCGTGACGGCGCCCCAACCTTGTGATGCGATGCGGTAAGGATGCTGCATCAGGACGACTGGGAATATTCACATTGAGAAGCCAGCTTGACCCAGGGGGCGGGTTTTCCAGTACGGACCTGATGATTTGACGAGCCACCTCTGCCGCCGCATCCAGATGAGCCCAACCTTTGTCAACCTGCGAGAAGGCGATGGATCGCACACCAAAAAGATAGCCCTCCATAGCAGCAGCTACAGTGCCTGAATAAATGGTGTCGTCTCCCATATTGGCCCCCTGATTGATGCCAGAAACCACCAAGTCAGGTTTGTGATCAAGAAGCCCGGTCAGGGCCACATGGACACAATCGGAGGGGGTGCCATTGATGTAGCGAAAGCCACTGGCGGCTGTCAATACCGTCAGGGGGCGAGACAGCGTCAGGGCATTGGAGGTGCCACTGGCATTTTGCTCGGGCGCTACCACTTCAAGCTCACCAAGGCCCTGGCACGCTTTCACCAGGGCAGCGAGGCCAGGGGCCAAATAGCCATCATCGTTGGCAATCAGAATTTTGAATGTCATAAGTGCGATTGTAGAAGCTGGACCGTAACTAAGGGGGGCAACGCACACTCCAGATCGCACCAGCCCTGATAGCATCCTGAAAGTTGTAAAGAAAAAAGAAAATTACTTTCACAGCGAGTGACACATGGCGGTCAAAGTTTTAATCATAGAAAGCAACGCGGTTGCCCGAAATTTCTTGGGCCGGGTTGTTCGCGAAAGTTTCAGCGACGACATGGAGATTTTTGAGGCGACCACGCAGGAGGCAGCTTGCTCTTTCCTGAATGCGGCCTTTAAGGATAAAGAAGACGATCGTTTTCAGTTGATTTTGTTGGATATGGAGTTGCCTGGGGGCAACAGCCTGGAGATTTTGGCATTATTAAAGAATGACCCGGCCATCAAGGTTGTAACGACACTTTACTCTGATGACGACACTCTTTTCCCTGCGCTTCAGAACGGCGCCGACGGTTACCTGCTCAAGGAAGATCGGTTCGAAGTGTTGATTGAGGAGCTTCAAAAAATTGCTCGGGGCACCCCTCCTTTGAGCCCGGCCATTGCCCGGCGATTGCTTTCACTTTTCCGGACAAGCCGTGAACCGGGCTTTTTCAACAGCAGCCCCAGCCCGTTTCAAAGTTTCCCGGAGCCGGATGAAGCCCATAAAGAGCGACTATCGGCGGCCGAGTATAAGGTTCTGAGCCACCTCAGCAAGGGTTTTACCATCAAAGAGATTGCCAGACTGATGGGAATCAGATTGTTTTCGGTCAATGATCATATCAAGGGCATTTACACCAAGCTGAAACAAGTTCGAGGCCGGGCCACCTCACCTCGCACGTAAAGAGCCCACCCCGACAAAGAGACTTGTATTTATGAAACCGGGGCTTCCATTCGGGTGATCTGCTCAAAAAGACGGTCACGTGTGACTAAAAATTCTGCGAGGCGCTGACGCTCTTGCGCCACAACAACCTCGGGAGCCCGGGCGACAAAACTTGGGTTCGCCAATTTGGCTTCAGCCTTGCTCATTTCACCCTCCAGACGATGAATTTCTTTGTTCAAGCGTTCGCGCTCTGCAACCAAGTCAATTTTGATGCGCAGCGCCAGGCGGACATCACCTTGAACCGCCACCGCTGAATTTTGAGCAGCAGCGGCAAACGCTAATTCACTTTGCACGCTTTCTACCTCAGACAGCTTGCCCAAGGCCTGAAGAAAAGGAGCAGCCTGTGACACAAATTCGTGATCACCCAGGGCCACCAGAGGCACACGATGGGCGGGTGAAAGGTTCATTTCAGCGCGTAATTGCCGGCAAGAGAGCACCAAACCCTTGAACTTGCTCATCCATTTTTCAGCCGACTCATTGATCAGATCTGGCTGGCAGCGGGGGTAAGGAGCAAGAACGATGCCGCCAGATGAACCAAGCTGTTTTTTGCCGGCCAGGGGGGCGACTCGTTCCCATAACTCTGCGGTGATGAACGGTGTGATGGGATGAAGCAAACGCAAGAGGGTTTCAAGCACGCGAATCAGGGTGAACCTTGTGGCTTGCTGGGCAGATGAATCACCCTTGAGTTGAACTTTGGCCAATTCAATGTACCAATCACAATATTCTTCCCATACCCATTGATAAATTGATTGTGCAACATGATCGATTCGATAGTCGGCAAAAGCTTTTTCAACGGCGGCCTCGACCCTTTGCAGCTGGCTGATGACGCAGCGATCAGAGGGGCTGAGGGCAAGGTCTTGGAATGCGGCGTTGACTCCGCAATCATGACCCTCGCAATTCATCAAAACGAACTTGGTGGCATTCCAGAGCTTATTGCAGAAGTTGCGATAACCTTCACAGCGCTTCGCATCAAAATTGATGTTGCGCCCCAGGCTGGCCAAAGAGGCAAAAGTGAAACGCAAGGCGTCTGCCCCAAAGCCGGGAATGCCTTCGGGAAACTCTTTTTCGGTTTGTTGGCGTACCTCTTTGGCCGTTTCGGGGCGCCGCAAACCCATCACCCGTTTATCGAGCAGCGCGGGCAGGTCAATGCCGTCGATGAGGTCGACCGGGTCCAGCACATTGCCTTCTGATTTGCTCATTTTTTTCCCGTGAGCATCGCGCACCAAGCCATGAATGTAAACGTGCCGGAAAGGCACCTGGCCGGTGAAATGGGTCGTCATCATGATCATGCGGGCGACCCAGAAAAAAATGATGTCAAAGCCGGTGACCAACACACTGGAAGGGAGAAAAAGATCCAGTTCAGGGGTTTTTTCTGGCCAACCGAGCGTTGAAAATGGCACCAGCGCGGAAGAATACCAAGTATCCAGAACATCTTCGTCTCGCGTCAGGGGCCCGGTATAGCCGGCTGCAGTGGCCTTGGCACGCGCTTCGACTTCATTGCGGGCCACGAAGGTTTCCCCTTGGCTGCCATACCAGGCCGGAATTTGATGCCCCCACCAGAGCTGACGTGAAATACACCAATCCTGGATGTTTTTCATCCATTGCCTGTAGGTATTCACCCACTGCTCGGGGAAAAACTGAACCTTGCCCGCCTCCACCACTTCAGTGGCTTTCTGAGCAATGCTGCGACCATCCGGGCCGGGCTGGCTCATGGCCACGAACCATTGGTCTGTCAGCATGGGCTCGATAACCTGCCCCGTGCGGGCGCAACGTGGCACCATCAATTTGTGTTTTTTGACTTCGACCAGCAAGCCCTGATCACTCAGGTCAGCGACCACGCGCTGGCGTGCCACAAAACGATCCAGACCTTGATAAGCCAAGGGGGCGTTTTCGTTGATTTTGGCTTCGAGGGTAAGTACAGAAATGAGCGGCAAATGATGGCGCAGTCCGACGGCATAATCATTAATATCGTGGGCCGGAGTCACCTTGACCACCCCCGTTCCGAAGGTGCGATCAACATAGTCGTCGGCAATCACGGGAATGGTGCGGTCACACAGGGGGAGGCGCACCCGACGCCCGACCAGGTGCGCATAACGCTCGTCTTCGGGGTGCACCATGACGGCGACATCACCCAGCAAGGTTTCTGGCCGGGTTGTTGCCACAACCAGCTCACCCAGGCCATCCTCCAGCGGATAACGGATATGCCACAAAAAGCCATCTTCTTCCTCGGCCTCGACTTCGAGGTCCGAGACGGCCGACTTCAACACAGGGTCCCAGTTGACCAGGCGCTTGCCGCGGTAAATCAGGCCCTCTTCAAAGAGGCGCACAAAAGTTTCTGTGACCACCGCAGACAACTTGTCGTCCATGGTGAAATATTCGTGCGCCCAACTGACAGAATCACCCATGCGACGCATTTGGCGAGTGATGGTCGAGCCGGATTGAGCCTTCCATGCCCACACCCGTTGAAGAAAATCAGGGCGGCCTAGATCATGGCGATTGAGCCCCTGTTCTTGCAATTGACGCTCCACCACAATTTGTGTGGCAATACCTGCATGATCAGTGCCCGGTATCCATAAAGTGTTGTGGCCCCGCATGCGGTGATAGCGGGTGAGGGAATCCATGATGGTCTGGTTGAAGGCGTGACCCATATGCAGCGTTCCGGTCACATTGGGCGGGGGAAGCTGAATTGAAAAAGAAGGCCTGGATGGATCCAGGGTGGGCTGGTAAACACCAAGCCCCTCCCAGAGAGGGCCCCAATGGGCTTCAATGGCTGCGGGCTCAAAAAATGGGGCAAGATCAGTCATGGGAAATACCCGTCACAAGTGAAAAAATGGCAAATTGGCAGTGAGTATTGATTGTAGAGAGTTGGATTTTTCCAAAACAGGACTTTCCAAACAAGCCCTGAACCACGCCCGCCGCCCAATCGATGATCCTGTCAATAAGTACCGGGATTGTATTTTTATTCGTTGACCTGAAGCTCATTTTTGATGCTCGAATGCCGTTGTAGAGTCATCGTTGTCAAGACCCATCACGCCTCTTATTCACAATTTCCCCAAAGGAATATTCTCCATGAGCAAAGCCAAAATTTTGTCCCGTGCCCTGACCTGCGCCACAATGGCTGTGGCTCAAATGTCTGTCATGGCCGCTCCTCTTGAAATTGCAGGCTCCACCACCGTTGAAAAAACCATCATTGAGCCGACCAAGGCGGCGGCAACAGCAGCTACAGGCGTTGAAGCCAAAATGATGCCGGTGGGGTCGGTCAAGGGGCTGCAAATGCTTTTTGAAGGCCGAGTGACAGTGGCTGCGTTGTCTGATACCTTGGAAGACGCCACGGCCGCACTGCGCAAAACGGGTTTTTCTCAGGTGCCTGCCAATGCCAAGTTTACGCCGGTGTTCAAAGAACGTCTGGTGCCAATTGTTCACCCCAACAACTCGGTTGCTGCCCTCTCGCGTGAGCAGTTGCGAGATCTGTTCACGGGCAAACTCAACAATTGGAAGCAAGTGGGGGGCCCTGATGCCCCTGTGGCCTTGGTCTTGCCTGCCCGCGCTTCAGGGACACGCAGTTCGATTGATCGTGAGGTGTTGGGTGGCAATGCCGCAGCCGCAACCGCCAAGGAAGTACGCACCGCTGCCGCTGAAGTTGGCGAAGTGGCGCGAGACCCCAATGCCATTGGCCTGGTGGGTGAAGGCACCGCAGCCAGTGGCGGCTCAAAAATCAAGGAAGTGAAAGGCCCCGACATTGCGCGCACTTTGGGTTTTGTGACCTTGGGTGAGCCCGCAGGTGATGCCAGCAAGCTGATTCAATTCTGGAAAACCCCCGATGCTCAAAAACAATTTGCCCAGTAACTAAAGGCAAAAGGGCAGCGTGGCCTTGGCTTCTGCTGCTCTGTTTGCTGTGAAATAGATCGAGAAATCAATGCGAGGGGCTACCATGAAATGGTTCCATACCACGGCTGGAAAATTGATAGGCACGTTTGGCGCAGTCGGTATTGCTTTAACAGTGGTTGTTTTGCTCTGTTTATTGGCCCTGGTTCAAACGGGCAAAAAGCTTGAAATTGCCTCCACGGTTGAGTTGCAAGAAATCTCCACCCTGGCCGAGTTGGAAGCCGGGCTGAACGCGTCGGCAATTATTCTGCGAGACCTTGGGCTCAATGAAGACATGAAAGTCCAGGAGCGCCTGCTGGGTGAACTGAAAAAAACAGATTCTGACACCCAGGCACACGTTCAACGTATCCTCTCTCAGGCGAGCGCCGACAGCCAATGGGTAGAAAAAATGAAATCTGCGCTCAAGGCGGTAGAAAACGCTCGCAAGATGGTGCTTGATGCCATCGACGAAGCACGTTTTGATGACCTCAAACCGTTGCTCATCGATAAATACCGGCCTGTTCAGCTCGAATTGGCCTCGGTGCTTCGAGCCCGTTCCGCCGAGCGCGCCCAAGCCGCTCGCGAGAGCGCTGACAGCACCAACCTCTGGATCAGCAAAATTCAATGGGCTTTGATATCCACCCTGGCCGCGGTGCTGTCGGTAGGCGCAATCATTGTCAGCTGGGTTGTGAAGCGCCTTGTGCGAACGCTGGGAGGCGAGCCAGGTGAGGTGGCATCTCTCTTGGGCCATATTGCCAAAGGTGATTTAACTTCCAAGGTTCAACTTCGCCCAGGAGATACCGCCAGTGTGATGGCGGCACTGGCCCAAATGCAAACCAACATCGCTGACATTATTAAGTCTGTGCGGTCAAGCGCAGAATCTGTGGCCACCGCCAGTAATGAAATTGCCCAAGGCAATGGCGACCTCAGTAGTCGAACCGAGCAGCAGGCCAGTGCCTTACAAGAAACAGCCTCATCCATGGAGCACCTCGGCTCAGCCGTGCGCACCACGGCCGACCATGCCAACCATGCCAGTTCACTGGCCACCCAAGCCTCTGGAGTAGCGCGCGAAGGGGGCGCGACTGTCGAGGAGGTAGTGGTCACCATGCGGGGCATCAACGATAGTGCCGCACGAATTTCTGATATTACCTCTGTCATTGATGGCATTGCTTTCCAAACGAACATTCTGGCTCTGAATGCGGCGGTTGAGGCGGCCCGCGCCGGTGATCATGGACGCGGTTTTGCCGTCGTGGCCAGCGAGGTACGCAGCCTTGCAACACGATCGGCCGAGGCGGCCCGGGAAATCAAGGGCTTGATTGCCGCCAGTATGGAACGCGTCGAAAAAGGCTCGTCTTTAGTCAATCAAGCCGGGCAAACGATGTCCCGGGTGGTGGAATCTATTCAAAATGTTGACAAGTTGATTCAGGATATTTCCGGAGCAAGCGCATCTCAAAGCGCCAGCGTGGCCCAGGTCGGCTCTGCCGTACACTCGATTGACCAATCAACCCAACAAAATGCTGCCTTGGTCGAAGAGGGTGCCGCAGCAGCCGCCAGCCTGAAACAGCAAGCCCATCAGTTGGTGGTTGCGGTATCGGCTTTCAAGGTGTAGCCGGATTGTCAAGCCAGAGCCTGTAGGGTAAGAATTGATCCGGAAATTTTAAGCGGCACCGATGTACCATTCCCCGGATGATTTCAACCTCTACAGCCTCTTGAATCATGGAACGCAACACACGACAACGCTCGGCCATCCGTGACGCCATTGCCCAAGCCGGGCGCCCTCTCTTGCCTGGTGAAGTGCTTGCTGCCGCGCAAAGCACCTCGCCGGGCCTGAGTATTGCCACCGTTTACCGCCACCTTCGCACACTTCTAGAAGACGGTGAATTGCAGCCTGTCAATTTGCCCGGAGAAAACACCCGTTATGAACGGGCAGGCGCCGGCCATCATCATCATTTTCAGTGCCTGGTTTGCCAGCGGGTGTTTGAGGTCAAGGCGTGCCCAGGCAATCTTTCGTCCCTGGCCCCTGCGGGGTTCACGGTCGAAGACCATGACCTGACTTTATACGGGCGCTGCATTGATTGCGCCTTGACTCACCCAGCAGACCAATCTGCCCGCCAAGCCGGCGCCAAAAGCGCTTGCAACCCGTGCCGTTCACACTCCAAACAACCCTTGATTGCCTGATTTTGCAAGCAAGCCAGGCATGCTGCCTGATTAAGTAGGCCAGCCAAGCCCAAGGGACAACTTATGAAACCAAAAAACCGATTGATTTTTTGCGCAACCCCCTTGATCATCGCACTGCTTTGCAGTTCAGCGATTGCAGGCAAAACTCATGTTCACGGTGTCGTGAAGCTCAACGTGGCGGTCGAAACACGCGAAGAGATCACTGCATTCGACGGGCCAAAAGACGGGAGCAAGATACGAACCAAAGTCAGTGATGTCAGCATTGCCCTGGAAATGCCGTTGGACAGCCTGCTGGGTTTTGAGCGGGCCCCTCGCACTGATGCCGAACGCCAAAGCGCTGCCTCTGCCGTTGTCAAAATACGCGATGCCAAAGCACTTTTTCAGTTTGACTCCCGGGCCGAGTGTGAACAGAATGGGGAAGTTGTTGTCAAGGCTCCGGTTCTGGAGCCACTTTCTGCGGCTTCAAGGCCTGATAATCACCATGGCGACTTGGAGGCCACCTACCGTTTCACATGCAGAAAGCCGCCATTTTTGGGCCGTCTGGACGTGCGGCTGTTCGAGGCTTTTCGCCGAGTCAAACGCATTGAAGTTCAAGCCGCAGGGCCTAAAGGGCAGAAAAAAATGGTTCTGTATCCTTCTTCCTCAGTACTGCTTTGGCCGGAACCATGAGCTTTAAGTCCTCTGACATGGTGCTCAGCCTCGAAGATATCGCCTTCCGTTACCCCGGTACCGCGCAAGACATCTTGACTATGGCCAGCCTCCAGTTGCAAGCGGCAGACCGAATGCTGATTTGTGGCGACAGCGGATGCGGAAAAAGCACGCTACTGTCGCTGTCGGCGGGGGTGATTTTGCCGCATCGTGGCAGGGTGTGCCTGCTTGGAAAAAACTGGCAAACCATGACCGCCGCAGCTCGCGATGCTTGGCGGGTTGATCATGTCGGCTATATTTTTCAGCAATTCAACCTCTTGCCCTACCTGACTGTGATTGAAAACGTTTTAATGCCTTGTCGTTTTTCCAGGCTTCGTGCCCAGCGTGCGCGTCAATTTCATGGCAGTGAGGTTCATGCCGCACAAATACTGCTGGCGGCACTAGGCCTGAACAAGCCCCTGTGGCCAGCACGCGCCATAACGCTCTCTGTCGGGCAGCAGCAACGGGTTGCGGCTGCCCGGGCCCTGATCGGGTGCCCTGAGCTTGTGATCGCCGACGAGCCCACTTCGGCCTTGGATGAGGCCAGTCGAGACTCTTTCATGCAACTTTTGATTCAACAATGTGAAAATAGCCGCAGTGCTTTACTTTTTGTCACCCATGATTCACGTTTAAGCCTTTATTTCAATGCCGTGCTGAACCTCTCCCTTGTGAATTAAGCCTCACTTTAGGGCCTGTTAACAACACTAGGCAGACTCAAAAATATCATGATCTGGCGTAGTTTATGGCTGTTGGCTTGGCGGAGTGCCTGGTTTCGAAAGTTCGGGCTGGCTTGGGTGGTGCTCAGTATGGCCCTGTCAAGCTTTTTGTTACTGACCGTGGAGCGCATTCGTCATGATGTGCGTCACAATTTTTCAAGCGCTGTATCTGGAACGGATCTCATCATCGGCGCGCGCAGTGGCTCGGCCCAGCTACTGCTTTACTCAGTGTTTCGCATCGGGCAAGCCACTGATCATATTCGCTATGGCAGCCTGCAAAAGCTGGAACAAGATCCAAGAGTAGCCTGGGTGGTGCCCCTGTCCTTGGGTGACTCACATCGGAGCTTCCCGGTCGTGGGCACTTCGGTGGCTTATTTTGATCATTTTCGCTACGGTGATCAGCGTGCGCTGGCGTTGGCACAGGGGCGCCGCTTTGAGCAAACCTTCGAGGCGGTCATCGGAGCTCAAGTGGCCAAGGGGCTGGGCTACCGCTTGGGCCAGCCCCTGATTTTGCGTCACGGCGCCGGAGAAATCGAATCAAACGATCATGCTGACAAGCCTTTTACCGTGGTCGGCATTCTTGAAAGCACTGGCACGCCAGTGGATCGCTCGGTGCATATCAGTTTGGCCGGCATGGAGGCTTTGCACCTCGATGGGTGGGCTGGTATACCCATTCCGGGCCTAAAAAATTCAGATCCATCAACTCTTGATCATCCTCTCACACCACGTTTTGTTACAGCCGCTTTGATTGGGTTGAAATCACGGTCGGCTGTGTTTTCAATGCAACGGCAGGTCTCCGAGTTTAAGGCGGAGCCCCTGATGGCCATACTTCCCGGCGTGGCCTTGGATGAACTTTGGGGGAGCGTTGAAATGGCTGAAAGCGCGTTGTTGCTCATGAGCAGTCTTGTCGCCCTGGTCAGCCTGGCTGGCCTGATTGCGGTGGTCGTGACGGCATTGGAACAACGACGCCGAGAGCTTGCTGTGCTTCGTTCGATCGGGGCAGGCCCTGCTCGCATTTGGGCCTTGCTGGGTCTGGAGGGCTTATTACTGAGCAGTTTCGGCGCCCTGTTGGGCCTGCTCACCTGGGCTGGGGCTTTATGGCTTGCTGCCCCTTGGGTTCAGGCTCACTACGGAATCAGATTGAGTATGGGAAGGCTCACCCACAATGAGGTTATGCTCGTGGCAGGTGTTTTGTGCGCTGGCACCTTGGCCAGCCTGTTGCCCGCTTGGCGGGCTTATCGATTGGCCCTGATCGACGGGCTGTCTCCCAAAGGGGGGTAACGCGCCATATGATGTCAAAACCCGTCAACCACGGCCTGAAGGCTTTAGCGCTGATACTGGTGCTGTTTGCACTGGTTGGGGCGCCTTCATTCGCACAAAAATCACTTGCCCCCGGGGCACCCCAAACAATCACGTGGGAATCTTTGGTTCCTCAAGGTTGGGACCCCTCAAAGCAGTTTCGCGGGCGCGAGCGTGACGTCAGCACCATCCAGGAAGGCAGCGCTATTGAGGTTGAAATGATGCGGGAACTGCGCGAAATCTGGGATAACGCACCCATACGCACTGACTTGCAAGGCGCTCGCATCAAACTTCCTGGCTATGTGGTTCCCATTGATGCTCCGCAAGGTGGCCGAGTGAGCCAATTTTTGCTGGTGCCTTACTTTGGAGCTTGCATCCACAGCCCTCCCCCACCTGCCAACCAGATTGTCCATGTCACCCTGAAAGCCCCTGGACGTTGGCGCACCATGGATGCCGTGTGGGTTTCTGGCACGCTGACCACTCAACGGCAAAATTCTTCCATGGGCATCAGCGGTTACGCCATGACTGCTGATTTTGTGCAAGCGTATCATGGCCCATCTCAATGACGGATATGACTCAATCCATCTTGAGCCTGCTACTAAAATCGATTAGACCCAGCCCTTTTAAAAAGCCCCAGTCGCTGGGCCTCCAAGGCGGCTTCAGCGCGTGAATTGACGTTGAGTTTGCGGTAAATTTGCTTCACATAATCGGCAATTGTGTGACGCGAAAGATTCAGCTGAACACCAATTTCAGGCAGCGTGAAGCCCTTGGCCACTCGCAGCAAAACTTCGTTTTCCCGGTCAGATAGCGCCACATGGTCAAATTGCCAGGCTGATGCTTCAGGCTTGCTCTGAGCCGCAAAGTAAGCAATGACACGGCGGGCAATCGAAGGCGAAAGAGGGGGCTCTCCTTGGCTCATGCGATTGAGTTGCTCGGCAATCAATTCACGGGCCTGCTCTTTGAGAAGGTAGCCAAAGGCCCCTGCTTGCAGAGCAGGGAAAAGGTGCTCGTCTCCATCGTGAATAGTCACCACCACAGACTGAGCCTCAGGCTGAGAGTCACGCAGCGCAGTAACTACATCAACGCCGGAACCATCAGGCAGGCCCAAGTCAATTAAAGCCAAACGAAAGGTTTCATGTCGAACCCAGTGGATGGCATCCTGCACCGTAGCGGCTTCAGCAACCTTTGAGCCAGGAAAAATCTGAAGGATCAAAGCCTTGAGCCAATGACGAATCTCGGGGATGTCTTCGAGGAGCAAAATATGATTCATAGGCCTGTTGACACTCTGAGTCAAGAACGGGAATGCTGACAACAAAAACTTGAACAGGGTGACCGGAGTATTCAAGCATTGACATAGAGCCACCATTGGTTTGCATCGTACCCCTGAGCCGATCACAACAAAAGGGCATTATGAGCTTTGAATGCCCGATTCAAACGGAATCGTGAGGCGGATCACGGTTCCAAAGCCCGGGGCAGATTCAACCAAGCAATGTCCCTCAATTTGCTTGGCACGGTGTTTCATGCTGGCCATACCGTGGCCACGATCAAGTTTTGACTCTGGAGAAGCGAGGATACCTCGACCATTATCCTGAATCGTGATGCAGAATTCGTGATCATCAAACTCGCAAGTAACCGTACACAATGATGCCTCACTGTGCTTGATGATATTACTGACTGATTCACGCAAAATACGTGTCGTCTGTACATAAACACGGGCAGAAAGGGCTTGTTCGGTCTCTTCGAGTGGGTGCTTCCAGTCGGCTTCAATACCAGTTTGAGCGAGACGCATCACAAGTTCCGCCCGCCAGTCTCCCAGTGCGTCCATCAGAAGCATCGGGCGACCGGTCAGGCCCCTCACAGACAAACGCAT
This sequence comes from Burkholderiales bacterium, assembly GCA_046342195.1. Classification (GTDB taxonomy): domain Bacteria; phylum Pseudomonadota; class Gammaproteobacteria; order Burkholderiales; family Burkholderiaceae_C; genus CANHBY01. The sequence continues at coordinate 44,312 of JBKDQE010000057.1, forward strand.
CTCCTCAAGGGCCTCCCGAGCCAAGTTCGAAATGCGCTCGCTTTGGCTGGTATGAACAATGGTGAGTAGTTTGGCCCCCAAATCGTCATGTAAATCACTCGCAATCCGCTTGCGCTCTGATTCCGTGACTTGCTGTACCCGCTCATCAGCCATGCGGGCAAAGTTACGCTCCATTTCATCGGCAGCCTCTTGGGCTTTGAATTCAATGTGCTGACGAGCCTTCTCGGCCCTGGTCAGGTCGCGCGCAAGCCCCCCCAGCAGCAGCAGGAATACAGCAATAAGACAAGCTACAGGCAAAATTTCAACAATGACAGAACGCTGCTCAAAGACACTGGGAAAATATTGCTGCTCCAGCCCCATCATCAGCACACTGGCACCGAATGGCAGCACAAGCACCATGAAAGGGAAATCAGCTTGGCGAGCCAACAGGGCCACCCGCAGATAAATACACATCGCCACCAAAACCTCCAGCACAATCACCGTGTACCAAGCTCTGGCCATGATAAAGAGGTGGTCGGTGCCAGCAAAGGTGAGTGTCATGGGTACCACAAGGCACTGAAGCAGCAAAAAAGACTCAAAAAGTTTTGAGCGAACCTTTGCATGGCTCAGAAGAAATTGCACCAAAAACGCGCCTGCAATAGGAAAGGATGCTGCCAGCAGCAACTCATAGCGTAGCGCATCAAGAATAGGCTGAGGCGAATTCAGTCCGTAACTGATGATGGCCCAAGAGAGGGTCAAAAAGCCAAAGTACAGGAAAGACACATCATGTCTGCCCAGAAGAAACAAAAGCACCAGCAAACTGCCCAGCACCGCAAGAGTGATCATCATGGCAAGACGCCAATCAGGTTGATCCAGGTAGGCTTCTGCAAGCCATTCAATCGTGGAAAGGCCCCCAGAGCGACTCCAGCTTGCCACGCTTTCGAGCTTGAACCCCCTGACATGAATATCCAACAGGTTGCCGGATGCCTGCAAAATTGAAGAAGGCACTTGAATCAATTGCGGCGTGTGGCAATTGCGGGTGAGGGGTTCTTCCATCCTGCCCCCGCTGAAAATAAGTTGCCGATTAATTTCCACTTCAAAATTGGTACAAACTCGCTCAATACGCAGCACCAAAGGCTTAGAGGCGCTAAAATGCCTTGGGCGATCAAATTGAAGCCGATACCAGACACTTCCGCTGAAATCGGGGCGGGTTCGGGCCCAATCATCAGGCAGAGAAACTTGTTGCAAGGCGACCCCTTCTGGAAAATGGGGCGCGTCACTGACCACCGCCTGGGCCTTGGTCAGCTTGAAGGGGGCGTCAAAAGCCTGCCCGGGTATAAACCACCCGAAAAACGCCAACACCAAAGCAGCCCAGCGTATTTTTTGTGCAATTGTTGAGTCCAAGATGTACGCCATTCAGGCTCCATTCACGGCATTCATCAGCACTGATGGTGCAGGATGGTTACCCCGCCCCCCCCCTTTTTGCAGGATGCCGAATGAAGCCCGAGGTAAAATTGTCGCTCCAGTTTGCCCGTGATGATCGGGTTCGTTCCCATCGAATCCATCTTCCTCGAGCCAAGGTTCTGCGTTGGCTAAAAACAGCCTTGAGTTTACCTTCAGAGCTGACCGTACGGATTGTCGGCGAAGCAGAGGGCCGATCTCTGAACCAAGAGTATCGACACAAAGACTATGCCACCAATGTCCTGACGTTTCCTTATGAGCAAGCTCCGGTGGTCATGGCTGACTTGGTTCTTTGTGCTGACGTTGTCGAACGTGAGGCCCTTCTACAGGGCCTTCCCTTGCAAGCCCACTATGCCCACCTCCTCATTCATGGCGCCCTGCATGCTCAGGGGTATGATCATGAAACCGAAAAAGATGCTGTCGTGATGGAAAAGCTGGAAACTCAATTCATGTGCAAATTGGGGTTCAAATCTCCCTATTAGGGCCTGTTCACACTCAAGATGATCAGGCGCTTTCAGTTGCAGCGCACCCTTGCAGGGCCGCAGCAGCAGGCGCCACCACGGTTTCTCCTGAAGCAATGCTGCGGATCACCACGGCATTTACCCCGATTCGTGCATGGTCTCCGACTTGGATCGGCCCGATGATTTTGGCGCCGGCGCCAATATCCACATGGCCACCGATGCGGGGAATACCATGGGTGCTGGCGCCGATGGTGACCTGCTGAAAAATCAGGCAATTGGGGCCGATCTCCACCTCGGGGTGAATCACCACCCCTTGAGGATGGGGCAGAAGCAAGCCGCCCCCAATGCGGCTGCCCAGAGGAATATCGGCTCCTGTGATGGCACTCCAGAACCGATGGCGCAAAGTGGCCAGGCAACGCATCAAGCCTGCCCAAGGCTGATCCGAAGCACGCCAATATGCATGCGCCCGCAGGCTGGCCAACAAGGATCGCGATGGCATCCAGGCCCACCAAGCCTTGCGTTCCCGGGACCAATCGGCTTGAGTAGCCGAAATGCGACCATCATTTTGAGCCTGCCTCATCCTGAGACTCAACCCGCAGAGGAGTGAGGCTGCTCGAACAGATAGCCCGCCAAATGGCGCCGAAAACAGGCATACATCGGCGGCCGAGCCCCCTCAACTTGAAATCGTGACCCAAAAACCCCTCGAGCCAACATCAGAAGGCCAATACAGCGGCTGTCAACATGGCTTGTACAACTGAGATCAACCACAATAGCCTGCTTTGTCTCGCTCACTTGCAATGCTTTGAACCAATGCCGCAACAGAGACAAGCCCTCCCCTCTCCATGCCCCCGTTAAAATAAGCCGCACTCCCTGTGGGCCACGTTTGCAAATCAATGATCCAGGCTGCTCTTGACCTGCATCGGCCTGACGCAAAGATAAAGCCAGAGGCAGTACGCATGTCGCCAACAGGGAAAGAAACTGCCAGCCATCGCGCCAATAGCGTCGCCAAAGAAAGGGTTCTTGCTTGATACGCCAAAGCCACTCCAGCCCTGACTGCTGCCAAGCCAAGGGCGCGCGCTTGATGCTTCCTGCCACAAAATTCACCACCGCCCCAAAATATCCCACAATCGGTGCATGCAGTCGCTCCCGGTTCAGTTCAATCCAGCGCTGGCCCTTTTGCGCCCCCACAGACACAATCAGAAAATCAGGATGGCTCTGGTTGATGGTTTCAAGCACTTGAGGCGTATTCAAGGCATCCAGAGAGCACCTGCCAGGGTCCACATAGCCCACCGAAATGATGCCTGCAGAGCTTGATTTATTTAATCGTTCATGGGCGCGTTGCGCCATGCCTGCAGCACCGCCTAAAAAGTTGACTTTCAAGGGGGGAGAGGGGTGGCGAGCGAGTTCATCAAAAAAATTCGGGCCCGAAATTCGCTCCCGAATAGGCAAGCCCAGTAGTTTGCAAATCCAGACCACCGGCATGCCATCGACCAAGCTCAGATCACTGCGCAACACTGAATCCCGAAATAAATGATCTTGGCGTGCTGTCATCACAAAATTGAGGTTCGGGGTTGAAATAAAACAGCTCTGACCCCTAAAAGCGGCCTGCCGTACGCGGCTCACCGCTTGCGCCATGTTGAGCACATCGAAGGGCAAGCCCAGCACTGCCACGACGTCACGATCAAACGGACTGACACTCTTCATGAGTAGACCTTCGCTTCAGGAAATCTCGACCAATGAGAAGGCATCGGGATGCAGCCCAAGCTGATTGGCCTCAAAATTTAGTGAACATCTGGCAGCTTGCCCGGTGGCTGGCGTGGTGTGCGCACCCATTCGGTTTGCACAGATCCTGACAAGCAGCGAAGATAAAGCGGCAACTTGCGCCATAGATAAGGCAGCAAAGCCAAGCCATCCCGCAGTTGCAAAAGATCAGGCGCAAAGCAACGCCAGCTCAGCAGCACCGCCCCCCCCAGCAGCAAACCCGAAAAGGTCAGCAATCGAGCCGGCCACCAAAACCCGGACAGAAGGCCCAAACCTGTGCATAAGAGTCCTGCCAAAAGAATTGCCCAGGCCCACGCAGCCAGTGGAGGCACCGAAAGATCCAGCGCCAGGGCCAACAAAGGCCACTGCCGCCGTCTCAATGCCTGGAACAGTAGGCGCAAAAATTGCGACTTCATGAGCCGCAAATGGCCATGCTCCCAGCGGGTTTTTTGGATTATGAGAGCCTGGGTTTGAACCGGAAATTCGCTCGTCACCACGGCAGAAGGCACAAAGCGCGCCGGGCTGCCCATGGCAGCCAAATGAAGCCCGAGCTGGAGATCTTCTGCGATATGCCCACTGGCCAAGGGCGCCCTTCGGATCAGCGCCCAAGGCAAAGCCATGCCCGTGCCCATAAGTTGACAAGGCGCACCAAAGGTGGCGGCTCCGAGCGGTCGAACCTGGTTTTTGACAATCCAGGCCAATTCAGCAATGCGCACAGCAAGGCAGGCCCCCACAGGTGCGTGCATCAAATCAAGGGCTTGTACGGGCTGAGCATGGTGCAAACATTCAGCCGCCAACACACGCAAGCTGCCCGACGAAACAATGCAATCCGCATCGACCACAATGACCACCTCGGGTCGGCTCTTCGTATCAAGGTGCCGAACCCCGAAATCAAGGGCGAAACCCTTGCCGCGCCGGTGCGAGTCAAAGCGCTCAATGACCTCAGCACCTGCATCCCGAGCCACTTTGGCGGTGTGGTCACTACAGTTGTCTGCCACCACCACCAAACGATCGCCGGGGCGCAATTGGGGAAGAATGCTGCGAATGGCCCGACAAATTCCCTGCTCTTCATTGTGGGCGGGCATGATCACGGCAAAATGCCGTCCGGCCAAGGCTTGCCTGATATGTTCTGTCGAAATGGCCCGCGAATTTTTTCGGGCTCGACAAGCACACAATACTTGTACTCCCAGCACCAGAGATGGCCCCAGCATGATGACAGCCATCAGCAATCCAGCGATTTCAAGAACATGACTCATGAAGACCTTTTGATACGGTTTTTTGACCGGCAGCCTCAAACAGGCGCCTCAGCTTGAGAACCTGGTGATCAATGTCATGACGAGCCAAAACCCGCGCATGCGCCAATTGACCCATGCGCGAAAGCCTCTGTAGCGGCGCGGTCAGACAAGTGTATAAAGTTCGGGCAAGGCTATCGACATCCCCTGGAGAAACCAGCCAACCTTCTCGCCCTTGACGCACCAACTCGGGAATACCCGCCACAAACGTGCTGATCACCGGTCGGCGCAGGGCCATGGCCTCCATCAAGACCACCGGTAAACCTTCCGCAAAGCTGGGCAAAACCAAAGCCCTGGCGTTCAATAACTCCGAGCGCACCTGTGAGCTGCTGATCCAGCCGGTGATGCGAACATGGTCACGCAAATTCAATTCATCGATCAACTCTTCAACTTGGGGGCGCATATCACCGTCTCCGGCCAGCACCAATTCGAAAGGCAACCCTTGGCGTATGATCAGCGCGGCGGCCTGAAGCAGCAAGAGTTGCCCCTTTTGCTCACACAGGCGCCCCACACACACCAATCTGGGAGCCTGGGAGGCCGTGCCTTCAATGTGGGCATAAAACCCTGGCTCCAAACCACAATGCACCACCTCAACTTTGCTCCACTGCGACAGAGGTACCCAGCGCCATAATTGGCTGCGCCCATACGAGCTGACCGCTACCACAAAAGCAGCATATTGCAGTTTCTCACCAAGTGCCAAGGCTTGGGGTTGATCGAACTCTTCCGGACCATGCACCGTGAAACTGTAAGCCACGCCACTGAGGATATGTGCCAGCATGGCCACCTGAGCCGCATTGGTGCCGAAATGGGCATGAAGGTGACTTATCCCTTGATCACGCAACCAACGCGCCACAAGGCTGGCTTCGGCCAAATAGACCCAGTGCACCCACAGCGGCCTGTGGGAGACCCAGCCCACGCAAGTAGCCAACCCTGCGGCTCTCAGAAAAGCCACAGGGTTACACCACATAGCCACCATCACAGCGAAGACCAGGCTTGCTGCTCCTTGCTGCAAAATATATCGGGTGCGCTCCCGCTCGGCGTGATCCTGAGTATCGGCCAGTGGGCCTGTCCAGCCCCTCATGGCCCACCTTTCGACGCAAACACCTTGCCGCTCCAGCGCCTGAATTTCACGTCGAATGAAACTGTGGCTTACCTTCGGGTATTGGTTGATCAAATAAGCCACATGCAGCGTCATAAGGGGGTTCCGCGTGATTTGTACTCGATCAGACCACGATGACGTCCGGTGTATTGATCGGCCCAATACCGCATTTGCCCAAGAGCTTCGGGGAACCTGCCCAATACCAGAAAAAAGGCTCGCAATAACCGTGTGGCCGCTGGCCCCTGACCTCGTAAAGCCAGACGCAGAACTTGGGCAGGGTAAATCAAGCAGGCCCAAAGTGCCCAGTGGCCAACTTGGGGCAGTAACAAAAACAGCAAAAGCCCCCCCGGCAATGCCAAGCCCCAAAACCAAGCTCGGCGAGACTCGCGAACCCAGTGACGCTCCGGGGGAGCTCCGTGCAAATGGGCCCCCTGGGCAAAGGCATAACCGGATCGTAAGGTTCGCTTCCACCATTGAGAAAATTGAACCATGGCCGCATCATGCCAGGTCATGTCATGGGGCAATCGCCAAAGGCGCCAGCCAGCAGCACGCAGGCGCACACACAACTCAGGCTCTTCACCTGCAATCAGATCATCCCGATAGCCTCCCACTTCACGCAAGGCATTGGCACGCACCAGCGCGTCGCCACCAAAAGATCGGGCCTCACCGATGGGCGTGTCCCACTCGACATCACACAACTTGTTGTAAACCGATCGGTGTGGGAAGCGCTCCCTGCGGCGACCACACACCGCAGCCACCCCGGGGTGGGCCTCAAGAAAAATCAGGGCTTGCAACAACCAGCCAGGCAGCACCTCACAATCACCATCAATAAACTGGACATATCGAATTTCAGGGGCCAGATATTGCAGCCTTGAAAAACCCGCATTGCGTGCCCGTGCGGCCGTAAAAGGCTGAGAGCAGGTCAGTGGCACCACGTTCACACCCACAGACTGCGCAAGCTCAACCGAGCCATCTGTGGAGCCTGAATCGACATAAACGACACAAGCCCCGGCCCTCGCTACTGAATGCAAACAGGCGCGAAGGCGCTCCCCCTCATTGCGCCCAATGATCACAATACCCAAGATCATGCTGCCCCCCACCCGAGGGTTTTCAGCATGAAATTCGTCATACTGCCAATCATCAAGCCCAAGGCCAACCAGGGAATGCTCAGCAACTCTGTTCTCCAGTCAAATAATTTGTTCCGGATCTTGAAGTAAACCGCAAAGGGCCAGCCCGTGTATTGCGTCAACACAATAACAGCCAAAGCCCCTTCAAAACCTGCAAACTGAAAGGCCAAGGGAATGCCGATGAACGCACACACAAAACGCACTGCGTTCACCAAGGTCAGCATCTGGGGCTGGCCCATGGCCAGATAACATTGCTCCAGCACCACATAACGGTTGGCGGCCACCCCCCAAGCCAAACTGCTGAGAATAGCCCCCGCGGGCTGATAGCGCGCATCATAGAAAAAGCCCACAATAAACGGGCCCAGGCTCCATAACAAGCCCACCATCGGCCCAAGAAACCCATCAGAGAGGCGCTGAAACTCGGCCAGCACACGAACCAGATCATGAGGCCTTTCACGAATCACTTCGCTCAGGGTCGGCAAGGCCACGCTTCCGGCCAAGGTATTCATGACCAACCCAGGCGCTGTCGCCAATAAAAAGCCAATTGAATATAAACCAAAGCTTGTACTGTCGATCAGGTTCGAAAGAATCAATCGATCACTGTTCGACACCAGATAGAAAAGCACCGAAGACAAAAACACCCACTTCCCGAAACCCACCAAGTCACGCAGCACATGGGCATCCCACGCCCATCGGTTGGCAGGCCCACCCAGTACGCGGTGGGTCCATATACAGCGAAGCGCGGCCGCACAAAGCCCCCCCACCACAAAAGCCCAAACCGACCTCGTGAACCAAGCCACCGTCACCATCAGCACGGATGCCACCACTTGGCTGGCCAACTCAATCTGGGTCAATCGCTTCAGACGCATGTGACGCCGCTCAACCAACACCTGGGTAGACTCAAAACCTTGAAACACCGCACTGAAGGTGGCTACAGCAATCATCCAGGGCAGACGAGGATCGGCATACACGGTGTCAGCCCTGACCCACCCTGCCCTCACCAGCCAAGGCAAGCACGCCGCAACCCCGAGGGCCACCAGCCAAATCACAACCCCCCGAAGAACCTGGACACTCCAGGCCGTATCCAGAAAGCGCCGATTTTCAGCATCCGGATGACGCACCACGTTTTGAAAAACGCCCAAATCAGAAAACAGCGTCAGGCCCACCGTGAGCAACATCACCACCGTACTCAGGGCAAAAGCCTCCGGCATGAGAAACCGGGCCAGCAGCACATTACCAGCCAATCGAATCAGTTGTGTCGAAGCATGGCTCAAAACAGACCAGCCACCGGCATGCCAAAGGCGCTGCCTCAATGACCCGATGACTACATCTTTCTTCAGGGGCGGGCCAGCTATAGCCTCGTGAGACAAAGAAACCTCCAACGAGACCGCTGCTTTTTCACCCATCAGGAAGCCTTGGTTGTTTTTTTACGACATACAAACTAACGGTAGCGACAAGGCCCGTGAGATTGACGAAAAGCCCGCGGCTCAATCGCTGCCGGATCAGCGAATACACCGCGTTGAGCCTCTCGGGCCTGTTGCTCTTCCCGCGTATAAGGACCGGCATTGTGCTTGTAGCGATAACTCCAAGCCCATCCCTGACGAACCATCCAGGCGCCCACATCATCATCATTCAGCCGAACCCGACCCAACTCGCGCCCATACCGGTCTTGTGACGACAAACTGACCGTCACCTTCTGGTTCAAAACCCGAGATCGCAGGGCTGCAGCCGATTGCTCGCCCAAGTCTTGGCAGACCTCAGGAGCATCCATGCCTTGAATGCGCAGCTTCATCAGGGGACACTCGCCCACCGCCTCACATCGATCCGGCCTCAGCCATAAAGTGTCTCCATCCGATACTTTCGTCACCACACCTGTCACGGTCTTGTCTTTCGATTTTTTGGCATGGACCACAGAAGCATGACCCGACAACGCCAAGAACACCAACATAGTGATCACCGGCACCGATTTCCAATTGGTTTTCATCAATAGTTGCTCACAAATGAAGTTAAATACGCGCGAATGCGCTCACCGAGAGCCAAGCGCTGTCGGTGAGCCAGAATATTGTGGCTCATGGTTTCAAATGGGCGCCCTCTTTGACAAACAAGGAGGAGTGGCCGTCAGCTTTTCGCACCAGATCCCCCACACAGCTATGCTAAAGTTAAAGGCGTTGCGTTAAAAAATGCACTTTTTGACACGATACCCATTCAGTTTGTTGTACCAAGCATCACCTATGGAAGCCCTGCAAAATCCATCGTGAATGAGGCTCGCGGCTTCGCAAGCCTTCGATCCCCATGATGAGTTTTACAGGGATTCCCTATCTCACAGGAGCGTCGATGATTCAACAAATTGTGAGAGGGTCCGTTTTTGTCGTCGCCCTCGTGCTTTCCCCATTTGCGTATGCTGATGAAGATCACTGGTCCCTTTCTGGTTTTGCCACCCTCGGTGCAGTGCGCTCCAACACCAACCTAGGCACCTTTGCGATTCCGGGCCAATTGTCAGGAGCCACCCAAAGTTTCGATTTTGGAGTCGATAGCAAAATCGGAATTCAAGGCACCTACAAGCTGAACAGTCAGCTTTCCGTCACAGCCCAACTGATCAGCAAGAAAAACGACCAAAACAACTGGAACCCTAAAACAGAGTGGTTCTTTGGCAAAATTCAGGCCCAGCCCAATCTTGCTTTCCGCTTCGGCCGTATTGGGCTTCCGTTATTTTTAGTGTCTGACTTTCGCGACGTCAACTTTGCCAACCCCTGGACGCGCCCTCCACTGGATGTTTACGCCCAAGCTCCCCTGAGTCACTTTGATGGTGGTGATGTGCTCTGGGATTTTCCAATTGGAAACACGATTCTTTCAACCCAATTTTTAATGGGCCGATCCCAATCCTCCTTTCAGGGCTTAACCAATAAAGCAAAATCTCTTGTTGGCATGAATGCAACGATCGATTTCAACAATGGCCTGAAGCTGCGCTTAGGAAAGGTGAAAAGCAATTTCAGCATTGTGAATAATGACATTACGGTTTTGACGGAGGTGCTTCCCCAGCTTGGCTTTGACGATCTGGCTCAACAACTCAAGATCGAAAACCGGCACGCCACTTTTTCCGGCTTGGGTCTTTCCTACGATGAGGGCCGCTGGATTGCGCTTGCAGAATACACCACTCGCCGAACTGACAGCTTCGTGAGTGACACCACCGGCTGGTATGCCACCGTGGGCCACCGCTTTGGGGCTGTGACCCCCTATGTCACTTTTGGCAAACGAATTGTCGATGACAGCAACCTGGTCAACTCTATCCCGGTCACGCCATTTCCACCTTTAGAAGCCCTGCGCCTCGGGATCGATGAAATTATTGATTGCCAGAACATCTCTCAGCGAACTTTGGCTGTGGGCTTCCGATGGGATATTTACTCCAACACATCTTTGAAAATGCAACTTGAGCGTGTACGAGCAAAAAGTCTTCTGTGTCCTTCTGCAGCGGGTCAATTCATTCATGTGAAGCCCGGTTTCCAAGGTGCCACGCTGTTAGGCATCTCACTAGACGTGTTGTTCTAATCCCGAAGGAGACATCGGATGAACGCACTTCGATTCTGGATTTTCTTAGCATCTCTGGCTTCTTTCCTGACAACGGCGCACGCGGATGTGGTGGTGGTCGTGAACCCCAAAAGCCCCCTGGTCTCTATGAGCCCTGAACAGGTTTCTGCTATTTTCCTCGGCAAAAACATGATGCTCCCAACAGGTTCTGGCGCCGTCTTGGTGGATCAAGCCGAAAACAGTTCCTTGTATGAATCGTTCTATGCGAACGTTACAGGCAAAACCCCATCCCAGGTGAAAGCTATTTGGGCACGACTGACATTTTCCGGGCGCGCGCTTCCACCCAAAACATTGGCAAACTCAGCTGAAGTCAAAAAGTTTATTGCCAGCCACCCTGATGCCATTGGCTACATTGACAAGTCTTCCCTGGATACTTCTGTCAAAGCGGTTCTCAAAATGGATTGATTCTAGGGTCTGTTAACACTCAAGAACCTCTGCAAAACCCATCAAGCAGCTTGGTGCTCATTCTTCAGCCACTGATGTGCGGAATGAATGCCTTGATGGGCAGCTGGCTTGAACGTGACAGCCCCCCGCAAGCCAAACACAACAGCAAGAAAAGCTCTCCCGGACTCACTTGAAGATGTCTTTGACTCTGTCAGACCATGACTTGCTGCTGGAGGGAGAGTGGTTGCCTGCCTTGAAAGATTCATCGAGCTCCTTCATCAATTTACGCTGGTGGTCAGTCAGTTTAATGGGGGTTTCCACTTGAATATGGCAAAACAAATCGCCTGGATAGCTGGCCCGTAGCCCCTTGATTCCTTTGCCACGCAGCCTGAACTGTTTGCCATGCTGAGTGCCTTCGGGTATCTCCATTTCGACCTTGCCGTTCAAAGTAGGAACTTCAATGGTGCCGCCGAGAGCCGCTGTAGTGAGATGCACCGGAATGGCACAGTGAAGGTCATCCCCATCGCGCTGAAATACTTCATGAGCGCGAATATGAATTTCGACCGTGAGGTCACCCGGGGGGCCACCATTGGTGCCAGGTTCGCCGTGTCCGCCCAAGCGAATACGCATTCCCTCCCCAATGCCCGCAGGAATCTTGACCTCCAGAGTTTTGGTTTTTTTGACGCGTCCCAGTCCGTTACAGCTGGTGCAGGGGTCAGGGATAATTTTGCCCGTGCCATGGCAGTGAGGGCAGGTTTGCTGGATACTGAAAAACCCCTGTCGCATCGTGACCGAACCCGAACCATTGCAAGTGCTGCAAACCTTGGGGCTCGTTCCTGGTTTGGCGCCAGTGCCATGACAGGTGTCGCACAACTCCCAACTGGGCACACGAATTGGTGTTTCTTTGCCTTTGGCGGCTTCTTCCAGGCTGATTTCAAGCGAGTAAGACAGGTCGTTTCCACGATAAACATTTTGGCCACTGCGCCGTCCGCCTGCTTGGCCGAAGATGTCTCCGAAGATATCGCCAAAAGCTTCGGCAAAGCCACCGAAACCCTCCGCCCCGGCCCGTCCGGCCATATTGGGATCAACGCCCGCGTGACCATACTGGTCATAGGCCGATCTCTTGGCAGGATCAGACAAGATCTCATAGGCATCTTTGGCTTCTTTGAATTTTTCTTCAGCTTTTTTGGATTGATCACCCTGATTGCGGTCAGGGTGATGTTTCATGGCCAGCTTGCGATAGGCCTTTTTAATGTCGTCGTCGCTGGCGTTTTTGGCGACACCCAACACTTCATATAAATCACGTTTCGCCATAGCATGAATCCTGGTCTTGTACCCTCAAAGAGTCGGTTAAACCCGCTTGAACCGAAGCCGGCCAAGACGAACTCTGCGGCTCATGGTGCAGCTCATGATGCTGCCAACCAACTTTTTTGGCTGGCCCCCGCAGGATAAAAATTGACGTAGAGAAGCATGCGGTGTTTAGCAAAGAGGCTAATGGCTCATCTACCATGCCCCCCGCTGATCCAAGCTTTACTTTTTGTCTTTGACTTCGGTAAATTCGGCGTCAACCACATTGTCCTCCGAAGCCTTGGAGGCTGAAGCAGAAGCCGCACCCGAAGAGGGCTGGCTTTGAGCTTCCGCTTGGGTTTCGGCATAAATTTTCTCGCCCAGTTTCTGGCTGGCACTCATGAGGGCCTCTGATTTGGCATCGATGATGGCTTTATCATCGCTTGTCAGGGCTGCTTCAGCTTCTTTCAAGGCCAATTCAATGGCGCTTTTTTCACTGGCTTCGATTTTGCTTCCGTGTTCAGCGAGGCTCTTTTTCACGCTGTGAATCAAGGCGTCGGCTGAATTACGGGCCTGGATCAACTCGAGCTTTTTCTTGTCTTCGGCAGCATTCAACTCAGCATCTTTGACCATTTGCTGAATTTCGGCTTCACTCAAGCCGGAATTGGCCTTGATGGTGATTTTGTTTTCTTTGCCGGTTCCTTTGTCTTTGGCTCCTACATGCAAAATGCCGTTAGCGTCAATATCGAAGCTCACCTCAATCTGAGGGATGCCACGGGGAGCCGGAGGAATGCCCTCCAAGTTGAATTCACCCAGGCATTTATTGCCCGAGGCCATTTCACGCTCGCCTTGATACACCTTGATCGTGACGGCCGGCTGATTGTCTTCGGCGGTGGAAAAAGTTTGCGCAAAACGGGTAGGAATGGTCGTATTCTTGGAAATCATCTTGGTCATCACACCACCCAAGGTTTCGATACCCAAACTCAAAGGAGTGACGTCTAACAAGAGTACATCGGTGCGATCCCCGGCAAGCACCTGACCTTGAATGGCTGCACCAACAGCCACAGCTTCGTCAGGGTTGACATCGCGGCGTGGCTCTTTGCCGAAAAACTCCTTGACCTTGTCTTGAACCTTGGGCATGCGGGTCATGCCCCCCACCAAAATCACGTCATCAATCGCACTGACGGCAACGCCCGCATCCTTGATGGCGGTGCGGCAGGGAGCAATGGTACGCTCAATCAGATCTTCGACAAGCGACTCAAGTTTGGCGCGGGTGAGCTTGATGTTGAGGTGTTTTGGGCCTGAGGCATCAGCAGTGATGTAAGGCAGATTGATGTCGGTTTGAGCGCTGTTAGAGAGCTCGATCTTGGCCTTTTCGGCGGACTCTTTCAATCGCTGCAATGCGAGAACGTCTTTGCTGAGGTCAACGCCTTGTTCTTTTTTGAACTCGGAGATAATGTAGTCAATGATGCGCTGGTCAAAATCTTCGCCACCCAAAAAGGTATCACCATTGGTTGAAAGCACCTCGAACTGCTTTTCGCCATCGACATCAGCGATTTCAATGATAGAGACGTCGAAAGTGCCGCCACCGAGATCATAAACGGCAATTTTGCGATCGCCCTTGGAGGCTTTGTCAAGGCCGAATGCCAAAGCGGCTGCAGTGGGCTCATTGATAATGCGCTTGACCTCAAGACCCGCAATACGACCAGCATCTTTGGTGGCTTGGCGTTGAGCATCGTTGAAGTATGCAGGCACCGTGATAACAGCCTCAGTGACAGGTTCACCAAGGTAGTCTTCAGCGGTTTTTTTCATTTTACGCAGCACTTCTGCACTGACCTGAGGAGGAGCCAGCTTGTTGCCACGAACCTCAACCCAGGCATCGCCGTTGTCAGCTGCGGCAATTTTGTAGGGCATGAGGTCGATGTCTTTCTGAACCTCTTTCTCGGTGAATTTGCGACCGATCAGGCGCTTGACAGCGTAAAGTGTGTTTTTAGGGTTGGTCACGGCTTGCCGCTTGGCCGAGGCCCCCACCAAGATTTCTCCGTCTTCCTGGTAAGCAATGATGGACGGCGTGGTGCGGGCGCCTTCGCTGTTCTCAATGACTTTGGTGGTATTGCCTTCCATGATGGCCACGCACGAATTGGTGGTGCCGAGGTCAATGCCGATGATTTTTCCCATGTTGTGCTCCTGAAAACAAATTGGTGATATACCCTTGAGGTGCGAATAGCCAGCTGTTTTTCAAGGGTGTTGAAGATGATCTTATTGGGCTACCGTGACCAAAGCAGGCCTGAGCACTCGTTCAGCGATGGCATAGCCTTTTTGCAGCACCGTCACCACGGTATTGGTTTCTTGCGACACTTGCACCACACTGATGGCCTGGTGACGATGAGGGTCGAATTTTTCGCCGGCCCCGGGGTTGATTTCAAGCACTCTGTGGCGATCCAGGGCTGTACTGAGTTGTCGCAAAGTCGCCTGCACGCCTTCGAGCATTTGCTCGGGGCTGGCATCAGGAATGGCCAAAGCTGCTTCCAGGCTGTCTTTGACTGGAAGCAGGCTCTCGGCAAAGCTTTCCAGGGCAAACTTGCGGGCCTTGGCGAGCTCATCTTCAGATCGGCGACGAATATTTTCGACTTCAGCCTTGGCACGCAGATAGGCATCGGAGAGTTCGGCATGCCGAGCCTCAAGCTCCAACCAGCGGGGATCACGTGACGCGCTCTCAATAGAGAGATCGTGAGGAAGCGGGCTGGCAGCAGATTGAGGATCGAAATTAGGTTCTTCGCGGGTATGTTCTGTGGTGCTCATAGGGTTTCACCTCTCAAGCCCTGAGATATGACTGCAGCCCTCAAGAATTTCAAGGGGCGGGTCAAAAAAGATATTTATTTTGCACCGAACACCTGCCCAGTGATGATGATTTTATGGACCACCCTGACAAAATCGCCCTGTGAAGTCAACCGCTGATCAGCGCCTATCAAATAATTCACCACTTTTTAACTCATCATAGGACAATCCCAAGGAACAAGGAGGCCTGTTCATGCCATTCCAATCTTTTGCCACCCCGCTGTCAATGGCTCTTGTCGCTTTAGCTGGGGTTTTTCCATTGTCGCCTGCCGCTGCTGAAGCCCCCAGTGTTTCGGAAAAAAATCAGGCTCCCCATGCTTCGAGGCACGCTTCTTCACGGGATCGATTGAAATTAGAAGCGCGGTCTCTGGCGTTGGCCACGGACATGACTGAAACCATCAATGAGCAGCAGCTTGAAATTGCAGCCCGTGTACTCACTGGGCCTTCGCATTGTGAATTTCGCCAGCAGGTTCATGTTCAGCCCGTCGAGGGTCTGCCGGGCCAGTTCAGGGTCAATTTCAAGAACCTCAGTTATCAAATGGTGCCGGAAGAAACCACGTCAGGGGCCGTTCGCCTGATGGATAAAAAAGCAGGGGTAGTCTGGATTCAAATTCCGAGTAAATCGATGCTGATGAACAGCAAGCTCGGACAGCGCCTGATCGACAACTGCCAACACCCAGACCAACAACTCGCCGCCGAAGGCCAACAGACTGAAAGCCTACCCTAAAAAGCGGCAGAGGCCTCAGAAGAATCTGACAGCGTGATCAATTTTACCCCCTGATTTTCAAGGCAGAGGCTGTATTCAATCGTGCCTAAAAAGGATCGCACGGATAATCACGGCTTCGAAAAAACTTTTTGAACCGCCGCCATGACCGCCCCCACCCCTCTCAGCTACGAACAAGCCGGCGTCCACTACGACCTGATTGACCCCATCAAGGTGGCTGCACAGCGGGCCGCTGCCACGACAGGCACCCACTTGGGGGCCCATGGCTTCAAGGAAGTCAGCGCCTCACGAGGTGAGTCTGCCTATGTGGTGGATGTCGGCCCGTTTTATTTGGCCAGCATTATTGAATGCTTGGGTTCCAAAGCCCTGGTGGCCGATGAAATGCAGCGCCTCACGGGCCGCCACAGCTATCACAACATGGCACAAGACACCTTGGCCATGGCCATCAATGACTTGATCACCGTAGGCGCAACCCCGCTGGTGGCGCAGGCCTACTGGGCTGCTGGTGGCTCAAAATGGTTCGCTGAGACCGAACGTGCGGCGGCCCTGATTGAAGGCTGGAAGCAGGCCTGTGACGTGTGCCAAGTGGCCTGGGGTGGCGGCGAAACCCCAGCGTTGGGCGGCATTGTGGTTGACGGTCGGATTGATCTTGCAGCCAGTTGCACGGGCATTATCCAGCCCAAAAGCCGTCTTTCTGTCGGAGACCGCCTCGGAGCAGGAGACGCCATCGTGTTATTGGCTTCCAGCGGCATCCATGCCAACGGCCTGAGCCTGGCCCGAAAACTTGCAGAGCAGCTGCCCGAGGGCTACCTGACCCCGGTTACGCCAGAGCACAGCTACGGCGAAGCTTTGCTGGCTCCAACCTCCCTGTACTCACCGGTCACAGAAGCCCTTTATCGGGCGGGTATCATTCCTCATTACTGTGCCAACATCACCGGTCACGGGTGGCGCAAACTCTTGCGTCACCCGGCTGCATTCACCTATCGCATCCACACCTTGCCTGAGGTTCCGCCCGTTTTGCGCTTTATTCAGAAGCACGCCGCTCACGATGACCGTGAAGCCTACAGCACCTTCAATATGGGGGCCGGCTTTGCGCTGTTTGTTAAACCCGAAGAGGCTCAACGCAGCGTCAATGTCGCCGAAGGACAAGGCATTCGGGCTTGGGTGGCGGGTCAGGTCGAAGCAGGCCCTAAACAGTTGTTGATTGAGCCACTGAACATTATCTTTACAGATAATGACTTGCAGCTACGGTGATTGCTCCTCACGCCTGAAGGCGGAGGCTTCCCACTTCGTTGATTGCTGCTTACGCTTCAGGTTTGAGAGCGCCCGGCGCAACGGCCCGGGGTTTGCGGACTTGTGGCCGGCGCTGGAAACCAGCACATCCTTCAGCCCATCCCATGACACACAAGTCCAAAGCCGCGCATGATGGTTGCGCCTCTGAGCCTGAGGCAAATGGCAAACTATGCGAATGACGAACTGGGCCAAAGAAGAATTTGAGACGCTGTCGCTGGGCGATGCCCGGTTAGATAGGCGAACGGTGATTTTAACTGGGCGCGCGAATTTCGGCCCCAAGATGGGGGCCGCCGTCAGCGCTACGAAAAGTCGTGTCGACCACCAGCAGCACGTGATCGCAGCCACCGGCCTGCGAACAGTAGCGGCACCGCTGCACACCATCCTGGTCTTCGGTGTCGGTCATGCTCATGCTTTACTCCTCGCGCAGTTGGCGGATCAAAGTCCTTCACCAAAAAATGCTGCTCTCGTCGAAAGATTCAGGCAAAACAAGCTTTTCGTCCACCCGACGTGCTCGTGCTACTTCGTTGAGTTTGTTGATCAAGACAAAGTTGCTCAATAACTCCAATGATTTAAGAATTTCATTTCTGGCATCAACTTCTATCATTCGCCCTTGCCGAAACTCTCTGAGAAGGCTGTTAAATGACATCCGACAACGCAGCCATGTGTTTACGCGGGAGTCGGCTGTCATGATCATAGAACCGATAAGAATAATTGCCGAAGCCCCTGCCTGGAGTATGTAAGCCTCGTAATATTCCCCAGATTGAATCGCAGAAATACTTTCACTGGCAACCCACTCAATCAGTGTCAATAAGTCTTCCTCTTCCCAAGGCTGGCGGCTCATCGTGCTGTGCTCATTCAACAATAAATGATCCGCAGTCTATGGGCGGTCATCTGACAGAGCAAGCCCCCCCACCCCATCAGACTGGAGGTCACGCGGATTGTTTTGACGGATAGAGACGCACCACGTAACGACGCCCAACGGCTAGCAACACCAGCGAAACGGGTCGGGGCACCCCATTCATTTAAGATGGCTGGCCAAAAGAACTCTATGGATCGACGCTGAGCCGCCGAAACAAGAACACAAAGCCTTGTCTATGAACTTGCCGTTTTTATCTTCAGCCCCCCTGCACCTCCTTCTAACGGGCTCATTTCTGGTCGTTCTATCTCTCGTTTTTCTCGTGAGGTTTGTTTTTCCAGCTTGGCGGCAGTCGAGGCTCCTCAAGAGTGTTCTTCAAGCCCTTGAAGGGAAAGAGCTCCGGGACTCAATCGACCCGCAGGCGCTGGACAAGGCGTTTCCGAAGGAGGGCAAAGTCGCCCACCTCTGGCGCGAGTACAAGAAGACGCTTTACGCTGTGAGCGGAGAAAGCACGGACGGCATAGCCAAGATGCGCTGGGCATCAACAGCACCCGCAGAGGTCGTCTGGAACTCGCAGCTTGCGGTGGACCAACGAGTTGGCGCTGAGTTCTTCAAGCATTTGCCAGGAATTTTCACTGGCCTGGGCATCATCGGTACCTTCTTTGGCCTCATCGAAGGCCTTAGGCTCTTCAAGGTCAGCTCGGATGCCGATATTGTCCGGGGAAGCCTGGAGTCTCTGATGCACTCCGTGGGCGAAGCGTTTTACGTCTCGGCAGTGGCTATTTCCCTGGCTATCGTTGTGACGTTCATCGAAAAGCTGGTGCTGAGCAGCCTCTACGCAAAGGTTGATGCCATCGCAGCTAGCCTTGACAGGCGGTTCCCGGCAGCCGTCGCAGAGAAGTTCCTGGAGATGACGGTCGCCCACACTGAAGAATCGGCCACTCAGTTGAAACATCTCAAGGCGGAACTTCTCAAGGACCTACGCCCCATTCTCCAGGATCTCAGTGACAAGCACACGCAAACCTTAGAGCGTTTGGCCACCTCCGTGCATGATGGGTTCGGCCACGCGACACGATCACAAATCGACGCGGCTCGCGATCATAGTCAGGCGCTGGGTACAGCCATTTCTGGGGCGATCACCGGGAGCCTTGCCGGGCCCCTTAACGAAATAAAGCAGGCTGTCCAACAGGCAAGCGGTGCCCAGTCAGCAACTGCGGCCAGGATGCTCCAAGACGTCATGACCAGTTTCAGCCAGAAGCTGAATGACCTGTTTGGAGGACAGATCTCAGGCATCAACAAGTTGAACCAGCAAACTGCTCAAACGATGCAAGATGCCGTCACCAAGCTCGATGAGTTGGTGCTTGCCCTACAAGACGCCGGCAAGCGATCCAGCAACTCCATGGCCGAGCAGATGGCAAAAGCGATGGCCGAGATGGAGTCCCGCCAAGCAGCTATCACGCAAAACACGCAAGCTCTCGTTGACCAGCTTTGTCAAACCATCGAGCAATTTCAGAAGAGCACGTTTGAGAGGGCGAGCTCCTCAACAGACGAAATGGCCAGGAGGATGGCCGAGGCTATCGAGAAAATGGAACAGCGCCAAGACAGCATCAACGAACGCACGAGAGAATTCGTCGACCAAATTAAGGCGCTCGTTGACTTGTCTCAGACCCAGACGAGCGACAAATTGCAGTTAACCCTGCAAACGCTTGGAGAGCAACTTGGTGAAATTCTCAAGAAGTTTCACGACGCCCAACAGAAAAAAAACGAAGCCCAAGACAAGCGTGAGCAGGAGACGAATGAGCGTACTCAGGCCACTGTTTCCGGGCTGGCGGGCTCTGTCGAGGCCCTAGTGCAACAGATTGCTCACGCCTCTTCGAAAATGGAAGAGAGTGTGTCGGCACTCGAAAAGACCACGACCTCGGCCATCTCCAAACTGAGCGATGGCGCGGACCAGGTGAACGCTGCAAGCCGTAATTTCACGGCGGCATCTGAGAAAGTCGCGGGGGCGATGAATCAGGCCTCGACTGTCACCACCAACCTGACAAACCTCACGACCGCACTCACTGGAGCCTCGTCGTCACTGCAGCAAGGCGTTCAGGACTACCAAGCTCACCGAGACTCCGTCGGCAAGCTCATAAGCGACCTGAATGGCCTGGTCGCCAATGCGAAGCAGGATGTCAGCATCACTTCGGACGTGCTGCGTCGTATTGAGGCGGCGGCTCAGGAACTCGGCAAGGCGCAGGGTCAAACGGAGCAGTTCATGACCGGCGTCGCGACGGTTCTCGCTACGGCTCACGAGTCCTTCCGCGAAGCCATGCTCAAGACCGTAGGGGATACCAACCACGAGTTCCACTCGAAGTTGTCATCAGCCGTCGCTCTCCTGGGCGCCTCCATCAAGGAACTCGACGACGTCCTCAGTACCGCCACACCGAGAGGGTCTAGCAAGTGATTGGACGCCGTAGCCCTTCGCAGCGACGCGCCACGGATGAAGCCGAGAAGCCCTTCTGGATTTCGTTTTCGGACCTCATGACAGCTCTGATGGTGCTGTTCCTCGTCGTCATGGCCGTTGCCCTGCTTGCAGTCACCCGGACCGTATCCGAGCGAGAGAAACGCGAGGCCGAGTACAAAGCCGACATTGACAACTGTATGGCGCTTGCGGTCGAAGCGGCCCACAGACATGAGGGAGTCCGCGTCGACCTGCGCCGCAATGTCATCGACTTCGGTGACCGAGCCCGCTTCGCCTTCAACAGCTCGTTGCTGAGCTCCGAGCAGGAAGGTGTGCTCCGTCAGTTCGTGCCAGAGCTCCTCACGATGGCAGACAACCCCACCTGCAAACGTGTACTCAAACGAATCGTCGTCGAGGGATACACCGACAAGACGGGCAATTATCTGGCCAACCTGAACCTCAGCCTCATGCGCAGCCAACGTGTGCTTTGTGCCATGTTTAAGACCAACGGCAGCTATCCACTTAGTGACGCCCAGATGGAAGCCGTCCGCGATGTCTTCCTGGTCGGTGGCTTCGCATTCAACTCGTCAAAGGACACTCCCGAAGAAAGCCGTCGAGTCGAGATGCGAATCGAGTTCCTCGGAGTCGACGAGAAACGCGTCGAGCAACCCAAGGGTGCATCTGGCGGCTTTGGAACCTGCGCCATCTGACACCATGGATCCACTGAAGTTTCTATCGAACCAGCTTAAACAAGTGAATGGGCAAAGCCCCGTCTCAATACAGCCCTGCGACGAGATTGATGAGGTCATTGCCGAGCTGGAGAAGCGGCTACGCAAGGGAAGTTCGAACGAAGAACCACGCGACCTACAAGTTGAGGCCGTCAGAAAGTTCTGGCTCAAGGGTGAATTTGACTCGATGAGGGAGGCCAGGCTGGTTTGCTTCGGCCTGGCCGTTTGCGCTTGGAACGACCGACGCTGCCTGATGGAAGATCCCGAGCGGCTCGATATCGTCTTGGCTGGTTTGCACGAATGGGAGCCCACCCCCAGACTATTCAGAAAGTGTTACCAGGGCCTGCTACGCAGCTACTTCGACTACGACGGTCTCGGCTACGAGGGAGACGTACCCACCAACGGGAAAAACAACTGGCTTCGGGTGCAAACATATCTGCGCGAGAAAGCAAAGCTTCTCAAACTCCCCGCCGGCAATCCAGACTGGGTAGAGTGCGTCCTTGCCAACAAGGGGCTCTTCTCGGAGAACCCTTGCGCCACTTATGCCAAGGATTGGTTGGATGGCCGCGAAGACAAGGTCAAACAGGTTCGAGAGCTTCTAGGCATCTCTGACGCCAGTTGGTTTACCCACGAACTGGTGCTTTCGCAAATCATGCGGGTATGTGGTCTGGCCGATCCAACATTCACCAGAATGGTGACTCGCTTGCTGGCACTGCTCGGCAACAATGAAGTGCTGAAGGATCGAGGCCTGCGGATGCTGCTGAACAGGTACGCTCAGGTCCCGCAAACTCGCCAGCTCCCCGAACTAAAGGACTACAGCGTCAACGCATGGGGGAATCCGTGGCTTCCCTCGAACGACCATCAATGGGGCGGCGTCACTGAGGAAGCCCGGCAAATGGTCGTGGACTGGCTGAAGCTCGAGTTAATCGAGCTGTTCTTCACGAAACTTGCCGAGGACACCGAGGAATCTGAGTCCCAGGAAAAGACGAGCAAAGTCAAGACGCTTAGAAGACTCGAGTTCTGGAAGCAGTACGTACCTCTGATGAGCATCCATTTCGCGCTAGGTACCCGCGCCAAGTACTCGCCAAAACGCGACTTCGTCGAGCTTCGAGCCAAGATGGAAGGGCTAACAGTCAGCCTGGAGGACAGCACCCCCTCTAACAACGCCTTCATCATGACCATGGGCGACTTGGTCGCGGTCGAGTTCAGCGGGGAGTCAAATGCCTTCTATGGGTACAGCTTAAAACAAACTCTACCCTTTGACCTCACCAAGCCTGTGCGAAGCGGCCCCGTCAACGGCAGGAATTCTCTGAAGAACGATAACCGGCTCCTTTACCTCACGCATCAGGACAACATCCTCGGCTACCCTGAATGGGAAGACCGCTTCAAGCACGCGCTTCAAGACAACTTCGGCTTGGTGCCAGGGCAAAAGCAGCGTACTCCAGCCCCCGGAAGACCGGCCAAGCCTGGGCCAGTGCCAGAGGTTGTTCCTCGATCGGCAGCAACGCGGGCCGAGGCGAGCCTTTCGCCCAAGAGCTTAGAAGGGCGCCGTCAGTCATCAAGCGCATCGCCAACGCCTGCCAGTCCTGCACAACGTGCCAGGCTGACCCCTAAGGCTGAGACTTACAGCGATGCGAACCTGAAGCAACTGGCCAAGCGCTTCAACGCAAAAGTCATTGACAACCGATCGAAAGGTGGAGCCCTCTGGCTCTCATCGATCAGCAATCTCGCTGAGGCCGCTCCGATCCTGAAGGCTTGGGGTTTCAAGTACTCCAAAAACAAGGGTTGGTGGAAGGAAGGCAGTGAATGAGCATTTTCGGCCTGTTTAAAAAATCGCGCGCCAAAGAGGACGGCCAGCGGTGGATGAGATCGTTAACAGATCTAGGCGTGCGGCTGAGCACCTCACTCGATCACGGCGAACCACTCGAAACCGAGGGCCTGGGCAGTGCGCTTCGCCAGATGCTTGACGACGGCTTGGCAGAGGAGTCTCAGGACGGCTACTTGATCGCTTGGGACAGCCTCTTCGAGGCCTGCAGCTTGCCAGACTACGAGGGCCTGTTTGAAGCATTGGCACTTCCCGTCCAGACCCAGCTTCGCCCTGTTCTTTCATCGCGAGGCGCCATCGTCGATGAGAACTTCTCCATCATTTTAGGCCCGTGGGTCAATGATGCCGGACAAGATACCAGCCCAGGATACGCTGGAGCATCGCTCCAACTGGGGGGGTATTCTGAATGGATGACCCAGTCACACTGGGAGCTCTTCAAGGCAGTCAAAACATTTGCCCAGCGCACTCCGGAGCACAGGACAGAGCATTCGCAGCGGCTCGCCTGGGGGCGTATCCGACGCCTGGCATTGGCAGCCAACGCCGTCCTGAGCGACTTCCTGGTGAAGACGGTTGTCCTCACGCCAGAGCGCCTCGACCTCGCATTCCGAAAATCGGATGCGGTATCTGACGACACCGTGATCGAGGTCATACCGGGGTTCGTGGATGCTCCGGATGACTGGCTGACGGAATTCGACCGGTTCGATCGTGTCGCCAACCGATACGACCTTCCGACCGAGGACGGCGGACTGGTTCAGGTCGTCATCTCTCCTGAGGTTCGCACCGTCCTGGAACAAGTTAAACGCCTTCCAGCAAGGCGGATTGCTGGATCGAGGGCTCAAGCCTTCCTCGTGAATCCCTTTGCAACGCTCGGTGAAGCGGCATCTGCTGTCATCGACGAAGCCCAGTTTGAACGGGCCAAAGCCGACGCAGGGCTTCTGTTTGAGCGCTTCACACCGGTGGTCGAGCGGGACGCCAGCGGCTTCCCTGAGAAGGTGGGGCTTTGTATCGAGTGCGCAGACTCTGGCGGGCTGGTCTCATCCGATGTGGTCGACCTTTCGGACGATGAGCTGAAGCGCTTCATGGGTCGGCTCGAGCACGCACTGAGCCGCGGGCACCAGCTGGTCTTCTGGGACGGGCGGGAACTGGAGGTCAGGCATGAAGCGGAGAACCACCTCAAGGTGCTACGCCTGGCGCTGGACCAGCGACACATGCCACGCGTTTTGGTCACCTATGACCAGGTGCACGACCTCTCCGCATATTCGTCTCGAGTCGAGGGGGTCGGCGTCGAGAAAACCTACTACTCGCCCTACATCGCAAAGAGAAAAGACGGCGAGGGATGGTTCCCCGAGAACGTCTTCCCAATCATCGCCTACACCCCCGAGGGCAGCGATGATCCAGTGGCCATTCCCGTCAACAATGAGGCCATCGAGACGCTCCGGAAGTCAGCAGAAGAAGCCGAATGTCGGGGCGAATCAGAACTCTCCCTGCCCTGGCTACCTAAGCCGATCAAGGTTGATGAGGCCCAACGAATCGTAAATACTTTCGCCGAGGTTCTCGACGAGGTCAATGAACGCAAGTTCGCCCCGGAGAAGCGAACGCCGCCGGGCCAAAAAACCAAGAAGACCCTGGTACTCCGAGCGAACATCGAGTCGGTCGACTACGAGGAGAAGCGCGAGGCGGCCCTCCGACTCAAGAACCATCAGCCTCGGGTGCCCAAGACTCTTTCGCAGCAGGCGAAGCTCCTGGACCATCAGCGTGAAGGTGTCAGCAGACTGCAGTACCTATTCAGCCTAAGAACCGACCTCAATGTGCGCGGCATGGTCCTGGCCGACGACATGGGTCTGGGCAAGACCTTTCAGCTCCTCACGCTCATGGCTTTCATCATTGAGGAAGCACCAGCAGCGAAGCCCATGCTGGTTGTTGCCCCGATCTCGCTGCTCGAGAACTGGCAAGAAGAGGCAGAGAAGTTCTACCCAGGAGCCTTCCGGATCCTGACGGCTTACGGCGACGCCCTGGCCCCTCTTCGGGTGCCGCGGAAAAGCATCGACGAAAGACTGCGGACCGAAGACGGGCTGGTCAAGTTCTTGAAGCCTGGCTGGCTAGGTGAGGCTCAGATCGTCTTGACGACCTACGAAACGCTGAGAGACCTGGAGTTCTCGTTCGCTGCACAGCACTGGTCCTTGATGGTCTGCGATGAAGCTCAGCGCATCAAAAACCCTGCGACGATGGTGACCCGGGCCGCGAAAAAGCAGAACGCCGAGTTCAAGATTGCCTGCACCGGAACCCCCGTTGAGAACACGCTCGCCGACCTGTGGTGCCTGTTCGACTTCGTCCAACCCGGTCTTCTTGGTGCGCTCAACGAATTCGGACGGACCTATCGGCGCCCAATTGAGATTGATGACCGAGACGAGGTGGGCAAGCAGCGCATCGAGGAGCTTCGGCAACGGATCGACCCGCAGATTCTTCGCCGCACCAAGCTGGAGGTCGCGAAAGACCTTCCCAAGAAAACCGTGGTCGACGACTGCCGCCGTCTGGCTCTGTCTACGACTCAGCGACAGCTATACGCCCGGGCGACTGAAGACTTCAAAAAGCGCGGTGACCTAGGGGCACACACTCCCTTCAAGAATCACCTAGGGTTATTGTACTATCTGCGACTGGTCTGCACGGACCCACGTCGTCATGGACTGACCGTCTTCAAGCCGGAACCCCTGACCCATTACCGGCAAGCCGCGCCGAAGCTGGACTGGCTACTTACCCAGCTTCGCCGAATCGAACAGCAAGGAGAGAAGGCCATCATCTTCTGTGAGTTCAGGAACATTCAGCGCCTGCTGCAGCATTACATCGCTGAAATGTTCGGGTTCGAGGCTGACATCATCAACGGGGACACCACGGCTTCGGCCAGCAGCGCAACGAGCCGGCAAAAGCGCATCAAGGCTTTTCAGGAGAAACCTGGTTTCGGCGCCATCATCCTGTCGCCGGTGGCGGTAGGCTTCGGAGTCAACATCCAAGCGGCGAACCACGTCATCCACTACACGAGAACCTGGAATCCCGCAAAGGAAGACCAGGCTTCCGACCGCGCCTGGCGTATCGGGCAGAAAAAGGAAGTGTTTGTCTACTACCCAAGCGTCTCAGCTGATGACTTCACAACCTTTGATGTCAAGCTGGATCAGCTCTTGGAGCAGAAGCGATCCCTGGCTGGCGACATGCTGAACGGCTGTCCTGATATCAGCCTCGCAGACTTCCGAGTTGAAGAAATCGTGCCGGGCGAATTTGTGCAAGATATCGACGAGGTTGTGACTCTGGACATTGCCCTACGCATGGAGTGGAGGCACTTCGAAGGGCTGGCCGCAGCCATTTGGAGCAAGCGCGGCTTTGACACGGTGTACTGCACTCCAGCCTCGAACGACCACGGCGTGGACGTGGTGGCGATTCGGGGGCATGACAGCGAGTTAGTGCAGACCAAATCCTCCGCCGTCGATGGATGCTTGGTAGGTTGGGATGCCGTCAACGAAGTGGTCGCCGGCGAAGCGTTTTACTTGAGGCGCCACCCCGGAGTCACTTTTAAAAAGGTTGCCCTCACAAATCAGTTTTTCAACGCGGGGGCGCATGAGAGAGCATCGCTGAATCAGGTTGAGCTTCTCGACCAAAACCATCTGGCGCAGCTACTCTCCGAGCACACGGTGACTTTGCTTGAGCTCGAGCGACTTTTATACAGCGACTGGGCTCAGACCAAAGAATCAGCTGACGCTTGAACCCCGCATGGAACCGCTTCAACTTCTTGTGAGATCAGCGGTAAGAGGTGTGAGAACAGCTCAGGCGGTTCAGTGTGGGGCCAGCGCCTTGCTCATCTTCTTACTCCTCGACTTCATCACTCGCTCCATTTGGAAAGTAACCTTGCCCCTCAAAACCGTAGACCTTAGCTCCCCTCAAAATCTATTCATCCGGCAACTATTCACCCGGCAATTAACGTTTATCTGGAAATCATCAACAGTTTGTGACGGGTGCCGCCCACGGCGTAGGCCACAGGTGTCTGAGCCTTGGGGCTATAGCCCCGGCCACGCACATCGGTGTTCACCACCGCAGTCTCGTCACCCCAGTGAATCCCGGCATCCTCAAGCTTGGCACGCCCGGCCATGGCCGGGTAGTGCTCGTCCAGCCACGCCTTGACGGCTTCGGGGCGCTGCTCGTAGGCGCGGGTCATGGGTTTGCCCGGCTGTGAGGGGGCGTTTCTGGCCGACTGAACGCCCAGTGGGTTTGGGTGCCAAGGCGTTGAGGCCGGCTTCTTTCGCCACGTTGATGGCGCTGCGAACCGTGCCTTGTGCCATCTACAACACGCTGGCAATGTCTTTGATGGCCATGCCGCGTCGATGCAGTCGAACCGCCTGTTGGCGTCTCTCGTGCTGAGCTTGCCGCGTCAGCTTGCGTCCGTCTTCTTTATCCATCCACACAAGATGGGGGCGGTATCTCAAAAATCAACCCTTAATTGCCGGGTGAATAATCTACTGTCTATAGTTGTGCCACATTGATATACTTCTGATTACCGACACGGTCGGATCAATTGTGATTGGCATTCCAGATGTCGCAGAACAAAAGCAGATTGCTGACTATTTGGACAGAACAACAGCAGAACTCGATTCGATGACTACGGCGGTTGAAGCTGTGATAGATCGACTGGTCGAATACCGCCAAGCCCTCATCACCTCCGCCGTCACCGGCAAGATCGACGTGCGAGGGCTGTCATGAATCGTGCAGTCATCATTCAAACTCTGCAAGCCCGCCTACCCGGTCTATTGGCGATTTATGCCTTCGGTAGCCGCATCACGGGCACCGCAGGGTCAGACAGCGACCTTGACATGGCTGTGCTGGTGGCGGGTTATGCCGAGCCACTGGCTTTGTTTGAACGGTGTATGGCCGATGATGTGTTGATCAACAAGGCGGCAGTGATTGAGCGCTGCGTGGCGCGGGCACGACAGGAGTACGCTGCCAATTCCGCCACGTTTGCCACCGATTTCACCCGCCAAGACGCGGCCATTTTGAACATTCAACGCGCCTGCGAAGCAGCGCTGGACATGGGTCAGCACCTGATTCGTCGCGAAAAGCTGGGGGTGCCGCAAAGCGCACGCGATGTGTTTGCGCTGCTGGTGCAAGGCGGCTGGATTGATGCCGCGCTGGCCGATAGCCTCAAACGCATGGTGGGCTTTCGCAACATTGCGATGCACGACTATCAGATGCTGCAACTCCCCATCACAGTGAGCATCATTGAAAAGCACTTGGACGAGTTCTTACAATACAGCCGGGCGGTGTTGCTGCGCGACGCGGCGCAGCAGGGGGAGTGAGGATGGCGCAAACGAGTGAAAAGGCTTTTGAGTCTTATCTGGAGCACATGCTCACCGAAGGAGGCTGGCTGCCTGGAACAAATGCCGAGTGGGACAAAGCACGCGCATTATTTCCTGCACGGGTGTTCGCTTTTATTGAAGCCACCCAGCCCAAGCTGTGGGCCGAGATGAGCACGCAGCACGGCAACAATCTGCAAGCCATGTTGCTCGATGCGCTGGTCAAGGAACTGGACATCAAAGGCAGCCTGCATGTGCTGCGCCACGGCTTCAAGTTTTACGGCAAGTTATTCCGGCTGGCCTACTTCAAACCGGCCCATGCGCTCTCGCCTGATGTGCTGGAACTGTATGCGCAGAATCAGCTCACCGTCACGCGACAAGTGCCTTGCCACGCCGGCGACCACTTCACGACCGACATCGTGCTGGCAGTGAACGGCCTACCGGTGGCCACCATCGAGCTGAAAAACCCCGGCACCCACCAGACCTGGCGGCACGCCATCAAGCAATACCAGGCCGACCGCGATCCGCGTGCACCGCTGTTTGACTTCAAAAAGCGTGCGCTGGTGCACTTCGCTGCGGACCCGGACGAAGTGTGGATGACCACGCGACTGGCCAAAGAAAAAACCTTCTTCCTGCCGTTTAACCGGGGTAGCCATCCGGGGCAGATTCAGTGCGGCGCAGGCAACCCACAACATTCCAGCGGTTACCGCACCGGCTATTTCTGGCAGGAAACGCTGCAGCGCGACAGCTTTCTGGACATCCTTGGCCACTTCCTGTTCATCGAGAAAAATGAGCAGAAAGTGGATGACGGTTGTGGCGGCAAGAAGCTGGTCACTACTGAAAAAATGGTGTTCCCACGCTATCACCAACTGGATGCGGTACGGGCGCTGGTGTCTGCCGCCCGGACTGAAAACGCTGGCCACAATTACCTGATTCAGCATTCGGCGGGCAGCGGCAAGACCAACAGCATTTCGTGGCTGTCGCACAGGCTGGCCAGCTTGCACAACGCGCAAGATCAGAAGGTATTCGACTGCGTGATCGTCATCACCGACCGCAAGGTGCTGGACAAGCAGTTGCAGGATGCGATTTACCAGATCGAGCACGCGCAAGGTGTGGTCAAGGCCATCGACCAAGACGCCAAACAACTGGCCGATGCATTGATTGACGGCACCAAGATCGTCATCACCACGCTGCAGAAATTTCCCTTTGTGCTGCGCGGCTTGCTGCACGCGGCGGGCGCAGAGAATCAAGACAAAGCCAGCGACGAAGAAAAAGCCCAGGCTAAAGCTTGGCAGGCCGCCATTGCAGGGCGACGCTACGCGGTGATCGTGGACGAAGCGCATTCCAGCCAGACCGGCGAAACCGCCCTGGATCTGAAGAGCATTTTGGGTGCAGGTGCACAGAATGGTGCAGGCGAAGATGAGGCCGATTGGGAAGACCGCCTGAACCAGATCATGGCCTCACGCGGCCAGCAAAATAACCTGAGTTTCTTTGCCTTCACTGCCACGCCCAAGGGTAAGACGCTGGAGTTGTTTGGCAGGCCGGGAACCAGTGGCCAGTCGGAAGCCTTCCACACCTATTCGATGCGTCAAGCGATTGAGGAAGGCTTCATCCTCGACGTGTTGCGCAACTACACGACTTACAACACCTGGTTCAAGTTCGTAAAAGCCGTATTTCGACTCGACCAGCCTGCAAGAATCGGCTAACCCAGAGATGCTGCCGAGCATCAAGCACGAGCTGAATCAGCTGCAAATTTACCACTGGAGCGAAGTCGAAGCGTTTGCGCGCATCTTCTACCGCCATACAGTTTGAAATGCAGAAAAAGTACCCACCAGAGGCGGCATCGTCGGGGTTACCCAGCGTATGCGACGCACCTGTAGACAACAGGGCTCCTGCGCCAGTTCAAGGCGCGGCGCGTTGTCCACAGGCCAGCACACTGGATAACCCGGATGTTGTGATCTGCACGTACCTTTTTTTAACCCAAAAAAGGTACGTCACTTGGGGGCTACTTCAAACGTTGCATGTAACGCATTGATTTACATTGAGAAGAATGACGCTTTGGACTTCTGCGAAATGTCTTGGAATTCAATTGACATTCCAAGTGGTGATTTTCATTTAATAAGCAAATTAAAACAAATTAAAATTATTCTGGTACAAAGGATAAATTTTTGACCCTGTGGTTTTGGGGTTAAAAAAATTATTTTTGAAAATTTTTCGTGATCCCATGATCAAAGCACCTGCCCATAGACACCCCGATTGAACATGCCGCCTGAAGGAGCGGGTGATTCACTGGCACCATCCTCACACGATCTGCCACCTCAGCCAGCGGCACGCTATCGATGCGGTTGGAACTCAGGGTCACCAAGCGATTGAACCTGCTTTCTGCCACCAACTGAGCCGCTGCGTGGCCAAATTGTGTGGCCAGTATCCGGTCAAAGGCCGTGGGGGTGCCCCCGCGCTGCACATGCCCCAGTACCGTTGCGCGAACCTCTGAGGCAAGATGAGGCTGTAGTTGCTCTCTCAGCACATGCGCCACCCCGCCAAGCCTCAAGGGCTCATGGCTGTCTGCCTGGATGTGGCTGATGGTCATTTGACCTCCTTCCACGCTCGCCCCTTCGGCCATGGCAATTAGGGTAAATTTTTGTTGCCTCTCTCTTTTCTGGCAAACCTGCACAAGCTCTTCAACCTGGTAAGGCAGCTCAGGAATGAGAATCACATCGGCGCCACCGGCCACCCCGGCCTCCAGGGCAATCCAGCCTGCATAACGCCCCATGGTTTCCAGGATCATGACCCGACCATGACTTTGGGCGGTGGTTTGCAAACGGTCAAGCGCCTCTGTGACTGTAGCCACGGCGGTGTCAAAACCGAAGGTGCGGTCAGTGTGCATCAGATCATTGTCAATGGTTTTGGGGCACCCCACAATGGGAATTCCTTTTTGAGTCATTTGGTGCGCAATGCTCATGGTGCCGTCTCCACCAATCACCACGATAGCGTCCAAGCCCAGTGAATGAACATAAGCCACCACCTGATCTGACACATCAGCCCCGTGGGCCGCAAAATACCGAAATGGGTTGGCGCGGTTGTGCGTTCCTAAAATTGTTCCACCCAAGGCAATGATTCCCGACACGGATTGCCAATCCAGGGGGCGAACACGCTGCTCAATCAAGCCCAAAAAACCATCTTCAATGCCAATAACTTCTGCGCCACACTCCTGAATCAAGGATTGGGTGGTGGCGCGAAGCACGGCATTAAGGCCAGGGCAATCACCTCCTCCGGTCAAAATTCCAACTCGCATGGGCTCCTCCTGCTTTTAGTGTCTGGTTTCATCAATCTTGCTGCATTTGAGCAGCCACGCATCTCCGGGCGCGGCATTGCCAATTCGCGCGCTGCCCCCAGACAGCGCTCTGGTTGGCGCCTTGCGCGCAGGGCGCCAGGCCGCTCTTGGTGCTGACTCAAACTGATGAAACCAGGGAACCTCTGCAAAACCTCATCTTGGATGAGCGCGCCTTTCCCGGATGGGATGCCAGGCGGATTTTGCAGCCTGTCGCGGGGGCTACAGGCAAAAAAGCCGACGCCGCAGACCTCATCCGGGAAAGGATGCGATCGCCACGAGGGGTTTTGCAGAGGTTCCCTGGACACCAGTGGGTGCTTGAATCATTGCAGAAAAAGTCTGGTTTTTGCCCCCGATTGTTCTCCCTTGGGAGGGGATAGTATGAGATTTTCAACCCTCCATAAGAGAGATTAAAAAGCCCGCTTTCGCGGGCTTTTTAATGGCAGGCCATCGGGGAAATGGCCAAGTTCAGTTCAGTGGATCAGGCTCGCTGGGCGGTACGATCCGCAGCCAGGCTGGGGTAGCGTACATGCTCGATAAGATCCTGAACTTCTTGTTTGGGTGCCCGTGTGACCAGGCTGACCAAAATGAGCTTTTTCGTTGCTCACATGCTACGCCTTCACTGCTGACAAGCGGGCTCAGCTTTCAGGTTTCCTGGCGGGCCGTTGCCAATGTGCCAGAGAAACTGGTCGAGCTCTTGCCACAGTCAATTGGCCACGGGGTGCATCTTTGCTGAGGGTGGTTCCTGCGCCAATTGTGGCACCATCTCCCAGGGTAATGGGGGCCACCAGCACGCAATTGCTTCCCACATGAACATCATGGCCAATCACCGTCTGCTGTTTGTTTGCGCCGTCATAATTGGCGGTGATGCTGCCTGCTCCATAATTGACCCGGGCACCCAGTTGCGCATCACCAATATAGGCCAAATGGTTGGCTTTGCTGCCGGGCCCCAACGTGGCATTTTTGATTTCCACAAAATTACCAATGTGAACCTCGTCATTCAATGAGGTTCCGGGCCTTAAGCGCGCAAAGGGGCCCACCATGGCGCGGTCGCCAATACAAACGCCGGCAGCCCCGCCGTCAATATGTGTGAAAGCGTGAATCACCGTTTGACGCCCGATGGTGGCTTGGCGAATGACGCAATGGGGGCCAATGCGTGTGCCTTCGCCGAGAAAAACCTCGCCTTCGAAAACACAGTTCACATCAATGTCCACATCAGGTTCACACCGCAAGGTGCCGCGGATGTCCACCCGATGGGGGTCTGCCAGTCGCACACCCTGCAGCATCAGGGATTGGGCCAGGCGAGCCTGGTAGCGTCGCTCAAGGTCCGCCAACTGGGCGGGGCTGTTGATGCCCAAAACTTGAATTTCGTCCGGGGCTTGTGCGCACACCACTGGTGTTCCTTGCGCGGCGGCCAACTTGACCACATCGGTAAGGTAGTATTCACCTTGAGCGTTCTGAGGCGTCAACTCTGACAGCCAACCCTCAAGCAGGCGGGTGGGCGCAGCCATCACCCCTGTATAAACCTCACGAATTTTAATTTGGTCGGGCGAGGCGTCGCGTTCTTCAACAATGCCCATGACAGTATTCAAGTCGGGATGGCGCAAAATACGCCCATAACCCTGAGGCTTGTCAAGGAACACCGATAAAAGCGCTAACTGGTGGCCGCCACAGGCGCCCAGCAAAGCCTGTAATGTTTGTGGCTCAATCAGGGGAACATCGCCATTCAAAATCAGCGTGATGCTGTTTTCCTGTGCCACGCCCAATACGGGCAGTGCTTGTTGTACGGCGTGGCCGGTGCCAAGTTGGGGCTCTTGCCTGACAAAGGTCAGCCCGGCTGATGTCATTTGGGTTTCAACCTGATCCGCTCCGTGCCCTGTGATGATCACTATACGATCTGCTTGCAATCGGGCCGCGGTGCCAACAACATACTGTAAAAGAGGTTTTCCAGCCAGCGTGTGCAGAACTTTGGGCCGCTTTGATTTCATTCGGGTGCCTTGACCCGCCGCCATGATCACAATATTTAATTCCATCTTTTTCCCCTTGATTCAACAGCGAATTATCAATCGGCTGATCATCGTTTTCTTTGGAATGAGCCTGGCCGCTTGCAGTGCATTGAAGTTGGGCTACAACCAAGCTGACAGACTGACTTATTGGTGGCTGGATACTTACCTTGATTTTTCTGAGGCTCAGGCACCGCATGTACGCCGACATATCAGCGCATTTTGGGCTTGGCATCGAAAAACCCAGCTATCAGATGGCGCCCATCTTCTCGATCTTGCCCGACAAGAGGTGGCCCTGGACGTCACACCTGGGCAACTTTGCCAATGGGCCGTTGAAGTTTCCAAGCGGGTGGATATCAGCCTTGAGCAGATGGGCGCTTCATGGGTTGAGGTGGGCCGAACTCTTTCTGAAGCTCAACTGGGGCACATGGCCAAGAAGTTCGAAAAAGTGAATGAAGAATTTATAAAACAATTTCTCCAGGCAGATCAATCCAAGCGCCAAAAAGCAGCCCTCAAGCGGGTGGTGGAGCGCGCCGAGTCTTTATATGGCCCTTTGCAGGGTCAGCAGAAAGAACTTCTGGCGGGCTTGGTCGCGGCTTCGCCCTTCAGCCCGCAAAACTGGCTTGCCGAGAGAAAGCAGCGTCAACAAGACATTCTTCAATGGCTCAGGGCTTTGCCAAGGATGAGCCATGAAGAGGCCCTACAGTCTGCGACCGCATTGCTCAAGAGCTACGTACACTCTCCCCGGCCTGTCTATGCAGCTTACCACGAGGCCCTTTTGCAATACCACTGCACCTTGGCAGCGCAGCTTCATCAAACGACCACCACCGGGCAGCGGGCACAAGCCGCCAAGCGACTCAAGGCTTGGGAGGATGACCTTCGCGCTTTGATAAAGCAGGCTCAAGGGGGAGGCTATTTGCATGGAGGAGTGCAGAGCTCGCCCTGAGCCTGATCTTGGGATAGGCTTGATTCCATACGATGGCAACCCATGCCGCCAGCGCAAGGCCGGTCGCGTCGGCCAGCCAATCGTACCAGTCTCCGGTTCTCCAGCCGATGGCGCTTTGAGCCAGTTCAATGGCTGCGCCAAACAGCAGCAAGCCGAGCACTAATTTCAGCCTTTGCTTGGCATAGAGAGTTTGACCCAGGCAATACAGCAGCGCGAAGGCTGCGGCGTGCTGAAGTTTGTCGCTCACGGAAAAAACCAAGGGCGGCAGTTGTGAAGTCGGGAGCAGTGTGGCCGTCAAAATGCCCAGACAGGCTCCCCAAAAAGCGATCAGAGAAAACCATCGGCGCATGACGAAAAAATTGGGTTGATGGGCAGAAAAGTGATTATTCAGGACTTACGCGAAAAAAACTTTTAAATATTATAGGACTTACGCAAACCATTATTAATATTATTCATTGATACCCGCGAATTATTGCGTAATTTGCGATCCGAAGCGATTTATTTTAAAAAGCATGAAGCCGACTCGAAGAGATTATTGTCAATTTTTGATTTCGACGCAAACAAACTACACGCAAACATATTTTGCAGACCAGCATGAGCATTTTTCGCATGACGCTATAAATCATGCCATGACACACAAGTCCCCG
The DNA here is from genome assembly GCA_046342195.1 of Burkholderiales bacterium. Taxonomy (GTDB): domain Bacteria; phylum Pseudomonadota; class Gammaproteobacteria; order Burkholderiales; family Burkholderiaceae_C; genus CANHBY01. The sequence goes on from JBKDQE010000057.1 coordinate 79,718, forward strand.
AGTCCCGAGCGTAACGAAAGCCGCGCACAAAGGTGTTGATTTCTCGTAGGCCGAGGCAAATGGTTTTGACGCCTGGCTCGCCATCATGTTTGCGCGCAAGAAAGCCGCCAAGCTGTGCAATCAGGCGCACGACGGTGTTGAGCGATGGCGGCTTGGCAGGCGGCTTTTTGCGATTAAGAATGAAGGCGGATTGCCACTCGATTTCTTCGAAAAATAATTCAGCAGGCAGCTCGGGCAGCTGGCGTCCCAGGCGCATCAGCCGGTTGATTCTCCAAGCAATCAGCATGTACATGGCCAAAGCGGTTTGCAGTCGCTCGATGTGCATCAGCTGCAAGCGTTCAACTCGGCAACCCTCTTTGACCGTAAGCGCGCGCCAAACCCATCTTGACCCCTACGCGAAGCTCTGCTCAGGCTTGGAGGGGGGGCGTCCAGCGGTGCGGCAGCAACTCAGCCAATCGGCTGTTGGGCCAGGTGGGGAGTTTGGTGAGGATGTCTTTGA
>JBKDQE010000058.1:0-1009 GCA_046342195.1 Burkholderiales bacterium
TAGCCCAGAGACGAGTGCAAACGCGAGTGATTGTAAAAGGCCATCCCATCGAGGATCACGGCTTTTGCCTGCTCCCGGGTGGCAAACCGCTGCCACAGTACACAAGCGACCTTCAGGTGGCTCCAGAAACTCTCGGTAGGCGCGTTATCCCAGCAATTTCCCTTTCGGCTCATTGAGGAGCTGATGCCCCATGCCTTCAATGTCGTCTGGAATTCCTCGCTGCTATATTGGCTGCCACGATCACTGTGAAAGACCAGCCCCTTGTCGGGCCTTCTGCGCCAGCAGGCCATCAGTAGCGCATCTTTGACAAGGCCTGTCTGCATGTGCGGCTGCATGCTCCAGCCTACCACCTGCCGACTGTGCAGATCCAGAACCACTGCCAGATACAGCCAGCCCTCGTCCGTGGCAATGTCGGTGATGTCACCGCTCCAGAGCCGATTCGGAGCCTCAGGCTTGAACCGCCGCTGTACCAGATCAGGCGCCACAGGCAGGTGGTGTTTGCTATCGGTGGTCACCACGAATTTGCGCTTCGTGCGAGCCTTGAGACCGTGTCGCTGCATCAGCACACGCACCCGTTCCTTGCCCACCCTGATGTACCCACTGGTGCTGACTTCCAGCACCTCGCACATCAGGCTCACAGGCCAGACTTTGCCGCTCATTTTCCGGATCCAAGCGTACTTTGCAGCACATCCTGCGCAAAGTACGCCGCGGCCTTTTTTGCGATGTCACGCTCCATCTTGAGCCGGGCATTCTCCGTCTGTTCGACCGTGACCACCGGAGCCTTCTGGCTCGTCTGCACATCACCCAACTGTCCCTTGGCCTCCAGGCCAATCCAATTGCCCAGGCTCGCAGCTGGAATGCCCAGAACCTTCGCGACCACTGCGCTCGACTGGCCAGCCTTGACCTGCCTGATCGCCTCCAATTTGTACTCCAGGGTGTACTTGCCCCTGACCAGCTTGTTAACCATTTCTTTGCTCCTTTCCAGTATTTTGGTCTTGAGCTAAGAACT
>JBKDQE010000059.1:0-1698 GCA_046342195.1 Burkholderiales bacterium
GCGCTGTGCGCCCACCTGAGCCACGCGGGCATTGGCGTCGACAACAACCCGGCCGAAAACGCCATCCGGCCGCTCGCACTGGGCAGAAAAAACTGGCTCTTCGTAGGCTCAGAACAAGCCGGCGAACGCGCCGCCACGCTCATGAGCTTGATCGAGTCTGCCAAGCTCAACGGCCACGACGCCTGGGCCTATCTCAAAGACATCCTCACCAAACTCCCCACCTGGCCCAACAGCCGATTGGCTGAGTTGCTGCCGCACCGCTGGACGCCCCCCTCCAAACCTGAGCAGAGCTTCGCGTAGGGGTCAAGATGGGTTTGGCGTACGCTTACCGCTGACCGTCGCAAGTGTGGCGTGCGCCCACATGGGTACCAGTCGGCCGAGGTGGCCGACGCCTTGCGCACCGAACTGGCGATGGTGAAGGGCAAGGCTGAAGCCGCCCATGAAGGGCATCAGGAGCAGCGCAAACAGGCAGCCAGCGAAGCGCACCGGGCGGTCGAAAGGTTCACGACCGTCCAGGCCAAGCGCGACCAGGCACAAAAGGACAGCCGCAAGGCCAGAGAGGAAGCCGCCACGTTGCGTGGTCAATTGGATGTTGTCAAGGAGCAAAACGCACAATTGCTGCAAACACTCAAGATTCAAGGCGAAAAGCAGACAACTAAGTCTAAAAATGACTGATTTGCCGAACTACCCACGGTAAAATGGAATGTTCTTTGCGTGCGACGTTTGCTAACAGTCCGCATTGGGGCACAACAACGATATAGGAGCCATTCGATGAAACAGCGCCTACTTGTCATGAACGGGCAGCGTCTTGTTCAGAGTGAGCAGGGAGGACAGTGGAATACCGACAAGGTGGAAAAGGCGGGAGCGGTGAAGCCCGGCATCTATAACATCCATCTGTCATCCCAGGCCGAAAAATCCAAGACTCACGACGGCGTAATTGTTCACGCCGACAAGGAGCATGTCTATCAGCAAGTCGGCAAGAATTTTGTCAAGCATGATCGGTCGGGCTTCGATAAAGTGCCTGATATTGGAAGCAATTCCAGCATCAGGTATGAAGGTGACAAAGCCGTTGTTAATGCGTCCGCCGTCAAACTTGGGCGAAAACTTTCCTGAAAACTTTAGCCGCTAAAACCGGAGGCCCGGCATGATCCAGTCCAGAGAACCGCAGCAACAAGCCCGAGCCGGCCTACAATCTTTCAAATCATGGGGCCTGGAGGCCGAACAGCAAGCCGATGCTCTCTTGGAACGCGCGCAGGAGGCGCAGGCCGAGCAAACCGCCATGCTGGATGCCACTCCCTTGGAGTCACAATACAGCGCCGCTTTCGCGGCGCAGGTTGAAGCCAAGAGGGATCAAGCGGAGCGCATCGAAGACCGTCTTGAGAACCTTATTGAGCAGCAAGCCTCCCGCTTGCAGCGTGCCCAGGCTATTCAAACCCCCGAACCACCCGGGCCAGCAAGGTGTCCATCCCCGCACGCAAATCACTCACCCCACAGGCCAACCAGATCGACTCCACCCGAATCATGCGACCTCCACCTTCAGGCTATGCAGCCACTGCGCCAACTCCGCTCCCCGCGAAACCGGCCAGTGCATCACCACGCCCGCGCATTCGATTCGAACCGTCTCATGAACCCCAGTGGACCTCACAGCCCCCCTCTGATCAGACACCTTCCTGACCGCCGCAAACCCTTCCACCTTGA
>JBKDQE010000060.1:0-15100 GCA_046342195.1 Burkholderiales bacterium
TCAATCAATCGCTCAAGCAAAAATTCCCACACACCCTTGTCGCGCCAGCGACAAAATCGCCGATGCGTATTCTTCCAGTCGCCATAGTCTGGAGGCAAATTGCGCCATGGCGAGCCTGTGCGCAAAATCCAGAACACTGCATTGATAAAGAGCCGATTGTCATGAGCCCCACCGCCCCACTGCCCGGCCTGACCCGGAAGTAGCGGCTCCGGCAGGGCCCAGTCTTTGTCTGAAATATCGTGGCGTCGGTAGGCGGGTTTGATTCCGCTTCGCGCAAAAGATTCAATCCTCTGTTATAGGACATTCTTGTGACGATAGCATCTAGTTGTGCTGAGAATGCTTTTGGCGATATCGAACAGATGAGATCACCGACGCAGTAATCAGAGCAACCCCCAGCAGGCCGGTGACCATCTCCGGTACATGGGCTACAGAGCCTAGCAACATGATGACCGCCAAGGCGCCAATGGCATAGTGAGCTCCATGCTCCAGAAAAATATACTCGTTCAACGTACCTTTATTAACTAAATAAACAGTCATAGAACGCACGAACATGGCCCCAATTGCCAACCCCAGCATAATGATGACAACGTCCTTGGTAATGGCAAAGGCACCGATCACCCCATCGAAAGAAAAAGAAGCATCCAGAACCTCCAAATACATGAAGCTTGCAAAACCCGATCGTTGAACGGTCTTCACAGCAGCATCTCCCTCGGCCTCGTTTTCAAAAAGGGCTCCCAGCGCATCCACACCCAAGTAAAGCAAAACACCGGCAATGCCCGCCACAAATACCCGAACCTGATCAGCCTCGGGAATCCACCAGCGAGTTGAAAATACCGCCAACAAGGCGATAAAAACACTGATTTCATCAAATTTAGCGATTTTGGTCAGACGCTCTTCCATGAAGCCCAGCCAATGGGTTTCTTTGTTGCTATCAAAAAAGAAGTTCAAAAATACCAACAGAAGAAAAGTGCCACCAAAGGTCGAGATCACGGGATACGCAGCGTGTAAAACACCTGAATATTCATCGGGTCGGTTTAAGGCCATATCAATGGTGGTTGAAGCAGTAATGTCTCCCGACACTGCCACTATCACAATTGGAAACACCAAACGCATACCAAAAACAGCAATTAAAATCCCGACAGTTAAAAATAACTTGCGCCAAAGTTCATTCATATCTTTGAGAACCTTGGCATTAACGACAGCATTATCAAATGAAAGGCTGACTTCAAGGACTGACAAAACAGCAGCAAGCCAAAGTGAGGGCCAAATACCTATGCCGGTTTTTGAGCCCCACCAGCCTGCCAAACCCAAACAGATTAAAGTAACCAAAAAAGATATTCGAAATTCTTTCATTCAAAGCTCCAAAAAAACGCTAGGGACTGTTCTCTGACAGCTTGCCGACCTTGGTTTGCGTCAGTCCTATTCTATTAATTGAGGCTTGTAAAATTCAATCGCAGAACGGGTCACTTACTGATCTTTTACTTCTGTAGAAAATTGAGGCTTTACAGCTGGGAAAATTTTCAGCTGACCGGCGGGCTGATGCGGCGGAGGTGAGGGGCGAAGTCTAATAAGTCTGGTAGATGCCCCTGGTTGCGCCTGAATAACTGAAGCAGAAACTCGCTGAGGGGACATGGCAGGCCCCGAAGGGGTAATATTGATTTTTCCTGATAACTGGAGATGATCGCCGATAAATGTTTTTCGAGAGTTTATGGAGTTGACAGGTTTTGTTGACTCAATCGGTATCGCTCGCGCAGCCAACTGTTTGCGATCTTCATCAGAAAGTTGGTTATAAACCTTCCATCTCTCAATACGCGCATCCGGGGCAATTTGACGCGCCTGATCGAACTGAAGCCTTGCCTGACCACGTTCCAAGGGGCTGAGACTGGCCCATTGACTCATGCGAGATTGAATTCTTTCACGATCGCCAGGCCTCATATTGATCATTCTTTTGGATAAAGCCAACCACTTCTCTTTGCTTAAGTGCGACATTTCTTTCCATTGAGGCTTAAGTGGTGCGAGATCAGTGCGCTGTTGTTGGGTCAGCTGATACCATGGTAAGCCTTCCTCTTTTTCGGTGACATATTTTGCTGTGCCACCCAGAGCGAAAACACCAGAATCAAAAAAGAACGTAGCCAAAAAAAGTGAAAGCAGTGAACAAGCTTTGATGGTAGAAAGTTTCATGGGGCTACCCAAACTTAAGGGGATCCCTTTAAAAACTCAAGAAATGCGGCATCACTGTAGGCATCCGGAGGCAAATCGTCGGCCAGTAGATCGGCATCCAGTTCAGCGGCTGCGGAAACTTGACTTTGCAGGTGAATGTGCTGAACAAATAGAAGCCCCCCCACCAAGGTGAGCAAAGCTACCATATATATTAGCCAGTGCGTTCGGTTTTGAAACCAAGAATTTGAACCCAGAATGACAGAAGATCCAGATCTGTGCAATGCAGAAGCAACGCTCGGTTGGGGGGCCAATTCTGGGCGTCTTTGCTGAACTGCAGATTGTCGAGCCACCCTGAGGCGCTCACAGATATCGTGTGGTAACTCTAAAGAGGCGCGTGAAAGTTCTCCGGTAATTTTGAAGGCCAAACGCGCCTCCAAAGTTTCAGGAGAAAGTGGAGTCTTTTTCATTGCATTTTCACCATTTAAGCCCCAAACACTCCAAACCTTTGGCCAAGGCCTTAACGGCCCGAGAGCAATGGGTTTTGACACTTCCTTCCGAACAGCCCATGACCTGAGCAGTTTCAGAAACATCAAGTTCTTCCCAATAACGCAGAAGGAAGGCTTCCCGTTGACGATCCGGCAATCTTTTAAGCTGATTTTCTATCAATCGCAAGATTTGCACCCTGGAAATAGTGTCTGCAGCGCTTTCTGTGGCTTCAGATTTTGTCAGGTTTTCCAGTGTATCGGCCACATTAAAGTCGGTATCTGTGACGTCACCCTCAAGGTCTGTGAAATTCATCATGACAGATTGCCGCACTTTTTTGCGGCGAAACCAATCCATCATTGTGGTCGAGAGAATTCGGTTAAAAAGCAGGGGCAACTCGACCGCTGGGCGGTCTCCATAGTTTTGAGTCAATTTGATCATGGCATCTTGCACCACATCAAGTGCACTATCATCATCACGCATCGCGTAAACGGTGCGTTTGAAGGCGCGCTTCTCGACGCTTTGCAAAAAGTCAGAAATTTCTTTTTCGGAGGCCAAGAGGCATTCTTTCAATCAAGGCAGCAAAAACATCTGATTATGTCATTTGATAGGCTGAATTGATGCACTCATGCTGGAACCATCCCATAGCATCAATCCGACCTCCGATGAGCACTGTGCAGTGTGTCCTGACGGGCGTTTTTTGATCGGGTGCTTTCGATGTCATAATTGAGCCCTGAACAACAGTGAGTCACAAGCAGGGGTTAAGGAACCTCTGCCGAACCCCTCGCGGCGATCGCATCCTTTCCCAAAAGAGGTCTGCGGCGTTGGTTTTTTTGCCTGTGGCACCCGCGACAGGCTGCAAAATTCGCTTGGCATCCCCTATCCGGGAAAGCCGCGTTCATCCGCGAGGGGTTTTGCAGAGGTTCCTTAATCAATGGCTCCATGTTTTTTGGTTGCACAAGTGCTGCACCCGTTTCACAAAAGCACGGGAACGCGCACCAATGGTTTTTCTTAGAGAAATTCACAAAGGTTCATAATGAACACGTCTGCTGCGGGTGTCAAAGGCGCACAATCGCCATCCCTCTCATCTTCATTCTCGCAAGAAATCAACGGCTCTGAAATTCTGATTAGATGCTTGCAAAAAGAGGGGGTGCAATTTCTCTGGGGTTACCCAGGCGGTGCAGTCCTGTACATCTATGATGCCCTCTATAAGCAGGAGTTTATTCAGCACGTTTTAGTCCGTCACGAGCAGGCGGCTGTTCATGCTGCTGATGGTTATGCCAGAGCAACCGGTGAAGTGGGTGTTGCCTTAGTCACTTCAGGCCCCGGGGTTACCAATGCGATCACTGGTATTGCTACAGCCTATATGGATTCCATTCCTATGGTGGTAATCACCGGTCAGGTTCCAACACCTGCAATTGGCTTAGATGCATTTCAAGAATGTGATACGGTGGGTATCACCCGCCCCATTGTAAAGCATAATTTTTTAGTTAAAGACGTTCGTGAACTTGCTGCCACAATCAAGAAGGCATTCCATATCGCACGCACAGGTCGACCTGGTCCGGTAGTTATTGACATCCCTAAAGATGTGTCTTTGGCGGAAACCGTATTTCATTACCCTGATACTGTCGAAATGCGATCGTATAACCCTGTCAAGAAAGGTCATGGCGGCCAGATCCGTAAAGCGGTTCAATTGCTTTTATCAGCGCAGCGACCCTACATTTATACGGGCGGCGGGGTGATTCTTGGCAATGCTTCCGAGGAACTTCGCCATCTTGTTAATCTGTTGGGTTATCCCTGCACGCATACTCTCATGGGCCTGGGCGCTATTCCTGCAACTGACCCCAAATTTCTCGGTATGCTGGGGATGCATGGTACTTACGAAGCCAACATGACTATGCAGCATTGCGATGTACTGCTGGCTGTTGGAGCACGCTTCGATGACCGTGTCATCGGCAATCCTAAACATTTCGCGTCGGTTCAGCGCAAGATCATCCATGTAGATATCGATCCATCTTCGATTTCCAAGCGGGTGAAAGTTGATATTCCTATCGTGGGTGACGTGAAAGAAGTGCTGCAGGAGATGATCGCCCAAATTTGTGAAATAAAAGGGGCTGAAACTGATAAAGTGCCTTTAGATTCCTGGTGGCAGCAAATTTCCGTTTGGCGACAAAAAGACTGCTTGTCATACAAAGCCAGTCATGAAGTGATCAAGCCTCAGTTTGTTGTAGAAAAGCTCTGCGAATTAACTCAGAATACAGAAGCTTATATCACTTCAGATGTGGGGCAGCATCAGATGTGGGCGGCTCAGTATTATCGATTTAATCAGCCCCGCCGTTGGATCAATTCTGGCGGGCTTGGAACTATGGGTGTGGGCCTTCCTTATGCAATGGGAATAAAACTTGCCAAACCAGATGCAGACGTATTTTGTATTACTGGTGAAGGCTCAATTCAAATGTGTATTCAGGAGTTGTCAACCTGTTTCCAGTATAAAACTCCTGTCAAAATTTTATCTTTGAATAATAGATACTTGGGAATGGTGCGCCAGTGGCAACAGCTCGATTATGGCGGGAGATATGCCCATAGTTACATGGATGCCTTGCCTGATTTTGTAAAATTAGCAGAAGCCTATGGTCACGTAGGTTTCAAAATTGAGAACCCCGGCGATGTCGAGGATGCATTGCGTGAAGCAATTCGCTTGAAGGACCGTACTGTTTTCCTCGACATTCGCACAGACCCTACTGAAAATGTTTGGCCAATGGTAAAAGCGGGTAAGGGAATTTCAGAGATGCTGCTAGGTTCAGAGGATTTGTAATATTGATTTATCAAATTTTTTGCTTTTGCATTTTTTAGACCGAAAATTGGGCCACGTAAATCAACAATTTAAAAAACTTTTGTAAAACCTTCCGCTATAAGCACAGCTTTACCAAGTCTGAAGGTAAAAAAGCCAAAACCGAAAGCGTCATCTGGAAAAGCGTGGGGTCACCACCAGAAGTTTGGCAGGGGAGGGGATCCTTAAGTACTGAAAATTGGGGCTGTATTTTTTTGAGCCAAGGGAACCTCTACAAAACCCCTTGTAGATCAGCGAACCTTTCCCGAATCGAGGATGCCAGGTGGATTTTGCAGCCTGTCGCTGGTGCTGCACGACGCCGCAGACCTCATTCGGGAAAAGATACGATCGCCGCGATGGGTTTTGCAGAGGTTCCCAAGGATTAACGCCTGATTCTATGTAGGCAACTTCTCCTGTTTGTTGAGATTATCTTTATGAAACATATTATTGCACTGTTGCTTGAAAATGAGCCTGGCGCGTTATCTCGTGTTGTAGGTCTTTTTTCTGCGCGGGGCTACAATATTGAAAGCTTGACTGTCGCTCCTACTGAAGACTCATCCTTGTCACGTATGACCATCGTGACACGGGGCTCAGATGATGTCATTGAGCAAATTACGAAACACCTTAACCGCTTGATCGAAGTTGTGAAGGTTATTGACTTGACTGAGGCGGCTTTTACTGAACGTGAGCTGATGCTCATGAAAGTCCGGGCTATTGGCAAGGAGCGTGAGGAAATGAAGCGCATGGCCGATATTTTCCGCGGACGTATTATCGACGTGACTGAAAAAAGCTACACCATCGAATTGACGGGCGACTCTTCCAAATTAGATGCCTTCATTGAAGCAATTGATCGGGCTGCTATTCTTGAAACTGTTCGCACTGGAGCCAGCGGAATTGGTAGAGGTGAGCGTATCTTACGCATTTAAAAAGCAGTAAGTTAATCGATTCAATAAATCTTTCCATTTAAAATTTTGCAGAGAAAGAATTTTATATCAAAATTTACCCTGCGCCGAATGGAGCGAGGCGTTATTTTGAGTGACTTTTTCCTTTTTTATGTCACGAATCAATTTTAATTATTAATAATTATCATTTAAGAAGCCTCTGCAAAAACCCTCGTGGATAAGCACGCCTTTCCCGGATGGTGAATGCAAGGCGGATTTTGCAGTCTGTAGTGAGTGCTACAGGCAGAAAAGTGAACGCAGCAGACCTCATCTGAGAAAGGATGCGATCGCTGCGAGGGGTTTTGCAGAGGTTCCTTAAATTTACTCTGCAAAATAACTGATTTATAACTGGAGAAAAAAATGAAAGTTTATTACGACAAAGACAGTGATCTGAGCTTGATCAAAGGCAAAAATGTCACCATCCTAGGATATGGATCTCAAGGTCATGCTCATGCACAAAATCTCAATGATAGTGGTGTGAAGGTGACTGTTGGTTTGCGCCGCGGAGGAGCATCCTGGGCAAAGGCAGAAAAAGCCGGTTTGCGCGTTGCTGAAATTCCTGAAGCTGTCAAGTCTGCTGATGTAGTAATGATTTTGTTGCCTGATGAACAAATCGCCGCAGTTTACAACAATGACGTCGAACCAAATATTAAGCAAGGTGCCTCGCTGGCTTTTGCGCATGGTTTTAACGTTCATTATGGGCAGGTGGTGCCTCGCCCAGACCTTGATGTTTGGATGGTGGCCCCCAAAGCTCCGGGTCACACGGTTCGTGCGACCTATGCTCAAGGTGGGGGTGTACCTCATTTAATCGCAGTCTATGCCGACAAGACGGGTAGAGCGCGTGATTTGGCCCTGAGTTATGCAGCAGCCAATGGAGGTGGTAAAGCGGGCGTGATCGAAACCACTTTCCGCGAGGAAACTGAAACCGATTTATTCGGCGAGCAAGCCGTCTTGTGTGGTGGGGCTGTCGAGTTGATCAAGGCTGGTTTTGAGACTCTCACTGAGGCGGGGTATGCCCCAGAGATGGCCTATTTTGAGTGCCTGCACGAGCTTAAATTAATTGTTGATTTGATCTATGAAGGCGGTATTGCCAACATGAACTATTCGATTTCTAATAATGCTGAGTACGGTGAGTACCTCACCGGTCCTCGTGTGGTGACTGAAGAAACCAAGAATGCGATGCGGCAGTGTCTCAAGGATATTCAGACGGGTGAGTATGCCAAAAGCTTTATCCTGGAAAATAAAGCAGGCGCTCCCACTTTATTGTCTCGCAGGCGGTTAACTGCTCAGCATCCCATTGAAGTGGTAGGTGAGAGGCTGCGCGCCATGATGCCGTGGATCAATAAAAACCGATTGGTTGATCACTCTAAAAATTGAGTTGATTGGATGGCGTCAAGGGCCGCGGTTTCTATCCGCGGCTTTCTTGTTTCGAGGGGCCACTGTGGTGCTGTTGCACTCACAGCCCAAGGCTCTCTGGCATGATCATTCGTGCTTGGCAGTTCGGTCGAAATTTTGCCGTGACTTCTTTTGTTGCTGGAGTATTTTTGCCGTTATGAATTATTCGCATCCTATTTTAGCCAAAGAGGGTTGGCCAGTTATTGGCGTATCACTCGCTGTGGCGATAATTATTAGTTTCTTCGGTGGTTTTTTGACATCTATTCCTGCTTGGATCATTTTTGTTTTTGTGGTGCAATTTTTTCGCGATCCTCCACGCGCAGTTCCAGAGCAAAAAGATGCGGTACTGTCGCCAGCAGACGGCCGTATTGTAAAAATCGAAAAAGTTCGCGATTCTTACGCTCAGCGCGATGCGATCATGATCAGTGTGTTTATGAATGTGTTCAACGTACACAGCAATCGGGCTGGAGTATCGGGTATTGTGAGAAAAGTGCAATACTTTCCTGGTCGGTTTTTCAATGCCAATTTGGACAAGGCTTCAATTGACAATGAGCGCAATGCAGTCATTATTGATGTTGATGGGCAGATAGTCACCCTGGTTCAGGTAGCTGGCCTGATTGCCCGTCGTATTCTCTGTTATGTGAAAGAGGGGGATCATCTTTTCAAGGGCCAACGATATGGATTTATCAGGTTCGGATCGCGTGTTGATGTTTATTTACCCCTGCATGCGGTTCCCAAGGTCAGCCCTGGTGACAAAGTTTATGCGAGTACAACCATATTGGCAACTCTTGGTGAAAAATGAGTGCGACTGGACGACCTGACTTAGAGGATATTGAGGAAAACCCTCGACCTCGCCGTAAAGGTATTTATATTCTTCCAAATTTGTTTACTCTGGCCGCTCTGTTTGGTGGCTTTTATGCCATTGTGATGGCGATCAATGCTCGTTTTGACCAGGCAGCAATTGGTGTATTTTGTGCCATGGTGTTAGACAGCCTAGATGGGCGAGTGGCACGCATGACTAACACGCAAAGTGCATTTGGTGAGCAAATGGACAGCTTGTCTGATATGGTATCGTTCGGCGCAGCGCCCGCGATCATCATGTATAGCTGGGGCCTCACAGGGCTGAAAAATTTGGGATGGATTGCCGCGTTTGTTTACTGCGCGTGTACCGCGCTCAGGTTGGCTCGGTTTAATACGAACCTCAAGGTTCTTGATAATCGCTATTTTCAGGGGCTTCCTAGCCCTGCGGCTGCAGCTTTGATTATGGGTTTTATTTGGATGATGCATGATTACCAAGTCAGTGTGACACAATATACATGGCTGGCCTGGATTTCTTTCGGCCTAATGATTTATGCTGGTTTAACGATGGTATCTAATGTTCCTTTTTACAGTTTCAAAGATATTAGTTTCAAACGATCAGTTCCATTCGTCGTTATTGTTGCAATTACCCTGATTATCGCACTGGTCAATGTTGATCCTCCACGTGTTCTTTTTGGCGTATTTTGTGTGTATGGTTTTTCTGGCTATGCCGTGTTTGCTTGGCGTAAGCTCCAGGGTCGCCGAGTCATTTTGATTGCAACCTCTAAAGATGAACCAGAAGAAGAGGGGCTGCATCGCTAAGAGAACCTCTGCAAAGCCCCTCGTGGATGAGCGCGCCTTTCCCAAATGGGGGATGCCGGGCGGATTTTGCAGCCTGTCGCGGGGGCTAAAGGCAAAAAAGCCAAGACCGTAGACCTCTTTCGGGAAAGGATGCGATCGCCGCAAGGGGTTTTGCAGAGGTTCCTAAAGTTTTTTATCAAGCCCAAATAATGCCTGTGAGGAAATTAAAATGTCTGACAGTTTGATTATTTTTGATACGACCCTGCGCGATGGAGAGCAGTCTCCTGGGGCTTCAATGACCAAAGATGAAAAACTTCGTATTGCAAGGCAGCTGGAGCGTTTGCGGGTCGATGTGATTGAGGCCGGTTTTGCTGCATCGTCAAATGGTGATTTTGAAGCTGTCCGAGCCATTGCTTTAGCCATTAAGGACAGCAAGGTATGTTCTCTTGCCAGAGCCAATGAACGCGACATTTCTCGAGCCGCCGAAGCTTTACAGGGAAGCGCCTCAGCTCGCATTCATTTGTTTTTGGCCACCAGTGCCTTGCACATGGAAAAAAAGCTGCGCATGACACCTGATCAGGTGTTTGAGCAAGCCAAAGTGTCAGTGGCTTTTGCAAGAAATTTGATCGGCGATGTCGAGTTTTCTCCTGAGGATGGCTATCGCTCTGATCCTGATTTTCTGTGCAGAGTTCTGGAAGCCACGATCGCAGCCGGAGCAAATACCATCAATATTCCCGATACTGTTGGCTATGCTATTCCAGAACTGTATGGTCATTTCATTTTGAATTTACGCCAGCGCATTCCGAATTCAGACAAAGCTGTTTGGTCCGTTCATTGCCACAATGATTTGGGTATGGCAGTTGCCAATTCTTTGGCAGGCGTCAAAATCGGGGGGGCTCGGCAAGTCGAGTGTACAATCAACGGCTTGGGTGAGCGGGCTGGAAATTGTGCGCTGGAAGAAGTAGTTTTAGCAGTAAAGACCCGCAGAGATTATTTTGGTCTTGATGTGAATATCGACACCACTCAAATCATGGCCATTTCCCGCTTGGTGGCTCAAACTACAGGGTTTGTGGTTCAGCCGAATAAGGCGATTGTTGGCGCCAATGCTTTTGCTCATGCTTCGGGCATCCACCAAGATGGAGTTTTGAAAGCCCGGGACACCTACGAAATCATGCGCGCGCAAGATGTAGGATGGGTTGCTAACAAGATCGTTTTAGGTAAATTATCAGGCCGCAATGCTTTCAAGCAGCGTCTTTCTGAGTTGGGTATTGAGCTTTCCACCGAAGCTGAAGTGAATGCAGCTTTCACTAAATTCAAGGAGTTGGCTGATCGCAAAAGCGAAATTTTTGACGAAGATATCTTGGCCTTGGTGATGGATGAATCAGTGACAGCAGAGCAGGAATTTTATCGTTTGGTTTCTTTGAAACAGCGATCTGAGACTGGGGAGCGTCCAGAAGCAACCGTCACTTTTGCGGCAGGCTATCAGGAGATCACTGTTGCGAGTCAGGGGAATGGGCCTGTCGATGCCAGCCTGAAAGCTATCGAGTCAAAACTGAATACAGGGGTGGAATTGCTGCTTTATTCTGTGAATGCAATCACGTCGGGCAGCACAGAATCGCAAGGCGAGGTCACGGTTCGTTTGCAGTTGGCTGGCAGGGTTGTTAACGGGGTTGGTGCTGACCCCGATATTGTTGTGGCTTCGGCCAAAGCTTATTTGTCGGCACTTAACAAGCTGCACAGCAAAACGGAAAGGGTGTTGGCTCAGGGTTAATCGGGTGTCATGGCTTGACTGGATTGAAAAAATCTCGTGTCATTTTTCGTTTTGCAGACTTTTTTCTTTGCCCTATACTGAATGAAGGACATTCTGCAAAACTCATCTTGGATGATTGTTGCTTTTCCAAGTGGTAATTCATGCTAGGTAAATTTTGCAGAGCTTCCTCAGAAGCTAGAAGTATTTGATTTTTCATTGATTTTCTGAGCATCGTGATATGCGTACTGAGCGGGGTGCCCGTAATCCTGTCATCATCCATGCCTGATGACAGAGAATCCTGTGCGCCTGATTCAGCTGTGCCATGCTGGAAGCACATTACTTGTAGCCAGATCTTAGTGCATCAGGGCTAGCCTGGTACCTTTCAACTGCTGTTTGCAGGTTTAAAGCCGCCAAAGGAGGTTTGTGTGAGATCTTTTTCGATGTTTTTTTCTTTTGGATTAGCAATGTTTCTTGGTGTTGCAGCGTTCTCTCATGATGCTCATGCAAGCTCACCCAAGAAGAAAGCGGCAACTGAGGTTCGAGCCCAGGCTGCTTTTTCCAAAGTATCTAAAGTTGCCCGCAAACCATCTCGGAAAACTGTTGTCATCAAAAACAAAGCAGCCTCTTCAAAGCGGTCTCGTGGTTTGTATTTGCAAGCAGCCGCTCGACCTACTGTTCATGCTGTTGCTCAACCTGCAAAATTATCATATGGACAAATTTATGGTCTCCACTCGACTCGGGATGATTTAGACTTGAGTTCGAGTGTTGCTTTGGTGATTGATCAGGATACTCACGAGGTGCTGTTCAGTAAAAATTCGCAGGCCGTATTACCGATTGCCTCGCTCACCAAGCTGATGACAGCGCTGGTGGTCACAGAGGCTCGACAGCCTTTGGATGAATTGATGACAATCACTCAAGAGGACGTTGATACTGAAAAAGGGAGTCACTCTCGCTTGAGAGTGGGTACGCAGCTTACTCGGGGGGAAATGTTGCACTTGGCCCTTATGTCTTCTGAAAATCGTGCTGCCAATGCTCTGGGGCGCCACTATCCTGGTGGCCTTTCAGCTTTTATTGTTGCAATGAACCGCAAAGCCAGGGAGCTTGGTATGCAAGACACTCGCTATGTAGAGCCCACCGGACTGTCGAGCAAGAACCAGTCCAGCGCACAGGATTTGGCTCTGCTGGTCAATGCTGCGTATCAACATCAGATTATTCGTGAGCTTTCCACATCTCCTGAGTATGAAGTTGATGTTGGAGGCACTCGTCAACTGCACTATAAAAATACCAATGGTCTTGTGAGCAGACCTCAATGGGAAATTGGGTTACAAAAAACAGGTTATATTGCGGAAGCTGGCCGTTGCTTGGTGATGCAGGCAAAGTTGGCTGGTCGTAAGCTCATTATGGTGTTTCTGGATTCAGCAGGGAAGTATTCCCGTATTGCTGATGCGGAGCGGGTGCGTAAATGGGTTGAGCATAGCCCTCAATTTCGTTCGACGTCTGCAAGTTATTGAGTTTAGGGCCCCTGTTAACACTAAAGATGCCAGTGCGAAGGCGGCCATTGATCTTTAGTGTGAACAGGCCCTAGGGTTAATTCTGGCGGTGTCCCAAATCTAATGTCGCAAGTCAGAATAACGATACATTGATAAACTGTGCTCTGTTGAATCCATGGAGCCCATGTGATGCGCCAAACCAAGCTGCGTCTTTCTGCTGCCGATAATTTGCATTTCATTACACACAAGTTCAGTATAACCCCACCGATGCCGCCGTATTTCAGCTAAAAACTGTGTGTGACCGGCTTACTCTTTTGGCTTGTCACCAAATGCCGAACTCAGCTGACCCGCTCGTTTCACGTCATCGGTATGCAAGTAGATTGACGTGGTAGAGAGCGAAGCATGTCGAAGGTTGTCTCGAACGGTTGTGAGTTCAACTCCCCGTGCCAGTGCATGAGTGGCGTGAGTGTGTCGCATCCAGTGCGGGCTGGCCTGTCGAAGTTTTTCTGCAGTGGAGGGGCTGCGATCGGCAATGATTTGAGCCGCCGTACGAAAAAAACGGCGCATCACATGCCACAACCTTGCTGAACTGATCCCGCTTTGATCCTCTTCATCCAGCCTGCCCAAAAGGGGTATGGTGGTGGCACAGCGATCGGGCGAACTTGGCAGTCCCCGCTGAACCAAATAACGAATCAGGGCCTTATGGGCCATTGGAGGCAGCCCCACTTTGGCAGCTTTATTGCCTTTTCCAACCAGTGCCAGCCAGTGGTTGCCATAACTGTCCGTTTCAATTTGCCCTAAGCGTGCCCCCACCAATTCACTTGCGCGAAGGCCTGTGGCGTAGGCAAAATCCAGGACAAATCGAAGCCGCTGCGCAGCTGCAGCTGGCCAGCCATGCGACCATTCCAAGCCCTCGGCAATGGTTTGAATCAAGAGCCATTCTCCCTCGTTGAATACCCGGGCGGCCATTGAGCTTTCAGAGCGTGAAGCCCCCCTGACCTTGATGCCTGCAAAGGGGTTAGCCAAGACATAACGTTGTTCAATCAGCCAACGGAACAAGGCCCCCAAGACAGAAAGTGAATAAGCCACTGAACGGGGCGATAGCCCGCCACTGAAGGGCCGCCATTGAGGTGAATGACGGGGGCATGCAGGCCCCACCCAACGGGCGCTTGGTGAGGGGTGGCGCAAAAAAGATCGGTAAGCCAGGGCATCTTCTGTGGTGAGCGATGATAATGCTTTTCCCTGTTCAATCACGGCCCATAAAATCAGCCTCTCAGCTTCTTTTCGGTAAGCGCGCTGTGTGGCCATGGCTTCATGCAGAGACAGCCAGGTTTGTACGGCTTCGTAATCATTGTTGGCTGAAAGTGCACAAGTATTGCGGGGTGCCCTGAAGCTTCCTTGAGAGCCATCGAATTGAGCTGGAACACAGAGATGTTCCCAGGGGATGATATCTTGGTGATCATGCACGGCAATAACTGTTTGTGCACGCTCGATAAGTTCAGGATGTTGCTTGAAGAAAGCTTCAATATGCCGGGCTCCTGCCAAACCTAAACCTGGAATACGGGCCCACCAGCGTTTGAGCTTGGGAATGCGCACCGTGAGTGCGGCCAAAGTATGAATACCCTGGGCTTCCAGGGCACGCACGGCACGGGGTGTCAGCCACTCCGAGATGGAATCCCCGATCAGCGGTTGCGGTGGTTGCAAAGTGCGCAAAGTTTCAATCGCCTGACCAGCGGCCTTGGCATGACTGCGGCGCTCAGACTCAGGGTGCTGAAAAACATCAGCCAGATCCGCACGGTGCCGCTGCAGGGCATAGCGAATCAAGTGTCGCCTCAGTTTTCCAATGACTCCCCGAGCCGAGGTGCCCTTGGTGCGTTCAGGCAAATATCTTGTGACCGACTCGGTCGCCGATAGGCCTTGGTACCAAGCGCGTAAAGCCGCCAAAGTATCGGGGCCGGGAAAGCTGTCCACAGCAGACGCTTGTATTGGATCGTTTTTTACTTTTATAGCATCGGTCTGCCTATTTTTCATGGGAGTATGTTTTCGTTAGAAACAAATTTGTTGTGATAAGAAAGGTTATCACAATAGCATTTTTCTATAACGCTTTTTTCGACTCTTCAAAAGAGCCTTAGGGCCTGTTAACACTAAAAATGCCAGATGCATTGTTCTTCAAAAGGCCTTGAGCAAGAGGCGCAAAACGAAGCCGTGGTAGGCCCCTTGCGAGGCTTTGCAACGCCGCGCAAGGCCTTTTGGGAAACAACCCTTCGGGAACGTGGTGATAGAGGATTGAATCTTTTGCACGAAGCCGAATGACACCTGCCCACCGACGCCACGATATTTCAGACAAAGACTGGGCTCTGCTGAAGCCACTACTTCCGGGTCGGACCGGGCAGTGGGGCGGTGTGGCTCATGAGGAGAAAACCAAGGAATGAGTCGCACCAAAGGGGGCTCA